>NZ_JAHHIU010000064.1 GCF_024539815.1 Streptomyces hayashii
AGAGCCATCACCATCTTGATGACGCCGCCCACACCCGCCGCCGCCTGCGCATGCCCGATGTTCGACTTCAACGACCCCAAGAACAACGGCTGTTCACCCGCACGCTCCTGACCGTAGGTGGCGAGAAGCGCCTGGGCCTCGATCGGGTCGCCCAGCCGGGTGCCCGTCCCGTGCGCCTCCACCGCGTCCACATCAGCCGCGCCCAGCCGCGCGTCGGCCAGCGCCTGCCGGATCACCCGCTGCTGCGACGGCCCGTTCGGCGCCGTCAGACCATTGCTCGCACCGTCCTGATTGACCGCACTGCCCCGCACCACCGCCAGCACCGGATGCCCCGACCGCAAAGCGTCCGACAGACGCTCCACCACCAGCACACCCACACCCTCGGCCCAACCCGTGCCGTCCGCACCCTCCGCGAACGCCTTGCACCGACCGTCCTCCGACAACCCACGCTGCCGACTGAACTCCACGAACAGACCGGGCGACGACATCACCGTCACACCGCCCGCCAGCGCCATCCCGCACTCGCCCGCACGCAGCGCCTGCACCGCCAGATGCAACGCCACCAACGACGACGAACACGCCGTGTCCACCGTCACCGCCGGCCCCTCAAGACCGAAGGTGTACGACAACCGGCCCGCGGTGACGCTGCCGTGCGTGCCGGTCAGCAGATAACCCTCGGTCTCGGGGCTCGCGTCGGCGAGACGCGGACCGTACTCCTGGACCATGGCGCCGACGTAGACGCCGGTACGGCTGCCGCGCAGCGACGCGGGATCGATGCCCGCCCGCTCCATCGCCTCCCACGACGTCTCCAGCAGCAACCGCTGCTGCGGATCCATCGCCAACGCCTCACGCGGCGAGATCCCGAAGAACCCCGCGTCGAACTCCGCCGCGTCGTACAGGAAACCGCCCGACCGCGAGTACGACTTCCCCACCGCGTCCGGATCCGGATCGAACAGCGTGTCCAGGTCCCAGCCGCGATCGACCGGGAAGCCGGAAACCGCGTCCGTCTCCGACACCACCAGCCGCCACAGATCCTCCGGCGACCTCACCCCGCCCGGGAAGCGGCAGCCGATCCCCACGATCGCGATCGGTTCGGCATCCGCCGTGGCGTCCACGGCCGTCGGGGACGGCTCCGTCTCGCCCGCGGTGTCCTGCGGGACGCCGAGCAGCTCCGCCCGGATGAACCGGGCCAGGTCGACGGCCGTCGGGTGATCGAACACCACCGTGCTCGACATCCGCAGCCCCGTGACCGTGTTCAGCCGGTTCCGCAGCTCCACCGCCATCATCGAGTCGAAGCCCAGCTCGCGAAGGGAGGCCTCGACCTGGAGGTCGTCGGTGTCGGTCGCACCGAGCACGATGCCCACATGGGTGCGGACCAGATCCAGCGCCGCGTCCTGGCTCGCGCTCTCGGTCAGCGCGGCCCACTGCTCGCGCAGAGTGGGCTCTCCGTCTTCCGCACCGGGGTCGTTCTCCTCCGCGACGGCGGTGGGCAGGGCCGGCGCGGTGCGGGCGTCCGGCGCGTCCAGCCAGAAACGGCGGCGCTGGAAGGCATACGTCGGCAGGTCGACCCGCCGGGCGCCGGAACCGGTGAAGGCCGCGGACCAGTCGACGACGACGCCGTGCACCGACGCTTCGGCCAGCGCGGCGAACATGCGGTCGAGGCCGCCCTCACCGCGTCGCAGGGACCCGACCACGAGTGCCTGGACGTCGGCGTCCTCCACGGTCTCCTGAATGCCGGTGGCGAGGATGGGGTGCGGGCTGACCTCGATGAACGTCTCGTGGCCGGCCTGCGCGAGCGCCCGTACGGCGGGCTCGAACCCGACCGTGCGCCGGGAGTTGCGGTACCAGTACTCGGCGTCGAGTTCCGCGGTGTCGAGCCATCGGCCCTCGACCGTGGAGTAGAACGGCACCTTCGAGGACGTCGGGGTCACCGTGCCGAGCAGATCCAGCAGCGGCTCGCGGATCCGCTCGACGTGAGCCGAGTGTCCGGCGCAGTCGATGGGCAGCAGGCGGACGCGGACGTCCGCACTCTCGCACCGGGCGATCAGCTCGTGGAGGGCCGGGACGTCACCGGAGACGGTGACGGCGCGCGGGCCGTTGACGGCGGCGATGGACAGCCGGCCCGCCCACGGTTCGAGCAGCTGCTCCACCTCGTCGGCCGGCAGGGCGACCGAGGCCATGCCGCCGGTTCCGGCGAGCAGGGCGAACGCCCGGCTGCGCAGGGCGACCACACGCGCCGCCTCCTTGAGCGAGAGCGCGCCGGCGATGTGCGCCGCGGCGATCTCTCCCTGCGAGTGGCCCACCACGGCGCCCGGTTCCACGCCGTACGAGCGCCACACCGCGGCGAGCGAGACCATCACCGCGAAGAGGACCGGGTGGACCACGTCGAGGCGTTCGAGGGACAGTTCCGGGTCGGTCTCGCTGCCGCCGCGCAGCACGTGCGTGAGCGACCAGGGCACATGCGGGGCGAGTGCCTGCTCGCACGCCTGGATGTGCTCGGCGAACACGGCTGAGGTGTCCATGAGGTCGACGGCCATGCCGACCCACTGGGAGCCCTGTCCGGGGAAGACGAAGACGGGGCGTCCCGCGGTGCGGGAGGCGGCGCCCTGGATCAGCCCGGTGGTGGGACGGCCGGCGGCCAGGGCCTCCAGACGGCTGCGGAAGTCGTCGGGGGTGCGGCCCAGGATCACGGCCCGGTGCGGGAAGGCGGTACGGGTGGTGGCCAGCGAGTGGCCGAGGTCGGCGGGGGACGCCGCGTCGGCCGGGCGGGCGAGCAGCGCCTCGGCCTGGCCGCGCAGCGCGCCCTCCGTCCTGGCCGAGATCGTCCACGGCACGGGACCGGACGGGGTGGCATCCGGACGGTCGGCGTCGGCGTCGGCGCGCCAGTCCTCCAGTACGACGTGGCAGTTGGTGCCGCCGACGCCGAACGAGCTGACGCCTGCGATCAGTGGGCTGTCCGCCTTCGGCCAGGGCCCGTTCTCCGTGCGTACCCGCAGACGCAGCTCCGCCAGCGGGATCGCCGGGTTGGGTGTGCGGAAGTGCAGGCTCGGGGGGAGTTCCCGATGCTTGAGTGCCAGCGCGGTCTTGATGAGGCCCGCGATGCCGGCGGCGCCCTCCAGGTGCCCGATGTTCGTCTTGACCGAACCGACCAGCAGGGGGTTGCCGTCGGGCCGCGCCGTGCCGAGCACCTCGCCGAGGGCGGCGGCCTCGATCGGGTCGCCGACGCGGGTTCCGGTGCCGTGCAGTTCGACGTATTGGACGTCCGCGGGGCGCACACCCGCGTTCTCGTAGGCGCGGCGCAGCAGTTCCGCCTGGGCCTGCCCGCTGGGGGTGGTGAGGCTGTCGCCCCCGCCGTCGTTGTTGATCGCGCTGCCGCGGATGACGCAGTGGATGCGGTCTCCGTCGGCCACCGCGTCGGACAGGCGCTTGAGCACGACGAGGCCGCCGCCCTCGCCGCGCACGATGCCGTTGGCGCGTCCGTCGAAGGTGAAGCACCGGCCGTCCGGGGACAGGGCGCCGAACTCGGCGACGCTGAGCGCGCTTTCGGGGACGAGGTCGAGGTTGACGCCACCGGCGAGGGCCACGCTGGACTCGCCGCTGCGCAGACTCTCGCAGGCCAGGTGGACGGCGGTGAGCGAGGAGGACTGGCCGCTGTCCACGGTCAGGCTGGGGCCGCGCAGCTCCAGCACGTAGGACAGGCGGTTGGCGATGATGCCGCGCTGGAGGCCGGTCATGGTGTGCTGGGTGATGCCCGCGACGCCCCGGCGGTGGGCCAGCGTCGCGTAGTCGTCCCAGATCGCTCCGACGAAGACGCCCGCCGCCGTGCCGCGCAGCGAGGCCGGCAGGATGCCGGCGTCCTCCAGCGCCTCCCAGCCGAGTTCCAGGGCGAGTCGCTGCTGCGGGTCCATCGCCACGGCCTCTCGCGGCGAGATGCCGAAGAAGGCCGCGTCGAACCGGTCGGCCTCGTCCAGGAAGCCGCCCCATCTCGCTCCGGCCCGGTCGGGTCCGTCCGTCTCCTGCCCGGTGTGCTCCCCCGCGTTCCAGCGCTCCGCGGGGACTTCCCGGATCGCGTCGACGCCGTCGCGCAGGAGCTGGGCGAACGCGTCGGGGCCGGGGGCGAGGGGCAGTCGGCAGGCCATGCCTACGACGGCGACGGCCTCGCTGGGGGATGTGGACGTGAGCCGGGCACGGGCCTGGGACGAGTCACGCATAGTGCTGCAAGCCTTCCGAGCAGGGCAGGTGCAAGAGGAGAGAAGTGGGGATCGGGCGCGGCTACGCGGGGTCGGCGAACGTGGCCTTGGTGAAGGCGGTCGCGTAGTCGGCGTGCACGATGGGGGCGCCCACCAGGTCGTAGGGCACGTCCAGGGCGTCGGCGAGGTCCCGGGCGTGCGGGGCGACGTCCTGGCAGAGCTGGTTGAGCAGGCCCGGCAGGGCCTCGACCTCGTCGGCGGTGAGCAGTCCCTCGGCGAGGTACCAGCCGCTGTGCGCGGCGATCTCGCCGAGCAGGTGCAGGGCGCACGTGTCGCGGGCGACGCGGCGCGCCTCGTCGTCGGGCAGCGCGTCGGTCTCCTCGCGGACCAGGTCCACCAGCAGGCGAAGGGCGTGCGCCTCGGCCATCTGCTCGGCCGGCTCGAAGTGGTCGTTCCAGACCTCGAACTCGCCGAGTCCGGCGGCCCGGGCCGCAGCGAGGCCGGCCACCAGCCGTTCGTGCAGTCGCCGCTCCCGGGCGCCCGTCAGGGCCCGCCACAGGGCCGGGTCGCGCAGGTCGCGCTTCTGCGACGCGTCGGGTTCGTCGGCGGGCGGCTGGTAGTCCAGGCCGAGTGCCATGGTCCAGGCGGCGTTGAGATAGAGGACCTGGGTGCTCAGGCCCGCGGCGTTGAAGGCGTGGGCCAGGCCCTGGTAGTCCAGGAAGCGGTTCTCCGGACTGAAGCCGAGGACGCCCGAGGCGGTGCGGGAGGCCGCGGTGACCCGCTCGGCGAGCTGGTCGGTCACCGCTTTCAGGGTGAAGAGGGTGCGGATCTCGCCGGCGCTGCGTCCGACGGGTTCGGGCCCGGAGACCGACTTGGCCGCCATCGCGGCGACATAGGCGGCGGACAGGGCGCCGAAGAGCGTGCGCTGCTGGTTGCGGTAGCGGATCACCGGCATGGGGTCGGCGAATCCGGCAAACGTGCCGTTGGTGTAGCGCTCGTGGGCGTGCCGGACGGCGACGGCGGCGCTGGCCCGGGTGACGGCGGCGAGTCCGACGACGGCCACCTCCCAGACGTAGCGGATGAGCCGGGACGCCTGGCGTGAGCGCATCGCGGGATTGCTCAGGGCGTCGGTGAAGCTGCCGTCCGAGTCGATCGAGGCGGAGTCGCGCAGCCAGTAGCGGTAGGGGAGGCGCACGCCGTGGAAGGAGACGGTCGCCCAGTCGAGAGGGAGGATCGCCGCCGAGTCCTGCGGTTCGATCACCACGCCCGGGCAGGGGCCCGCCGCGTCCCTGAGCGGCACCACGAAGCAGAACAGCCCGCGGTCCTGCTCGCCGACGACGAGCTGGGCGGTGACGATGCCGAGCCGGGGTACGCCCGGACACCCGACGCTCGGCGGGTACTTGACGGCTTCCGGCCCGGGCGTGGTCAGGACGAACTCACGGGTGTCGGGGTCGAAGACGGCTCGGGTGCGCACGGCGGCGTTGCTGTTGCCGTGGCCGAGTTCGGTCATCAGCAGGGCGCCCACCACGTCGGTGGAGGCCAGTTGGGCCAGGACGTCGTCGAGGTCGTCCCGGCCCGCGCCGAACTCCAGGATCGAGCCGACCGTGGTGCAGTGGTGCAGGAAGAAGGCGTAGAAGAGGGACGGGTCGGCGAGGGCGACCCATTCCAGCAGCGGGAAGAGCAGGTCCCGCTGCTGGAGCAGGGGTGTGTCGGTGTCCAGCCGGTCGTTGATGTGCCGCAGTCGCTGGTAGGTGAGCGGGTAGCGGTCCTGGTCCGCCAGACCAGACGGCCTGGCGAAGAGCTCCGGCGAGAAGATCTCCTCCAGTCGCGGCAGCGACTTGCGGTAGGAGTCGCCGTGCACCAGCGAGGACAGGGCGTCGCGCAGCGAGTTGCGTGGTTCCATCGTGTGTTTCCCCGTTGAGTCTTCGTCGTCGATGTGCGATAAGGGCAGCCCTGGGCGCGCATGGGCGCGCCGCCGCGCGCACGGGCCGTGGTCAAAGCCACGGCGAGCGCGTGAACGTGGGCGGGCGTCACATTGGGCTGCCCGGCGGGCAGTCGTGATCGAGTGGTGAGCAGGTGGCGGCCGAGCGGGAGAGGGCGGAAGGGCTCCGCCCCGCAGGCCGGATCAGTCGTGCGCGTGCAGGGGCTACCCCGCGAGCGCCGGACGGGCTCGGCCCGGGATCTCGGTCCGGGTGGGGTGTGCGTGGACGAGAGAAGCCACCTCGTGCCGCAGCGGGCCCCGGTTGACGATCAGTTGCGCCTCGCCGGTCAGCTCGCCGACACGGTCGCCGGCCATGAGGAGGCCCCTCATCGGGCCGTTCTTCCTGCGGATGTGCTTTCTCTCGCAGGGAGCGCTGCGGATCCGGCTCTTCGCGTGGCTCTCCGGACTCCGACGCGGTGGGTCGACCTGGTGGGCGCCGTGACGCTTCTTCGCGAGCGCCTCCGTGCGGCCCACGGAGGCGACCTCCGGCCGGGAGCAGGCGACCCGCGGCACCCCGCCGTGGTCGATCGGCACCGGGTCGAGGCTCGCCGGCCGCTCGGCCGCCAGGACGCCTTGGGCGGAGCCGGCGTGTGCCGGTTGCGGGGTGGGGACCAGCTCACCGATCGCGGAGACGGACGGCGCCGACGACCGGGATTCCTCGTCCTGCGTGGGCACCAGGTGCGGCAGTGCCTCTGAGACGGTCGCCTCGGCGCCGAACGACTTGTGGAGCGAGGCGAACCGGCAGCCGACGACTCCGGCGTCCGAGGCGTTCGCATCACGCGTGTCCATGCCGTCGAACGTCGCCCGGATACCGGACTTCGCATCGCGGGCCGAATCGGCCACCGCGCCGACGTGCCGCAGGGCCTTGGCCGGGATGCAGCCGCGGCGCGGGCGGGCGCCGCCCGCCTCGGCCTTCTCGATCAGCACCACCGAAAGACCCGGATCGGTAGTACGGAGAGCGGCGGCATACCCTCTCGACCCGCCGCCTAAGATCACTCGGTCGTGGATGTTCTCCGCGCCGTCACACACTTCCCCTGTTCCCCCTAGCTTGCCGCCCCACTACCACTCGCGACCTGTCGAGTCGCAAGGCGTGGTATTCCGTCACAGCCGATAAATATGTATCACGCCATCAGAGTGGTTGTCCCATGAACGGACGTGTCCAACATCACTTCCCTGGGACCGACGGCGATCGGTGCCCCCTGACCTCCAACTATGGGCCGTTCAGGGGTGATTCGGCTGGGTTGGGCGCTGAGCGCCAAGTCGGCCGGGGGTCAAGCCGAGAAGGCAAAAATTTGGATGTAATTCTTCTGGGGAGTGGGTCTCGGCGGCTATACCTCCGTGCTCTGCGCGGCGCAACTCATTTTCTCCACCGCGGTGATCGAGGGGGGACCGGGAAGGTGTCCGCCTCGGCGAGCTGCATCCCTTCAGCGTCCTTGGCGCAACGCCCGGATGGAGCGGTTCGTCACGAAGTGATGAGAAGAATGCCGCCGAATACTCAGCCGGACGCCACCGGTAAGCATTGCCGGGCAGACGCAGATCGGCGGGGAATCGGCCTGCATCTGCGCGGCTATGGCGTGGACGTGACCATCGCCGGGATATTCGGCCGTATGGTCCCGCTGAAATACGAGGAGATCTCGGAGGAGTTCACCCGGCATTACCGCAATATCGGCATCGGGGATCTCACCGCCACCGCCGTCGAGTGCGTCGAGAGCGTCGACGGCGGTGGCCCGGACGTTCGCGAGACCAGCGGCGAGAACGCGGTCCGCCTCGGGGCCGGCCGTACGCCCCGCCGTTGGCCGGGGAAAGGGAACTCGGTTACTCGCCCGGGATGCCGGGACCGCTTTGTGACGGTCGTTCAGGAAAGCGCCGGACGCGGTGCGGAGAATGCCCGCCTGTCCGGACGATGCGGGGGCGGGGCCCGCCCGGACGACTGCCTGCGGTCCGACGGAACTTCACCTCGGCACCGCTACTGGTCCAGTCAAGAAGTGGGCGCCTCCTCGCCTGCCACCAGACGCGCCGTGACGAGGTCCAGCACCGCCGTCTGCTCCGGCAGCAGGAAGAAGTGCCCGCCCGGGAACACCTCCAGAGCGAAGTGCGAGGACGTCGACTCCCGCCACAGGGCGGCCAGGGCAGGAGTGGCCACCGGGTCGTCGGCGCCGGCGAGCGCCGTGATCGCAGTGGCCAGCGGCGGACCGGCCGTGGGGCGGTAGGACCGGAGCATCCGGAAGTCGTCGCGGATGTAGGGCAGGAAGATCTCACGCATCCCGGGGTCGGCCAGCAGTTCGGCCTCGGTGCCGCCGAGGCTCTCCAGATGGCGGACCAGTTCCTCGTCGTCGGCGTCCGCGATGCCGCCGCCGGGACGGCCGTGGGTGCGGCCCGTGGCGCCGCGCGCGTCGCCCGGAGTCCATGGCCCGGTCTGCCCGGAGACGAACAGGTGCGCCGGCGGCGCGCCCCGCTCTTCGAGGAGCCGCGCGGCCTCGTACGCGACGAAGGCGCCCATGCTGTGGCCGAACAGGGCGAGCGGCCGGTCGAGCAGCGGGGCCAGGTCGTCCACGATGTGTCCGGCCATGGTCCTGACGTCGTCGACCGGGGGCGCCGTTCGGCGCTCGCCGCGTCCCGGGTACTGCACCGCGTGCAGTTCGATCAGGGGCGGCAGTTGCCGGTGCCACGGCCGGTAGAACGCTGCCGATCCTCCGGCGTGGGGAAAGCAGACCATGCGGACCTGGGCGTCGAGCCGCTCGTCGTAGCCGCGAAGCCATTCGGACGAGGTGCTGATCAGAGGGCTCATCGGATCATCCGGCCCGGGTGCGGGCGAGGTCCAGGGCGGTCGCGGTGTGGTGCAGGTCCTGCTCCTCCACCACCTCGTCCAGGATCAGGGTGCTCACCCCGAGCGCGATGTACCGCTGGAGCATCGCACCGACCTCGGCGTAGGTCCCGACCAGGTAGGGGCAGAACGTCTGGTACGCCCGGAACGGATAGAGCCAGTAGACCCCCCTCGGCTCGTGCGAGCGGAGCGCGTCGCGCGAGAGCTTCAGGTGCCAGTGCGACTCGACCTTGCCGACGGCCCATTCGTGCAGCTTCTCCCCCGACGCGCTGGACGGGAAGCGCTCGTGGGCGATCCGCCACGCCTCGCCGGCGTCGTCGCGGGCGATGACGCCGAGGCGAACGCCGCAGCCGGCCAGCGGCCGCTCGCCCTGGTAGCTGTCGATCTGATGCGGATAGGACAGCCGGTCCACGCCGAGGAGCCGCGCGACCTCGCGGCAGTCGTCGGAGGCGCCGGACACGTAGAGGTTCGGCGCCAGCGCGGGATCGGCCGGTGGGCTGACGACGGCGGCGTCCACGGCGTAGTACTTGCCGGTGTACGTCACCGCCGTCGGGGCCGCCGTCAGCTGCCTGATGATGTCGCCGTACTCGGCCAGCCGGTCGTAGCGCTCCCGGTGGCCCAGCTCGCAGCCCAGCTCGCTCAGGTGTTTGGAGAAGCCGCCGGTGACCAGGTTGAGGTCGACGCGCCGCCCGTAGAGGAACGCCAGGGTGCTGATCGTCTTGGCGACGGCGAACGGGTGGGTGTCCACAGGGTTGACCGCGACCAGGGGGACGAACCGCTCGGTGTTGTCGATGGCGAGCTGCGCCGCGGCCCAGGCGTCCACGAGCGTGTTGTCGGTGTAGACCAGCGCGCCGCGAAAGCCCGCCTGCTCGGTCCAGCGGGCCACGTCGACCACCCGGCGGCGGTATTCCTGCGGTGTCCGGTCCTGCCAGGACGGCATCGTTGTATAGACGGTCAGCACTGTTCGCGATCCCTCTCTTCGACTCTCGGGTGCTGCTCTCGTACCGGCGTTCCGGGCCGGTCAGGGCCGCGTGAGTTTGGCCTGCTCGGCGACGAGCTTCGCCACGATGGCGCGGTCGATCTTGCCGTTGGGGTTCAGGGGCATGGATTCGACGTGCAGGAACACGTGCGGCACCAGGTGGACCGGCATTCCCGCGGCCAGCGTGCGGCGCAGGTCGGCGTCGCGGGCGGGCTCACCGGTGTAGCAGGCCATCAGCTCGGTGGCGTCCCTGTGCTGCACGGGCACGACGACGGCCTCGCGGATGCCGGGACGGCGGCGCAGCAGGGTCTCGAACTCACCGAGCTCGACCCGGTAGCCGCGGATCTTGACCTGGTTGTCCAGGCGGCCGAGGTGGACCAGCGTGCCGTCGTCCTCGCGGCGGACCCGGTCGCCGGTGCGGTAGTAGTGCGCCTCGCTCGACGCGCCGCCGTCCAGGCCGTACAGGCCGTCGGGGCCGGCGGGGCCCTCGGGGCCGAGGAACCGGTCGGCGTTGTCGCGCGGGTCCAGATAGCCGTCGAAACGCTGCGGACCGCGGACGCACAACTCGCCCTCGTCGGTGACGACGTACTCCAGGCCCGGGTAGACGGCGCCGATCGGCACCGTGTCGTTCACGGTCTCCGGCCAGTCCCGGCGCTCCTTCGGGAGGCGGAACTCCGCGCAGGCCAGCGTCAGTTCGGTCGGGCCGTAGATGTTCTCCACGACCGATTCCGAGGCGAACCCGCTCCACGCCTCGGCCTGCGCATAGGTGAACTGCTCACCGCAGAACACGCTGTAGCGCAGTCCGGGGACCCGCCCTGCCGGCAGGCCGCCGAGTCCCGCGGCCGCCGAGACGGCCGAGGGCACCGAGAACCAGTGCGTGAGCCGCCGGTTCACCGCGTAGTCGACGGGACTCAGCAGTTCGGCCGCTTCGGGCACGACCAGCGTCGCGCCGCCGCCCCAGGTGACGAAGAGGTCGAACACCGAGAGGTCGAAGGTCAGGTCGAAGGTGTGCGACATGCGGCAGCCCGGACCGACCTCGTAGCGGGGGATGGTGTGTCCCAGGAACGCCAGGACGTTGCGGTGCCGGATCGGCACGCCCTTGGGGCGCCCGGTGGAGCCTGAGGTGAACAACAGGTAGGCGATGTCGTCGGGGCCGGCGGACGGCGGCGGCAGCGAACCGTCCGGGTCGTCGGCCAGGAGTTCCTTGTCGGTGAGCGGCAGCACGGGCCGCGCCGGCCCCGTGCCCGAGGGGCAGTGTTCGAGCCACTGCTGCCCGGACGCGTCGGCGATGATCACATCGACGTCGGCCAGCTCGCAGATGGCGGTGTTGCGCCGCGGCGGGTACTTGAGGTTCAGCGGCACGACCTGCGCGCCCAGGCGCAGCGCGGCGAGGTACCCCGCGTAGGCGACGCCGCTGCGCGCGGCCAGCAGGGCCACCGAGCGGACGCGGCCGTGTGCGGCGGTGACGCTCTCGGCCAGGGCCTCGGCCGCGCGCTCCAGCTCGGCGTAGCTGATCGACGTCTCGGACAGCTCGACGGCCGGCAGCTCGGGGTGGCGCCGTGCCGTGGCGGCGAAGACGTCGTAGAGGGTGCTGATGTGGTCTTCCATGTCGACCTTTCCGGTCAGTGGAGGCGGTCTCAGGCTTCGTAGGCGAGGAGCAGCCGCGCGATGCCGGCCAGGCGGCCGTCGTTGGCGTCGTCCCGGGCGGCGAGCCAGGCGGCCTGCCCGGCGACTGTCGGCCGATCGAAGAGCACGCGGGCGGGGACGGTCAGGCGGAAGATCTCCGTCAGCTGTGAGGCGACTTCCAGCGCGGTGGCCGATTCGGCGCCGAGGGCGAAGAGGTCGGCGTGGACGCCGATGGCGTCGCGGGCGAGGGCGTCGGCCCAGATCTCGGCCAGGAGCTCCGCGAAGGGCGACGCGGGCGCGGTGCCGTCGTCGACGGCGTCGCCGACGGTCGACATGGCGCCGGCCGCCTCGGCCGTACCGCTCTCCTGGAGCACGGACTCGTACGCGGCGTCGAGGCCTTCGGGCAGCGGCCGCCCGGCCAGCGTGCGCCGGTCGACCTTGCCGCTGGGGGTCAGCGGCAGCTCCGTCACGGGGACGCACACGAAGGGCACCATGTGCCCGGGCAGGATCCGCGCCAGGTCGCCGCGCAGCGTCCACGGCGGGACGTCGCAGCCCTCGGCGAGCAGGTAATAGGCGATGACCTGCTTGTCGGACGCCCCCTCCCGTACGACGACGACGGCCTCCGCCACCCCGTCCCGGGCCAGGATCTGCGCCTCGACCTCGCCGAGTTCGACCCGGAAGCCACGGATCTTGACCTGCCCGTCGCGGCGGCCCAGGCACTGGATCCGGCCGTCGGGGAGCCGGGTTCCGAAGTCGCCCGTGAGATAGGTCCGGACCGCGGTCCGCTCGGCGGCCTCCCGGGCGGGCCGGGCGCCCGCGGAATCGACGGGTCCGACGGCCGGATCGCGTAGCGCGAAACGCTCGGCGGTCAGGTCGGGCCGGCCCAGATACCCGTCGGCCAGGGCCACGCCGGAGACGCAGATCTCGCCGGGCACACCGTCCGGCAGGGGTTGCAGCCGCGCATCGAGGATCTCCACCACCGCGCGGTCGATCGGGGCTCCGATCGCCGGCGACTCCGGCCAGTCGGCCGGGTCCTCGGACAACCGCTCGGCGGTGACCACATGGGTCTCCGAAGGGCCGTACTGGTTCTCCAGCGACGCGCCCGTGCGGTGGAAGAACTCGCGCACGGCCGGGCTGACGTGCAGCTGCTCCCCCGCCGTGATGACCTCGCGCAGGGCCGAGGGGTAGCGGCCGGAGTGCACGGACACCTCGGCAAGCTGCTGAAGGGCGACGAAGGGCAGGAACAGCCGGTGCACGCGCTGCTCGGTCAGCCAGTCGGCCAGCCGGTCCGGATCGCGGCGGACCTCGTCGGTGATCAGCACCAGGGTGCCGCCGGTGCCCCAGGTGGCGAACATCTCCTGGAAGGCGACGTCGAAGCTGAACGCCGCGAATTGCAGGGTGTTCCAGCCGGGGCCGGCCTGCGAGTGCCGGAACTGCCAGTCCAGCAGGGACGCGAGCGGCCGGTGCGGCATGGCGACGCCCTTGGGCAGACCCGTCGAGCCGGAGGTGTAGATGACGTAGCAGAGGTCCTCGGTGGCGGTCGGGGTGCGCGGCGCGGGCTGCGCAGGCGCCGCAGGGCTCGGCGCGTCCACGAGCATGTCGTGCAGATCGATGACGCGGACGCCCTCGGGAACGGTGATCGCGCCGTCGATCCCGGCCGGGCCGATCAGGACTTCGGCGCCGCTGTCGGTGAGCATGTGGTCGAGGCGCTCCCTGGGGTACGCCGCATCGAGCGGCACGTATCCGGCTCCGCTCTTGAGGATCGCCAGCAGCGCGACGATCAGCTCGGGGCAGCGCGGCCCGGACAGTGCGACGGCGCGGGCGGTTCCGATCCGGCCGGCGCACCGGTCGGCGGCGGCCTTGAGCTCCCCGTAGGTCATCTCACCGCCGTCCCAACGCACCGCCGGGGCCTCGGGAAACCGTGCGGCGGCGCGGTCGAACAACTCGTGCGCGGTGACGTCCCACTCGCCGGCCCCGGACATCCCGTCGGGCCCGGACATCCCGTCGGCCCCGGCGATCCCGGGCTTCGGCGACGGCACCAGAGGCAGCAGCCCGATCGGCGTCCTGACGTCCCGGACCGCCGCGCCCAGCAGTTCGAGGTAGCCGGCGACGATGCGTCCGGCCGTGTCCGGCGCATACCGCAGCCCGTCGTACTCCAGTGAGCCACGGCGCCTGTCGTCGATGTCGACGGCGAACACGAGATCCAGGGGAAGGCGGCCCCCGCCGATCAGGACGGCGGCCCGGCAGGAGGCCTCCGGGGCGACGACGGGCAGCTCGCCGATCACGAACTCCGCGCCGATCGCGTCCCGCAGATCGGAGGCGGCCCGCAGGGCGAGGTCGGAGAACGGGGTGTCCGGGTCGAGGCGCTGCCGCAGCGGTGCCCACGAGCCGTCCCGCCCGGCGCCGACCACGGCCTCCCCGACCCCGGCGTCCTCCCAGGGCGAGGCGACCCGGTACAGCAGCGCCTGGAGCCCGGCGGCCAGCGTCGCGAGCGGGGGGACGCCCTGCTCCCGTGCGACGGCCGTGAGGCCGTGGGCGAGGTCGCCCGGGATCTCGAACTCCAGCGTCGCACGCGGTCTTTCGGGCGAGGAGTGCGGCGCCGCGCGGTCGGCGGGCCACGTGGTGGCGGGCGCACCGCGCAGCCGGTCGAGGAGTTCCGCGCGTGCGGCATCGGACGTCTGCGACGCCGGTGCGCCGGAGACCGGCGTCGTCGAGGTAGCGGCGTTCATCGGGTCACGTTCCCCTCGTCGTCGCGGCCGGCGGTGGCGCGCCGTGATCTCGCCAGCAGGGCGCTTCGCGCTCCGGGCCGGGTCGAGCGGACCGCCGCGGCCGGGGCCGCCGCCGTCGCCCGGGGTGCGTCGTCCGAGAGCGCGGCGGCCAGGTCGTGCACGGTCGGGTGGGTGAAGAGCTGGAGCGCGGCGATGTCCCGGTCCAGCACCTGCGTCAGCCTGGTCCTGACCCGGGCGAGCAGCAGCGAGTCGCCGCCGATCTCGAAGAAGTTGTCGTGCGTGCCGACCTCGTCGAGGCCGAGAAGGTCGCACCAGACGGCTGCGATCTCCCGCTCCAGACGCGACACCGGTGCGACGCGGGCCGCTTTGGTGTTCCGGTCGCGCGGCGGCTCCGGCAGCTTCGCGTGGTCGATCTTGCCGTTGCCGTTGAGCGGGAGCGCGGCCAGCGGCACGATCACCGCCGGAACCATGAACTCCGGTAGGGTCAGAGCCAGTTGGCGGCGCAGCGCGGACGCGTCCAGATCGGCGACGTCGAGCTGCGCGGCGGGCGAGACGTAGGCGACCAGGCGCAGCGGCCCGGGCCCCGAGCCGTCTCGGCGAGCCGTGACGACGCCGCGGCCGACGCCGGGGATCCGTTCCAGGCGTGCCTCGATCTCGGGCAGTTCGACGCGGTGGCCGCGGACCTTCACCTGCCGGTCGATGCGGCCCAGGTAGTCCAGGTTGCCGTCGGGCAGGCGGCGCACCAGGTCGCCGGTGCGGTAGAGGTGTGCGCCGGGCCGGTCCGCATAGGGGTCCAGCGGGAACTGGCGGGCCGTCAGCTCGGGCCGGCGCACATAGCCCAGTCCCACGCCGAGGCCGCCGATGCACAGTTCGCCGGGGACGCCGACCGGCACGGGGCGCAGTCGGTCGTCCACGACATGCGCGGTGGTGCCGGGAACCGAGCTGCCGATGGTCGGCCGGCGCTCGGTGCCGTCCAGGAGGGTGTGCGTGCACCAGATGGTGGTCTCGGTGGGGCCGTAGATGTTGAACAGCCGCCGGTTCGGCGCCCACAGAGGGCCCAGTTCCGGCGGGAACGCCTCGCCGCCGACCAGGATGGTGCGCAGTCCCGGCACGTCGTCCGGCTGCATCACCGCGAGCGCGGACGGCGGCAGGAACGCCATCGTCACCTGATGGCGGCGGACGGTCTCGGCCAGGTCGGGGCCGGGCAGCATGCGGTCGCGGGGCACGACGCACAGCCGTCCGCCGTGGGCGAAGGCGAGCGTGAAGTCCAGGACGGAACCGTCGAAGCTCGGCGAGGAGAACTGGAGCACGGTGTCCGGCGACTGCGGGTCGATGAACTCCTGCTCGGCGTGGGCGGAGTTGACCACGCCGCGGTGGTGGATCGCGACGCCCTTGGGCCGGCCGGTGGAGCCGGACGTGAAGACGATGTAGGCGGGGTCGCCCGGCCCGACGTTCCGGTCCGGCCGGGTGTCCGGGTACCGGCCCAGCGGGTCGTCGGGTCCGCCCAGGCAGATCACCGGCAGGCGGTCGGCCCCGGGCGGCTCGGCGCGTCCGGCCCGGGTGATCAGGGCCTGGACCTCGGTGTCGTCGATCATGAGGGCCAGCCGTTCGGCCGGATAGCCGGTGTCCAGCGGGACGTAGACCGCTCCGGCCTTGAGCACGCCCAGGAACGCGACCGGCAGGTCCTGGCAGCGGTCCAGGGCGACGCCCACGGCCGTCCCGGGTCCGACTCCGATCCCGGCGAGGTGATGGGCGAGCCGGTTGGCCCGCGCTTCGAGTTCGGCGTAGGTGAGCTCACCGTCCGCGCCGACGACGGCGGTCCGCTCCGGCGTCCGGTCCGCCCAGCGCTCGAACAGGGCCGGGACGTCCGCGGCCGACGGCTCGGGCAGGCCGGTGTCGTTCCAGCGGTCGAGCTGGGCGAGCTCGTCGCGGGTCAGCAGGTCCAGGTCGGCGACCGCCGTGTCGGGCGCGGCCAGCGCGGCTTGGAGCAGGGTGCGCAGATGGCCGAGGAGGCGGCTCACGGTGTCCGCGCCGTAGAGGCTGGTGTTGTATTCGGCGGTGCCGAGGAAACCGCCTCCGGCCTGCGCGCCGGCGTGCTGCAGGATGACGGTGAGGTCCTGGATCGCGCCTCCGCCGTGCGCGGGCAGCGGGGTGAGGTCCGCGCCGGGCAGGCTGAGGGCGGTGTCGACGTCCTGCAGGACGAACAGCAGCTGCACGACGGGGTCGTGGCTGGGGTCACGGTCCGGGCGCAGCAGCGCGACCAGGTCCTCGAAGGGGAAGTCCTGGTGTTCCTGCGCCTGGCTGATGGTGTGGTGGGCGGCGCGCGCCAGGTCGAGGAAGGCGGTGTCCGCGGTGACCCGCAGGCGCAGCGGCACGAGGTTGACGAAGCAGCCGACCGTCCTGGCGAACTCCGGGCGGACGCGGTTGGCGACGGGCGTGCCGATGAGCAGGTCGTCGCGGCCGGTCTGCCGGTGGACGACCGAGGCGAAGGCGGCGAGCAGCGTCGCGTAGGCGGTGACGCCGTGCCGCCGGGAGAACGCGGCGACCTGCTCCTCCAGGTCCGCGGGCCAGGCGAAGTCGAGGACCTCCCCTTCGGGTCGGCGCTGTGCGGGCCGGGTCCGGTCGGTGGGAAGGTCCAGGAGCGTGGGGGCGCCTTCGAGTTCCCTGCGCCAGTGGTCGGCGAGGCGCTCGCGGTGCGCGCCGGTCAGCTGCTCGGACTGCCAGGCGGCGAAGTCCATGAACTGGATCGCCGGGGCCGGTGTGGTGCTGGGGCGGTCCTCGGTGCGGGCGGTGTAGAGCTCCGCCAGTTCGGCGAAGAGGAGCTCCAGGCTCCAGCCGTCGCAGGCGATGTGATGCGCGGTCACGACGAGGGCGGCCGACGGGGTGCCCGGTGCGATGAGGCGCGCGCGGATCAGCGGGCCTGTGGACAGGTCGAAGGGCGCTCGGGCCTCGGCGTCGATCCGGTCGGCCACCCAGGCCGCGAGATCGGCGGAAGCGGCGTCGCCGGGCTCGTCGGCTCGGAGTTCTTCGACGGCCAGGCGCACCGCGAGGGCGGGCGACACGCGCTGCCGCGCCTGTTCGTCGTGGACGTCGACGACGGTGCGCAGGGCTTCGTGGCGGGCGACGAGGTCGTCGAGCGCCGCTTGGAGGGCGGGGACGTCGATGTCGCCGCTGACGCGGAAGGCGTACGGGAGGTTGTAGACGGCGTTGTCGGGATACAGCTGCGACAGGAGCCACATGCGCCGCTGGGTGGCGGAGAGCGGTGCGCCCGCGGCCGTTCGCTCGGTCGTCTCGACGGGCGCGGGCGCGGCCGGCGCCGTCGCGTCGGTGCGCCCGGCGAGCGACGCGGCCCAGCCGTCGAGGAACGCGGCCACTTCGGCGACGGTCGGGTGGTCGAAGAGGGCGCGGGCCGTGATGGGCAGGCTGAATTCGGAGGCCAGCAGGGCGGCGACCCGTACCGCGCTGAGCGAATGGCCGCCGACGGAGAAGAAGTCGTCGTCGATGCCGGGCGGCGCCTGCTCCAGCACGGTTCGCCAGACATCCGCGACGCGCAGTTGCGTCGGGTTGGACGGCTGACGGCGAGCGCTGTCCGCGGGGCGGCGTGTCACGGCCGGCCGGCGGTCGGCCGCCGTGCCCCGTCCGACGGCCGGCCGCGCGGTGCTCCGGTCGGCCGTGGCGGGAACGCCGAGCTCGGCCGGCCACGGCGTCGCGGCTATCGGACGGTCCGGGGAGGAAGTCAGGACTTCGAGAAGGCGGACGAAGCCGGACACGACGGCGGCGGCCGTCGAGGAGTCCAGCACGGCCGTCCGGTAGCGCAGATAGCCCGGCATTCCCGTGGGCAGGTCGGCGAGTTGGAGTTCGACCTCGTACAGGGAGCGGCGGGAGAGGCGTTCGGTCGCCTCGACCGTCAGGGGGCCGACGTCGGTCGGGGGGGCGAGCGGCTGGCGCCCGCCGAGCAGCACCTGGAACAGCGGGTGCGCGTCGGGGCGGCGGGCCGGCGCGAGACGCTCGACCACCCGGCGGAACGGGATGTCTGCGTCGTCGAAGGCCGACAGCGTCGTCTCGCGGGCCACGCGCAGGGCGTCGCGCCAGGTCGCGTCGGCGGGCAGACGGACGCGCAGCGCGGCCTGGTTGGCGATGAACCCGGCGGTGTCGCGCGAGGCGGCGTCGCGCCGGCCGACGACGGTGCCGAGGACCGCGTCCCCGTGGCCCGACATCCGCTGGACCAGGACGGACAGCGCGGTGAGCCAGACCATGAACGGCGTGGCGCGCTCCGCCGCCGCGACCGCGCGGACCGCCTCGGCCAGCGGAGCCGGGACATCGACCGGCAGGAACGCGGCGGCGTAGGGGTCGCCCGGCGCCGAGCGCCCGAAGGACGGCCAGCGGTCGGCGTCGGCCGGCAGGTCGGCCAGCTCGGCGGCACGGCGGTCCAGACGCTGCGCCGCGTCGGGCCGGTCGGCGGCGGCGCGGGCCCGGGAAGCCGCCGCGGCCAGGGCCGGCGGCGGGGTCGGCAGGTCCTCACCGCGCAGGGCCGCCACCAGGTCGCCGTGGAGCAACTGGAGCGTCCGGCCGTCGGCGACGACATGGTGCAGGACTGCCAGGAGCCGGTGCCGCCGTTCGGCCACCCTGACCAGGGTGAAGCGGGCCGGCGGGCCGTTCTCCAGGTCGAAGGGCCGGTGGGTCTCGCGGTCGGCGAGAGCGGTCCAGCGCCGCTCGGCCCCGGACTCGACCGCCGGGTCCGACGACGCCGGATCGGGGTCGGCACCGGTCCCGGCGCCCGTCGCGCCGGCGCCGCCGGATCCGCTGTCGGCAGCGGGGGCGGTCAGATCGACGTATTCGAGCAGCCCGGTGAACTCGGGCTCGATCACCATCACCGGAGTGCCGGAGGCGTCGGACGGGAACCGCGCGCGCAGCGCCTCGTGGCGGCGGCCGAGCACCTGGACGGCGCTCGCCGCGGTTTCCCGGTCGAACGGCCCGGTCAGGTCGATGACCATGGCGATCTGATGGACCAGCGCCTCGGGTGCGGTCAGGTCGAACAACCACACGTCCTCCTGTGCGGCGTCGGGCCGGCCGGTCCGCTCCGCGGGGGGCGGCGCGGTGTCGAGCGGATCGAGCCCGGCCTCGTGGTGCACGCGCCGGAGGTTCTCGGCGGAAAACCGGCGGGCGCGGGCGCCCGGCCGAGTGGGGATCTCGGTCATGAGGTGGTCACGGCTTCCGTGTCGGAGGTCTCGGCGCGCACCAGGAGCTCCAGGGGCGCGCCGCCGGTCGTCTCGGCTGTGCCGCCCGCCGCGGGCGAGTTGAGGAAGTCGATGGCCGCGCGGTTGCGGCCGGTGTCGCGGTAGCCGACGACGATCCGGTCGGCGCCCATGGCCCGCGCGTGCGCGGCGATCTCGCGCATCGCCTGGACCTCGACGCCCTTGCCCATGGCGGGACATGAGATGACGAAGGCTTCGACGACGCAGTCCGAGCCGTGTCCGGCCAGCGCCAGGACGACGCTGGGGCCGAGGTCGCCGAGGCGGTCGCGGACGGTGCCGAGCAGCAGGACCCGGTCGCCGTCGGCCGATGTCGCGTCCGCCGTCACAGGCGGGATCGGCACCCCGAGGGTGAATTCCTTGGAGGCCACGAGCATTTCGTTGATCTTGGCGAGGTCGCCGTCCCGGGCCGTACGGAACTCGGCCCGGACGCGGAGTCCGGCGACGAAGGAGTCGAGGGACAGACCGCCCGCGGGCCCGGAGACGGCGTCGCCGTCGACGGGGCCGCCCCGGGCCGCCTGCCGGCTCGGTGCGCCGGGCACCGGCAGGCGGTCGAAGACCCCGGCGACGGCCAGACGTGACGGCCAGGCGGCGGCGTCCGGACCGAGATCCACCGCCTCGGCGGGACCGCCGGGGGCCGGGCGGACCGTGACGATCAGATGGTCGTCGCGGCGCTGGAGCAGGGCGACGTCCCGTCCGGCCAGGCCGGCGTCGGCGGCCAGGTCGCGCACCTGGGCGTCGAGGTCGCGGTCGTCGAAGAACCAGTCGCGGAGCCGTGCCGGGGCCGTCGGATCGCTCGCGATGAGATGACGCCACGCCGTGACGGCGTCCGGGCCGCCGAGCGCGTACGACGGCACTCCGGCGGCGGACAGCCAGCGCAGGACACCGCCGAGCCCGTCGACGTCATCGGCGTCGGCGAGACCGCGCAGGTCGAGAGCCGCGGCGTGGCAGGTGTCGCCGGTCCGCAACCTCAGGACGTGAGCGATGCGCGCCCCGAGATGGTGGTAGACCTCCTCGCGATAGGGGACCTTCGCGACCTGGTACAGCGTGGGATGGTGCGCCTTCACGGCGCCGAGCGCGCGGAGCACCGCTTCGAGATCCACCAGGTGGACGTTCGGCCGGTCGGCCAGCGCCCTGCGCATCGCCTCGCGGGCGGCCGCGGCCTCGGCGGTGCGGCCGTCGGCCCAGCAGTCGCCCGCGACGCCCAGCGGGTCGGCCGCCGGCAGGCCGGGAAGCACCGCGACCAGCGTGGCGCCCCACCGCGCCGCGGCCTCGCGCGCGGCGTCGGCGACGGCCGGCAGGCCGGTGGTCCAGGCGCCGTCCTCCAGTTCCTCCAGGCGCTGCGAGACGACCACCACGTCGAGGTCGGCCCGGGCGGAGCCGCTGTCCGGGTCGAGGCACTCCTGGACGATCTGGTTGTAGGGCGCGACGTGGAAGTCCGGGCGGCCGTAGGCCCCGCCGAGCGCCGTTCCGAGATAGGGCACGAGCGGGTCGGCCGTGTAACTGGCCATGATCCCGATGCGCGGTCCGTCGGGCGGTCCCGTGCGCTCGGTCTCCTGGTGGGCGGCCCGCAGCGCGCGCAGGTCGACCGGGACGTCTGTGAGGGGCAATGGCATGATCGTCCTTCCGTCGGCGCCTGGGCCCGGCGAGGATGCCGGCGGTCTCCAGGGCCTGCCTGGCCTCGGCGAGGGAACAGACCGCGTCAAGGATTGAGGGAACGGTGGTCGCATGAGGCCGCCAGGGGGGCGTGGGGTCCCGGGGCCGGCGTCGAGGCGGGTCCGTCGGCCCCGGTGTCGCGGGGCGGACGTGCCGGGTCCGCAACGGACGGCGGCACGGGGTCGGCGAAGGTCACGGGGCCACCCCGGCGACCCCCTTGTCCGCCAGGAGCCTGCGCAGACCGGCGATGCTGGTGATGCCCTTGATCTCCCGGCTGCTGAGGGCCACCCCGTAGTGCTCCTCCAGCACGACCACGACCTCCACGTGCTTCAGGCTCGTCCAGGCGACATGGGCTCCGGGCCCGGAGTCCTCGGACAGTTCGGTCCCCGGCACCCCCAGGACCTCGGCGATCAGGCCGGACAGCTGGTCGGTCGGCGGCACGGCGGCCGTCTGCTCGGCGGTGCTCATCAGCGGACCGCCTTCCCGGTGCGCGGTGCCCGGCCGGGGTCGGCGAGGGCTCGGGGTGGGATGTCGGCGCCGGGACGCGTGGGCCGGGAGGGCATGGCCGGATCCGCCTTTCGCAGGACTCTTCGAAGGGGTGGAACAGGGGGGAGGACAGTGCGGTGGCCGAGCGGGATCATGCGGCCAGGGCGCGGAATCGGTCGGCGATGCGCTCGGCGAGCGCCGTGACGGTCTCGGCGTCGTGGATGCTGCTGCGGTAGTAGATCTGGAGGACCAGCGCGCCGTCGACGATGGCCGGCATCAGGTCGAGCAGGTAGGGCCAGGTGCACGCGCCGTCCTGGCAGGGGCCGTACGCGTCGGGGCAGTGCCCGAACAAGGAGGTGTGGGCGGAGGTCTGCTCGAACCCGGACTCGCCCATGTAGTTGAAGCTGAACAGCGGCTGCTCACCCCCCGTCAGACCGGCGCGCAGCGCGGGGTCGGCGTGCTGGCCGGCCAGCACCGCGTAGCCGAAGCCGGCGTCGGGGACGACCGCGAGCTGCCGGTGTATCGACTCCACCAGCGACAGCCCCTCGGTGTCGCCGACGTCGATGCCGATCGGGAAGTAGATCTGGAACCAGCCCACCGTCCGGACCAGGTCGAGGTCCGGGAACCGGTTGGGCCGCCCGTGCCCGGCCACCGCGAAGCGGCAGTGGTCGCTGCCGGTCCATTCGGCCAGGACCGAGGCCGCGGCGGCGAAGACCGCGTCGGACAGGCTGGCGCGCCGGTCGACCGCGCGCCGCTGCACCGCGGCCGTCTCCTCGGCGCTGACCCGCGCCTCGGCGGTCTCCATGTAGGCCATCTCCCTCGACCCGCCCTCGTGGTCGACCGGCACGACCGGTGCGCGGGCGCCTTCCGGGGTGGGGGCGACCTGCTCCAGCCAGAACGGCGCCTCGGCGAGGAGTTCCGCGCTGGACGCGTACTCGTCGACCCGGTCGGTCCAGTCACGGAACGACGTGGTCTTGGGCGGCAGGCGCAGTGGCGCCCCCTTGACGGCCTGTTCGGTGAGGGTGGTGAGGTCCTCCAGCAGGATGCCCCGGGACATGCCGTCCACGACCAGGTGGTGGCAGATGATCAGCAGGCGGTCCTGCTCGCCGTCGGTGTGCAGGTGCAGGGCGCGCAGCACGGGACCGGCCGCCAGGTCGAGGCCGCTCTGGAGCCCGATGGCCAGGGCCTCGGCCCGTGCCGCGCGCTCCTCGGCCGGTGTCCCGGTCAGATCGACGCGCTCGAACGGCGTCTCCACGCCGGTGGGCTCCGCCCACTGGCGCCACTCGCCGTCCTCGCCGCGGGCGAAGCGCAGCCGGAGTGCGTCGTGATGGTCCACGAGGACCCGCAGCGCGCTCTCCAGGTGGTCCGCGGTGACGCCCGGCCGCACCGTGAGGTAGTAGGGGTGGTTGTAGTAGTCGGGGTCGCCGCCGGAGCCGAGCGGGTTGGCGAAGAACCACCGTTGAGCCGGGGCCAGGGCCACCGGACCCACGACCGGGCCCTGGTCGGCGACGACGACCGGGGCCGCGTCGGCCTCCGCCAGGTCGGCGACCGACGGCGCTTCCAGGACGGCGCGTGGCGAGAGGCCGATGCCGTGCCGGGCGGCCTGGGAGACGACCTGGATCGCGGTCATCGAGTCGCCGCCGAGCGCCAGGAAGCTGTCGGAGAGCCCGACGCGGTCGATGCCGAGCAGCCGGGCCAGGATCTCGGTCAGCCGCCGTTCACGTTCGGTGCGCGGCTCGACGTATTCGCCCCGGTACACGCGCCAGCGGGCCCGGTCCACGGCAGCCTGGATCCCGGCCGCCTCCGACAGCTCGGTCAGGATGCGCGAGCCGGCGGCCGCGCTGACGCCCGGTGGGGTCCCGAGGGCGGGGTCGGCGTCGTGTTCGCCGGAGAAGAGCGGGTCGTCGAGCGCCCACAGGTGGTCCCATACGTGGCGCGCGTCGTCCGCCTCCTGCGGTATCGCGACCGCGAGAACGCCCGGGAAGCGCGCGCCCAGTCGCTCGCAGAGTGCGGCGTCCGGGTCCAGCACGATGCAGTCGGCCGGGTCGACGGCGCCGGATTCGACCGCCTGCGCGAATGCGGCTTCGGCATCCCCCGCGGAGTGCTCGGCGAGCCACGAGACGGCGTCCGCGTCGGGCAGCAGGTCCGGACGGGCGGCGAGGTCCTGTCGCACGGCGGGATCGCCGCCGGCGAACACGAGCGAGCGGCCCTGGGCCGCCGCCCGCCGCAGTGCGCGGGCGGCTGGCGCGGCTCCCTCTTCGCCGCCGGCCGCGGCAGGGGCGCCGAGCCCCAGGAGCCGGCCGGGATCCAGGTAGACGGCGCCGCGCGGTTCCGCGCTCAGGACGGCGCGGGCCACGACCGTGGCCAGAACCGTGGTGAACTCCGGTGTGTAGGGCATGTGAGCGAGGCGGTCGGCGTGTTCGTCGTCGCGCCGGTCCACCGGGTACCGGTCGGCGACGGGCCCGACGTCGAGGACCCGCACGGCGGTCAGGGACGCGGCCAGCCGCGTCAGACGCGCGGTCAGCCCGCGTTGCACGGCGGCCCACGGCTGCGCGGACCAGCCGGGCGAGGCCGGGCAGACGGCGATCAGCAGCGGTGTCCGGCACCAGGCACGGTGGCTGAGCAGGGCGGCGTGCAGGTCGCCGAGGGCGGTTTCGAGGTCGCGGACGACGGCGTCGAAACGGGCCGGGCCGTCGGCGCCGTCGGCGAGGACGCGCGGATCGTGGCCGAGATGGCGGACCCAGTCCTCCCAGCGGAGCAGCACGGTGTTGACGCGTGCCCCGGCCGTGCCGAACGCGGCGTCCGGGTCGAGCAGCTGCTGCACGACCTGGGCGTAGGGCGCGAAGGCGACCTTGGCCGGCCGGCCGAACAGGTCGAACCAGAAGCCGAGCGCGGGGCCGGCCGCCTCGGCGGTGAAGCTGGCCGCCACGGCGGTGGAGGGCACGGTCGTCGCGTGGTCGGACCCGGCGTCCGGTTCGGTCCCGGCCGCGATCACCGGGATCCGGCAGTCCTGGGGGAAGGCGAGATCGCCGCTGCGGGCCTCGGCGTCGTCGGCCACCGCCTCCAGCATGGCGGCGAAGGCCTCCAGCAGCGCCTCGGCTCCGGCGGGCGCGTACAGCCCGGTCTGGTAGTCGAGGGTGATCAGGAACTCGTCGCCCTCGGCGTCGAGGCTGAACAGGAGCTCGAACTCCGTCCCGGCGCGGAACCAGCTCAGCTGCGCGAGGTCCAGACCGTCGATGTCGGGCAGGCCGTCGTCGCCGTCGACGAAGTTGAACAGCGTCTGGAACAGCGGCTGGCGGCCGGGGACCCGCACGGCGCGGACCGCCGAGACGATGTTCTCGAAGGGGAGCCGCTGGACGGCGCGGGCGTCCAGAATCGCCTGGTGGGTGGCCGCCACCCGGTCGGCGACGGTCAGGTCGCCGACCCCGGTCAGCCGGATCGGCACCAGGTCGGCGAAGTCGCCGACGACATCGGACAGTCCGGCGTGCTCGCGGTTGCCGTTGAGCGTGCCGACGACGAACTCGTCGCGCCCGCCGGCCCGGGCCGCCAGCAGGTGGAAAGCGGTGAGCACGACGCTGAACAGCGGCACCTCCATCCGGCGTCCCGCGGCGCGCAGCCGCGCGGCCAGTTCGGTGTCGACACGCCGGGTGACCATCCCGCTGTCCGAGCCGATCTCCGCTGCGCGGGGGAAGTCGGTCGGCAGCGAGGAGAGCGCGGGGACGTCCCGCATGATCTCCCGCCAGCGCGTCTCGTGTTCGCGCCCGCCCGGGCCGTCGAGCCATTCGTGCTGCCAGTGGGCGTAGTCGGCGAACTGCACCGGCAGTTCCGGGAGTTCCGGGGCGCGTCCCGAGCGGGTGGCGCGGTAGACCTCGGCCAGATCGCGCACGATGACGGCCCAGGACCGGTTGTCGGTCACCGCGTGGTGCATGGCCATCGACAGGTAGTGGGTGCGCGGCCCGGCGGCGAAGAGCCTGAACCTGGCCAGCGGGCCGCGGTCGAGCTCGAAGGTCTCCTCGGCGGCGTCGCGCATCAGGCGCTCGATCTCGGCGGACTGCTCCGGCCCTTCGGGGACGGTCGTCGTCGCCGGGAAGACCTCGCTCTCCCAGTGCGCCACGTCGGGCACGATGTGCAGCACCGGCGCGCCGTCGGCGTCCTCGACGATCGTCGTGCGCAGCGATTCGTGACGGTCGAACAGCGCCGCGACGGCTGTGCGGAGTGCCGTCTCGTCGAGGTCTCCGTCGATGCGCAGCGGGAAGGCGCTGTTGTGCAGGAGGCCGGCGCCGTGCACTTTCGCCAGGGTCCACAGCCGGCGCTGGGTGGAGGACGGCGCGAGCGTCCGGTCGCGTGGCACGGGCGCCGGGCCGTCCTCGCGCACGCCGGATGCCGCGGCGTCGACGAGGTGGGCGAGGTGACCGAGGGTCGGGCCGCGGAACAGCTCGAACGGCTCCACCGAGCGGTCGAACTCGGCCTTGATACGGGTGAGCAGCTCCACGGCGAGGAAGGAGTGCCCGCCGAGGGCGAAGAAACTGTCGTCCAGACCGACCCGTTCCACCTTGAGCGCCTGCTGCCACATCGCGGCCAGGCGGCACTCGGTGTCGGTGACCGGTTCGCGGAATCCGGCCGCGCCGGGCGTGCCGCTCTCGGCAGCCGGTCCGTCGTCGGCGATGTCGGCCGCGTCGCCGCCGACGACGGGTCCGGCGGCCCCGGCGGCCAGCCGCGACGGCCAGAGGGGGACGAGTTCGGCCGGGCTCCCGTCCTCGTCGCGGACGGTCAGCGGCAGCAGGCCGCGCACGATCGAGGCGCCGAGCAGGGCGTGGAAGTCGGGGCCGGCGTACGGCACGACGTCCAGCCCGTCGAGGAATTCCGCGTCGTCCTGGTCCGCGTCGAGACCGTCGGCCCCCGCGCCCGGGCTGTCGGCACGCTGCGGCGCCGTGGCCTGTGCGGTGCGGATGCGGACGTCGGACCAGCGCCTGCAGGCTTCGTCGAGACGGCGGGCCGGTCCGTCGAAGACCTCGGTGCCGTGCCAGCGCGACCAGGCCGCCGAGGGCGGGCAGACCACGATCGTCAGCGGGTCCTCGGACCAGGCGCGATAGGCGGACAGGGCGTCGCAGAGCTCGGTGAGGCCGCGGTCCAGGGCCGCGCCGACCGCCTCGGGGTCTCGGCGGTCCGACACGGCGCCCGCCCTGGCCAGGTCCTCCCAGCGCAGCAGCACCACGTGCGCCGCGCCGGGGTTCCTTCCGAACACACCGGTCAGCGCGCGCAGTTGGGCGGCCACCGGGCCGGGCTCGGACGGAACCTCGAAACCCAGCCCGAGGCCCGCGTGCCGGGCCCAGGAGCGCACCACCGGCAGGACCGGTTCGACCGGGAACGAGGCCGCCAGTGCGACCAGCCCGGCGCGTGCGGGAGTGAGGCGGCTCCACGGCGTGTCGGGAGCGGCGGCGACGGCGCGCGCCACATCGGCGAAGCGCCCGGTGAGGTCGGCGATGGCGTCGGCGGTGAACAGGTCCGTGTTGTACCGCAGTTCGCCTTCGAAGCAGCCGTCCTCGCGACGCTCCATGTTGAGGAACAGGTCGAAGTCGGTGACGCCGTTGTCGCGGGTCTCCACGGTGAACTCCGGGACCGCGTCGTCGAAGCGGGCCGGGAGGACCTCGTGGAAGCCGAACATGACCTGGAACAGCGGGTTGCGGGACGGGTCGCGCGGCGGCGCCAGGGCTTCGACGACCTTGGCGTAGGGGACCTCCTGGTCGCCGTAGGCCCGGCCGGCCTCCTCGTGCGCGGCGCGCAGCAGATCGCGGAAGGTGGCCGAAGCCGCCGGGGCCATGCGCAGGACGAGGATGTCGGCGAAGCAGCCGATCATCGGCTCCAGTTCGGCACGCGTGCGCCCGGCCACCGGCGACCCGATGACCACTTCGGCGTCGCCCGAGGCCCGGCCGAGCAGGATCGTCAGGACGCTGAGCAGGGCGACGAACGGCGTGGTGCCCTCGGCGCGGGCCAGCGCGGCCAGCTGCGTGCTGGTCCCGGCGTCCAGGACGAGGGGGGTCAGCGCGCCGTGGTGGGTCTGGAGCGGCGGCCGGGGCTTGTCGGCGGGCAGGTCCAGGACGAAGGGGGCGCCGGCCAGGCGGTCGCGGGCCGCGGTGAGGCGGCGCTCATAGCGGTCCCCCGCCACGCGCTCGCGCGCCCACAACGAGAAGTCCGGGTACTGGATCGGCAGCGCTTCGAGCTTCGGCCGACGGCCTTCGGTGTCGGCGCGGTAGGCCTCGACGAGTTCTGCCACGAGAACGGAGGTGGACCAGCCGTCGAAGGCGATGTGGTGGACGACGATCTGGAGCAGGTGCTCGTCGCCGCCGACGGGGAACAGCGCGGCGTCCAGGAGCCGTCCGGTGACGAGGTCGAGTCTGGTGCGCGCGTGCCGGACCAGGGCCGCTTCGAGGTCCGGCGGGCCCTGCCGGTCGCCGGGCGCGGCGGCGGGGGCGCCGACGGGGACGGCGACCGGTGCGGCGGGCACGACGCGCTGGCGCGGCCCTTCGGGGCCGGCGACGAACGCGGTGCGCAGCGCTTCGTGGCGCTCCACGACCACGGCCAGCGCACGTTCCACGGCGCCGTGGTCCAGGGCGCCGCGCACCCGGATCGAGACGGTGATGTTGAGCGCCGGGTTGCCCGGATCGAGCAGGTCCTGGAAGTACAGGCGCTCCTGGGCCGGGCTGAGCGGGATCAGGTCCAGGCCCGCGTCACGGGGGCGCAGTCGACCGGCTGCGGCGGCTTCGCGCTTCTCGGCGCGCAGGCGGGCGAGGATCTCTGCGCGCTGGTCGGCCGACAGCTCGCGGGCGGGTTCGCGGACGGTCTCGGTCATCGGACGCCCTCTTTCCGGGGGTCGGACAGCGGATCGGTGGCGGCGGGCTGTGCCGCGGAACTGCCGGCGAGGTAGGCGCTCATGAGTTCGTCGTCGGCGTACTCGCAGAGCGCGGCCACGGTCGGCGCCTCCAACAGGGCGCTGAGCGGGAGTTCGACGCCGAGGACATCCAGCAGCCGGGCCACGACGCGAGTGGCCAGCAGGGAGTGGCCGCCGAGCTCGAAGAAGTCGTCGTGGACGCCGATCTCGGCGATGCCGAGCAGGTCGCTCCAGACTGCCGCGACGGCTTCCTCCCGCTCGTCGCGGGGCGCGACGAAGGCGGTCGCCAGGCGCCGGGGGTACGCGGTGAGCGCGGTGGGGTCGTGCGCGGTCCCGCCGTCTTCGTCCTCGTTCACCGCGGCGTCCCGGTCCGCGGCGTCCCGTCCGGCCGCGGCGAGCGGCGCGGAGTCGGTAGCGGGGCGGCCCTCGGCGGGGTTCAGGCCCATGAGCGCCTCGGATGCCGGAGGGTCGATCCAGTAGCGTCCGCGTTCGAAGGGGTAGGTGGGCAGTTCCGCCCGCCCGCGCGGGTCGTGGCGCCAGTAGCCGGTCCAGTCCGGTTCGGTACCGGCGAGCCACAGCCGGGCCAGGGCCTCGGCCATGGTCCCGTCGGCGGGGACCGGTCGGGCGGGCGCGGGCAGGCTGCCGACCACGAGGTTCCCGGACATCTCGGGGCTCTGCCGGGCCAGCGTGGCCAGAGCGGTGCCCGGGCCGACCTCGATCAGCGCCAGCGGTCCGTTCTCGGCGAGCGTCGCGAGGCCCTCGTGGAAGCGGACCCGTCGGCGCAGATGTCGTACCCAGTAGTCCGGCGAGGCGGCCTCCTCGGCGGTGATCCAGGTCCCGGACAGATTGGAGACGAACGGCAGTGCCGGGGCGGCGAGCGGGACGGCGGCCACGAGGGCGCGGAAGTCTTCGAGGACGGGATCCATCGCCGGGGAGTGGAAGGCGTGCGAGGTGTGCAGCGCACGGACCGCGACGCCCTCGGCGGCCAGCGTCCGCTCGATGTCGTCGAGTGCTTCGGCCGGACCGGACAGGACGGTCAGCGACGGGCCGTTGGACGCGGCGACGGCCACGTCGCCCCCGACGAACCGCTCGGCCTCCTCGACCGGCAACGCCACCGACAGCATGCGGCCCGGCGGGAGCGCCTGCATCATGCGCCCGCGCAGGGCGACCAGACGCAGGGCGTCCTGAAGGGGCATCGTGCCGGCCAGGCAGGCGGCCACGTACTCGCCGACGCTGTGGCCGATCATCGCGGTCGGCCGGATCCCCCAGGACTCCCAGAGCCGGGCGAGGGCGTACTCGACCGCGAACAGGGCAGGTTGCGCGAACTCGGTGCGGCGCAGGGGTTCGGCGACGGCCGGGTCCTGCGCGGCGCCCGGCAGCCCCTCGGCCGCGCCGTCGCCGAGGACGAGGTCGCGCAGGTCCCGGCCGAGGGTCGGGACGAGCAGATCGGCGCAGGTGTCGAAGGCCTCGCGGTACGCGGGCTCGGTGCGGTGGAGCTCGGCTCCCATGCCGACGTGCTGAGCGCCTTGGCCGGAGAACATGAACACGATGTCGCGACGGCCGGTCCCGACGTGCCCGGTCATGGCCTTCGGCGAGCCGGGGGCGAGCGCCGCCGCCGCGTCCGCCGCGGAGTCCGCGACCAGGGCCAGGCGATGCGTGAAGGCGGTGCGGCCGAGGTGAAGGGTGGAGGCGACGTCGGCGAACGCGGCGGCGTCCGGTCCCGGCGCCGTGAGGAGATGCTCGCGCAGCCGCTCCCGGGCCGTTTCCAGCGCGCTCGGAGTACGGGCGGAGAGCGTGAGCAGATGCCGCTTGCGCACCGGCGCGCCGGCCGGGGCCGGGTCGGGCGCCTCCTGGAGGATCACGTGCGCGTTGGTTCCGCCCATGCCGAAGCTGCTCACCGCTCCCAGGCGCCGCCCGCCGCGAGGCCGTTCCCAGACACGCTCGGCGGTGGGCACCTCGAACGGGCTGCCCGCCAGGTCGATGCCGGGGTTCGGCTCGCCGAAGTACGGACTCGGCGGCACGACCGCGTGCTTCAACGCCAGCACGACCTTGAGGAACCCGGTGACGCCGGCGGCCGCGTCGAGGTGTCCGATGAGGGCCTTGACCGAGCCCAGGGCGCACCGCCCGTCGACCTCGGGGTCACGCCCGGCGAAGGCCTCGGCGAGCGCCGCGAACTCGATCGGGTCGCCCAGCGGTGTGGCGGTGCCGTGCGCCTCCAGATATCCGATGTCGGCCGGGTCGACCCCGGCGAGGTCGCGGGCGGCGCGCAGCACGGCGGACTGGCCCTGGACGCTGGGCGCGGTGAACCCGACCTTGCGTCGGCCGTCGTTGTTGACCGCGGTGGCCTTGACCACCGCGTGGACCGTGTCACCTGCGGCGAGCGCGGCGGCCAGCGGCTTGAGCACCACGGCACCGACACCGTTGCCGCTCACGGTGCCCGCGCTTCGCGCGTCGAAGGGCAGGCAGCCGCCGTCCGGGGAGAGGATGCCGTTCTCACGGCCGTCGTGGAGGGACAGCTGCGGCAGGCGCACCGAGGCGCCCCCGGCCACCGCGATCTCGCAGTCCCCCGCGAGCAGCGCCTGACAGGCGAGGTGGATCGCGACCAGGGAGGTCGAGCAGGCGCTCTGCACCGACATCGCCGGGCCGGAGAGGTCCAGGTGGTAGGCGGCGCGGGTGGCCAGGGTGTCGGTGATGTTGCCGAGCATCTGCTCCTCGCGCAGGTCGGCCAGACCCGGGTTGGGCAGCAGATGGCGGATCAGATAGGTGCTCAGGCTGGCTCCGGCGTAGACGCCGGTGACCGGCCGCCCGACCGCCGAGCCGTAGCCGGCGCCCTCCAGGGCGGTCCATGCGCACTCCAGGAACACCCGCTGCTGGGGGTCGAGCAGTTCGGCCTCGCGGGGGCTGTAGCCGAAGAACGCCGCGTCGAACAGCTCGGCTCCGTCGAGAACTCCCCCGGCGCGCACGGCGGTCGGGGCGGCGGAGGCCGGATCTCCCGCGCCGACGCCGGACTCGGGGGCCGGCGCGGTGCGCACGGTCCGTTGCCCGGCACGGACGATCGTCCAGAACCGGTCGAGGTCGGGCGCCCCGGGGAAGGAGCCCGCCACGCCTATCACCGCGATGTCGAGGTCACCGGCTCCGGCGGCATCGGAACCGATGCCGGAGTGGTCGTTCGCATCGAAGTTGTCAGCTCCGCTGTTCCCGCGAAGGTCAGCATTGATTGAGCTTGATGCCTCGTAGCGCACCGCCGGCCCCTCCCTCATGGATTGGTTTGTGGCTCGTCACAGGAAGCTATCGGAGCGATGTGATATCGCCGCCATTCGCGTGCCATGCGTCCACCATGAGCTCCACCCGTGACAAATCCCTGGCCGGGCGACGGTTCACAGCTTCTTGAGCGCTTTCCCTTTTCGCCGCGAACCGCCGGGACCTTGGGGAGACGGTCGGCGGTCCTGGTCCTGGCCCGGGGCCGCGGGGGTGCTCCCGCCGGCGATCCGGGCGCCCATCTCGCGTCGTGGACCTGGGCCTTCGGATCCGGCCGCTCCCGTGCAGGCCCCGACTCGCCCCTCTTCGTCCCCGCTCCGGCAGTCCTTCGGCCGCCGCCGCACGAGCAACCGGAAAAGCCGAGCCGCGAAAGCGTCGGAAAGTCGCCGTGAATCGCCGGAAAACGTCTCCTCTTCGGATCCGGGCCGTCGGACTTCACGTCCGAATTCCCTCTCTTCGGGGCCTGCATGCCGAACGCATGGCGCGCGAATGGCCGCGATATCACGTGGCTCCGATAGCTTCCGGTGACGAGCCACAAACCAATCCGAGAGGAAGGGGCCGGCGGTGCGCTACGAGGCATCAAGCTCAGGCGATGCTGACCTTCGTGGAAGGGACACCGTCCCCACGAAGTACGCGACCAGGCGCGGGCAGCGACCATCGAGGCCCTGGGGACCGTCACGGACCGCACGGACTGCGCACGGCTCCCCGGCGGGGGAACGCCGCACGGGCGCGGGGGCGTCGGCATGACGCGGACCCCGCCGCCCGGCGTCGCGTACGAACTCTTCGACTGCCTTCAGGTGAATCTCGCCGTGCTCGCCGACAGGTGGCACGGCGCGGGTACCCACCTGCGGCTCGGCGCGACGCTTCGCTTCGCTCCCGAGGCCGGGGCCGACGGGTTGCCGACCGTCGAACGCACCGTCGAGCAGCACCTTGCCGACGCGCAGAGCGCTCTCGGGATCGCGGTGCGCGCGCTGCACCGGGCTCCCGCCACGACCGACATCCCTCTCGCCGAGGGGTGCTATGTGGTGTCGGACGCCTATCACCTGCCATGGGTGCCCTACTTCCAGCAGCGCCACCTGTCGCACAGTTTCCTCGCCGAGGCCGAGGGCACGGACGTCGTGAACGTCGTGGACGGGTATCACAACGAGACTCCGTGGGGCAGTGCGCGGCCCGGCCTGTGGACCCTGCCGGCCCGGGAGTTCCTCGCCGCCGTGCCCAACCCCGCCCTGGTCGCCGAGCTCGTGCCCGCGGCCGAGCGGCCGGGCCCGGCTGCGGCCGCTCTCGATCTCGCGGGACCGGAAGCGGTCGACGCGTACGTCGACGCCTATGCGCGCCACCCCGACCGGATCGCGGCACTCGGCCGGCTCACCCTGGAAACCTGGTTCCTCGCCCGCTCCCGCGCGCTGCACGCCGCGTTCCGCGCACAGTTCGGACCATCGCCGGACAGCGCCGTCGACGCCCATCTGCTCGCCTGGGGCTCCCTCACCGAGCAGACCTACCTGGCCGCGCGCCGGGTCGAACGCGGTCGGACGGAGCCCCCGGCGCTGCTGCCCCGCCTGCGCGAGCAGTTGCACGCGGACCGCGTGGTCTTCGGCGACGTCCCCACAGCGGGCGACGCCGGCGAGTCGCCCTCCGCGGCGGGCGCCGAACTGCGCCGCGCCGTCGCCGGGGTGGCCGCGGCTGTGCTCGGGACCCAGGCCGAACCGCTCCTGGACGGACAGCTCCTCAGCGATGTGCCGCGGTTCAGCTCCTTCCGGATCGTGGAGATCGTCGAACGGCTGGAGGAGGAACTGCGCTTCGAGTTCGACGCCGACGACCTGGTGCCCGAGAACCTCCACGACATCGACGCCATCTGCGCAATCGTGCGGCGGTCTCTGCACGCCGAGCCTGCGCTCGCCCACCTCGAAGAGGCCTGATGACTACTCAGCCCCCTGCCGCGCTGCTGCACGAACTGCTGGACGAGGCGGCCGCGCGCCGGCCCGATCGCCCCGCCGTCACGTGCCACGACCACACCCTCACCTATCGGGAGCTGGCCGCCGCGAGCCGACGCGTCGCGTACTGGCTCGGCGGACTGGGCCTGCGGCGCGGGCACCGGTTGCTGGTCAGCGCCCGGACATCCACCACGGTGCCCGTTCTGGTCTACGCCGCCTCGCGCCTGGGCGTGGCCTTCTCCCTCCTGCACGAGCAGGTTCAGGGCGGACAGCTCGAACACGTGCTGAACGACAGCGAACCGATGCTCATCGTCAGCGACTCCGAGCCCAACCGGGCGACGGCGGGGCGGCAGGGCGTGCGGGCCGAGGACCTCGCGACCGTCACGGCACTGGCCTTCGACGCCGAGAGCGGGGCCGGGCCGATACCGACCGCGCCGCTCTCGGTGGACCCGGTCTGCCTCATCTACACCTCAGGCACGACCTCGCTTCCCAAAGCCGTCGTCAGCACCCACCAGCAGATGCTCTTCGCGGTGCGGGCGATCCAGCAGGTGCTGGGCTACCGTCCGGACGACGTGGTCTACAGCCCGCTTCCCCTGTCCTTCGACTACGGCCTCTACCAGCTCTTCCTGGGAGCGTGCGGTGGAGCCCACGTCTGGCTGGGCCGACCCGCGGAGGTGGGGCCGCCCCTGCTGACCAACCTGCTGCGCTCGCGGGCCACCGTGCTTCCCGCGGTCCCCGCGGTCGCCGACGCCCTGGCGCGCCTGCTGCGACGCGCCGGAGACCGCAAGCTCTCCCTGCGCATGCTGACCAACACCGGCGCCGCGATGCCCCAGGAGACGCTGACCGTGCTGCGCGCGAGCATTCCGGGACTGGACGTGCACCTGATGTTCGGGCTCACCGAGTGCAAGCGTGCCACCGTCATGCCGGCGAACGGCGATCTGGCCAGACCGGGTTCCAGCGGGCCGGCCCTGCCCGGCACCGAGGTCTTCGTCGTCGACGAGAAGGGGGAGCGTCTGCCGGCCGGCGAGATCGGCGAGATCGTGGTCCGCGGCCCGAACGTCATGGCCGGTTACTGGCGGCACGCCGAGCTCAACGCCCAGCGCTTCCCCAAAGCCGAGGGTCTGTTCCCCGAACTGCGTACCGGCGACTTCGGTCGGCTCGACGAAGAGGGCTATCTGTACGTCGAGGGCCGGCGCGACGACGTCTACAAGGAGAACGGCTTCCGGGTCAGCGCCGTCGAGGTGGAGGCGGCGGCACGCCGTCTGCCCGCCGTCGGCTCGGCGGCCGTTCTCGCCCCGGACGGATCGTCGCCCGCCCGTCTGTTCGTGACGGTCAGCGGCGAACTGAGCGCGGCGGACGTGCTCCAGGCGATGCGTCAGGTGATCGAGGAGTACAAGATCCCACGCCTGTGTCTCGTGTTGCCGGAACTCCCCCTCACCGGCAACGGAAAGGTCGACCGCAAGGCGCTGGCCGCACTGGCGAACCGGGTGGACCATGTCCGCGGTTGAGAGCCACACCGGCGTGCTGCCGGTTCCGCTGGCCGATCTGGGCAACGTCCCGACGCCCGTCTACGTCTACGACCTCGCGGAGGTGCGCCGTAACCACGAACGGCTGCGCGCGGCTCTTCCGGACCGGACCGGCCTGTTCTACTCGCTGAAGGCGAACCCGCACCCGGCGCTGCTGACCACGCTGCACGCGTCCGGCGCCCGGCCGGAGGTCTGCTCGACCGGCGAACTGGACGCGGCGCTCGGCGCGGGCTGGGACCCCGCCGACGCGTTGTACACCGGGCCGGGGAAGAGCGACGCCGAGATCCGGTACGCCCTCGCCCGCGGCGTGCGGCTGTTCTCCGTCGACTCGCCCTATGCGATCGAGCAGTTGGACAGGCTGGCCGCAGAGCGCGATGTCAGCGCCGGCTGTCTGCTGCGGATCAACGACGACCAGCCGGTCCCCGGCCAGGGCCTGGTCATGACCGGCGTCGCCTCGCAGTTCGGCGCGGACACGGGCTGGGTGCTGGCCGAGCCGGAGAGGTTCGCGGGCCGGCCCCGGGCCGAAGTCGTCGGACTGCATCTGTACATGGGGACGAACCTCACGGAGGTCGACTCGCTGTACGGCCAGTTCCAGCGTTCCTTGGACACCGCCCGGCGGTTGACCGACGTGCTCGCCGAACACGGCGTACGGGTGCGCGTGCTGGACCTGGGCGGCGGGTTCGGCGCACCGTTCGCCAAGGCGGGCGAGGCCGTCGACCTGCGCGCGCTGCGCCCCCGCCTGGAGAAGCTCTTCGACGAGGAGACGCCCGGCTGGCGCGACGGGGCGCCGGAGGTGGTGTTCGAGTCGGGCCGCTACCTCGTCGGCACCGCCGGCACGCTGGTGACCCCCGTCCTGGATGTGAAGCGTTCCCAGGGCAAGGACGTCGTCGTCCTCGCCTCCGGCATCCACCATCTCGGCGGGATGTCCGGACTGCGCCGGCTCCCGGTGCTCGCTCCGCACGTGGTGCGCGCGGCCGCCGGGCCGGACTCGGCCCCCGAGTTGGACGCCGTCGTCGTGGGGCCGCTGTGCACCCCGCTCGACACCTGGGCGCGCGGTGCGAAGCTGCCCGCCCTCAGCCCCGGCGATCTGGTCGCCGTGCCCAATGTCGGCGCCTACGGACTGTACGCCAGCCTCATCGCCTTCCTCGGCCATCCGCTGCCCGCGGAGGCCGTGGTCGACAGCGACCGGCCCGGCGCCGCCCCGGTGACGACCCGTGTGTCCCTGACCCGCGCTCCTGTTTCCGCAGCGTCCGAACCCACCTCTGGAGTGAACTGATGGACCCCCGCTTCACCGACCTGCTCGCGCCGTTCCTGAAGTTCCTCGGCGAGGAGGAGATAACCGCCGAGACGTCCTTGCGGGAGCAGGGTCTGGACTCGATGCAAGCCATCGAGCTGCTCTTCGCGATCGAGGACGCTTTCGGCGTGGCGCTGCCCGACGAGGCCATGAACGACGCCACCTTCGCCACCGCCGGCAGCCTGTGGAAGGTGATCAGCGCGGCCTCGGAAGCGGATCAGGCGGCGAGCACCCGATGACCGGCCAACTCCGCCGAACCGAGGAGCGCACATGAACGCGATCGCGTCCGAACCGGCGGTCGTCGCCGGTCCGTCTGCGCCCGGGCAGCCGGCCGGATTGACCGACCGGGTCGCCGCCGTGGCCGCCGAGCACCTGGACCGGACCGACCGCGACGCCGTCTTCCCCGTCGAGGCGCTGGACGAGATGCGCCGCACCGGGCTGCTGGGTCTGCTCGTGCCGGCCGAGTACGGCGGGCTCGGCGGCGGCGTCCACGAGCTGATCGAAGCGTGTACGTCGCTCGGGCGGGTCGACATGTCCGTGGCGATGATCTTCGCCATGCACTGCCAGCAGGTCGCAGCGGTGGCGAGCCACGGCAACGAACGGCTGCGCGCCGAGCTGCTTCCCCAGGTCGCCGACGGCAAGGTCTATCTCGCCTCGGTCACCACCGAGGCCGGCAAGGGCGGCCACCTGCTCACCGCCGAGGCGGCCCTCGACGCCAGGGGCGACGAACTGGACGTGGACCGGTTCGCCCCCATCGTCACCGGCGGCGCCCACGCCGACGGCTTCCTGGTGACCATGCTCGCGCCGGGCGCCACGTCGCCGCACCAGGTGTCGCTCGTCTACGCGCACCGCGACCAGCTCACCGTCGAGCAGACCGGCGACTGGCAGCCGCTGGGCATGCGGGCCAGTCACAGCGGCGCGCTGCGCCTGCGCGGCAAGGTGCCGGAGCACCATGTGGTGGGCGCACAGGGCGACTTCCGGTCCATGGTCACCTCGGTGTTCGGCCCGATCGCGCACCTGAGCTGGTCGGCGTCCTGGCTGGGCACCGCGGCCGGCGCGCTCTCCCGGGTGGTGCGGATGCTGCGCTCGCCGGAGAACCGCCACCGGGTCGACCTCGACTCCGAGCTGCTCCTGACCAGGCTGTCCCAGGCCCGCAGACGTCTGGACACCGTGCACGCCCTGCTCGCGCAGACGGAGCGGACCGTCGGTCGGAGTCCCGATCTGAGCCTGCCGAAGATCCAGCTGCAACTGAACGCGCTCAAGATCACGGCCGCCGAGGAGTGCTTCGCCGTCGTCGACGGCCTGATCGAGGCGGTCGGCATGCGGCACGGCTATCTCAAGGGCTCCCCGACCCGTCTGGAGCACGCGTTCCGGGACCTGCGCTCCGCGTCCCTGAACTACAGCAACGACCGCCTGCACCTGGCGGACGGCAAGCTCGCCCTGCTCGATCCAGAGGTGCGGTTTGTCTGAGCCGACAGCCGCTGCCCAGGAGACATCGCCGGGCCGTTATCAGGAGCTGGTCTCGCACGCGCTGGAGAGCGTTCCGGTCAGCGCTCCGGCGACCGCCGTGTGGCGAGCGCTCGGGGCAGCCGGCGCCCTGCGCATGCTGTACCGGAGCAGGAACGCCCTGGGTCCGGTCGCGGACCCCGCGCGCCTGGCCGCTCTGCTCCGCGCCGTCGACGCCCGCGCCGACAACGGCGTGACGCTCAGCGTGCTGGTGCAGGCGGCCAGCGCGCTGCCGGTGCTCGGCTCCGCCCGGTCCGACGCCGGGTCGGCCGCGCCTTCTTCGGTGGCGGCCGCCTGCGAAAGGGTCCTGGCAGGGGCCGCCCAGGTGGCGCTCGCGGCCACCGACGAGGCCACCGCGGGCTCCGATCTCAGCGGGCTGGGCACCGAGGTGCGGATCGAAGGCGACGAGCTGGTGGTCCACGGCGGCAAGCGCTGGGTGACCAACGCCGGCAGCGCCGAGTACCTGCTCGTCCTGGGCCGGCACCGGCCCGGCAGGCATTTCACCAACTTCAGCTGGGCCCTGGTGCCGGCGAAGTCGGCAGGCGTGACCGTGAGCACCGCGACGAGCGGTCTGCTCACGAACTCGGCGACCGCGCACGTCGGGTTCGACTCGGTGCGCCTGCCGGCCGATCACCTGGTCGGCAGAACCGGTCGCGGCATGGCCGTGTTCGCCCGGCACATGAGCACGGAGCGGCTCGCTGGGGCCCAGTGGGCCGTCGCGCTCACCGGCCGGGTGCTCGCCGACACCCGGGAGCGGCTTCTCCGGCGGACCGCCGAGGGGGAGCCGCTGTGGCACAACGCGGTCGTCCGCCAGGGTTTCGCCGAGTGCCTGGTGCGCGTCGCCCAGCTGCGAGCGCTGTGCGACAGCCTCGCCGAGTCGGCCGTGAAGGGGCAGAGCCTGTCGGCCGGGACCCTGTTGAAGTCCGCCGTCGGGCTGACGGTCGACACCGTGCTCGCCCAGTGCGCCCGCCTCCAGGGAGCGGACGGCTTCGCCGCGGGCGGTGCTCAGGGCATCCGCGCGGAAGCCGGGGTCCTCGGAATCGGCGGGGGCGTGACCGAGTTGATGCTCGCCGGTGTGGCCGACATGTCCGACCAGCTCCTGGCGGAGCTGCGGTCATGACGGCGACCGGGCCCGCCGAGGGGAGGGCCGGTCCGTCCGTGCGCCGCGAGGATCCGGGGGGCCGGTACGAGATCACGGAGGGGGTGTGGGTCCTGTGCCGCTCCGACCGGACGGCGACGAACACGGCGGCACCCCACCGGGACGACCTCGCCCAGACGGAAGGCCTCCCGTCGTGGCGGGCCGAGGAGTTCCTCGCGGGGCGAGCCACGCTGCGCCGGCTCCTCCACGAGGTGCGCCCCGACCTCGCGGACACACCGGTCCGACCCGACGCGCAGGGCCGCCCCGTTCTGGTCGGGCGCCCCGAGGTCGGCGTGAGCGTCTCCCATGACGGCGGCCTCAGCGCCGCCGCCGTGGCGCCGGGCCGCCGTGTCGGCGTCGACGTGCAACTCCCGCCCGACGAACCGTCCGAAGGCATGCTCCGGCGCTGCTTGAAGGAACACGCCTCACGACTCGGAAAGCTGCCCGCCGAAGAGCGGGCACGCGAACTCGCCTGGGTCTGGACCGTCCAGGAGTCGTGCGTCAAGGCGGCGGGCACCGGACTCGCCGGCCGCCCCTGGGCCATCGCCGTCACGCCCGGCCACCGTCACGGCCGCTGGGGCCGGTACCGGTGGGCCAGTCTGCGCGACAGCTCCCCGATCCCGCTCAGCTGCGCCTTCACCCTCCGCGACGACCCCGATGCCCGAGGCCGGAGCCGCGCCCTGCCCGCCGACTTGGAGTGCTGACGTGCTTGACACCATGGACGAACCGCCCCAGTTGGGCTGCTACACGACCAGCCTGGTCTGCTATCTGGCGGCGGAGATCCCCGCCGTGACGCGCCGTTTCGCCGAGGCGACACGGCTGGCGGTGCGCACCGATCTGCCCGCGAGCGCACTGGCGTTCTCCCACCACACCCGGATCGACGCCGTCGAGGACGGCACGGAGCTGGCCTATCGGGGCGCCGCCGACTGGAAGGCCGCCCGGGAAGGGCTGCTCGCCGAGCTGGAGGCCCGGGGCCGGGTGCTGGCTGTCGCCAACACCGAGCACATCGCGTGGGCGCCGGGACACGGCCGGGCCGCAGCCCCGCACTGGATCCTGATCGACGGACGGCGCGACGGCTCCTGGAGGGTGGCCGACCACTTCGCCGCGCTCACCCCCCACGGCGAACAGAAGCCGTTCCAGGGGTGGTTGGACGACGCCGGACTCGCACGGGCCTTGACGCCGGTCGAGCAGTTCGGGCCCGAGGTGCCCCGCCGGGACCGTATGGCCCTCGGCAGGGCCACGGCCGTTCCGCCCATGACCCACCACCGCTGGCTGGTGCGCACCCGGGGCGAGCACCCGCCCGCGCCGGAGCGGTACGACGCCGCACCGGACGACGGACGGTGGCTGTTCGAGCCGGTGGAGGTGCTGTCCCACATTCTCGCGACGCTGGTGGCGGACCCGGCGACGGCCGCCGGCTGCACGGACGACCTGTGGGCCGCGGCACGCCATTACGCGCACCGGAACGCCGTCCTGGTCGCGGACGGCTCGCTGGACCCCGAAGCGGCTGCCTGTGAGACCGCGGCCTGGCAGGAGATCCCCAAGATCCTGCGCATCGCCGCCCTGTCCGCGGCCCGCGGCCGACCGCGGACCGGTCTGGTCGAGGAGGCGTTCACCGATCTGATCCGCGCCACCGAGAAGTCCACAGCCGTCGCACCTGGTAGGGGATGACCGTGAAACAGACGCTGTACGAGTGGTTCGCCGCCTCGGTCGCCGAGTTTCCCGACCACGTGGCGCTCGAAATCGGAGCGGACCGCCTGACCTATCAGGAGCTCCACGATGCGGCCGAGCGTGTGGCGGCGCGGCTGCTCACCGCCCACGCGGCGCCGCAGCGGGTGGGACTGCTGGCCGAGCGCAGCGTCCTTGCCTACGCCGGTTATCTCGCGGTGCACCTCCTGGGCGCCACCGTCGTCCCGCTCAACCCGACGTTCCCGGCCGCCCGGAACGCCGCGATCGTGAGCGCCGGCGACCTGGACCTCGTCCTGGTCGAGGCGACCGGCCGGGAGACCGACGTCCTCGCCCTGCCCGCCCCTGCCGTGACCCTCACGGGCACGCCGGCGACGGCGGACGGGAACGGCGTTCCGGCTCCCGGGCAGGCCGGGCAGGCCGGCCCCGAGAGCATCGCGTATGTGCTCTTCACCTCCGGTTCGACGGGCGCGCCCAAGGGCGTGCCCATTCGGCACGGCAATGTCTCCGCGTATCTCTCACACGTCATACCGCGGTACGAGTTGGGGCCCGGGAGCCGGCTGTCCCAGACCTTCGACCTCACCTTCGACCTGTCCGTGTTCGACATGTTCGCCGCCTGGGGCAGTGGCGCCACCCTGGTCGTTCCCACCCGCCGCGACCTGCTGGCGCCGGTTCGGTGGGCGGCGGAAGCGGGGCTCACGCACTGGTTCTCCGTACCGTCCCTGGTGTCTTTCGCACGCCGGATGCGGGCGTTGAAGCCGGGGTCCCTGCCGGCCCTGCGCTGGAGCCTGTTCTGCGGTGAACCCCTGACGTTGCAGCAAGCGCAGGCATGGGCCGAGGCCGCGCCGGGGAGCACCTTGGAGAACCTCTACGGGCCGACCGAACTGACCATCAGCTGCGCCGAGTTCCGACTGCCACGGGACGTCGCCGAGTGGCCCCGACCGGCCAACGGCACGGTCCCCATCGGGACGCTGTACCCAGGACTCTCCCACCTGGTGCTCGACGCGCAAGGGTCGCCCGCCGACGACGGCGAACTGGTCGTCCGAGGTCCCCAGCGGTTCCCCGGTTATCTGGACCCACGGGACAACGCGGACCGGTTCCTGCTGCACGACGGCGCCTTCGGCACATCGGTCCCGCACTCCGGGGACGCCCCGATCACCGCCGACCACTGGTACCGCACCGGTGACCGGGTCGCCCGGCAGGACGGACGACTCGTTCACCTGGGGCGGATGGACCACCAGGTGAAGGTGCGCGGCTACCGGATCGAACTGGGAGAGATCGAGGCCGCGCTGCGGGAACAACGAGGGGTGGGCGACGCGATCGTGATCGCGATCCAGGACGCTCGCGGCGAAGTGTCCCTCGAAGCGGTCTGCACCGGTCCGGAACCCCAGCCGGAAGAGATCATGGCGAACCTGCGCTCCCGCATACCCGAGTACATGATCCCGCGCAGCGTGACCGTGTTCGACGAACTCCCCCTGAACATCAACGGAAAGATCGACCGCCGGACCGTGGCGGCCATGATCGCCGGTCGGCGCGGATAGCCGCCGCACAGCCGAAGGAGCGCGATGAAGACCGAGAACCGCATAACGAGCCGTCAGAGCGTCTCCGCCGAGGACTACCGTCACGCGATCTCCCGGCTGCCGACCGGTGTCACCGTGATCACCACCGTCGGACCGGTCGGGTGCACCGCCAACGCGGTCATGTCCCTGTCCGTGGATCCACCGAGTGTGCTTCTGTCCCTGACCACTTCGAGCCGGACACTGGCCCACATCCGGGCGGAAGGGCGCTTCGCGGTGAACGTCCTGTCGTGGGCGGACCGGCGACTGGTGGCGCAGTTCGCGACGGGCGCCCCGGCGGACCGGTTCGCGGGTGTGCCTTGGCATCGGGTGGACGGCGTGCCCGTCCTGACACAGGCTTCGGCCGCGGTCGTCTGCACCGTGCGGGAAACAGTGGCGCTCCTGGATCACACGCTGATCGCCGGCACGGCCGAGTGGACCCAGACCAGCGACGCCCCGGCGACCGTCCTGTACGGGAACCAGCAGTACGCCGTCGGACCCTGAGGCCCTCTGCCTGGCTTACTGCGGTTCTGGGTCAATAACGACCCGTTCCTGTAGCCGAAATGCACCGGTGCCCAGGCTTATCGAGTTCTGACAGAATGCCAGCCGACCCAGGAGGCTCCATGAGTGGCGAGTTCGAGGGCCGGGGCGGCCGCGAACACTTCGAGTCGGGCGGCCCCGCGGAGACGATGCGATGTCTGCACAGCGGGCTCACAAGTAGGAGACGAAGACGCCGAAGGTGAGGAATGGCAGGACGCCCGACGACATCGGCGTGCTGTTTCTCCGCGAGCCCTCAGCAGTTCCGTGAAACCCTATTACTCAGAAAGCAGGGCCGCCCATGCCCATACCCATGCCGAAATCGTTAAACACGCTGCGGGAGCGCCCCTACCGACTCCTGTGGACCGCGCGCAGCATCTCCGCCATGGGCAATGCCCTGATACCGGTGACCGTCGTCTTCGCCATCCTGCGCTCGGGCGGCAGCGCCCTGGACGTCGGCACGGTGCTGACCTGCCATGCGGTCGGCCAGGTGGTGATGCTGCCGGTGGGCGGGGTGTGGGCGGACCGGCTGTCCCGCAAGCTGGTGCTGATGGCGTCCGACGCCATCCAGGCGCTCTGCTACGGCCTGCTCGCCGTGATGATATTCCTGGATCGGGCGGCGGTCTGGCAGTTCGCCGTCACCTACACGATCGCCGGCATGGCCATGGCCTTCTTCACCCCGGCGTCCCGGGCCGTCGTGCCCGAGCTCGTCCGCGCTGAGCATCTGCAACCGGCGAACGCCCTGCTCGGTCTGACCGACAGCACCACCAAGGTGCTCGGCCCCGCCCTCGCCGCCCTGCTGCTGGCGGTCTCCAGCCCAGGCGCCGCGATCCTCATCAACGCCGTCAGCTTCCTGCTGAGCTTCGTGCTGATCTCCCGCATGCACCTGCACAGGCAGGCGCAACGGTCCGAGAAACAGCACTTCTTCGCCGACCTGCGCGACGGCTGGCTGGTGGTGGCCCGGCGCCGCTGGTATCTGGCCAATCTTCTCTGCTGGGGCGTGTGGAACTTCGCGATAGCGTTCTTCTTCGTCCTGGGCCCGGTCGTGATGCAGGACGGCCACGGCGGCGCCACCTCATGGAGCGTGATCATGATCACCGGCGCGGTCGGCTCCATCGTCGGCGGGCTGGCCGCACTGCACTACCGGCCGCGCCGCCCGCTGGTCACCGCGAACGCGGCCGCGGTGATAGGCATCGGCCCGCTGGCCCTGCTCGCTCCCCCCGCCCCGCTCTTCGTCATCGCTCTGGGCGTGGCCGTGGCGTTCACCATGACCTCGCTCGTCGGAGAGATCCTGGCGACCACGCAGCAGCAGCTCTTCCCCGAGGAAGTGCAGGCCCGCGTCAGCTCGCTGGACTGGATGATCTCGTTGATCGCCATGCCCGCCGGCTACGCCGCCGCCGCTCCGGTCGCCGATTTCCTCGGCATGCGCACGACCCTGCTGGTCGCCGCGGCCCTCATCGGCACGCCGTGCCTGCTGCTGAACCTGCTGCCTGGCGTGCGTTCCGTGCAGCGCTTCCCCGACGGCACCATCGGCGTCGTCGGCGAACGGGATGACGCCGCGCCCCTCTCCGGAGCCGCGGTATCGGTTCCCCCCGTGAAGGTCGCGACCGAGACGCCCGGTTCACCGGGGCGCTGAACCGGCCCGTCCCCCCGCCGCCCTCGACTCGCCGCGCCTTCGTGCGACGTCGGGGGCAGCCCGGCCGGGCGGCGTTCCGTTCGCCGCGGTGCGGGCCGGCGGGGAGGACGGGCGTCGTTCCCCGGCACGGCTCCACCGAGCGCTCCCCCGACCGGGACCGGTCCCGAAGCCCCCGTCCGGGCCGTGCTCACGGGATTCCCGGTTCTCGCGGACAGCACCGCCCCGAGCCCATGTCTCGCAATTCACCGTCGTCCCGTATGCACGGGTTCCATAATTCACCCGAGACGCTATCGAAATGTCCTGATGCATCTGCCATGCATCCGCAATGCGGCGCCCATGCGGGTCTCGACTGCGAGTCGATCAGCGTGCAATGGTGGCATGGCACACGCAGGCGAACCGGAGCTGACAACGCACGCCGGGCGCGCGGTCGGCGAACCCGGCGGCATCCTCGGCTAACGGGGGTAACTGACAGCTATGCGCTACACATTACTCGGACCGGTCGGGATGGACTTCGAGGACATACCGCTGGCCGTGAAGCGTCCACGATGCCGGGCAGTCCTGGCCTATCTGCTGCTGCACGCCAACCAGGTGGTCTCCACGGGGCAGTTGATCGACGCGCTGTGGGGCGGCTCGGAGCCGCAGACGGCCCGCTCGCAGATCCAGGCGGACATCGCGGCGCTGCGCCGGGCGTGCCGCGACGCCGGAGCCAAGGTCCCGGTCGAGAGCCGGGCGCCCGGCTATTCGATCGCCGTCGACGACGGCGAGCTCGACCTCGACGTCTTCCGAAGCAGCATGGCCCGGGCCCGCCAGGAGGCCGCGCGCGGTGACAGCCGCTCGGCGGTGCGCCTGATCCGCGAAGCGCTCGCGCTGTGGCAGGGCATGCCGCTGGCCGACATCGCGGTCAGCTACGCCGAGTCCGCGCAGACCCAGCTGACCAGCCTGCGCCTGACGGCGTACGAGGATCTGGCCGACCTGGAGATCGGCGAAGGGCATCACGGCGCGCTCATCGACGATCTGATGCCCCTCGTCGCGGCGCACCCCTTGCACGAGAACCTGCGGGTGAAGCTGATGCTCGCGCTGTACCGCTCGGGCCGCCAGACCGCCGCGCTGGAACAGGCGCGCGAGCTGCGCTCGTTGCTGGCCGAGCAGCAGGGGCTCACCCCGGGCCGCAGATTCACCGACATGGAACAGGCGATCCTGCGCGCCGATCCCTCGCTGGACGCCATGGCGCCCACCCCGCCGGCCGACACCGCGCACCCGGCCTCCGAGCACGAGTCGGCCCCCCTGGACGACGCCCCGACGGACGGCGTGCTCCTCGATGCACCGGCCGCGCCCGCGCCGCCGCCGGTGCCGATGCAACTGCCGCCGACGCCACAGCTGGTGGGTCGGCAGGCCCTTCTCGACCAGCTCGACGACTTCCTGGCCGGGAGCCTGTCCGACGAAGGAGTCCCGGGCACGGTCGCGGTGGTCGGCCCCGCCGGTGTCGGAAAGACGACGTTGGCCGTGCACTGGGGCCGTACGATGGCCGACCGCTTCCCCGACGGCCAGCTCTACATCGACCTGCACGACCCCGACACACAGCGCGCGATGACCCCGGCACGGACGATCGCCCGCGCGCTGCGCTCACTGGGGCTGCCCCGGGACGCCATCCCGGCCGAGGCCGACGAACTCATCGACCTGTACCGCTCGACGGTCGCCGGCAAGCGCCTGCTCGTCCTGCTCGACAACGCCCGGTCGGTCGACCAGGTCCGCCCGCTGCTGACCACCGGGCCGGGCTCGGCGACCCTGATCACCAGCCGCTTCCGCCTGACCGGCCTGGTCGTGCGGGACGGGGCGCGTCAGGTGGCGGTCGGGCCGATGTCGTCGCAGGAAGCGGAGCAGTTGCTGGAGCGCATGCTCGGCGCGGAGCGTCTGCGCGCCGAGCCGGGCGCGGCCCACAGCCTGGCCGAGGCGTGCGGGCGCATACCGCTGGCCCTGAGCATCGCGGCGGCCCACATCGCCAATCATCCGCTCGCGTCGATCGCCGACCACATCAGGGACCTGCTCGACGGGAACCGCCTGGCCGCACTCCAGACTCCCGGCGACGGCGACAGCACGATGCAGACGGTCCTCGGACAGTCCTACGACGCCCTGGACCCCGACACCCGCCTCATGTTCCGCCGCCTCGGACTCTCCCCGGGACCGGACTTCACGGTCGCGGCGGCCTCGGTGCTGGCCGGGCTCAGCCGGGCCGAGGCCGGCCGCCTCGTGGACCGTCTGCTGGACGCCCACCTGATCGGTCAGTCGGCCGCGGACCGCTTCACCCTCCATGACCTGACCCGCCTGTACGCGCGTGCGCGCGCCGAGGCCGAGGACTCCGGGACCGACCGCAAGACGGCACGCGGCCGTCTGACCGAGTGGTACCTGGAACGCACCCTCGCGGCGCAGGCGCTGGCCTTCCCCGGGTACGCCCGGCTGTCCGGAGCCGAGCACTCCCCCGTCGCGGACTTCGACACCGCGGCCGAGGCGCTGGCCTGGTTCGACAACGAGATCCCGAACCTGATCGCGGCGCTGCACGACGACCCGATCGGCGCGCACACCTGGCGGATCGCCGACGGCCTTCGCCCCTACTTCGCCACCCGGCTGAACGTCGGCGACTGGATCGACGCCGCCAACGCCGCCATCGTGGCCGCCGAGCGTCTGGGCAACGCCGAGGCCCGGTTCAGCGGGTGGTACAGCCTCGCGCACGCGAACCTGAGCGTGAACGACCATCCGAAGGCGATGAGGTGCTTCAAGACGGCCCTGTCGATCGCGCGCGCCGTCGGCCACCGCCAGGGCATCGACGGCTGCGAGAACTTCATCGCGCAGATCCTGATCTTCACCGGGCACCTCGACGAGGCCGCCGGCCGTCTGGAGTCGGTGATGTCTGCGGCGCCGTCGGCCGACAGCTCTGCCGGCACGGTGGTCACCCTCTCCCGACTCGGCGAGGTCTACTTCGAGTTGGGCCGACTGGTCGACTCCCTGCGCGTCCGGCGCCACGCACTGGAACTGGCCACTCTGGCCGGCGCACGACATCAGGAGCCGTACGTCCTGGTCAACCTGGCCATCGTGAAGCACTCCCTGGGGGAGGTGGAGGAGTCCGGCGCGCTGTACTCCCGAGCCCTGACCATCCTTGAGGAGTTCGGCGACACGGACCTGGAGTCGGCGGCCCTGAGCGAGCTGGCGACGGTCCACCTGGACGCCGGACGGCTGGAGGCGGCCCGCGAGTGCGCGCAGCGGGCGTGGCGCCTGGCGCAGGGTCTCAAGGCCCCGCGCTGGAGCTGGCTGGCACGCAGCGTCCTGGCGACGATCGACCGGGATCTGGAAGGTCACCTTTCGGCGGTCGTCCTGGCGGACAAGTCGGGAAACCCGGGCTGGCACAGCCGAGCCCTGGTGGCGACCGCCGCCACGGCCGTGGCCGTGGGGCGGCCCGGGGCCGCGCGCGACTACGCCTGCCAGGCGCTGCAACTGGCGGTGACCCACCGCTATCGCATGTCCGAGGCCGACAGCCTGCTGGTCCTGGCCCGCACACAGACGCCGGGCAGCCCCGAAGCCCACGACTTCGCACGCCGCGCGCTGGCCATCCATCGGCATACCGGACGGCGGCTGGGCGAACGACGGGCGCGAGCGCTGCTGGAGGAGTGGGGAACGGCCGAGGCGACCGCCCGGGTGACCCGTCTGTTCCAGATCCCCACCCAGCAGACTCCTCCTCCCGCCTGGGTCCGGGTTCCGCAGCGGCGGGCCGCCGGCTGGTGGCTGACCGAAGCCCCGCCCGCCGTGGAGGTCGGGCCCGGAACCAAGGAGCAATGATCGCCGGTCCACCGTGCGGCAGGGGCCTGCCGACGATCGTCGAGCGGCCGTCGGGCGGATGCCAGGCGGCCGTCGGGCGGATGCCAGGCGGTGGTCGGGCGGATGCCAGGCGGCCGTCGGGCGGATGCCAGGCGGTGGTCGGGCGGATGCCAGGCTGATGTCAGTAGGTGACCGTCAGCGCCTCGGTGATGCGGCGTGAGGCGCGGCGGGCCTCGGTGGCCGGGTCGGCGCCGGTGAGGACCTTCGTCATGTAGCCCTTGATCGGGTTGTCCGCCTCGACGGCGGCCCACTCGGGCGTGCTGGGAGTCGCGCGGCCCCGCGCGGCCCCCGCCGCCATGGCGGCGACCCCTTCCTCGCCGGCGACGGCCTTCGCCAGCTTCGCCTTGTTCGGCACGTAGTTCATGGTGCGGGCCAGTTCGGTGTCCCACTGTGCGCCGGTCAGCGCGGAGACCACCGCGACGGCGCCCTCCCGCTCGTCGGTGTTGCGCGGGACGACGAGGTCGGAACCTCCCGTGAAGACGGCGCCGGGCCGTCCCGCGCTCTTGCCGGGCACGGGGAAGAAGCCCAACCGGTCCCGCAGGGAGGGGTTCTGTTCCAGCACGGCGCGGGCGAGCCCGGGCACGGCCACGATCTGCGCCACCTTGCCCGCGGCGAACACCCCGGCCTGGGGCGGGTGTTCCTCGTCGGCTCCCACGGGGCCGCCGCCGAGCGACTGCAGCCGCCGGTAGAAGTCCATCCCCCGCAGCGCGGCAGGCGTGTCGAGGGCTCCTTCCCAGCGGCCGCCGTCCTCCGTGGCGAGGTCGCCGCCCTCGTCCCAGACGAACCCGGCGAGGGTGTACCAGTCCTGCCCGGCCAGGTAGACGCCCTGGTCGCCGTCCGTGTTCAGTTTCTCGGTGGCGGCGAGCCACTCGGCGCGGGTGCGGGGCGGGGCGGCGACGCCGGCCCGTGCGAAGAGGTCCTTGCGGTAGATCACCACCCGGTTGGCCGCGTACCAGGGGATGCCGTACTGGTGGAAGCGCTGACGGCCCGGTTCGGCGAGGCCGGGCAGCCAGTCGTCACGTCCCCACCTCGTCGCGGACTCCAGGGTCAGGTCGAGCAGTCCGTGTCCCTCGACGTACTGCGGGACCTGGGTGTTGCCGACCTCGATGACGTCCGGTCCGTTTCCGTCGTCCGCCTTCAGCGCGGCCTGCACCTTGTCGACGACGCCCGTCCATTCCTGGATGCGGACGTCGAGGTCGAGGTCGGGGTGGTCGTGTTCGAAGTCCTCGGTGAACCGGTCCAGGAACTCCGGGGAGGCGCTGTCCTTCATCAGCCACACCGTGACCGTGCTTCGCTCGGCGCCGCCGGTCCCGGGCAGCGCCCCACAGGCGGTCAGAAGGAAGGCGGACACGCACACAAGGGCGAGGAGGCGACGTCTCACGGGGGTCCTGTTCTGTCTGACGGACAGGGCGGGGAGCCCGACGTGGGGGACGAGCGCGGTGCTCGCACGGGTGACCAGGATTTTGGTATGGACCAATGCGGGGGTCAAGGGGGAGCAGCCGAGGGATCGGGGCGGCCGGTCCGACGTCTCGCGCTCCGCCGCAGCTTGGGGCACGGTGGAGTGACGCGTGACACACGTGACGACGCCGACGTGACGCCGTCACGGTCGAGAGGAGCACCCTGATGTCGAACCACACCTACCGGGTCACGGAGATCGTCGGCACTTCGCCGGACGGCGTCGACGCGGCCGTCCGCAACGGCCTGGCCCGCGCCTCGCGCACCCTGCGCAACCTGGACTGGTTCGAGGTCACCCAGGTGCGCGGCCAGATCGAGAACGGCGACATCGCGCACTGGCAGGTGGGCCTGAAGGTCGGCTTCCGGCTCGACGAGTCGGACTGACGGCCGGCCCTCGCAGGGACCGCCCTCGCACGGACGGCCCCCGCACGGACGACGGGAGCGGGTTCCGCCGGGCGCGGGAGCCCCGCGTCCGGGCGGCTCAGGTGCGGCCCTCCCCCTCCTGGGCCTGCTGAAGCGTGCCCGAAGGGGCGGTCCAACGAGCCCTCACCACGGTGAAGCCGGCGCGTTCGGCGTCGTCGCACACGAGCTCGTCGTCGTCCACCAGCACGCGCACGTCCCGACCGCGGGCGAGTCTGCGCAGGGTCTCCAGTTTGGTGCGGCGCGCGGGCCTGCGGTCGTCGTTGCGCCGCATGTGCAGGCGTCCCTCGGGCAGCCCCTGCGCGGCGAGCCAGGCCAGGGTGTCCCGGCGGCAGCGCTCGGGCCGTCCGGTGAGGTAGACGACCTCGCACTCCTCGGCGCTCGCCACCGCCAGCGCGACGCCCTCCGGGATCGGGGGGTCCTGCGGCGCGGCCGCGAAGAACGCGTCCCAGTCGCGCGGCTTGCGCTCCAGGAACCGCTGCCGATGGGCCGTGTCGGCCAGGGTGTTGTCCAGATCGAACACGGCGAGAGGCCGTCTGCTGCTGTCGGTCACGACACCACCCTAAGCAGACGGCCGCCCCCGCCGGTCCCTTCCGGCGGGCGGGGTCGACGCCCACGGTCCGCGGCGTTCAGGAATCCTCACGGCCGGCAGGCGTTGAACCCGGTATGAGTTCCGCGATCGCCTCCGCCCGTTTCTCCGTCCTCGACCGCTCGCGCGTCCGCGAGGGGCACACCGGCGCCGAGGCGCTGCGGGACACGGTGGCGCTGGCGAGGGAGGTCGAGCGCCTCGGCTACCACCGGTTCTGGGTCTCCGAGCACCACGGAGTGCCGGGGGTCGCGGGTTCGGCGCCCACCGTGCTGGCCGCAGCCGTGGCCGGGGCGACGCGCACGATCCGCGTGGGGACCGGCGGGGTGATGCTGCCCAACCACCGGCCGCTGGTCGTGGCCGAGCAGTTCGGCGTGCTGGAGTCGCTGTTCCCCGGCCGGATCGACATGGGTCTCGGTCGCTCCGTGGGCTTCACCGACGGGGTGCGCCGGGCGCTCGGCCGCGACAAGGGCGACGCCGACGACTTCGCCGGCCAGCTGGAGGAACTCCTCGGCTGGTTCCGGAGCCCCTCCCCCGCCGGGGTGCACGCGTACCCGGCACGGGGGCTGAGCGTGCCGCCGTTCGTGCTGGCCATGGGCGAGGGGGCGGACATCGCCGCGCGCGCGGGCCTGCCGATGGTCATCGGCGACCTCCGCGACCGTGAGCGGATGCGGCGCGGCGTCGACCGCTACCGCGCCCGCTTCCGGCCCTCCGTCTGGGCGGCGGAGCCGTACGTGGTCGTCTCGGGGACGGTCGCCGTGGCGTCGACGCCGGAGGCGGCGCACCGGCTTCTGGTCCCGGAGGCCTGGTCGATGGCGCACTCGCGCACCCACGGGGTCTTCCCGCCGCTGCCGCCGGCCGAGGAGGCCGAGACCCGGACCATGACCGCGAAGGAACGCGGCTTCTACGAGTCCGGGCTCGCCGGGCAGATCGCCGGCCCGCAGGAGCAGGTCGCCCACGAACTGGAGACGGTGCTGAAGGAGACGGGAGCGCAGGAGGTCCTGGTCACGACCAGCACCCACGACCGTGCGGCGCTGGTCGACTCCTACCGGCGGCTCGCCGCGATCGTGCGGGCGGCACGGGGCGACGCGCAGGCCGACGCGGACGCCGATGCGCGCGCCTGACCGTCCGCCCCGGCGGCTCCGCCGGTCGCCGGGCGTCGCACCACCGGCGACCGTAGGATTGCGGGGTTTGTCCCGCCCTCCCGACCTCCTTCGCCGCGCTCCCGGCACCAGCCGCCGGCCCAGCCCCTGACGACGACCCGACCCGTACGGAGTTCTCCATGTCGAGCCCCTCCGAACCGCCCGGCTCCGCCCCCTCCGTGCGAGCGGGGCACGTCTGCGTCCGGGGCGCGCGCGAGCACAACCTCCGGGGCGTGGACGTCGACGTACCGCGCGACGTGGTGGCCGTGTTCACCGGGGTGTCCGGCTCGGGGAAGTCCTCCCTCGCGTTCGGGACGATCTACGCGGAGGCCCAGCGCCGGTACTTCGAGTCGGTCGCGCCGTACGCGCGCCGGCTGATCCACCAGGTCGGCGCGCCCGACGTCGACGAGATCACCGGGCTGCCCCCGGCGGTCTCCCTCCAGCAGCGCCGGTCGGCTCCCACCTCGCGTTCGTCGGTGGGCACGGTCACGAACCTGTCGAACTCGCTGCGGATGCTCTTCTCCCGGGCCGGCGACTACCCGCCGGGCGCCGAGCGCCTCGACTCCGACTCCTTCTCGCCCAACACGGCGGCCGGGGCCTGCCCCGAGTGCCACGGGCTCGGCGAGGTCCACCGCGCCACGCAGGAGTCCCTGGTCCCGGATCCGACGTTGTCCATCCGCGAGGGCGCGATCGCCGCGTGGCCCGGCGCCTGGCAGGGCAAGAACCTGCGGGACATCCTCGACGCGCTCGGCCACGACGTCGACGTCCCGTGGCGCGACCTTCCGGCCGGGCAGCGCGAGTGGATCCTGTTCACGGACGAGCAGCCCGTGGTGACGGTTCATCCGGTGCGGGACGCCGACCGCATCCAACGCCCCTACCAGGGCACGTACATGAGCGCTCACCGCTATGTGATGAAGACCTTCGCCGACTCCCGGAGCGCGGCCCTGCGGGCCAGGGCGGAGCGGTTCCTGACGTCCGCGCCCTGCCCGGCGTGCGGCGGCGCCAGGCTGCGGCCGGAGGCCCTCGCCGTGACCTTCGCGGGCCGGACGATCGCGGACATGGCCGCGCTCCCGCTGACGGACCTCGCCCGGCTTCTCGACGGCAGGTCGCAGGCGGCGCGCGTCCTCACCGAGGATCTCAAGTCCCGTATCGCACCCGTCGTCGAACTCGGCCTGGGCTATCTCTCCCTGGACCGCGCCGCGCCCACCCTCTCCGCGGGCGAGTTGCAGCGGCTGCGGCTCGCCACCCAGCTGCGCTCCGGACTGTTCGGGGTGGTGTACGTGCTCGACGAGCCGTCGGCGGGACTGCACCCGGCGGACACCCAGGCTCTGCTCACGGTGTTGCGGCGGCTGAAGGCCGCGGGCAACTCGGTGTTCGTGGTGGAGCACCAGCTGGACGTGATGCGCGCCGCCGACTGGCTGGTGGACGTGGGCCCGCGGGCGGGCGAGCACGGCGGGCAGGTGCTGCACAGCGGTCCGGTGGCGGACCTGGAGTCGGTCGAGGAGTCGGCGACGGCGCGTCATCTCTTCGGCCGTTCCCTGGCGCCGGCACGCGAAGTACGCGCCGCGCGGGGGTGGTTGGAGGTCGGCCCGGTCACCCGGCACAACCTGCGCGGGGTGACGGCCCGCTTCCCGCTGGGCGTGTTCACCGCGGTGACGGGCGTCTCGGGCTCGGGAAAGTCGACGCTCGTCGGGGAGATCACCGACGAACTGCCCGGCGTGGACCGGCTGGTCTCGGTCGACCAGAAGCCGATCGGGCGCACCCCTCGGTCCAACCTGGCCACCTACACGGGCCTGTTCGACGTCGTCCGCAAGGTGTTCGCGGCGACGGACGCGGCGCGGGCCAGGGGCTACGGCGCGGGCCGCTTCTCCTTCAACGTGGCGGGAGGACGCTGCGAGACCTGCCAGGGCGAGGGCTTCGTGAGCGTCGAGCTGCTCTTCCTGCCGAGCACGTACGCGCCCTGCCCGGACTGCGGCGGGGCCCGCTACAACACGGCGACCCTCGAAGTGGCCTACCGGGACCGGAACATCGCGCAGGTGCTGGACCTGACCGTCGAGGCGGCGGCCGGTTTCTTCGCCGACACCCCGGCCGTCTCCCGCAGCCTGGCCGCACTCCTCGACGTCGGTCTGGGCTATCTGCGCCTCGGCCAGCCGGCGACGGAGCTCTCCGGCGGCGAGGCGCAGCGCATCAAGCTGGCGACCGAGCTGCAGCGGACCCGGCGCGGCCACACCCTCTACCTCCTCGACGAACCGACGACCGGGCTGCACCCGGCCGACGTCGAGGTCCTGATGCGCGAGCTGCACGCCCTGGTCGACGCCGGGAACACCGTCGTCGCCGTCGAGCACGACATGGCGGTGGTGGCGGGCGCGGACTGGGTGATCGACCTCGGTCCCGGCGGCGGCGACGCGGGCGGCCGCGTCGTGGCGACGGGGACGCCGGCCGAGGCGGCCGGGGCGCGGGGCAGCGCGACGGCGCCCTATCTGGCCCGCGCGCCGGCCCTCGGACGCGATTGACCGCGCTGCTCGCGCCAGGCCCGGTAGTGGTCTGCCAGGGTCTCCTCGATCGGACGGTAGACCAGGCCCAGTTCCTCGACGCTCCTGCGGTTGTCGACCGGGAAGCGGATGCCCAGGTGGTTGCGGATGTAGCGCTGGGAGAGGCCGAAGGCGGGGCCGAGGAGGCGCACCGGCCAGTGCGGGAGGGCGGTGCGGGGCAGGCGCGGGTTTCGCGGGTGGCGGCTGCGCAGGATCGCCGACATCTGGTGGAAGGAGGTCATCTCCCGTGCGGCGACGATGTAGCGGCCGTGCGCTTCGGGGTGTTCCGCCGCCGCGATGTGGGCCGCCGCCACGTCCCGCACGTCGGCGGTGGTGAAGCTGAAGTCCGGGGCGCCGTAGAAGAAGTAGCCCTTGAACAGCTCGTCCAGCAGGAACAGGCTGCCCGAGTCCGAGGCGGGGGTGAGGGAGGGGCCCAGGATCAGGCCGGGGTTGACGGCGACCATGCGCCAGCGGTCCTGGGCGGCCTCGGCCTCCCAGGCCGCCTTCTCGGCGACCGTCTTGGCGTAGTGGTACGGGTTGTTCTCCACCGTGCTGGTGGTGTTGAAGTACTTCTCCGACAGGGTCCGTCCGTCCATCTCGCGCACGTCGACGTAGTCGCCGAAGATCGCCCCGACCGTGGACGTGAAGACGAGGCGTTCGACCGTCTCGGTGCGGTTCACGGCCGCGACCACGTGGTGCGTCCCGCGCAGGGCGGGCTCCACGACGTCGCGCCGGCCGTCCTTGATCTTCTCCGGCATCAGGAAGGGCGACGCCACGTGGAAGACCACCGCGCAGCCCTTCGTCGCCTCGTCGAAGGAGCCGTCGGCCAGCAGATCGGCCTCGAACAGGTCGAGTCGGCCGGGATGGGCGTCCTGGAGGGCGCGCAGCGGCCGGAGTTTCACCGTGTTCGCCATGGAGCGCACGGTGGTGTGCACGCGGTACCCGCGTTCCAGGAGTTGCCGTACGAGGTGGGCGGCCACGAAACCGCTGCCCCCCGTCACGAGGGCCGTCCGGCCGGCCGGGCTTCCGTTCACGCGCGCTCCCCTCGGAGTTCGGGATGCGTCATGATCCCACCATGGGTGGCCGACGCCCCCTCGACTACCGGGAATTCGTGGCAGCGGCATCCGCCGGCCCGGCCGTCGTCGGCCCGTGCCGCAGGCTTCGCGGGCCCGCCGGGACCTGGCGACGCGCACTGCGACGCCGGCGTGCGCCCGTCCTCGCCGCCATGACGTCCCCGTCACCATGGCGTCCGGCGAGGAGGTGGCCCGCAGGGCCGGACCCGGCGCCGTGCTCGCCGACCGCGACGAGGGCCCGCCGCTCGTGCGGCCGGCCCAGCACCGCGGTCCCGGCGGCGGCCAGCGCCTTGCGGTCGCGGTGGTCGCCGGGCGTGAGCACGGGCCGCACCTCGACCTCGGCCACCAGGCCCCGGGCGCACACCACCCGCCACAGCGAGGCGAGGAGCGGGTCGTCGCCGACGAACGCGGGCGCGGTGCTCGCCGCTCCCCCGCGGTCCCGGTAGACGATGCGCACGGGCAGGACGGGCGTCCCGGCGTCCAGCGCCGCCTGGAACACCGCCCGCCGGAAGGGCCCCTGGGCGCGGCCGCACCAGGTGCTGCCCTCGGGGAACACCGCGACGGCCCGTCCGGCACGCAGCGCGTCGGCGATCCGGGCGACCGTCGCGGGCAGGGCGCGCAGCCGGTCGCGGTCGATGAACAGGACGCCGCCGCGCGCGGCCAGCGCGCCCGCCACCGGCCAGCGCCGGATCTCGGCCTTGGCGAGCATCCGGGCCGGACGGACGGCGGCCAGCAGCGGGATGTCCAGCCAGGAGACGTGGTTCGCGACCAGGAGGAGCCCGGTGGCCGTGGGCGCGGTCGCGCCGCTCACGCGGATCCGGACCCCGGCCGCCCGCACGACGGCCCGGCTCCAGCACCGCACGACGCGGGCGGGAACCCGCTGTCCCACGGGTGACAGCGCCACCCCGACGAGGACCAGCACGACCACCGTCGTGAGCCGGAGCACGGCCCGCGGCAGGCCCGTGAGGGGCGTCGTCGCCCGCACGCACGCCCGCGGGGTGCAGGGCGCGCTCGGCAGCCAGACGCTCATCAGGCCGGGACGAGGGAGAGGAAGTGCTTCAGGTAGCGCGCGTTCACCCGCCGCATCGGCAGCAGCACGTACAGGTCGGCGACGCCGAAGTCGGGGTCGTGGGCGGGCTCCCCGCACACCCAGGCGCCGAGACGGAGGTAGCCGCGCAGCAGGGCGGGGAGCTCGGTGCGGGCGAGCGGGCCCGGCCCCTGCGGGGTCCAGGGCCGCAGGGGGCGTACCCGGTACTCCGGCGGCGCCAGGTGCTTCTCGCGCACCCGGTCCCAGGTAGCGGTCGCCAGGGCGCCGCCGTCGGCGAGCGGGACCGAGCAGCAGCCGGCCAGCCACTCGTGGCCGCGGTCCACCATGTAGCGGGCGATCCCGGCCCAGATGAGGCCTATGACGGCGCCGTCGCGGTGGGCGGGGTGCACGCAGGAGCGGCCCACCTCGACCAGGCCGGAGCGGATCGCGTCGAGCGGGCTCAGGTCGAACTCGCCCTCGGAGTACAGCCGTCCGGCGATCGCGGCCCGCTCGGGCGGCAGCAGCCGGTAGGTGCCGACCACGTCGCCGGTGGCGGCGTCCCGGATGAGCAGGTGGTCGCAGTGGGCGTCGAAGGCGTCCGTGTCCAGGCCCGGTTCCGGGCCGTCGAGACGGGCGCCCAGTTCCCCGGCGAACACCTGGTGGCGCAGCCGCTGCGCGGCCCGGACGTCGTCCTGGTCGCGGGCGAGCGACACGAGGTAGCCGGAGCCGCCGGGCACGGCGGCGAGGGCGGGGGGCGAGAGGGGCATGGCGGTCATGGAGGTCTCCTGCGCCGGGCGGAAGAAGCATGGGTACGGTGCACGGGGGACTGCACCTGCTTTCTTCCGCGGCCGGCTGGCGTGGGCGTGACCGCCGCGGGGCCCGTGGATGTGCGGCTGCTGAATGCCAGGCGCTCCGCCGGGCCCCGCACGCCAGACGGGACCGGGGATGAGCACCACTCCCGGTCCCGCCCGTCCGCGCTGTTCGGCGAACGTTCTTCTCGACTGCCCCGGAGCTCCTACCGCTTGGCCGCCTTGCGCGTGGCGCGCAGCCACTCCCGGTTCATGGCGGTGATGGACACCAGCGGGATGCCCTTCGGGCAGGCCGTCGCGCACTCCCCCGCGAGGGTGCAGCCGCCGAACCCCTCCTCGTCCATCTGCGCGACCATGTCCAGCACCCGGGTCTCCCGCTCGGGCGCTCCCTGCGGCAGCACGTTGAGGTGATTGATCTTGGCGGAGGTGAACAGCATCGCCGCGCCGTTGGGACAGGCGGCCACGCAGGCCCCGCATCCGATGCACTCGGCGTGCTCGAACGCGAAGTCGGCGTCCGGCTTGGGCACGGGGGTGGCGTGCGCCTCGGGGGCTGCGCCGGTGGGGGCGGTGATGTAGCCGCCGGCCTGGATGATGCGGTCGAACGCCGACCGGTCGACCACCAGGTCCTTGATCACCGGGAAGGCGGCGGCCCGCCACGGCTCGACGTCGATGGTGTCGCCGTCCTGGAAGGACCGCATGTGCAGCTGGCAGGTGGTGGTGCGTTCGGGGCCGTGCGCGTCGCCGTTGACGACGAGCGAGCAGGCGCCGCAGATGCCCTCGCGGCAGTCGTGGTCGAAGGCGACCGGATCCTCCCCGCGCAGGATGAGGTCCTCGTTGAGGGTGTCGAGCATCTCCAGGAAGGACATGTCGGGCGAGATGCCGTCCACCTCGTAGGTGGACATGGCGCCGTCGGCGTCGGCGGCGCGCTGCCGCCACACGCGCAGGGTGAGCTTCATGCGTAGCTCCGCTGGGTGGGATGGACGTACTCGAAGACCAGGTCTTCCCGGTGCAGGGTGGGGGCCTCGCCGGGTCCGGTGAACTCCCAGGCGGCGGCGTAGGCGAACGCGTCGTCCCGGCGGGCCGCCTCGCCGTCCGGGGTCTGGGACTCCTCGCGGAAGTGGCCGCCGCAGGACTCGGCGCGGTGCAGCGCGTCGAGGCACATCAGCTCGGCGAGCTCCAGGTAGTCGACGATCCGGTTGGCCTTCTCCAGGGACTGGTTGAACTCCTCGCCCACGCCCGGCACCTTGATGCGCCGCCAGAACTCCTCGCGGATCTGCGGGATGCGCTCCAGGGCCTTGCGCAGCCCGGCGTCCGTGCGGGCCATTCCGCAGAACTCCCACATCAGTTCCCCCAGTTCGCGGTGGAAGGAGTCGGGGGTGCGGTCACCGTCGACGGACAGGAGCAGGTGGAGCCGGTCCTCGGTCTCGGCGAGCGCCTCCTGGACGGCGGGATGCCCGTCGTCCACCGCGCCCTGGTGCGGGTTGCGGGCGAGGTAGTCGTTGACGGTCGTCGGCAGGACGAAGTAGCCGTCGGCCAGGCCCTGCATCAGCGCGGAGGCGCCGAGCCGGTTGGCGCCGTGGTCGGAGAAGTTGGCCTCGCCGATCGCGAACAGCCCCGGGACGGTGGTCTGGAGGTCGTAGTCGACCCACAGCCCGCCCATCGTGTAGTGCACGGCCGGGTAGATCCGCATCGGCACTTCGTACGGATCCTCGTCGGTGATCCGCTGGTACATGTCGAAGAGGTTGCCGTACTTCGCCTCCACGGCCTCGCGGCCCATGCGCCGGATGGCGTCGGCGAAGTCCAGGTAGACGCCCTGTCCGCCCGGTCCCACGCCCCTGCCCTCGTCGCAGACGTTCTTCGCGGCGCGGGAGGCGATGTCCCGGGGGACCAGGTTGCCGAAGGAGGGGTAGATGCGCTCCAGGTAGTAGTCGCGCTCGTCCTCGGGGATCCTGTTGGGCGGACGGTCGTCGCCCTCGGCCTTCGGCACCCAGATCCGGCCGTCGTTGCGCAGCGACTCGCTCATCAGCGTCAGCTTCGACTGGTGGTCGCCGGTGCGGGGGATGCAGGTGGGGTGGATCTGGGTGAAGCAGGGGTTGGCGAAGCAGGCGCCGCGCCGGTGCGCCCGCCAGATCGCGGTGGCGTTGGAGTTCATCGCGTTGGTCGACAGGTAGAAGACGTTTCCGTAACCGCCGGTGGCCAGGACGACGGCGTCCGCGAAGTGGGCGTCGATCTTCCCGGTGACGAGGTCCCGGGCCACGATGCCGCGCGCCCGCCCGTCGACCACGATCAGGTCGAGCATCTCGGTGCGCGGGTGCATCTCGACGTTCCCCGCGGCGATCTGCCGGCTGAGGGCCTGGTAGGCGCCGAGCAGCAGTTGCTGGCCCGTCTGGCCGCGGGCGTAGAAGGTCCGGGAGACCTGGACGCCGCCGAAGGAGCGGGTGTCGAGGAGACCGCCGTACTCGCGGGCGAAGGGCACGCCCTGCGCCACGCACTGGTCGATGATCTCGACCGAGATCTGCGCGAGCCGGTGGACGTTGGACTCGCGCGCCCGGAAGTCGCCGCCCTTGACGGTGTCGTAGAAGAGGCGGTGGATCGAGTCTCCGTCGTTGCGGTAGTTCTTCGCCGCGTTGACGCCGCCCTGCGCGGCGATGGAGTGGGCGCGGCGCGGGGAGTCCTGGTAGCAGAACTGGACGACGCGGTAGCCCTGTTCGGCGAGGGTGGCGCCCGCGGAGCCGCCCGCGAGACCGGTGCCCACCACGATCACCGTGTGCTTGCGCCGGTTGGCCGGGTTGACCAGCTTGGCCTCGAAACGGCGCGTGTCCCAGCGCTCGTTCACGGGCCCGGAGGGCGCCCTGGTGTCGGCGAGGGGTTCGCCGGTGATGTAGTCGGTGTAGGTCATGTCAGCTCACCACTCCGGTCATGACGCCCACGGGTACGGCGACGAAGCCGACCGTGAGCAGCAGCGCGAGGACGTTGCCGATGGTCTTCAGGGCGCGGTCGCGGGCGCGGCTGCCGACGCCGAGGGTCTGGGCGGCGCTCCAGAAGCCGTGCCGCACGTGCAGGCCGAGCGCGAGCATCGCGACGATGTAGACGACGTTGCCGTACCAGGTGGAGAAGGTGTCCACGACGTTCTGGTACGGGTGGCCCTCCTGGAAGCCGCCGCTGTGCACGGTGCCGGTCGTCAGGTCGAGGAGGTGCCAGACGATGAACAGGCCGAGGATGATCCCGCCCCAGCGCATGGTGCGTGTGGCGTAGCTCGTCCGGGGCTTGCTGTGGACGTACCGACCGGGGCGCGCCCTGATGTCGCGGCGGCTGAGCTGGTAGGCGCAGACGGCGTGCGCGACGACCGCCGCGACCAGCACCGCCCGGATCAGCCACAGCGTCCACTCGTAGTGCATGAACGGTTCGCCGACCGTGCGCAGCCAGTGCGCGTAGTGGTTGAACTCGCCCGGCCCGAAGAAGATCTTCAGGTTGCCGATCATGTGAACGACCAGGTACAGCAGCATGATCAGGCCGCTGACGGCCATCACCGCCTTCTTGCCGACCGAGGAGTCCCACACGGTGCGCGCCATGGACGACCGTCGGTCCGTCCGCGTTGCCAGAGCCATGTCTCAAGACGCTAGGGCGGTCACCCCCGATCGGTCCAAGACATGGTCCGGCTCGTTTCCATAGCGTGCGCCTATCATGACTGGATGCAGTTCCAGCAGCTCCAGTACTTCGTGGCGGTCGCCGAGACCCGGCACTTCACCCGGGCCGCCGAGCTCGTGCACGTCGCGCAGCCGTCGCTGTCGCAGCAGATCAAGGCGCTGGAGCGGGAGTTGGGCGCGGATCTGTTCCAGCGCGCGCGGGGCAACATCACGCTCACCGACGCGGGCGAGGCGCTGCTGCCGCTGGCCCGGCGGATCCTGGCCGACACCGAGACCGCACGGTACGAGGTGCAGGAGCTGGTGCAGCTGCGCAGCGGCCGGGTGCGGCTGGGGGCCACGCCGAGCCTGTGCACGGGTCTGCTGCCGGACGTGCTGCGCGCCTTCCACGACCGCTACCCGGGCATCCGGCTGCTGATCGAGGAGGGCGGCTCGCACGACCTCGTCCGTGAGCTGGCCCGCGGCGCCCTCGATCTCGCCCTGGTCGTGCTGCCCCTGCCGACGCCGTCCCCCGCGCTGACGACGGTGGAGCTGCTGCGCGAGGACCTGGTCGTGGTCTCGTCGCCCGAGGCCTCCCAGCCGGGGGACGGACGGCGGACCGTCCGGATCGCCGACCTGGAGCGCGAGCGTCTGGTGATGTTCCGGCACGGCTACGACCTGCGGGAGCTCACCGTGGCCGCCTGCCGGGGCGAGGGCTTCGAGCCCGACTTCGCGGTCGAGGGCGGCGAGATGGACGCGGTGCTCGGATTCGTGCGGGCCGGCCTCGGGGTGGCCGTCGTCCCCCGCATGGTGGCCGCGCGCTCGGGCCGGGGACTGCGGGTCACCCCACTCGCCCGGCCGGGCCTGCACCGCACGATCGCCCTCGCCCACCGCAGCGACGTGGCGCCGCCCCGCGCGGCCCGGGAACTTCAGCGGATGCTGCTGGAGCGGTGAGTCCGGCCCGCCCCGCGTCAGCCCCGCAGGGCCGGCGCCAGCACCTCCTCGCACCACCGGCGAAAGCCCGTGGGCGTGGTGTCGGGGGTGCTGGGCTGGGACGCGCCGTAGAAGCCCTGCGTGTTCTGGGCGTCCGTCATGTCGGCCACCGCCTGCGCCCACGCCTCGGTCGCGCCCTGACGGATCATCATGGTCCTCTGTTCGGCCGAGGTGATCTGCCGCACGCGCACGGGGCGGTCCAGCACCTCGGTGAGGACGCCGGCCATGCCCTCGGGGGTCAGGTCGTCGGGGCCGGCCAGCGCGACGTCGCGGTATCCGGTCCAGGAGGTGTCGAGGAGCAGCCGGGCCGCCTCCGCGGCGATGTCGCGGACGGCGCAGGTGCGCAGCACGCGATCCCGCGCGAGTGCGACGGTCCAGACGCCCTCGTCGCGGATCGGGGCCGCCTGGCGGAGCAGGTTCTCCATCAGCGCCGGCGGGCACAGCGCCCGGTAGTGCACGCCCGTCGCGGCGATGGCCTCGTCCATGGCCAGCGAGGCCGAGATCGGCCCGGCGTCGCGGGCGACGCCCCGGCCCAGCGTCGAGACGGCCACGACGCGCTCGACTCCCTGGACGCCGATCGCCTCGCGGAGCGGCTCCGTGAAAGCCCGGAAGTGGCCCTCGACGTCCTCGGTTCCGGGCGTCGGGGGCACCAGCCAGAAGATCCGGTCGGCGCCCTCGCACGCCTCCTTGAGCACGGCCGGGTCGGCGTGCGAACCCGGGACGACCTCGACGCGTTCCCGGTGCTGCGGCGAGAGCCGGGCGGGGTCGCGGACGATCACCCGGACCGGGGTCGCGCCGTGGTCGGCGTCCAGCAGACGGGACAGGACCTCGCGGCCGATCTGACCGGTGGGGGTGGTGACGACGATCATGAACTGCTCCAGAGCCGGTGGCGGTGTGTACGCCGACGAGCCTGCTGCCGCCGCCGTCCGGACGGAAGGACCGATCGGCTCGCGCTTGTTACCCTCAGAGCAATACCGAACGGAGGGCCGCGCATGGAGTCCCGTCCGCTGCGCTACTTCGTCGCCGTGGCCGAGGAACTCAACTTCGCCCGTGCCGCGCAACGGCTCGGCATCTCCCCGCCGCCGCTGTCCCGGTCGATCCGCGCGCTGGAGAGCGAGCTGGGGGCCGTCCTCTTCGAGCGGACGACCCACAGCGTGGCCCTGACGCCGGCCGGTGCGGTCCTGCTCGCCGAGGCGAGGTTCGCCCTGGAGGCGCTGGACGCCGCGGGCCTGCGGGCCCGCCGCGCGGCCGCCGCCGAGCCGAAGCTGGTACTGGCCGTGAAGGCGGACGGGGACGCGGGACTGCTGGAGACGATCCTCGCGCGGTACGCGGCCGACCCCGCGGCCCTGCCGGTCACCGTGCGCCTGGCCGCGTGGCAGGAGCAGTCCCGGATGCTGCGGCAGGGCGAGGCCGACGCCGCCCTGATGTACGAGCCGTACGAACGCGCGGGCCTCGACACCGAGGACCTCGTCTCCGAGCCGCGGGTCGCCGCCCTCGCGGTGAGCCATCCCCTCGCCGTCCGGGCCGGGCTGCGCCTCGCCGACCTGGGGCTGCGCGAGCACGAGACGCTCCGGTTCATCGAGGAGGTCCGGGGCAGGGGCCAGGACCTCGCCCAGCTCCTCACGCTCGTCGGCCTGGGCGAGCTGGTCGCTCTGCTGCCCGCCTCCGTCGCCGACCGCTACCCCCGGCCCGGGGTCGTCTACCGGCCCGTCCTGGACGCACCCGCCGCCGTCATGGCCGTCGCCTGGCCCCAGCAGTCGCGCTCGACGGCCACGGCCGCGCTCGTACGGGCCGCCGTCTCGGCGGCCGACGAGGTCCGCGCACGCGAGGCGGGCTGACCCTACTCCGCCTCGGGCGGCACAGGGGTCCCCTGGTGGTAGTACATCCGCCACCCGGTCTCCTCGCCGCGCTTGCGCCACAGCGAGCTGCGGCGGGCGCGCCGGCCGTCGAAGTCGGTCTCGTAGGTGAGGTGGACCAGGCCGGGGGCCAGCACGACGGCCTCGATCGACGACGGCTCGCGGCGGGGACCGTCCGGCGAGCCGCCCGGGTGGTCGGGCAGCCAGGCCAGCATGTCCTCGTACGTGTAGCGGCGGCCCGAGGAGCCCACCTCCACGAACTCGGGATCGAGCAGTCGCCCGAAGCGGGCGCGGGAGGCGCGCACGGCGGGGTCCAGCAGGGCCAGCTCGCCGGCGATCGCCTCGTTCACGTCGTCTTCTGCGTGGGTCACCGGCCCATCTTCGCCGATGACCTCCGCAGCCCCGCGGCCGAGGCGTCCGCTCAGCCCGTTGCGTCCACCAGGGCCAGTTCGTGGAGCCGGTCCGGCGGGCCCGGGCGGGCGTAGTACCAGCCCTGGGCGGTGTCGCAGCCCAGTATCCGCAGCTGCTCCGCCTGCGCCCCGGTCTCCACGCCCTCCACCGTGACCGCGAGGTCCAGACTGTGGGCGAGCGCGACGATCCCCTCGACGATCTTGAGGTCGACCGGGTCCGCCGGGAACTGCTGCATGCCCTGGGTGAAGGAGCGGTCCAGCTTGAGGACGCTCACCGGGAGCCTGCGCAGGTTGGCCAGATTGGAGTAGCCGGTCCCGAAGTCGTCCAAAGCGATGTCGACGCCCATCTCGGCCAGCCGGCGCAGCGGCTTGAGCAGGTCGTCGTCGGCCCCGATCAGCGCCGACTCCGTCACCTCCAGGCACAGGGCCTCCGGTCGCACGCCCGCACGTTCGAGGATGTCGACGGTGTCCTGCACCAGACCGGGGTGGGTCAGCTGGCACGGGGAGAGGTTCACGTTGATGCGCAGGGGGTCCGTGTCGCCCGTGCGCTCACGCCATTCGCCGGCCTGACGGACGGACTCCTCCAGGACCCAGCGGCCCAGCGGCACGATCAGCCCCGTGTGCTCGGCGAGCGGGATGAACCGGTCGGGGCCGAGCACTCCGTGCTGGGGGTGCAGCCAGCGCACCAGCGCCTCGGCGCCGCGCACGCTGCCGTCGCCGAGGTGCACCAGAGGCTGGTACTCGATGAAGAACTCACCGCGTTCGAGGGCCGCCGGCAGCGCCGTGGTCAGGCCGTGCCGGGTGATCGCCCGGGCGTCGGCCTCCGGGTCGGCGAGCTCGAAGCGGTTGCCGCCCGCCGACTTGGCCCGGTACATGGTGATGTCGGCGCTGCGCAGCACCTCGGCCGCGCTGCGCTCGCCCGCCGGGCCCTCGACGATGCCGATGCTGCCGCGCACGGTCAGCTCCCGGCCGTCGATGCTGACCGGCGCGACCAGGACGTTCATGATGCGCGCGGCGAGTTCGTCGACCTCGTGGCGGGTGTCGGGGCCGGTGGTCAGCGCGACGAACTCGTCGCCGCCGAGGCGGGCGACCATCTCGCCGGGTGCGGTCGCGCAGGACTGCAGCCGGTCGGCGATCTCGACGAGCAGCCGGTCGCCGGCCGCGTGACCGAGGCTGTCGTTGATGGTCTTGAAGCCGTCCAGGTCGAGGTAGCACAGCCCGAAGCGCTTGCCCTCGCCGGCGCCGAGCACCTTCTCCAGGCGCTCGAAGAACAGCGTGCGGTTGGGCAGACCGGTCAGCGCGTCGTGGGTGGCCTCGTACCGCAGCCGGAGGTTGAGCAGCCGGCGCTCGGTGGTGTCCTCCATCAGGGCCAGCGTGTACTGCGGTTCGCCGTCGGCGTCCCGCAGCAGGGACACGGTCAGGTTGGTCCACAGGACCGTTCCGTCGGGCCGGCTGAACGCCTTCTCCGTGTGGTAGTGCTCGCGTTCGCCGCGGACGAGTTCGTCGTAGAGCTTCCAGGTCTGGGGCGCGTCCTCGGGATGCGCGAGGTCCTGGACCCGGCGGCCCCGCAGGGTCTGCTCGGAGCCGCCGAACATGCGCAGCAGCGCCCCGTTGATCTGCAGGACGTTGCCGGCGAGGTCGGCGATGCCGATCCCTATCGCCGCGCCCTCGAAGACCGCCCGGAAGCGCGCCTCGCTCGCGTGCAGCGCCTGGGCGACGACGCCCTGGGCGCGCAACGCCGCCTGGGAGATGGCCTCCTGTTCGGCGAGCGTGCGCTCGCGCAGGGCCCGCGCGAAGCCCGCCGCCATGGCGTGCTGGAGTCGCGAGGCCCGGATGCGCAGGTCCTCCTGGGGACCGTCCTCGCCGCAGTACAGCACCAGGTAGGCGTCGACGCAGTCGAGGGAGTGGCTGAGCGCGTCGGGGTCCGTGCAGTGCGCGTCGATCAGGGCGGCCCCGACGTCCTTGCCGGCCTCGGCGTCGAAACCCCGTTCCAGCAGCGCCCCGCGCAGTCGCCGCGCCAGCGGCAGCAGCCGCTCCTCCAGTTCGGGCCGGGTCAACGACGTCGATGTCACCGGGTACACGGCCCGGCTCCAGATCGTCGCGAACCGCCGCAGTCTGTCCTCCGGGCCGTCCGGCTCCGCGGTCACGACGCGCGCCCCACGCCGGCGAAACCCGAGAGGGCCCAGGGGTCCTCGTCCTCCGGCGCCGTGTCCGGCCGCCAGCGCGGCATGGGCACCAGTCCCGGTTCCACCATGTCGTACCCCTCGAAGAACCGCCCGATCTCGTCCCGAGAGCGCATGATCAGCGGATTGCGGATTTCCTTGTACACGTCGATCGCGCCTTCGGCCCGCTCCGTCGGCATCGGGATTCCCTCGTACGAGGCATGCGTGAGCACGAGGAGACTGCCCGGGGCGAGCGCCGCGCCGAGCTCGGCCACCGCCGCGTACGGGTCGTCCGCGTCCTCGACGAAATGGAGGACGGCGACCAGCAGCAGCGCCACCGGCCGGTCGAGGTCGATGAGCCGCGCGACCTGGGGGCTGTGCAGGATGTCCTGCGGCTTGCGAAGGTCCGCGGCCACGACGTCGGCGTCGTCGTTGTCCGCCAGCACCGCCTCGCTGTGCGCCACGGCCACCGGGTCGTGGTCGACGTAGACCACCCGCGCTCCGGGGCGGGCCGCCTGGGCGACCTCGTGCGTGCTGCCGAAGGTGGGGATGCCGGAGCCGATGTCGAGGAACTGGGTGACGCCCTCTGCCACCGCGTAGCGCACGGCCCGGCGCATGAACGCCCGGTTCGCCTGGCTGATCTTCGGAAGTCCCGGCAGGAACTCCATGGCCCTGCGCGCCGCTTCCCGGTCCACCTCGAAGTTGTGCGAGCCGCCCAGGTAGTAGTCGTAGATCCGCGAGACGCTCGGCACCGAGATGTCGATGCTCCGAGGGGCCCAGGCGGGACGCTCCATCTATCTCTCCAAGGCGTAGGCGATCCGGTGTTCGAGCTGAGGCTACTGATCGCCCGCCAAACGGGCGAGTGGAAACGGAAATTGACCGTCCGTTCCCGGTCACTGCCTGCGGCACGTGCCGAATCGACGACCCCCCGTCGGGCTACGAAAAGTGCCCGAGGCGCTCCGGAGAGTCTCCGCAACGGCCCCGAGGGCGGCGAAAGTCTACGCACACGAGGCGGCACCGGGACAAACACAGCGGTCCGCCCCCTCCGTGCGGCGCGGAGGGGGCGGACCTGTGGTCGTGCGCGAGGGGCAGTCGCGGGACCGGCCCTGGGGAGGCGATCTCTACTGCGCCGGCGCTCCGACCAGCTTTCCGTCGGGTGCGACGGCGTACCACGTGCCGCCCACACCCTGGCCGTTGATGTCACCGGGAGCCTTGTCCCCGGCGAAGGTGTAGATCGGCGAGCAGTTGACGGTCTGCTGCCTGACGCCGTCACCACGGGTGAAGCTCATCAGGCCCTTCTTCTGCACGCCCTTGGTGTCGTTGGCCTCGACGGGCGCGACCACCGGCCACTTCTGCAGGCACGCGCCGTTGCAGTTCGACACCGGCTTGGGCCACGCCTTGTCCTTGAGGAAGCGGTAGACCGTCATGCCGTTCTTGTCGACGACGATCTCGCCGAGGTTGGGGTCCTTGCGCACGGACAGCCCCGCCAGGGCGGAGTCGGATCCACCGCCCGACTTGGCCTTCTTGCCCTCGGGGGTCATCGCGAACCACTTGTTGCCCACGCCCTGGCCGCTGGTGTCGCCCGCGTTGGCGTCCTTGGCGTAGTAGTAGGCGGGCCAGCCGCCCACGGTGAGCTGCTTGGTGCCGTCGGAGCGGGTGATCTCGCCGAGCAGCGACTTGTCGATGCCGTCACCGGCGCTGACGTCGTCCGCGGACACCGGCGGCCAGGCGGTCGCGCAGTCGCCGTCACAGTTCGACTTCGGCGGTTCGGCCGTGTCCGCGTCGAAACGGTAGAGGGTCTTTCCGGCGCCGTCGGTGAGGATCTTGCCGAGTTCGCCGTTCGCGGAGACGGCGAGTTCGCCGGCGCCCGTCGACTGCGCTCCGGTACCGGTGCCCGCGCCGACACCGCCGGGGGCGCTGGGGCTCGCCGTGGCGCCCGCAGCGCCGTAGCCGCTGCCGACGCCCGCGATGCCACCCGCCGGAGCCGTGGCTCCCACGTTCTGGCTGGCCGCCGACGTGCCGCTTTCCGAGCCGCACGCCGCCGTCAGCGCCAGCACGGCCACCGTGCCCGCCGCGAGTGAGGCGCTCCGCCAGGTGCTCTTCATCGTCAACAACTCCCCGATCGTCACAAGGGTGTTGCAGCGCCCTGCTGCGCCGCCGCACGGACCTGAGTACGCACCGGGGCGGTGGTTGTGTTCAAACGCGCCACGAAATTCTTTTCCGTGACCTGCGTCGGGGGGCGGGACGGACCGTCCCGAAGGCGTCCGCGAGGGCCGCGGAGGCCGTGTGTGAAGGGCTGGCCGGCTCGCACACGCGCACGGTCGGCCGGATGCGCGAACGCACCGACCGGCAAACCCGCGAACCGGAACTTCCCCCGTTCGGGGCAATCCCCGCCGGGCATGGACACACGGCAGCATGCGAAGCCGCATGATCTCCGTCGTGCATGGACCCGAACCGATCCGATCCGCTCTCCTCACCAGAGCGTTGGCCCTGGTGACCGTGGCCTGGATCCTCGCGGCCGCGCCGGCCGGGGTGGCCACGGCCGACGCGTGCGCGTACGCCTCGACGGGCCCGGGCGGCACCGAGGCGACCGGCAAACCCGCGAACCGGAACTTCCCCCGTTCGGGGCAATCCCCGCCGGGCATGGACACACGGCAGCATGCG
>NZ_JAHHIU010000065.1 GCF_024539815.1 Streptomyces hayashii
ACGCGACGTGCAGCACGGTCGCCGCACTCGTGCTCAGCCGGCGCGCCACCGCGCGCAGCCGCGCGTGCAGCTCCGGCGCGAGGGCCGTCCGTGCCCAGTCCGTGTCCGCGCCGTCGCCGTGGACGTCGACCAGTCCGAACGGCGCGGTCGGCTCGTCGACGTCGCCCAGCAGCTCGGTGAAGTAGCGCTCGTGCTCCGACTGCGCCACGCCGCCACGGGCCTGGGCGACGAAATTCCGGAAGGGCATCGGTTCCGGCAGCGCGTCGCCCCGCCCTGTCAGGAAGGCCTGGACCTCGTCGTGCAGCACCTCCAGGGCGACGTGGTCCTGGACGGCGTGGTGCACCTTCAGCAGCATCAACCAGCGGTCGCCGGCGGGCAGCGCGGTGACGTGCAGCGTGAGCAGCGGCGCCCGCCCCAGATCCATCGACGTGCCGCCGACCTCCAGCAGCTGCGCGACCGGGTC
>NZ_JAHHIU010000066.1 GCF_024539815.1 Streptomyces hayashii
TGCATTCTCACTCGTGAACCGTCCACAACTACCTTCCGGTGCTGCTTCACCCGGCACACGACGCTCCCCTACCCATCACGATCCCCGTTGGGGGTATATATCGCAATGACACGACTTCGGCGGTACGCTTGAGCCCCGCTACATTGTCGGCGCGGAATCACTAGACCAGTGAGCTATTACGCACTCTTTCAAGGGTGGCTGCTTCTAAGCCAACCTCCTGGTTGTCTCTGCGACTCCACATCCTTTCCCACTTAGCGTACGCTTAGGGGCCTTAGTCGATGCTCTGGGCTGTTTCCCTCTCGACCATGGAGCTTATCCCCCACAGTCTCACTGCCGCGCTCTCACTTACCGGCATTCGGAGTTTGGCTAAGGTCAGTAACCCGGTAGGGCCCATCGCCTATCCAGTGCTCTACCTCCGGCAAGAAACACACGACGCTGCACCTAAATGCATTTCGGGGAGAACCAGCTATCACGGAGTTTGATTGGCCTTTCACCCCTAACCACAGGTCATCCCCCAGGTTTTCAACCCTGGTGGGTTCGGTCCTCCACGAAGTCTTACCTCCGCTTCAACCTGCCCATGGCTAGATCACTCCGCTTCGGGTCTTGAGCGTGCTACTGAAACGCCCTATTCGGACTCGCTTTCGCTACGGCTTCCCCACCCGGGTTAACCTCGCAACACACCGCAAACTCGCAGGCTCATTCTTCAAAAGGCACGCAGTCACGAGACACCAAGCAAGCTTGATGTCCGACGCTCCCACGGCTTGTAGGCACACGGTTTCAGGTACTATTTCACTCCGCTCCCGCGGTACTTTTCACCATTCCCTCACGGTACTATCCGCTATCGGTCACCAGGGAATATTTAGGCTTAGCGGGTGGTCCCGCCAGATTCACACGGGATTTCTCGGGCCCCGTGCTACTTGGGTGTCTCTCAAACGAGCCGCTGATGTTTCGACTACGGGGGTCTTACCCTCTACGCCGGACCTTTCGCATGTCCTTCGCCTACATCAACGGTTTCTGACTCGTCTCACGGCCGGCAGACCGTAAAAGAGAGATCCCACAACCCCGTATGCGCAACCCCTGCCGGGTCTCACACGCATACGGTTTGGCCTCATCCGGTTTCGCTCGCCACTACTCCCGGAATCACGGTTGTTTTCTCTTCCTGCGGGTACTGAGATGTTTCACTTCCCCGCGTTCCCTCCACACTGCCTATGTGTTCAGCAGCGGGTGACAGCCCATGACGACTGCCGGGTTTCCCCATTCGGAAACCCCCGGATCAAAGCCTGGTTGACGACTCCCCGGGGACTATCGTGGCCTCCCACGTCCTTCATCGGTTCCTGGTGCCAAGGCATCCACCGTGCGCCCTTAAAAACTTGGCCACAGATGCTCGCGTCCACTGTGCAGTTCTCAAACAACGACCAGCCACCCATCACCCCCAACCCTGACGGCTGGAGTTCACTGGGGCCGGCATCAGAAGGACGAGCAAACGCTCGCACCCTCAGACACCCAACAGCGTGCCCGACACCCCACCCACTCGTGATCAGCTTTCCACGCTCCGAAGAGCAGTACTTACAGCCCGAGATGACTGAGAATGCCGAATAATCAACGTTCCACCCATGAGCAACCAGCACCGGACGTTCGCCGATGAACTGGCCTCTGACCTCACCCCGTAGGGATCGGTGAGAAGTGCTCCTTAGAAAGGAGGTGATCCAGCCGCACCTTCCGGTACGGCTACCTTGTTACGACTTCGTCCCAATCGCCAGTCCCACCTTCGACAGCTCCCTCCCACAAGGGGTTGGGCCACCGGCTTCGGGTGTTACCGACTTTCGTGACGTGACGGGCGGTGTGTACAAGGCCCGGGAACGTATTCACCGCAGCAATGCTGATCTGCGATTACTAGCAACTCCGACTTCATGGGGTCGAGTTGCAGACCCCAATCCGAACTGAGACCGGCTTTTTGAGATTCGCTCCACCTCACGGCTTCGCAGCTCTTTGTACCGGCCATTGTAGCACGTGTGCAGCCCAAGACATAAGGGGCATGATGACTTGACGTCGTCCCCACCTTCCTCCGAGTTGACCCCGGCAGTCTCCTGTGAGTCCCCATCACCCCGAAGGGCATGCTGGCAACACAGAACAAGGGTTGCGCTCGTTGCGGGACTTAACCCAACATCTCACGACACGAGCTGACGACAGCCATGCACCACCTGTACACCGACCACAAGGGGGCGACCATCTCTGGCCGTTTCCGGTGTATGTCAAGCCTTGGTAAGGTTCTTCGCGTTGCGTCGAATTAAGCCACATGCTCCGCTGCTTGTGCGGGCCCCCGTCAATTCCTTTGAGTTTTAGCCTTGCGGCCGTACTCCCCAGGCGGGGAACTTAATGCGTTAGCTGCGGCACCGACGACGTGGAATGTCGCCAACACCTAGTTCCCACCGTTTACGGCGTGGACTACCAGGGTATCTAATCCTGTTCGCTCCCCACGCTTTCGCTCCTCAGCGTCAGTAATGGCCCAGAGATCCGCCTTCGCCACCGGTGTTCCTCCTGATATCTGCGCATTTCACCGCTACACCAGGAATTCCGATCTCCCCTACCACACTCTAGTCTGCCCGTATCGAATGCAGACCCGGGGTTAAGCCCCGGGCTTTCACATCCGACGCGACAGACCGCCTACGAGCTCTTTACGCCCAATAATTCCGGACAACGCTTGCGCCCTACGTATTACCGCGGCTGCTGGCACGTAGTTAGCCGGCGCTTCTTCTGCAGGTACCGTCACTTTCGCTTCTTCCCTGCTGAAAGAGGTTTACAACCCGAAGGCCGTCATCCCTCACGCGGCGTCGCTGCATCAGGCTTTCGCCCATTGTGCAATATTCCCCACTGCTGCCTCCCGTAGGAGTCTGGGCCGTGTCTCAGTCCCAGTGTGGCCGGTCGCCCTCTCAGGCCGGCTACCCGTCGTCGCCTTGGTGAGCCATTACCTCACCAACAAGCTGATAGGCCGCGGGCTCATCCTTCACCGCCGGAGCTTTCGACCCCCACCCATGCGAGTGGAAGTGATATCCGGTATTAGACCCCGTTTCCAGGGCTTGTCCCAGAGTGAAGGGCAGATTGCCCACGTGTTACTCACCCGTTCGCCACTAATCCCCACCGAAGTGGTTCATCGTTCGACTTGCATGTGTTAAGCACGCCGCCAGCGTTCGTCCTGAGCCAGGATCAAACTCTCCGTGAATGTTTTCCCGTAATCGGGATCGCACACACGAGAGCGGAACAGCCAGGCGGAATAAGCCCGGCCGTTCACAGCGTCCTCGCTGTGTTTTCTTCAAAGGAACCTCATCCTCGGCTTTCACGGCCGGGGACGGGGTATCAACATATCTGGCGTTGATTTTTGGCACGCTGTTGAGTTCTCAAGGAACGGACGCTTCCTTTGTACTCACCCGAACTTCTCGGGCTTTCCTCCGGGCGCTTCCCTTCGGTCTTGCGTTTCCGACTCTATCAGATCATTTCGTTGATCCGATTCCCTGTCGGCGGGACTGCCTCGGGCTTTTGGGCTTTCGCCCGTCGGCCTTTCGACATTCACTACGTTAGCCGATTCCCTCCGCAACTCATAATCGAGTTCCGCGGGCCGGGAATTCGGGCATGCGGGCACGCCGAATTCACTCCCGCTGAGGGATGTCGTAGGTAGTGGGTGGCCGCTTCCGGCTGCAGGCGAACGCCGTACCCGGTTCAAGCGGCTCGGGCCACATTACGCGCCGCCCATGAGGGAGTCAACTTCGTCGGCGCCTGGGGGCGTGGGCCCGGTAGGGACTCACTGTCGGATCGTCAGCGACCCAGTACCGCCAGGGGTGGACGGCTCCGTCGCCCGACACTCCGGTACGCGGACCGCTGCGCACCTGGTCGGAGGGGACCGCGGTACCGGTCAGGATCCGTAGCGGGGTGTCCCCGGCGGCACAGGCGTCCGTGCCGTCGAGGGCTCGGTCCACGTCCAGGGCGGTGGCCAGGCGGGCGGGGCCTTTGGCCAGTTCCTTGTCGTAACGGGCCGAGAGTCGACGTTTGCGCGCATGTTCGGCGCCCTCGACGATCTCGCCGGCGCGGAGCAGAACGGCGCTCGCGACGCCCTCCGGACCGCAGACGAGGTTCATGCAGTGCCACATGCCGTAGGTGAAGTAGACGTACACGTGTCCCGGCGGGCCGAACATCACGCCGTTGCGGGCCGTGGGACCGCGGTACGCATGGGAGCCGGGGTCGTTCCCGCCGTCGTACGCCTCTACTTCGGTCACGCGCAGGGTGATCGGGCCCTCGGGGGTCGTGCGGACGAGCAGACGGCCGAGGAGATCCGGGGCCACCTCCAGGACAGGGCGGTCGAAGAAGGTCCTGGGCAGGGGCGTACGGTCGGTGGTCGCGATCATGCCCTCCGAGCGTAGTGCAGACGCGCGGGTGCGTCGGGGTGGTCAGCGGGGCGCTCGGCTTGTCAGGGTGTGGGGCGGCGGAACCGGCCACGTCGGGATCGCGTTTGTAGGGATCGAGGGATCCCGTCCGCAGAAGGTCGTAGAGGGAGAGTCATGGCGTTCAAGAAGCTGCTCGCGAGTCTGGGGGCCGGCGGGGCTTCGGTCGAGACGGTGCTCACCGAGGTCAACGTCGTGCCGGGCGGTGTCGTCCAGGGCGAGGTGCGGATCCAGGGCGGGTCCGTCAACCAGCAGATCGAGGGGCTGTCGGTCGGGCTGCAGGCCAAGGTCGAGGTCGAGAGCGGCGACCAGGAGTACAAGCAGGACATCGAGTTCACGAAGCAGCGGCTCGGGGGCGCCTTCGAGCTGCAGGCGGGAGCAGTGCACGCGGTGCCGTTCGGGCTGGAGATCCCGTGGGAGACGCCGGTCACGATGATCGACGGGCAGGCGCTGCGCGGGATGAACGTCGGGGTGACCACGGAGCTGGAGATCGCGCGTGCCGTCGACTCCGGTGACCTGGACGCGGTCAACGTGCACCCGCTGCCGGCGCAGAAGGCCGTCCTGGACGCCTTCATCCAGCTCGGCTTCCGCTTCAAGAACGCGGACCTGGAGCGCGGGCACATCCGGGGCACGCGGCAGAAGCTGCCGTTCTACCAGGAGATCGAGTTCTTCCCGCCGTCGCAGTACCGGGGGCTGAACCAGGTCGAGCTGAGCTTCGTGGCCGACGAGCACGCGATGGACGTCGTACTGGAGATGGACAAGAAGCCCGGTCTGTTCAGCGAGGGCAGTGACACCTTCCGCTCGTTCCAGGTGGGTCTGAACGACTACCAGGGCACCGACTGGCCGGCGTACCTCAACCAGTGGCTGTCCGAGGTCGGCAGCAAGCGCAACTGGTTCTAGGGCGTTCGCGGACGCCGCGGAGCAGGACAGCACGGAGGGCCCGGAGCGCCGTACGGCGCTCCGGGCCCTCTGCTCTGTACGCGGGCACGGCACGCGGGCACGGCTCGGGCTGTGGTCCGGCTCGTGCGGGGTACGGAGGTCGTAGGCTCCGAAGGGAGTGCCTTTCCGATCTATCAGGAGGTGTCGAGGTGACCGAGCTGAAGAGGCGGCCGCTGCCCCACGATTTCCATCCGCCGGTGCCGTCGTTCACGGTCACGAGCGAGGACGTGAAGGAAGGGGCGGTGCTCAAGGACGCCCAGGTGCAGTCCGCGGGGAACACCTCGCCTCACCTGCGCTGGGAGGGCTTCCCGGCCGGGACCAAGAGCTTCGCCGTGACCTGCTACGACCCCGACGCGCCCACGGGCAGCGGGTTCTGGCACTGGGTCCTGTTCGACATCCCGGCCTCGGTGACCGAGCTTCCCGCGGGCGCGGGCAGCGGCGGGTTCGAGGGGCTGCCGGCCGGCGCCGTGCACGCGCGCAACGACTACGGCAGCAAGGACTTCGGCGGGGCCGCGCCGCCCCCGGGGGACGGGCCGCACCGGTATGTGTTCACGGTGTACGCGGTGGACCAGGAGAAGCTCGGCCCGGACGCCGACGCCTCGCCGGCCGTCGTGGGTTTCAACCTGCGCTTCCATGCGATCGGCCGCGCGCAGTTGATCGGCGAGTACGAACATCCCAAGGAGGGATGAGTCAGCTCATCGTTCATGGAACGTTTGCCCGCCTCTGGTCTTGGAAGTGATCAGAGGCGGGCATTTTTGTTGCCGGGGGTCGCGGGGGTCACCTCCCGTGGAGCGGCAGATATTGCGTTGTCCATCTCGGCGTGCCCGGCCAGAGTTGGTCCCAGCCCGCCAGGGGGTGGGCCGGTGCACACAGGAGGTGGGCTGGTATGCGGGACACGCTGGTGCTGAACGCGAGCTTCGAGCCGCTGTCGACGGTGACGTTGAACCGAGCCGTCGTTCTGGTGCTCCAGGACAAGGCCGTCGTCGAGCAGGCCCACCCCGAACTGCGGATGCGTGGCGCGGAGGTCGACATCCCCGCGCCCCGGGTGATCAGGCTGTGCAGATACGTCCGGGTGCCCTTCCGAAGACAAGCGCCGTGGTCGAGGCGGGGTGTGCTCATCAGGGACCGGCACCGGTGCGCGTACTGCGGTCGCCGGGCGACGACCGTGGACCACGTGGTGCCGCGGGCGCAGGGTGGTCAGGACTCGTGGCTGAACACCGTCGCCTCGTGTGCGGAGGACAACCACCGCAAGGCGGACCGGACTCCGGAGCAGGCGGAGATGCCGTTGCTGCGCCGGCCCTTCGAGCCGACGCCGGCGGACGCGATGCTGCTGGCGCTGGGGCAGGACGACCTGGCCGCGCTGCCGGAGTGGCTGACGTTGGACGCCGCGTAATCCGAACCGTCACATGACCGGGGCCCGCCTTCTCGGAGAAGGCGGGCCCCGGTCGCGTGCCGCGGTCGGTGCGTCGGCGGTCAGTCGATGGACGGCTTCTCGCGGCGCTCGTTGCCGCCGCCGTTGCCGCCGCCGTTGTTGCCGTTGTTGCCGCCCGAATTGCCGCCGAACGGGCCGAAGTTGCCCATGGCGCCGGACAGTCCCTTCAGGGCGTCGCCGATCTCGCTGGGGACGATCCAGAGCTTGTTGGCGTCGCCCTCGGCGATCTTCGGGAGCATCTGGAGGTACTGGTAGGACAGGAGCTTCTGGTCGGGGTCGCCGGCGTGGATGGCCTCGAAGACCGTGCGCACGGCCTGGGCCTCGCCCTCGGCGCGCAGGGCGGCCGCCTTCGCCTCGCCCTCGGCGCGCAGGATCTGGGACTGCTTCTCGCCCTCGGCGGTGAGGATGGCGGCCTGGCGCGTGCCCTCGGCGGTGAGGATCGCGGCGCGCTTGTCACGGTCGGCGCGCATCTGCTTCTCCATCGAGTCCTGGATGGAGGTGGGCGGTTCGATCGCCTTGAGCTCGACGCGGTTGACGCGGATTCCCCACTTGCCGGTGGCCTCGTCGAGGACGCCGCGCAGGGCCGCGTTGATCTCCTCACGGGAAGTGAGGGTCCGCTCCAGGTCCATGCCGCCGATGATGTTGCGCAGGGTGGTGACGGTGAGCTGCTCGATCGCCTGGATGTAGCTGGCGACCTCGTAGGTGGCGGCCCGGGCGTCGGTGACCTGGTAGTAGATGACCGTGTCGATGTTGACGACCAGGTTGTCCTGGGTGATCACCGGCTGGGGCGGGAACGGCACGACCTGTTCGCGCAGGTCGATGCGGTTGCGGATGGTGTCGATGAACGGGACGACGATGTTGAGGCCGGCGTTCAGCGTGCGCGTGTAGCGGCCGAAGCGCTCCACGATGGCGGCGCTGGCCTGCGGGATGACTTGGATCGTCTTGATCAGGGCGATGAAGACCAACACCACCAGAATGATCAGGACGATGATGACCGGTTCCATCGTCGGATCCCCGTACCCTTCTCCGCCTCGGCGTTTCGGAAGATCTTATGTCTGTTGAAGATCTTGCTGGTCGAGTCTGACAGACCGTCGTGCGGCTCGCGAGGTGTTCGGTCGACTTACGTCGTGCGGGAGTTGGGCAAGGTCAGATGACGATCGCCGTGGCCCCCTCGATGTCCACGACGTCGACCTGTTGCCCCACGTCGTAGGCGCGTTCGCCGTCGAGCGAGCGCGCGGACCAGATCTCTCCGGCGAGTTTGATGCGTCCGCCCGCGCCGTCGACGCGCTCCAGCACGACGGCCTGCTTGCCCTTCAACGCGTCGACTCCGGTCGCGAGTTGGGGGCGCTGTCTGCTGTGCCGGGTCGCGATGGGTCGGACGACGGCGATCAGCGCGACCGAGACGACGATGAACACGAGCACTTGGGCGACGGCGCCCAGGCCGAGAGCCGCGGCCACGGCGGCCGCCACGGCGCCGACCGCGAGCATGCCGAACTCGGGCATCGCGGTCACCACGAGCGGGATACCGAGCGCCGCCGCACCGACCAGCCACCACACCCACGCGTCGATGTCGTTCACAGGGTCATGGTAGGGCCGGGTTCCCGTCGCGGACAGGGCGCGAGGGCGTCGGCACGGGGTCAGGACAGCGGCAGGCCCTGGGCCGTCCAGCGCTCGCCGACCTGTTCCACGACGAGCGGGAGGCCGAAGCAGAGCGAGAGGTTGCGGGAGGTGAGTTCGAGTTCGACGGGGCCCGCGGCGAGGACCTTGCCCTGGCGGATCATGAGGACGTGGGTGAAGCCGGGGGCGATCTCCTCGACGTGGTGCGTGACCATGATCATCGAGGGGGCGATGGGGTCGCGGGCGAGGCGGCCGAGACGGCGCACGAGGTCCTCGCGTCCGCCGAGGTCGAGGCCGGCGGCCGGCTCGTCGAGGAGGAGCAGCTCGGGGTCGGTCATCAGGGCGCGGGCGATCAGGGTCCGCTTGCGCTCGCCCTCGGAGAGGGTGCCGAACTTCCGGTCGAGGTAGTCGCTCATGCCAAGGCGGTCGAGGAAGGCGCGGGCGCGCTGCTCGTCGACGTCCTCGTACTCCTCCTGCCAGCCGGCCGTCATGCCGTACGCGGCGGTCAGCACGGTCTGCAGGACGGTCTGGCGCTTGGGGAGCTTGTCGGCGAGGGCGATGCCGGCCATGCCCACGCGCGGGCGCAGCTCGAAGACGTCGGTGCCGGGCTTGCCGAGGGGCTCGCCGAGGACGGAGACGTCGCCGGAGCTCGGGAAGAGGTAGGTGGACGCGATGTTCAGGAGGGTCGTCTTGCCGGCCCCGTTGGGACCGAGGATGACCCAGCGCTCGCCTTCCTTGACCGACCAGGACACCTGGTCCACGAGAGCCCGGCCCTCACGGACCACGGTTACGTCCTGAAGCTCCAGAACATCGCTCATGAGCGGGTTGTCTCCCCTTGCAGTGTGGCCGGTCGGTTGTCGCGGGCGCCTGTGGCTCGGACCGCCGCACGTGGGTGGGCGCGGCCCCTCCGGGAAAATCTACGCCACCGGTCGGGCGGCCCGTTCCATCGGTCCGGTCCTTAGGCTGGGGGCATGCTTTCGGAATCGCGCTCTGGTCGCCTTGCCGCTTGGGGAAATGCCCTGTTGGCCGGATTCGTCTCGCCGGACGACGCCGTGCTCGCCATCGTCGGGGAGGACGCCGTCCACCGGGTGGAGGGGCTGCCGGGCGAGTCCGCGCCCGTCGGGCTCACGCTCGCGCTGGGGCGGCTGCGGGCTCTCGGGGTGACGGGGCTGCGGCTCGCGCTGCCCGTCCCGGGCCATCCGCTGGGGCTGAGCGGGCCGCCGGAGTTCAACGCGCGGGCGCTGGACGCGCTGGAGGCGGTGGTCTGTCACGGCGCGGGTCACGGGCTGGTGCCCGAGGTGTCGCAGGCCGGTCCGGCCGGGGACGTGCATGTCGAGGTGGTGTGGCACTGTCTGCCGGTGCGGGAGGCCCCGCCGGCGGACGTGCCGTCGCTGGGCGAGGCGGAGCGGGAGCTGGCGGAGGCGCTGCGGGACGCCACGGCGGTGCTGTCGCGACTGGACCTGGCCGGGTCGGGGCCGGTGGCCGAGGCTGCGATCGACGCGTACCGGGCGCGGTCGGAGCAGGGGCGGGAGGTGTTGGCGCCGGGGTATCCGCCGCGGGCGGTGCGGGTGCTGGAGCTGGCGCAGCGAGTGGGGCTGCTGGTGTCGCTGGCCCAGGAGAACGGGCACGGGGGTGCGGTCAGCTCCGCGGAGATGGCGGCTCGTTCCGAGGCGTTGCGACCGGTGGAGCGGACGGCTCGGCGGGCTCTGGTCGCCGCGTACAACTCCATTGTGGAGGAGCGGGAGCGCGGGGTTCGGTGAGGTCGGCCGAGGGGCCCCCGCATCGGTGTGCGCGGCTTCGGGCCGTGTTCCCGAGGGGTTGCGTCCCGCGCGGGACGCGCGCAGGGGCCCGCGCGTCGTCGTCGACGCGGGGTCCCTGTGCGGCCTGGGCTGCGAGGTCAGCGGTTGACGCCCGTGTTGCCGAAGGCCGGGTTCAGCAGGCCGATCACGTTGACGCTGTTGCCGACCACGTTGACCGGGACGTTGACCGGGACCTGGACGAGGTTGCCCGAGACGACGCCCGGCGACTTCACGGCCGCGCCTTCGGCGCCCGCGTCGGCGACGGCCGCTCCGGCCGAGGCGCCGGCGGCGATGCCGGCGACGGTGAGGGCCACAGCGGTCTTCTTGGCGATGTTCATGGAAAGGGTTCCTCCTGCGGTTGCGTGTCGGGCCCGGCCGGGGCCGTGCGCTGTCCAACGCGGGGATGATCGGGAACGGTGCGGTCGCCGGGGCCGGAAAGGCCCGTTCGGGCGATTGGGACTACAGAGCTACGGGACGACAAACGGACCGGCCTCCCCCGGTGGGGGCCGGGAGAGGCCGCGGGTCGCCTCGGGTCCGGGAGGACCTCAGCGGTTCAGTGGTTGAGGCCCAGGTTGCCGAAGGCCGGGTTCAGCACGCCGATCACGTTGACGCTGTTGCCGACCACGTTGACGGGAACGCTGACCGGGGCCTGGACGAGGTTGCCCGAGACGACGCCGGGCGAGCTCTTGGCCTCGCCGAGGGCGGTGGCGCCGTCGGCGGCGGAGGCCAGACCGGCTCCCGCGGCCACCAGGCCGCCGGCCACCATCGTCACAGCCGCTGCCTTCTTCAGGTTCTTCACTTCTGAGCCCTCCTCGCGATGGCCGCGGCAGTCGCCGCGGCACACGGGGAGAACGGCGGAGATCGCCGGAGGATGCGCCATCCGGGGGGCATTCCCACGATGGTATGAATCTCGGATCGGAAGTCGACCTTCCGTGTTGCCGGTCGGCGCGCGCCGGTCCGTAAGCCCGCTTCAGCCGGCCGCGCCGTGGCGCACGGCCCACAGGGCGGCCTGGGTGCGGTCCGCGAGATCGAGTTTCATCAGGATGTTCGAGACATGGGTCTTGACGGTCTTCTCGGAGAGGACCAGGGCGCGGGCGATCTCGCGGTTGGAACGGCCGTCCGCTATCAGGCCGAGCACCTCGCGCTCCCGTTCGGTGAGCGAACCGCCCCGGCCCTGTCCCGAGTTGGCCTCGTCCTGGGACAGGAGCGCGCCGGCGACCTCCGGCTGGAGAAGGATGTGGCCGGCGTGGACCGAGCGGATGGCGCCGGCCAGGGCGTCGGGGTCGACGTCCTTGTAGACGTATCCGGCGGCGCCGGCGCGCAGCGCCGGGACGACCGTGCGCTGCTCGGTGAAGCTGGTGACGATCAGCACGCGCGCGGGGTTGGCCAGTTCGCGCAGCCTGCGCAGGGCCTCGACGCCGTCCATGCCGGGCATCTTGACGTCCATGAGGACCACGTCGGGGCGCAACTCCTCGGCGAGGTCCACTCCTTCGCTCCCGTCGGCGGCCTCGCCGACGACCTCGATGTCGTCCTGCACCTCAAGGAACGTGCGCAGTCCGCGGCGGACGACCTGGTGGTCGTCGACGAGCAGCACCTTGATTGCGTCAGCCACCGGGAGCCTCCATCTCGATCGCGGTGCCCTTGCCGGGCGCCGATTCCACCGTGAGCGTGCCGCCGACGCCGCTCGCCCGGTCCCGCATCGACACCAGGCCCAGATGACGGCCGGCCCGGCGGACCGTGGACGGGTCGAAGCCGCTGCCGTCGTCCGTGACGCGCAGGACCGTGTCCTGGCCGCGTTTGTGCAGGGTGACTGCCACATGGTCCGCGCCGGAGTGGCGCAGGGCGTTGTGCAGGGCTTCCTGGGCGACCCGCAGAAGAGCCTCCTCCTGGGCGGCGGGCAGCGCCCGGACGCCGGTGCTGGTGAAGGTCACGCGGGCGGTGTGGGCGCGGTCGAGGACCTGGACGTGGGTGCGCAGGGTGGCGACCAGGCCGTCCTCGTCGAGCGCGGCCGGCCTCAACTCGACCACGGCGGCGCGCAGTTCGTCGGCGGCCTCGGCGGCCAGGGCGGCGACCTGGTGCAGTTCGCCCTTCGCTCGTGCGGGGTCGCGGTCGACGAGGGCCGCGGCGGCCTGGGCCGTCAGGCGCAGGGAGAACAGCTTCTGGCTGACGGCGTCGTGCAGTTCGTGGGCCAGCCGGGAGCGTTCCTCGGCGATCGTCAGTTCACGGCTGCGCTCGTACAGGCGGGCGTTGGTGAGGGCTATCGCGGCGTGCTGGGCGAGGATCGACAGCAGTTCCTCGTCGTCCTCGGTGAAGCCGCAGCCGCCCTCGGGTTTGACGCAGTTCTTGTTGGCGAGGAACAGGGCGCCGATGACCTCGTCGCCGTCGCGGACGGGCAGGCCCAGGAAGTCGGACATCTCGGGGTGGGCGGAGGGCCAGCCCTCGAAGCGCGGGTCCATGCGGACGTCGGCGAGTCGCTCGGGCCTGGCCTCGTGCAGCATCGCCGCCAGGATGCCGTGCTGGCGGGGCAGGGGGCCGATGGCCTTCCACTGCTCCTCGCTGACGCCGTCCACGACGAACTGGGCGAAGCCTCCGTGGTCGTCGGGGACGCCCAGGGCGGCGTACTGCGCGTTCAGCAGTTCACGGGCGGAGGCGACGATCGTCTTGAGGACGTCGCGCACCTCCAGGTGCCTGCTCATGGCCAGCAGCGCGGAGCTCACCGCGGCGAGGCCGGACCGGGGGCCTTGACTCATGTCCTCACGGTACCGGCGGGGTCCGACAGCGTGGATCGGCCCTGTGGCGGCCTGCGGCGGGACGGGAGACCTAGGCCCGAGGTCCCGGGCACGTCGGCCCACGCCGTGCGGACCGGGCGCGGGGGCGTACGACGAAGGGCCCCGTCCGTCTGCGTCCCGCGTCCGAGGCGGGGGCCGCGGGCCGGTTCCTACGTTGGGGTCACCGCCGAGTCGGCGGCGGTCCGACGAGGGGACGGTTGTCATGCCGGTAGCGATCATCACAGGGGCCTCGAAGGGGCTGGGGCGGGCGTTGGCCGAGGCGCTGGCCGCCCGGGGCTGGGACCTGGTGCTCGATGCCAGGACGGCGGAGGTGCTCAAGGCGACGGCGGCGTCCGTGGCGTCGCGCGGGATGCGGGTCGAGGCCCGCACGGGGGATGTCACCGATCCGGGGCACCGGGCCGAGCTGGTGGCGGCCGCCCGGCGGCTCGGGGGCTGCGACCTGGTGGTGAACAACGCGAGCGCGCTGGGCGCGGAGCCGCTGGTGCGGCTGGAGGCGTTGCCCCTGGAAGGGCTGCGGCGGGCGCTGGAGGTGAACGTCGTGGCGGCCCTGGGCCTGGTCCAGGAGGCGCTGCCGCTGCTGCGCGGGGCGCGGGCGGGCGCGGTGATCACCGTCAGCTCGGACGCGGCGGCGGAGGCGTACGGGACGTGGGGCGGCTACGGGGCGTCCAAGGCGGCGCTGGACCAGCTCGCGGCGGTGCTCGGCGAGGAGGAGCCCGGGCTGCGGGTGTGGGCGGTGGACCCCGGTGACATGGCCACGGACCTGTACGCGGCGGCCGTCCCGGACGACGACGGCCCCCGTCCCGATCCGGCAGCCGTGACGCCGGCCTTCCTGCGGTTGCTGGACGAGCGCCCGCCGAGCGGGCGGTACGGGGCTCCGGCGCTCCTGGAGGCGCGGCGATGACGCTGACGGCGGGGATCCCCGGCGAGCCCGTGCGGGGGTGGCGGAAGGTGCCCGAGGAGTTGTCGGCGCGGGTGCCGGCCGAGCAGCGCGGGCCGGGGCGGGGCCGGGACGACGTCCGGCTGCTGGTGTCGCGGGGGACGGACGTGGCGCATCACGTGTTCCGGGAGCTGCCGGGCCTGCTGCGGGCCGGTGACGTGCTGGTGGTGAACACGTCGCCGACGCTGGCGGCGGCCGTGGACGGGCGGATCGGGCACGCGCGTGTGGTGGTGCACTTCTCCACGCGCGGGGACGACGGGAGGTGGGCGGTCGAGCTGCGCGATCCGGACGGCGCGGGCACGACGCGTGCGCGGGCGGGCGGTCCGGCGGGTTCGAGGGTGCGGCTGCCCGGCGGTGTCCGGCTGACGCTGGAGGAGCCGCTGGCTCAGGGCACCGGACGGCTGTGGTGGGCTCGGGTCTCGCCGGGCGGGGTCGCTCGGGTCTCGCCGGGCGGGGTCGTTCCGGGGTTGCTGCGGGAGTACGGGCGCCCCATCCGCTACTCCTACACGGAGCGGGACCAGCCGCTCTCCGTTCACCAGACGGTCTTCGCGCTGCCGTCGGCGGACGGATCGGGCAGCGCGGAGATGCCGAGTGCGGCGCGGCCCTTCACGTCGGCCCTGGTCGCGGAGCTGGTGAGCCGCGGGGTGCTGTTCGCGCCGGTCACGCTGCACACCGGGGTCGCCTCGGCGGAGGTGCACGAGCCGCCGTATCCGGAGCGGTTCACGGTGTCCGGGACGTCGGCGCGGCTGATCGGCGCCGTGCGGGCCGGGGGCGGGCGGGTGATCGCCGTCGGAACGACCGCCGTGCGGGCGGTGGAGTCGGCGGCCGACGCCGACGGGGTCGTCCGCGCGCGTGCGGGGTGGACGGATCTCGTGGTCACTCCCGCGCGCGGGGTGCGGGTGGTGGACGGGCTGCTGACCGGGCTGCACGAGCCCGAGGCCTCGCATCTGCTGATGCTGGAGGCCGTGGCGGGGCGGGCCGCGATCGAACGCGGCTACGACGAGGCGCTGCGCGGGCTCTACCTGTGGCACGAGTTCGGGGACGTGCACCTCATCCTGCCGGAGGAGAGCGCTGACGCACCGCATTGCTTTGGCAACCAGCTGTGAGAACGATCTAAGGGGCATGTGAGGCCGCACATAGGGCGCACATCACGTACTAGGCCCATTAGGAGACAAAGGGGCACCCGGTGAACGGGGCAGATGGTTCTATCTGTCCCGTTTTGCCCTTCCCCGCTCCACTACCGGGGATCGTACGTCACACCTTTGCCTGGGCATTTTGCGGCCGCTAAGAATTGCTCTCGTCGCTCAGCGCCGTGGGGTCAGCCCGCGGCGCTCGTGCCTCAAGCACCTGCTGTCCGCCGTCGGACGAAGAGAGCGACCTCCGCGCTATTCGAAGAGGTCCTTCCGCATGCCCAAGAACACTCACAAGATCGCGATCGCCGGTGCGGCCACCCTCGGTGCCGCCGCCCTCGCCTTCTCGGTGGTGCCGGCCGACGCGCAGACGACCACTACGGACGCCGTCTCCTCGGCCCGGGTCGCCTACAGCACTCAGCCGGTGCAGGACGTCAAGGCCAGTGTCACCGACCAGCTGGCCGCGACGAGCGTGAAGGCCGACGCCATAGCGGCGAAGAAGAAGGCCGCCGCGGCCGCAGCCGCGAAGAAGAAGGCCGCCGCCGCGAAGGCCGCCGCCGCGAAGAAGAAGGCGGCCGCCGAGGCCGCAGCGAAGAAGAAGGCCGCGGCCTCGCGCAAGGCCAAGGAGGCCGCGAACCGGTCCGCCAAGCGCGCCGCGATCAAGAAGGCCGCCGTCCGGCACTACGCGAACAACCTTGACGGCTGGATCAAGCACTCCCTGGACATCATGAAGTCCAAGGGCATCCCGGGCAGCTACCACGGGCTGCACAAGAACATCATGCGGGAGTCCTCGGGCAACCCGAACGCGATCAACGACTGGGACATCAACGCCATCAACGGCATCCCGTCCAAGGGTCTGCTGCAGGTGATCCCGCCGACCTTCACGGCGTACCACGTCTCCGGCACCTCCTGGAACATCTACGACCCGGTCGCCAACATCACGGCCGCCGCGAACTACGCGGCCGACAAGTACGGCTCGATCGACAACGTGAACAGCGCGTACTGACACGCGCCCCCGCACGCCGAAGGGCGGCGCCTCCCCGGTCGGGAGGCGCCGCCCTTCGGCGTCGTGCCGAGACGCTACTTGCGCATGACCTCGGGCTCGTGGCGGCGCAGGAAGCGGGCCACGAAGAAGCCGCAGATCACGCCGAGGACGATCAGCGCGATCATGTCCAGGCTCCAGGCGCCGACGGTGTGCTCCCACAGCGGGTCCGTGGCGCCGCCGTCCTTGGGCGGGCTGATCTTGTTGAAGTCCAGCGTGGCGCCGGCGGCCGCGACGGCCCAGCGCGAGGGCATCAGATACGAGAACTCGTTGACGCCGACCGCGCCGTTCAGGGTGAACAGACAGCCGGTGAACACGACCTGGATGATCGCGAACATGACCAGCAGCGGCATGGTCTTCTCGGCCGTCTTCACCAGCGACGAGATGACCAGGCCGAACATCATCGAGGTGAAGCCCAGCGCCATGATCGGGATGGACAGCTCGAACATGGTGGCGCCGCCGAGGACCAGCCCCTCCTTCGGGATCTCCCGGCTCGCGAAGCCGATCACGCCGACCAGCAGGCCCTGAAGCACGGTGACCACGCCGAGCACGAACACCTTGGACATCAGGTACGCGGACCGGGACAGGCCGGTCGCCCGTTCCCGCTCGTAGATGACCCGTTCCTTGATCAGCTCACGGACCGAGTTGGCCGCGCCCGCGAAGCAGGCGCCCACCGCGAGGATCAGCAGGACGGTGGTGGCCGTGCCGTTCGGGATGATCCGGCCCGTCTTCGGGTTGACCGGGTTGGGCAGCAGGCTGTTGCCGGAGTCGATCAGCAGGCTCACCGCGCCGAGGACGGCCGGCAGGATCACCGTCAGGGCCAGGAAGCCCTTGTCGGAGGCGATCACCGACACATAGCGGCGCACCAGCGTGACGAACTGGGACATCCAGCCCTGCGGCTTGGGCGGCTTCATCGCCTGCATCGGCGGCATCTGTACGGACTGCGGCGCGACGGCGTCGATGTCCGCGGCGTACATCTGGTAGTGCTGCGAGCCCTTCCAGCGGCCCGCCCAGTCGTAGTCGCGGTAGTTCTCGAAGGCGGAGAAGACGTCGGCCCAGGTGTCGTAGCCGAAGAAGTTCAGCGCCTCCTCGGGCGGGCCGAAGTAGGCCACGGCGCCGCCCGGCGCCATCACGAGCAGCTTGTCACAGATCGCCAGTTCGGCCACCGAGTGCGTGACGACCAGGACCGTGCGGCCGTCGTCGGCGAGACCGCGCAGCAGCTGCATCACGTCACGGTCCATGCCCGGGTCGAGGCCGGAGGTCGGCTCGTCCAGGAAGATCAGCGACGGCTTGGTGAGGAGCTCCAGGGCCACCGAGACGCGCTTGCGCTGGCCGCCGGAGAGAGAGGTGACCTTCTTCTCCTTGTGGATGTCCAGCTTCAGCTCGCGCAGCACCTCGTCTATGCGGGCGTCACGCTCGGCGGCCGTGGTGTCGGCCGGGAAGCGGAGCTTGGCCGCGTACTTGAGGGCCTTCTTGACGGTCAGTTCCTTGTGCAGGATGTCGTCCTGCGGGACCAGACCGATGCGCTGACGCAGCTCGGCGAACTGCTTGTACAGGTTGCGGTTGTCGTAGAGGACGTCGCCCTGGTTGGCGGGCCGGTAACCGGTCAGCGCCTTGAGCAGCGTCGACTTGCCGGAACCGGACGGTCCGATGACCGCGATCAGCGACTTCTCCGGGACGCCGAAGGAGACGTCCTTGAGGATCTGCTTGCCGCCGTCGACCGTCACCGTCAGGTGGCGGGCCGAGAAGGAGACCTCACCGGTGTCGACGAACTCCTCAAGCCGGTCTCCGACGACCCGGAACGTCGAGTGGCCGACGCCGACGACGTCGGCCGGGCCGAGCTGGACCGAGCCGCCCTTGGGGATCGGCTGGCCGTTGACGTAGGTGCCGTTGTGCGAGCCGAGGTCGCGGATCTCCATCCGGCCGTCGGGCGTCGAGTGGAACTCGGCGTGGTGACGGGAGACCTGGAGGTCCGAGACGACGAGCTCGTTCTCCAGCGCACGGCCGATGCGCATCACGCGGCCGAGGGAGAACTGGTGGAACGTGGTGGGGCTGCGGTCGCCGTAGACCGGCGGCGCCCCCGCGCCACCACCGGGCACCTGCTGCACGTACGGCTCGCCCGCGCCCTGCTGCTGCGGCACGTGCGGCGCCGCCTGCTGCGGCGGCTGCCAGCCGGCCTGCGGCGACTGCCCGGACTGCTGCTGCGGCGCGCCCTGCTGGGCCCAGCCCGGGTTCGCGGCCTGCGCTGCGTACGGCTGTTGTTGGGGGTGCGCGGCGGGCGCCTGCGCGCCCGAGACGCTCACGCGCGGCCCGTCGGTCGCGTTGCCCAGGTGCAGCGCCGAGCCGGGACCGATCTCCAGCTGCTGGATCCGCTGCCCCTGCGCGAACGTGCCGTTGGTGCTGCCGTGGTCCTCGACGACCCAACTGCGGCCGTTGTGGCTGACCGTGGCATGTCGCCAGGAGACCCTGGCGTCGTCGAGGACGATGTCGCCCTGCGGATCACGTCCGAGGGTGTAAGACCTGGACGGATCGAGCGTCCAGGTGCGTCCGTTCAATTCCAGTACGAGTTCCGGCACTCCAGCCCCACTGAGTTGTCCCCCGAGTTAGCCCCATCAACGGGGAGTCTAGGGATGTCGAACATCGGGGGGAACTATTTCAGTAGCGGCCCCCTGACCGAAAGTCGGGCCTTGTGAAGAGCCCGCGCACACGTGTCGGCCGTTCCCGTTGACGGGGTTGAAAACGGCCCGGAGAGTGGTAAAGGCACGCGAGGTGGGCGGAAGCGGCGATCTTCGCCGTTCCGGACCGCGGATCGGGGGGTCTGCATGAGTGCCGGCACGGATGTCGAAGGCGGCGGGAGCACCGGGCGAGACAGGAGCGTACCGTGGACGGACGCGCTGCTGGCCGCTGTCGCCGCGGTGAGCTGGGCGTTGATCGGGATGGCGGGGACCGCGGCGCTCGGGCTGCATCTGCTGAAGGCGGACGCGGCGGGCTCGTTGGGCCCGATGACGGCCGCGGTGGTGGCCCTGGGAGCGGGCGGCTCGGTGACTCCGTCCGGTGACGTGTCCGCCTTCGGACTGACCGGCGCGGAGGCGGACACCGCCATCGAGATCACGCCACTGGGGGTGAGCCTGGTCGGCGCGCTGCTCCTGTCGTGGTTCTTCCTCCGCTCCCTGCGCACGGCCGGAGCGGTGATCGCCCCCGCCGAACTCCTCGCGCGCGTGGGCGCGGTGGTCGCGCTGTTCGTGGCGATGCTCGGCGGACTCGCCTGGGCGGGACACGACGTCGTCACGCTCGACGGGAGCTCACTGGGCCTCGACGACCTGCCCGGCGGCGGCACGGGCGGCGGGGGCGGGGGCTTGAAGATCCCCGGGCTCGGGGACGTCGGGGACGTCGGCGGGCTGCTGCCCGACCGGCTCGGCGACCTGGTCCACGCGAAGGCCGCGGTCGGCTTCACCGTGGACACCGCGCCCACGCTCCTGGGCGGCCTCGGCTGGTCGCTCGGCATCCTGCTCATCGCCCTGCTGGCCTCGCGCCGCACGCCGCTGCCCCGCGGCTGGGAGGCGGCGCACCGCGTGGTGCGGCCGGCGGCGTCCGCCGTCGTCTCGGTGGCGCTGTTGGCGGTGGCGGCCGGACTGGCCGCGGCGGCGTACGCGGCGATCGGCGACGACCACCCCCGGCGGATCGCGGGGGCGGCGCTGCTCGGCGCTCCGAACGGGGTCTGGCTGGGCATCCCGCTCGGGCTGTTCGTCCCGTGGGACGGGCGGGCGACGGGCGCGCTGACGACCGTCCTCCCCGACCCGCTGGACGAGCTGCTGGGCGCGGGCTCCCGGCGACCGGTGACGCTGGGCCGCCTGGCCGAGCTGGACGGACGGGTGTGGCTGCTGGCCGTGGCGGCCGCGCTGATGATGTCGCTGGCGGGCGTGCTGACGGCGGTGCGGACGCCGGTGCGGGCGGAGAAGCCGCGAACCGGACAGGGGCCGGGAGCAACCCGCACCGGGGGGTCGGGAG
>NZ_JAHHIU010000067.1 GCF_024539815.1 Streptomyces hayashii
AAACTCGCTAGAGGCTTTTCTCGACAGCATAGGATCATCCACTTCGCCACAATCGGCTCGGCATCAGGTCTCAGACTATGTGAACGGCGGATTTGCCTACCGTTCGTCCTACACCCTTACCCCGGGACAACCACCGCCCGGGATGGACTACCTTCCTGCGTCACCCCATCACTCACCTACTGCAAGTCTGGTCCGTCGGCTCCACCACTTCCCTTTGCCCGAAGGCTCCGGGACGGCTTCACGGACTTAGCATCGCCTGGTTCAATGTTTGACGCTTCACAGCGGGTACCGGAATATCAACCGGTTATCCATCGACTACGCCTGTCGGCCTCGCCTTAGGTCCCGACTTACCCTGGGCAGATCAGCTTGACCCAGGAACCCTTAGTCAATCGGCGCACACGTTTCTCACGTGTGTATCGCTACTCATGCCTGCATTCTCACTCGTGAACCGTCCACAACTACCTTCCGGTGCTGCTTCACCCGGCACACGACGCTCCCCTACCCATCCACACAGGCGTTGGCCCTATTGTGTGAATGACACGACTTCGGCGGTACGCTTGAGCCCCGCTACATTGTCGGCGCGGAATCACTAGACCAGTGAGCTATTACG
>NZ_JAHHIU010000068.1 GCF_024539815.1 Streptomyces hayashii
TCGGTGTGACTGCACTGGTCGCCGTGGTGGTCACGGCCTGCGGCTCCAGCCCGGACAGTGACGACGAACCGCCTGCGGCGTCGCAGGCGAGCAGTTCGCCGCAGCCGGCCACCCCGTCACAGTCCCTGTCGGCAAGCGCTTCGCCGTCTCCAGCCCCCTCGACACCGACCGTGGATCCGGCGCCGCGCAGGCCCCCGGCTTCCGCGGCCCCAGCTGCGGGTTCACTGTTCCCGGGGCACGAGGTGCGGCAGCTGGACGACAGCGTCATCGCGAACCGGGACTCGTACGGCAAGGGCTGGCCGTGGAAGACGTCGGACGTGGTGATGGCGTGCAACGAAGCCATCGGCGGAGGCGCATACCTGAACGCGGCGGACGGCGACAACTACCTGCTGACGGGCAGCATCACGCGGAGGGGCTTCGTGAAGGGCAACGCCGGCATGGAGCTGTGGAACGGCAAGGACAATGCCGCCTACGTGGAATGGCTGAACGCCGGCGCGAAGCTCTGCCCGGACACAGCCTGACGCGAGCGAGCCCCAGCCGCGAGGCCGGGGCGTCGCCGCGCCAGCTGCTCGGCGCGCTGTGCTGCGGAAGTGACCGGCCGGGGCCTGGCGAAGGAGATCCGGCAGCAGGCGGTTGACACGATGCATCAGGGCGGGGTGGATCTCCCGGAGATCGGTGAGGCAATCGGTACGGACAGGTCGCGGGCGTGGCGGATCTGGAAGGGCATGAGCTGACGCCGTGCGCCCTTGATGCGCCCGGGCTGCCGTCTTACGGTCCAGCCATGAGCGAACTGGAGAGCACCACCACGCCCGGCGCGCGTCTGCTTCAGGCCGAGGCGTTGTCACCCGAGCTGATCACGCTGGAGAGCGGCTACCAGTGTGTTCGTATCCCGCTGCGTACGGAGACCGGGACGATCGTGTATGCCGAGCTGGGGTACGGCGAGGCGCAGGTGTACGGCAGTCGTCTGGGACAGATGGGCTATCAGGCGCAGAAGACGGCTGATCGACTGAGGCCAGAGCCGCCGGCGGCGCAGCGCTCTCGGCGCCGCGGCCGGTGACGACGACGCCCCGTCACCGGCCGTCGTCGGACGGGGTGACGGGGCGTCTGACCTGCGTCGTCAATCGTCGGGCCACTCGATCCCGTTGGCGGCGAACGCCCGGACGATGGCCGGGTCGTCGAGGAAAGCCTGAAGGCTGTCCAGCTCGGTGTCCCAGTCCTCGGCCTGAAGTGCGGCGATCATCGGCGTGAGCGTCTTCTCCTTCAGCTCGTCACTGGCCCCAGCCTCACGCAGGGCGCGGGCAACGGGGTCGATGAAGATGGCTCCTGCGGATCCCCATCCCATGGTGTTCTCCTCAGTGGTCGTCGCCGATGAGGCGCGGGTCGGTGTACTGGTCGACGAGGTCCGGCTGCTCCGTGGTGGGCTGCTCGGCGGCTGCTCGGGCAGCAGCTCGGGCCGCGGCCCGGTTGGCGTCACGCATCGCCCAGCAGAACACGATCCCGACGAGTGGGAAGACCAGGCTGGTCCAGGTCATGGCTGCTCCGTGGTGGTGTGCTCAGGCTCGGTAAGCGCCATGACCACGGCCGTCGCCATCTCCTGGCGGCCGAGGTCGTACTCCCTGAGCCCGGCAGAGGTGGGGTGGGCGATGCCAGCCACGAGGGCACGCACCCGCTCGATGGCGGCGTGCGCCTCGGCCCGGTCCCGGTCGGCCGTGTCGCGCTGCGTCTGCAAGGCGTACCGCTCGACTGCCATCTCCTGCCGCTGCTCCAGCGCCCGGCGTGCGGCCTCGTCGGACCGTTCCCGCTCGCCCCGCGCCTGCTCGCAGCGTTCCTTCCACTGGTCTCGCTCGGCGGCGAGGGCGAGGCGTAGGCGCTCCTCCTCAGCGCGTTCGGCCTCGGACCGGTTGGACGTTTCGTGGGCCACGCGCAGGAGGTCCTCGGCCTGCTCGGCGCGCGTGCGCAGGGTCGTCGTGCGACGCGCCAGCAGAGCCTTCGCCGCACGGATCGCTGACAGGCCTAGGCGCTCCTGCCGCTTCGCCTCGACGCGCGCGGTCTCGGCCTCCCGCATCTCTGTCTCCACGTGTTCACGCAGGGTGCCGGCCTCGTCCTCGGTGAGGGTGCGGCCGCGCTGGAGGCGGGTGAGGAGCACGAGCAGGGACTCGCGGCGCAGCAGGCGCAGCGTCTGTTCTTCGGCGACGGCAGTGGCCTCGACGGGCGGCAGGGGGATGCCGGGCCCGCCGGTCCGTACGTCAGGGTGCATCCGGGCCACGTGCTCGTCGAACTGGGTGCGGGGGATCATCTGCCGGTGGCCGCACCAGGGGCAGGGCTGACGGACCTCGATGCGCCCGGCGAGCGGGCTGGTGAAGTCCGGGGTGACGGCCGTCGTCAGGGCGTCGTCGGTCGCACCGAACACTGCGTTCACCTCGCGGTCGCTGATCGAGCCCACACGGTAGAGGGCAGCGGCGTTCCGCTCCTGGGCAAGTCGGTAGGTGAGGCCGTCGTCGCCCGGCGTCGGGGCACCCTCGTCGGCGGCCGGACGGGGCTTGTGAGCGTCAAGGACCGTGCCGGGGCCGTGGATCCACCCGGCGGGGGCGGTGTACCACTCAAGGGGGTCACCGCAGACGCAGCGGGGCCCGTCGTCGGCCGTCGTCGACACCCCGTCG
>NZ_JAHHIU010000069.1 GCF_024539815.1 Streptomyces hayashii
CGGCCGCGTTGCGCCGCCTTGAAGCCGACCTAGCCGAGCGGGAACGCCAGCTGGGCATCACCGTCCCCTACCGGCTGAAGCCCGGCTGCAGCCGGTAGGGGACGGTGATGCCCAGCTGGCGTTCCCGCTCGGCTAGGTCGGCTTCAAGGCGGCGCAACGCGGCCGTGGCGGCTCGGGTGTCGGCGCAGGCGGGGCATTCCTGGCCGCTGTGCCAGATGCGGCCGGACTCGCAGGCGGTATTCCCGCAGCCTCGACGAACGACGGCCGCACCGACCAGCCAGCGGCCCGGAGCGCGGACTGCCTCCGTGGACGCGAAGCGGTGCGCCAGGCGCTGTCGCAGGCGCTCGGGCTCCTGACCCTCGTCGAGCTGGCGGCCGATCTCCCGGGCCAGCGCACGGACCACGTACGGCGACAGGCCCGGCAGCAGCGACTTCACCGGTTCGAGGACTCGCCAGATCCGCGGAGCGAGGCTCAGCGCGGGCCCGGCGTACGGGCGTCGGTACGCGGCGGGCAGCGCAGGGCCTTCCGGGTTTTCCACACTGTCTCGCGCTACTACCTGCTCTCGCCTCCGGCGGATACCCAAGGCGGCGGTGGGCGGTTCATCGGGTGAGTCAGTCAGGTGGTCTTCCTCAGACGCGAGGGATCCCCCATCAAGATCCGCACCCGATCCCTCGCCAGTGTCCGCAGTCAGCGGCGCCTGCACCGGCTCGTCGTGGACGGTGTAGCTGTGGCGGCCGCGGTAGCCGGCGCGCCGCTCGACCCTGATCCAGCCCAGGTCCTCCAGGGCCTTCAGGATGCGGCGCACCGAGCGCGGGTCGAGGGCCTGACCGGCCTGCTTGCCCGACCGGTGACGGAGTACGTGGCCGAGGTCGGAGAGCGTGAGCCGGTGGCCCGTCGCGGTGGCGTAGCTCAAGGCGCAGTACGCACGCAGCTGACGCGGGCTGAGCGCCTCGGCCGCCCGGGTGGGCACCCAGGCGCCGTGCTCGGCCGTGGAGACAGCACGCACGCGGCGTACAGCGGTGTGGCCGCGGCCGCCGGGGTGGGTGCGCCTGTAGCTGGTGACCTCGGCGATGTCGTCGTCAGGGGCCGGCCGCATCAGCTCGGTCAGCGCCCGCTCGACGGACGACCGTGACAAGCCGAGCAGCGATGAGAGGTAGGCGACCCCCGCCTCGCAGCCGGACTCGCGCCGGGCCAGTCCGGCGATCTTGGTGTAGACGCTGACGGAGGCGTCGCTGTAGTAGCCGACGACGACGCGCAGCGGGACACGGACACGCTGAACCATGGGGGTCACCTCCTCTCAGGGCTGGTCGGGTCAGGGGGTCAGTCGTCGGTGCCGAGCTGTGCGCCGTCGAGGCCGGCGGTGAGCCCGTCTGCGACGGTCTTGAGCTCGTGCATGACCTCGGAGACCGTGAGGCTGGAGGTGTGCAGGACGCGCCGGGCGTAGGACGACCAATGGCCGAGCGCGGCCCGCAGGCGCGCGGTCTCCAGGTAGGCGAGGTGTCCGCCGGTCAGGCGCAGCGTGGACTCGTCGAGCTCCAGCTGCCCGTCGTCGTCGAGGGTTCCGCGGGCCGTGCGCTGGAGGTGGAGGAAGCGCAGTGCCTCCCGGACGTAGCCCTCTTGCGACTCGTTGGGCAGCTCCAGGGAGACGATGCGGACCCGGACCGAGGCCTCCTTTTCTGAGCCCGGAGCGGGCTCGACGCGCTCGATCGCGGCGAACTCGCCGATGAACAGGCGACGGGCGGCGGGCGTGGCGTACACGGGCCGGATGTGTGGCTCCAGCGCCTCCTGCGCGCTGGCCGACACCTTGGGGTCGAACTTCAACTGCGTCACGGTGTGGGCTCCTTGAGGAGGTCGTTCAGGCGCCAGACCTTGATGACGGCACCGGGGGTACGGAGGGCGTCGGCGGAGAGCACGTGGACCTTGGCCACGGACAGGCTGGCGACGGCGCTGTCATCGGCGAGAACTCCGGCGTCCTTCAATGCGTCCTGGGTGGAGCGGACGAGCTTGTCCAGGTCGGGCTTGGTGGTCGAGTACGTCGGCGCGGACGGTTTCAGCTGGTCGGCGTTTCGGCCCGTGCCGAAGTGGCTCTTGGGCCGTCGCAGGCTGAAGGTGATGTCGATCCGGACCGGGCAGGTGAGCGGCTGCCAGGCCTCGTCGTGGTGCAGGGCGTCCAGGGCAGCCGTCTTCACTGCTTCGCGCCAGGGCTTCACCGCGGCGGACGACTCGTAGAGCGCACCGGCGGCGTTGCGGCTCTTCGAACCCTGCGGGCCCGGCGTCCCGTACACGGTGAGCTGGAGAGCGGGAAGGGTCACCGGGACCCACCCATCATCTGCTGGATGTGCCACACGTCTCCGCACTGGACGGGCCGGTGGTGGAGGCCGGGGAACATGCCCTTCGCAGCGCGCTTGGCGTCGCGGCGGGAAAGGTACCTGGCCCTTCCGCAGGTGGCGCACCGGCCCGTCCAGTGCGGAGACGTGTGGCACATCCAGCAGATGATGGGTGGGTCCCGGTGACCCTTCCCGCTCTCCAGCTCACCGTGTACGGGACGCCGGGCCCGCAGGGTTCGAAGAGCCGCAACGCCGCCGGTGCGCTCTACGAGTCGTCCGCCGCGGTGAAGCCCTGGCGCGAAGCAGTGAAGACGGCTGCCCTGGACGCCCTGCACCACGACGAGGCCTGGCAGCCGCTCACCTGCCCGGTCCGGATCGACATCACCTTCAGCCTGCGACGGCCCAAGAGCCACTTCGGCACGGGCCGAAACGCCGACCAGCTGAAACCGTCCGCGCCGACGTACTCGACCACCAAGCCCGACCTGGACAAGCTCGTCCGCTCCACCCAGGACGCATTGAAGGACGCCGGAGTTCTCGCCGATGACAGCGCCGTCGCCAGCCTGTCCGTGGCCAAGGTCCACGTGCTCTCCGCCGACGCCCTCCGTACCCCCGGTGCCGTCATCAAGGTCTGGCGCCTGAACGACCTCCTCAAGGAGCCCACACCGTGACGCAGTTGAAGTTCGACCCCAAGGTGTCGGCCAGCGCGCAGGAGGCGCTGGAGCCACACATCCGGCCCGTGTACGCCACGCCCGCCGCCCGTCGCCTGTTCATCGGCGAGTTCGCCGCGATCGAGCGCGTCGAGCCCGCTCCGGGCTCAGAAAAGGAGGCCTCGGTCCGGGTCCGCATCGTCTCCCTGGAGCTGCCCAACGAGTCGCAAGAGGGCTACGTCCGGGAGGCACTGCGCTTCCTCCACCTCCAGCGCACGGCCCGCGGAACCCTCGACGACGACGGGCAGCTGGAGCTCGACGAGTCCACGCTGCGCCTGACCGGCGGACACCTCGCCTACCTGGAGACCGCGCGCCTGCGGGCCGCGCTCGGCCATTGGTCGTCCTACGCCCGGCGCGTCCTGCACACCTCCAGCCTCACGGTCTCCGAGGTCATGCACGAGCTCAAGACCGTCGCAGACGGGCTCACCGCCGGCCTCGACGGCGCACAGCTCGGCACCGACGACTGACCCCCTGACCCGACCAGCCCTGAGAGGAGGTGACCCCCATGGTTCAGCGTGTCCGTGTCCCGCTGCGCGTCGTCGTCGGCTACTACAGCGACGCCTCCGTCAGCGTCTACACCAAGATCGCCGGACTGGCCCGGCGCGAGTCCGGCTGCGAGGCGGGGGTCGCCTACCTCTCATCGCTGCTCGGCTTGTCACGGTCGTCCGTCGAGCGGGCGCTGACCGAGCTGATGCGGCCGGCCCCTGACGACGACATCGCCGAGGTCACCAGCTACAGGCGCACCCACCCCGGCGGCCGCGGCCACACCGCTGTACGCCGCGTGCGTGCTGTCTCCACGGCCGAGCACGGCGCCTGGGTGCCCACCCGGGCGGCCGAGGCGCTCAGCCCGCGTCAGCTGCGTGCGTACTGCGCCTTGAGCTACGCCACCGCGACGGGCCACCGGCTCACGCTCTCCGACCTCGGCCACGTACTCCGTCACCGGTCGGGCAAGCAGGCCGGTCAGGCCCTCGACCCGCGCTCGGTGCGCCGCATCC
>NZ_JAHHIU010000070.1 GCF_024539815.1 Streptomyces hayashii
GCCGGCGCCCGTGTGACCGGTTCCCTTCACATGACGGTGCAGACCGCCGTCCTCATCGAGACGCTGGTCGCGCTGGGCGCCCGGGTCCGCTGGGCGTCCTGCAACATCTTCTCCACTCAGGACCATGCGGCGGCGGCGATCGCGGTGGGCCCCGACGGCACGCCGGACGACCCGAAGGGCGTGCCGGTCTTCGCGTGGAAGGGCGAGACGCTGGAGGAGTACTGGTGGTGCACGGAGCAGGCGCTGACCTGGCCGGA
>NZ_JAHHIU010000071.1 GCF_024539815.1 Streptomyces hayashii
CGAGCCGGCTGCGGCGGGTTGTGGTGGGGTGTTGCGGCGGGTGGTGTGCTCGGGTGAGGCGTTGTCGCCGGTGGTGGCGGATCGCTTTTTCGAGGTGTTCGGTGGGGTGGAGCTGCACAACCTGTATGGGCCGACGGAGGCTTCGGTCGATGTCACGGCGTGGGAGTGCGAGCCGGGCAGCGAAAGCGGTGTGGTGCCGATCGGTGGGCCGGTGGCCAACACCCGGGTGTATGTGCTGGATGAGTATGTGAGGCCGGTCGCCCCCGGTGTCGCGGGGGAGTTGTATCTCGCTGGTGTGCAGTTGGCGCGTGGGTATGTGGGTCGTGCCGGTCTGACCGGGGAGCGGTTCGTGGCGAATCCGTTCGAGCC
>NZ_JAHHIU010000072.1 GCF_024539815.1 Streptomyces hayashii
CGAGGTGTGTGCCCGTTTCGAGGGTGTGAAGGAGGCGTTGTTCGAGGGCGGGTCGGGGTTGCTGGATCGTACGGAGTACACGCAGCCGGCCCTGTTCGCTCTGGAAGTCGCTCTGTTCCGGCTGCTGGAGTCGTGGGGTATGCGGCCGGATTTCGTGGCGGGTCATTCGATCGGTGAGGTCACGGCCGCGTATGTGGCGGGGGTGTGGTCGCTGGAGGACGCGTGTGCGCTGGTGGCGGCCCGTGCCCGGTTGATGGGTGCGCTGCCGGAGGGCGGTGCGATGCTGGCGGTGGAGGCGTCCGAGGCGGAGGTGCTGCCGTTGCTGGAGGGGCGGGTGGCTGTCGCCGCGGTCAACGGTCCGTCCTCGGTGGTGATCTCCGGTGAGGCCGGTGCGGTGGCCGGGCTGGAGGAGCGGTGGCGTGAAGCGGGCGTGCGGGTGCGGCGGTTGGCGGTCAGTCATGCCTTTCACTCGCCGTTGATGGATCCGATGCTGGAGGAGTTCCGTGAGGTGGCGGAGGGCCTCACGTATCGGGTGCCGGGGATCGCGGTCGTCTCCCATGTCACGGGGGCTGTGGCGGCTGCGGCGGATCTGCGGTCGCCGGGGTACTGGGTGCGTCATGTCCG
>NZ_JAHHIU010000073.1 GCF_024539815.1 Streptomyces hayashii
GTGACGGTGGACACGGCGTGTTCGTCCTCGTTGGTGGCGTTGCATCTGGCGGCGCAGGCGTTGCGTGCGGGTGAGTGTGACATGGCGCTCGCGGGTGGTGTGACGGTGATGTCGACGCCGGCGACGTTCGTGGAGTTCTCGCGGCAGCGTGGGCTGGCGGCGGACGGTCGCTGCAAGGCGTTCGCGGCGGGTGCGGACGGTACGGGCTGGGGTGAGGGTGTCGGTCTGCTGCTGGTGGAGCGCCTCTCGGATGCCCGGCGGTTGGGGCATGAGGTTCTCGCGGTGGTGCGGGGTTCGGCGGTCAATCAGGACGGTGCGTCCAATGG
>NZ_JAHHIU010000074.1 GCF_024539815.1 Streptomyces hayashii
TGGACGAGCCGGTGGTGATCGTGGGTATGGGGTGTCGGTTCCCGGGTGGTGTGGATTCGCCGGAGGCGTTGTGGCGGCTGCTGTCCGAGGGCGGGGACGCGATCGGCGGGTTCCCTGAGGATCGTGGCTGGGACCTGGACGCCCTGTTCGATCCGTCCGGCGAGCGACCCGACTCCACCTACGTACGTGTCGGAGGCTTCCTGGAAGCGGCCGGCCGTTTCGACGCCGGTCTGTTCGGGATCTCCCCGCGTGAGGCCCTCGCGATGGACCCCCAGCAGCGGCTGCTGCTGGAGACCGCCTGGGAGACCCTGGAACGCGCGGGCCTCGACCCGACCGGCCT
>NZ_JAHHIU010000075.1 GCF_024539815.1 Streptomyces hayashii
CTCGCTGTCCTCGGTTTCGTAGTCGTCGACCGTGCCGATGCCGGAGCGGTAACGCAGGTAGAGGTACTGGCCGTCGCAGTGGAACGCCTGGACCGTCGACGGCCAGTACCTCTACCTGCGTTACCGCTCCGGCATCGGCACGGTCGACGACTACGAAACCGAGGACAGCGAGCAGTGGACCCGGGTCCCCGACGGCCGCGTCGCCCTCTTCGACACCGGCGAGACGTACGGCGGCGACATGAGCCTCGTCGACTTCTGCGAGCGGGCCGGCCTGTTGCTCGCCGACAACGCGGAGGTGACCGGCGAGTGAGCGACCACGACGACTTCGGCCCCAGCATGGACGACCTCCGGATGGCAGGGATCGACACGAGGATCGCCCGGAGGAAGCGGTGAGCAGGGCCACACGCTGCTGGCGGCGAAACCTGGCCTACCTGGCGTACGAGACAGTCGCCACCGACATCGCGCGACGACTCAGGCGCCACGCCGACGAGCTGCACGCCGTCAACCCGCTCAGCGTCGCACCGCCAGGAATTCGGTATGCCGCCAACCTGGTCGAACGGTGGGGGATTCGGTGAGCGCTCTTCGTCACGTCGGGCCCGCGGCCAGCCCGCACCAGCCCGCCACCGCCGTCGGCGCCGACCTCCGCCCCGACTCTCTTCGACCTGGAGCTGATCCCCGAGTGAACGCGCACCTGCAGGTCCGCCCCGCGACCTTCCCGCCCGCCGGCTTCAGCACCGCCCCGGCCGGCCGTGCATGGGCCGCCGCGTGCCGACCCTGCGGCACCGGCGGTGTCCCCATGCTCATCGCCCGCTCGTCGCTCCTGGACCGCCCCGGCTGGCGGGCCTGCATGGCCGCCGCCCACGCCCACATCGCCCAGCACGAGCAAGGAGGACGGCTGTGACCCTCCCGAGCATCCTGCTCTCCGGCATCGTCGGCTCGACCGCCTACGGTCTGGACCGGCCCGGCTCCGATGTCGACCGGCTTGGCATCTTCGCGGCACCCACCGAGCAACTGCACGGCCTACAGCGACCGGTCGAGTCGCACGTCACGACCAGCCCGGACCGGACCTTGCACGAGGCGGCGAAGTGGTGCCGCCTCGCTCTCAGCGGCAACCCCACCGTGATGGAGCTCGTCTGGCTGCCCGCTGAGCTGTACGAGGTGCGCTGCTCTCTCGGCGACGACCTGATCCGCATCCGCAGCGCCTTCCTGTCCGCGCAGAGGGTCCGCGACGCCTACCTCGGCTACGCAACCCAGCAGTTCCGCCGCCTGGAAAGCCGCGGTGACGGCTCCTTCTCAGCCGACACCCGCAAGCGCACCGCGAAGCACGCCCGGCACCTCAAGCGGCTGTGCCATCAGGGCCTGGAGCTCTACACCACCGGCCGGCTCACGGTCCGCGTAGAGGACCCCGAGACGTACCACGCATTCGGAGAACGGGTCGCCGCGGATGCCGCGGCCGCGCGCCCGCTGCTCGCCGACTACGAGACCGCCTTCGACACCAACCGCAGCGCACTGCCCGACCGGCCCGACGAGGCCGCCGTCGAGCTCTGGCTGCGCCGCGTCCGAGCCCACTTCTACGAGTCCCCCGTCGAATCTGCGTGACGTGCGCGAGGGCGACCAGGCCGCCGCGCGATCCGCCTCAACTGCTGACCACCCAGCTAGGCGCCCCGCCGGGCGGACACCCCGAGAGAGGACGACCATGACCGAGATTCCGTCTCAGCACCTCGACCCCACCACCATGCTTCCGAAGCCGCCTAGCGACGAGCCGAGCGCCTGCGTGATGGACGTAGGCCCCGAACTCGCCAGCCGCTGGCTGCGCAACAACACCCACAACCGCAGGCTCCGCGACAAGGCCGTCGCCGACTACGCGCGCGACATGAAGGCCGGAAACTGGAGCCTGAACGGCGAAGCCCTCAAGTTCAGCCGCGACGGCGGGGTACTGGACGGCCAGCACCGGCTCCACGCGATCGTCGAAGCGGGCGCAACGGTCCCAATGATGATCGTGGTCGGCCTCGACCGGGCCGCGCAGGAGACCATGGACACCGGGCGGAAGCGAACCACCGGGGACCTCATGGGTCTGCGTGGAGAAGCCAACGCCCACGTCCTCGCCGCCGTCCTACGCCGAATTAGGGCGTGGGACACTGGCGATCAACGATTCACCGGTGCCTACGCCGCCACGAATCGCGAATGCGCCGACCTTCTGGAGGAGCGGCCGGAGATCCGCCGCTCCGCTGAGATCGCCGTGCGCACCCGCCACGTCTTTCCGCACATCCCCGCATCGATGCTCGGCGTCGCCCACCACCTGTTCTCGCGCGTCAGCCCCGACGACACCGCGTGGTTCTTCCAGCGCCTCGGCGACGGCGCCGAACTCCCCGTCGGACACCCCATCCTGGCGCTCAGGGCCCGGGTCACCTCGGAGCGGCTCGATAGCGTACGCATGCCCGAGGCCCGGTACCTGGCCTACCTCATCCGCACATGGAACGCCGTGCGCGACGGCCGCTCCTTGGACCGCCTGGTCCACCCGCCGAATTCGACGATGCCCATCCCCAAGTAGCAGCTGCACCCCCCCTCGCCACCGTTTCTCCACTCGGAGATGAGGCCACCATGTCCGACTTGTTTGAGCGAGCAGCCGGGCGCATCTCATGAGCCCAATCAGGCCCGAGAACCGTGACCGATACCCCGCCGACTGGAAGGCGATCAGCATCCGCATCCGCACCGTCCGCGCGGCGGGCCGTTGCGAGTGCCTCGGCGAGTGCGGGCGCGGTACCCACGCCGGGCGCTGCCCCAACCGCAACGGACGCCAGGCCTACGGCACCGGCTCGAAGGTCGTCCTCACCGTCGCCCACCTCGACCACACCCCTGAGAACTGTGCCGACGACAACCTCCGCGCCATGTGCCAGGGCTGCCACCTCCACTACGACCGCGATCACCACCGCGAGACAGCGGCCGCAACCCGACGAGCCGCGATCGCCGCTGCCGGGCAGCTCGCCCTTGATGCCTGACCGTTCGACTGGTGGGGCCACCGCCCCTACCCCACCCGACCGGAGAACCCCATGCCCGACCAGACCGCCAGCAACCTTGATCCCGAGCGGCTGAGCGTGCTCGCCCCGCTCACCAGCCTCATCGAGACGACCATCCGCGAGACCCCGATCCGCATGGGGCCCGGCGGCACCGCCGACCTCACCGCCCAGCTCACCCTGAAGACGTGCGTGTGGGTAGGGAAGAACGTCCTGCCCCGCACGCAGGGCCTGGCCGCGTTCGTCGCCGACGTGGACGGGGAGCGGCAGCGGCAGTTGGAGAAGTGGGGCGAGCAGCACCACCCTGACGGCACCGGCAGCGCTCCCCAGGGGGAGGCTGCCGCGCTGGCGCGCATGGAGTGTCAGGACGCATTCGGTGCGGGCTACGGGACCTGGTGCCACGTCCTGTTCGAGGAAGTTCGGGAAGCCCTGGCGGAGTCGGACCGGACCGCCCTGCGCGCCGAGCTGGTGCAAGTCGCCGCCGTGTGCGCCGCGTGGATCGCCGACCTCGACAGCCGCCCGGCCGCCGTGTCGGGGGTGGCGCGTTGACCGGGCGCATGTACACGCTGACGATCGCCTGCCCCCGGCCGAGGAACCGTGCTGTGGACGACTTCCACGTCCGCCCGGACCGCGTCGCGCATGCGGTCGCCACGTTCATCAGTGGCGACGCCGAGTTGACGCTGACGCCCCGAACCGCTCGGCTGCGCGTCTCCGGCCTGGGGTGTCTGCCCGACCTTTCGCTCTGGCACGGCCGCATGGCTCAGGTCATGGACTCCCTGTACCTCGGCGTGCAGCGCGGTGCCCGCGGCGAGTGCCAGTTGCCGCCTCCGGTGCGCACCGAGATCCGCGAGACCACCCCGTCCGCCTGACCCGTCCGCCTGGTGGGGGCCGTCGCCCCCACCCCAGCCTGGAGACCCGAATGCCGATCACCCAGAACGACGAGCCCGTCTACAAGCTCGTCTGCGACAACACCGACTGCGACAGCGAAGGCTGGACCGCCCTCGACTCCGACGACGAGATCAAATACTTCGACTTCCCGCAGCACGCCCGCTCATGGGGACAGGAGAACGGCTGGGAGGTCGGGGACCGCATCCTGTGCCCGGCCGACGCCGCTGAGGCACGGGAGCGGCGCGAGCAGGCCGAGGACATCGCCTCCGCTGTTGCTGACGCGCTCGGGGAGGGGCTGTGACCGACCAAACCGAACCCATCCGCAAGAGCCTGCTGCCCTGCACCCCGCCGCCCGAGTGGGAGTTCACGACCGTCTGGGGCCCACGCACCGGCGAGGACGGCGTCGCCCTGTTCCCCGGGGACCGTGGCCCAGTCGTCGTCCGCCGCCTGGTCTCATACGGCGACTGGGAGCCCGTCCGCCCGGACCGGTGGGCCGACGAGCCGCCGACGGACGCCGCGTCTGCCGTGTCGCTGCCGCTCGCCACCGACCAGACCCGCTGCGTCTGCGGCGCCCCCATCGAGTGGATGGACGTCGACGTAGCCAACGGCTCCGGCTGGATCCATAGTCCCGGCTCCGACACGCCCTGCCTCGACGCGCGACCCGCGCCCGCCACCGGCCAGACCGAGCCGCACTCCTGCCGCAACTGCGAGGGCATCGACCCCGACACCTGCCTGGCGAACCCCGAGCTGACCCTCCAGGAAGCCCGCGACCTCGCCGACAAGACGAGCCTCGACCTCTACCGTGCCCAGGACGCGCTCGCGTTCGTCGCCGAGTGCTGCGACATCGCCGACCGGGAGCAACAGCCGATCACCACGGCGCTGGTGAGGGAGTGGCTGAAGGGAGACCGCTGCACCCGCCAGCGCGCAGCCGACCGTGCCGCCGCCGCTGCGGTGGTGGCTGTCCTGCCCGCCGACCAACGGGCCGCCACGCTCCGGGAAGCCGCGGACGCCGTGGCAGCCGACACTGGGTTCCACATCCGATACGGGGCGGCCGTCGACTACGCGAACCACTATGCCGCTCTGCTGCGTCGGATGGCTGACCACCACGAGAAGGCTCGGCTGGCGTCCGAGTGGCCGCAGACGCTGCCCGTCCTCGACCCGAAGGAAGCCCAGCAGTGACGGACCGCACAGCCCTCGGCGACCGAATGAAGCGTCACGAAGCCGCATACCGGGCAGTCCTACCCCGCCGCACCTACACAATCGTCCGTGTCGACGGCCGCGCCTTCCACACCTACCTTCGCGGCGCCGACAAGCCCTTCGACGAGACGTTCATGGCCGACATGGACGCCGTCGCCGAAGCCCTCTGCACGGAGATCACCGGCAGCGTCTTCGCGTACACGCAGTCCGACGAGATCAGCGTCCTCGCCACCGACTTCGCCAGCGAACAGACCGAGCCCTGGTTCGGGGGAGTGGTCGCCAAACAGCTCAGCATCACGGCGGCCCTCGCCACCGCCGTTCTCACCGAACGCCGGCCCGGCCGCCGCGCCCTCTTCGACGCCCGCTTGTTCACCCTGTCCGACCCCGTCGAGGTCGCCAACTACTTCCTGTGGAGGCAGCGAGACGCCGTCCGCAACAGCATCAGCATGGCCGCGCAGACGCATTTCTCCCACCGACGCCTCAAGGGAGTGTCCACCGGGGGCATGCAGGAGCTCCTCTGGTCAGAGGCCCGGATCAACTGGAACGACTACCCCGACGGTTGCAAGCGCGGCCGCATCACCGTACGCCGCACCGGCGAGCGGCCGGTGGAGTACGTCGACCGGCGCACCCAGCAGACCGTGTCCACCACGGCCGCGCGCTCCTGGTGGGAGACGACTCCGCCGGCGACCTTCACCACGCATCCGGACGGCTGGCTGGCACAGACGATCCCCGCGATACCGCGCCTTGCGGGAGGGTGACCTCGTGATGCACGACCTGGTGCCGGCCGGCACCGACCACGCCGACACCTGCCTTCGGAAGGACCACTACACATGACGCCCGCCGAGGAACTGCGCGCCGCCGCATGCCAGCTCCGTAACCCGTTCCACGGGCGCGGCCTCAACGTCGCAGTCGACACCGACGTCGGGCAGCCGCTCGCCAATCTGCTCGACACGCACGCCGACTTCGCCGCGCTCTTCGCCGAGTTGTGGCATGCCCAGACCGGCGGCACCGCGGCCGAGAGCCAGTACACGGTCGAGGTCCGAGGTGCCCTCGCCGTGGCCCGAGTGATCAACGGGGAGCAGCGATGAGCCAGCCCAGCCCGGACGCGCAGGCCGTCGTCCGCGCCCTCGACGCCCTGACGACGCAGGTCCGACGGGTCGCCGACGCCCTCACGACACCCGCCGTCCGAGTCGGCGACGGGGTGTCGACGACGGCCGACGACGGGCCCCGCTGCGTCTGCGGTGACCCCCTTGAGTGGTACACCGCCCCCGGCGGGGGCGCCGGGTGGATCCACGGCCCCGGCACGGTCCTTGACGCTCACAAGCCCCGTCCGGCCGCCGACGAGGGTGCCCCGA
>NZ_JAHHIU010000076.1 GCF_024539815.1 Streptomyces hayashii
GCACCACCGCCCCATCGACCTGCCCGGAGGCATGCAGAGCAACTTCGATGGCGAGGCTGCCGCCGCCCGCGGCACCCGTTCACCAGGCACGGCGCGGCGAGTCGGCAGTACCCCGGGCACAGGCCGGCCGGCCAGCCCAACCGACAGCGAGGGGAGCAAACCCGTGATCGACCTCGGAGCCGTCTACCAGGTGGCCGTCGACGTCGCCGACACGTCCGGAACTCCCGCAGACCCGGCCGACGCGACCCTCACGATCATCCTGCCGGACGGGTCGACGGTCAGCCCCGCGGTTCCGTCGCCGACGTCCACCGGACAGCTGCGCGTCGACTACGTCACCACGCAGGCCGGCCGCCACGTGTGGCGGCTCGTCACCAGCGGGCCCGTCACCGCCTACGCCGATGTCTTCGACGTACAGCCGGCCGTCCCGGACAGCATCGTCTCCCTCGCCGAGGCCCGGCCCCACCTCAACATGGGGCCGGGCGAGACCAGCGACGACGACGAGCTGCGCGGCTTCAGCGCTGCGGCGACCCGGGCCGTGGAACGCCAGCTCGGCCGCACGGTCGTACGACGCACGATCACCGACCGGTTCCACCTTTCCCCCGGGACCAGGGAGGTGATGCTGCGCAACGTGCCCGTCCTCTCCCTCACGTCCGCAGTGTCGGCGGACGGTGCCACGACCTGGAACGTCGCAGACCTGCGGCCCGACGGCGAGAGCGGCTGCGTCACGGTCGCGTCCGGCCCCAGACTCTCGGGCAGCGTCGACATCACCTACCAGGCCGGCATGGACGTCATCCCGGACGACTACCGCCTCGCCGGGAAGATCATCATCGGGCATCTGTGGGAGACGCAGCGCGGCGCGATGGGTGTGCAGGTCGGAGGCGACAACGAGTCCTGGATGCCGGGGCGCGGCTTCGCCATCCCGCGCCGGGCCCTGGAGCTCCTCGACTCGCCCATGCCGGGGGTGGCGTAGATGGCGTGGTCCTCACGTATCCCGGACGCTGTCGACTACATCGTCGACACCTTCAAAGTCGCGCCGGAGCTCGTCGGCGTCACCGTCTGGGACGGTCCGGAAGTGTCCAAGGCGACACCGTTGGAGATGCTCACCGTCGCATTCACCGGCGACGACATCGACTCCGACGTCGAGGCCAGCAGCACTGCTGAGGGCCTGGGCGGCAAACCGGACCGGGAGACGTTCACGATCCGCTGCGCGGCCGCAGTCCTGAGGGGATCCACGGACATGCGGGCCGCGCGCCGCCGCGCCTACGAACTGCACGCCGCCGCCGGGGCCGTCCTCGCCCGCGACCCCAGGCTCGGGGGACTCGTGCTGCGTGCCCGGCTCGGCAGCCACACCTTCAAGCAGGCGCAGAGCGAGCGCGGCGCCCAAGCGATCGTGATCTTCGGCATCGACTGCGACTCGTTCACGGCCCGCTGACCGGCCGCCGGCGCACCACCCGCGCCACACCCGAGCACAGGCCGCCGACGACCGCCAGGTTCACCGCCGCGTAGACGAGCGCCCCCACCGCGAACACCAGCAGGCCGGCGAACGAGTGGCCCCCGCGCGCGACGTCCTGCCAGGCCCAGCTGGGGACGTCCACGAACCACCAGCGCAGTACCGACATGCTCCGCACAGTGCCGGGCTGTCGCGCAATCGTCAACCAGGACAGGAGAGTTCGCGATGGCCACCCTCGCCACGAACGTGGTCCCTCTCACGGGAGTGCGTTTCGACGACAAACTCGTCGCAGCCGCAGGAGGCGGAGACCAGGCCCAGTGCGGCGCCGGTGTGCTCCTCGTCGTGAAGAACGCCGACGCCGGCTCCCACACCGTCACCCTCGCCACGCCGGAGACGGTCGACGGTCTGGCTGTCGCGGACCGGACCCTGGCGGTCGCCGCCGGCCAGACCGCCGTGATCCCCCTCACCGACCGGTACCGCAACCCGTCCACCGGGCGGGCCGCGATCACCTACGACGGCGTCACCTCGGTGACCGTCGGCGTGTTCCGGGTGGCTGCCTGATGCCCGCGACCGTGTGGATGCGGCATCCCACCCTGCCGCCGGAGCAGCTCATCGAGGTGCCGGAGATCTCGATCCCGCACCACCAGGCCGCGGGTTGGGAAATCACCGATGCTCCGGCCAAGCCGCAGCCGGCCCCGCGCAAGGCCGCGGCGGCCGAGGAAGCCGCGCCGCCGCAGGAAGCCGCGAACGAATCCGCGGCCCAAGCCAACGCCGCTGAAGGACCGGCCGCCGATGCGGAGGCCCCCACCCCGCCGAAGCGCCCCCGCAAGACCGCCCCGAAGGCTGAGGAGAGCTGATCCATGGTCGCCACCCCGATCTCCGCGTCGTCCCGATACATCCCGCCGGGAACCAGGCAGTACTACTTCGTCCCCGCGATCGCGAGCCTGGCGTCGCCGAGCCGCCCCGAGCTGGACGCCGGCACCGACCTCACCGGCGAAGTCGCCGACGTGTCCGGGTTCCAGACCACGTCGGAGTCCACCGACACCCCCGACCTCGGCTCCCGCTTCGTGCCGAAGATCCCCGGCCGCATCAGCGCGGACGACTCCTCGATCACGATGTACGCCTCAGACGACTCGCAGGACGTCCGCCAGCTCCTGCCGCGCGACACCGCCGGGTTCATCGTCCAGTTCCCCGAGGGCGACATCGCCGGCCGGACCATGGACGTCTTCCCGGTCAAGGTCGCGTCCGCGCCGAAGATGACGGACATCGAGGACCCGGCCAAGATCGAGGTGCAGTTCACGATCACGGGCGAGCCCGAGGAGAACGTGACGGTCCCGGCATGATCGGGCTGGACGTGCGTACGGGCGACGACCTGCGCCGGATCTCCCGCGAGCTCAACCGCATGGGCGACGCCGAGATCAAGAAGCGATTCCGCAAGGAACTGCGGGCCGTCGCCCAGCCGTACGTCCCGCTCGTACGCAACTCGATCAAATCCATCCCGTCGAAGCGCCCCTACAGCGCCGACG
>NZ_JAHHIU010000077.1 GCF_024539815.1 Streptomyces hayashii
CACTGCGCCCCCTGCCCCGGAAACACGAACACCGCACCCGAGCCCGTCACCGCACCACGGACCACCCCGCCACCCTCAGCACCCTCAGCCAACGCCCGCAGGCCGCCACGCAGTTCACCCGGGTTCCGGCCGAACACCACGGCTCGTTCCCCGAACAGAGCGCGCGTCGACGCGAGGGCCGCTCCCACCGATCCTGCGTCGGCGGCCGTCTCGGCGAGTCCGGCAAGGCGCACCGCCTGACCCGCCAGCGCGTCCTCCCCGCGTCCCGACACGACCCACGGCACCAGTCCGCCCAGGTCCACGACGGGCGCGACCGCCACCGCCACCGGAGCCGGCTCCTCCGCCGGAGCCTGCTCGACGATGACATGGGCGTTGGTTCCGCTGATCCCGAACGACGACACGGCCGCCCGCCGCGCTCGTCCCGTCTCCGGCCAGTCCCGGGCCTCGGTCAGCAGTTCCACGGCGCCCGCGGACCAGTCGACGTGCGAGGACGGCTCGTCCACATGCAGGGTCCGGGGCAGGACACCGTGCCGCAGCGCCATCACCATCTTCATCACACCGGCCACGCCCGCCGCCGCCTGCGTGTGCCCGATGTTCGACTTCACGGAGCCAAGCCACAACGGCCGCAGCGGGTCACGGCCCTGACCGTAGGTGGCCAGCAGCGCGTCCGCCTCGATCGGGTCGCCCAGCTCGGTGCCCGTCCCGTGCGCCTCCACCACGTCGACGTCGTCGGTGCCCAGCCCGGCGCCCGCCAGCGCGGCCCGGATCACCCGTTCCTGGGCGGGTCCGCTGGGTGCGGACAGGCCGTTGGACGCGCCGTCCTGGTTGACGGCCGAGGCGCGCACCACGGCGAGTACCCGGTGGCCCAGGCGTCGCGCGTCCGAGAGCCGCTCCAGGAGCAGCATGCCGACGCCTTCGGCCATGCCCATGCCGTCCGCGCTGTCCGAGAACGCCTTGCACCGGCCGTCCACCGCCAGGCCCCGTTGACGGCTGAAGCCGATGAGGGTGCGCGGTGTGTACATCACGGCGACGCCGCCGGCCAGGGCCGTGTCGCACTCGCCGCGCCGCAGTGCCTGAGCGGCGAGGTGCAGGGCGACCAGGGAGGACGAGCAGGCGGTGTCCAGGGTGATCGCGGGGCCCTCCAGCCCCAGGGCGTAGGCGATACGGCCGGAGGCCACGCTGGGCACCGTGCCGGTGAGCAGATGCCCCTCGCCGCCGTCGGGCAGGTCGCGGGCGCCGATGCCGTAGTCCTGGTAGTTGATGCCGACGAACACGCCGGTCGAGGAGCCGCGCATGCGCGTGGGGTCGATGTGGGCGCGTTCGAGGGCCTCCCAGGAGGTCTCCAGCAGCAGTCGTTGCTGGGGGTCCATGGTGAGGGCCTCGCGGGGCGAGATGCCGAAGAAGGCGGGGTCGAACTCGCCCGCGTCGTGCAGGAAGCCGCCTTCGCGCGTGTAGCAGGCGCCCTCGCGGTCGGGGTCGGGGTGGTACATGCCCGCGAGGTCCCAGCCCCGGTCGGCGGGCAGTCCGGACACGGCGTCGCCGCCCGCGGCCACGAGGTTCCAGAGGTCCTCGGGGGAGCTGATTCCGCCGGGGTAGCGGCAGGCCATGCCGATGACGGCGATCGGTTCGTCGTCGGCGTGCCCCCCGCTCCGCGGCGGTGCCACCGCCGTGGCGTCCGCGGACGTGTCCGGCGGACGGCGTTCGCCCATGACGAGGGTGGTCAGATGACGGGCCAGGGCGGGCGCGTTCGGGTGGCTGAAGACGAGCGCGGCGGGCAGCCGCAGTCCGGTCGCGGCAGCGAGCCGGTTGCGCAGTTCGACGGAGGTGAGCGAGTCGACGCCCAGGTCGCGGAAGGCTCGGTCGGTGCGGAAGCTCTCGGTGTCGGCGCGGTGTCCCAGTACCTCCGCCGTATGCCGGCGCACCAGGTCGAGGAGCACGGTGTGCCGTTCCGCGTCGGTCCGGCCGGCCAGCCGCTCGCGCAGCGCGGACAGCGCGGCCGGGGCTCCGGCCGTTCCCGGCGCGCCGGCCGTCGCCTCGGGTTCCGCCGGGCCGAGGAGCCGGCGGACGTCGGCGACTCCCGCGAGCAGGGGGCGTGGGCGGGCCGACGTGAAGGCGGCCGTGAAGCGTTCCCAGTCGACCTCGGCGACCGCGATCGCCGTCTCGTCGTGCTCCAGCGCCTGGCGCAGCGCGGTGAAGGCGAGCCGAGGCGCGATGGTCGGCAGGCCGTGCAGCTCCGGCCGTCCCTCGAAGCCTTCGGGTACGCAGCCGTCCCAGACGCCCCAGGCCACCGACAGCGCGGTGCGGCCGCGGGCCCGGCGGCGCTGGGCGAGCGCGTCGAGGTGGGCGTTCCCGGCGGCGTAGGCTCCGTGGTCGCCGCTGCCCCAGACGCCTGCGATGGAGGAGAAGAGGACGAAGGCGTCGAGGGAGGCGTCGCGGAAGAGTTCGTCGAGATGGTCCGCCGCGGCGGCCTTCGCGGCCAGGGAGCGGGAGAGGTCGGCGGGGGTGATCCGGTCCAGCGCGGCGAGTTCGATCAGGGCGGCGGCGTGGACCACGGCCGTGATCTCGTGCCCGTCGGCTCTGGTGCGCTCGACGAGTGCGGCCAGCGCGTCCCTGTCGGCGACGTCGCACTGAGCGAGGGTCGCCTTCGTGCCGGTAGCGGTGATGTCCCGCCGGAGTTCGGCCAGTTCGGGGCTGTCGGCGGGGCGGCGGCTCGTCAGCAGCAGGTGGTCGGCGCCCTCCGCGGCCAGCCACAGGGCGAGATGGCGTCCGACCGCGCCGGTGGCGCCCGTGACGAGGACCGTGCCGGCGGGACGCCAGGTGCGCGCCGGGGAGCGATCGGCGAGGGGGGCGCGTTCCAGCCGCCGTACGAACAGGCCGGACGGGCGGACGGCGAGCTGGTCCTCCGTCCCCTCCGCGCCCGGGACTCCCCCGGGCACACCGGCCAGCGCCGCGCGGAAGCGGCGGGCGGCCCGCTCGTCCATGACCTCCGGAAGATCCACCAACCCGCCCCACCGGTCCGGGTGTTCGAGTGCGGCGACCCGGCCCAGGCCCCACACCTCGGCCTGCGTGACGCTCTCCAGCTCCTCGGCCGGGCTGAGCGCGACCGCGCCCCGGGTGGCACACCACAGGGGCGCCCGCACCTCGGCGTCGCCCAACGCCTGGAGCAGTACGAGCGTCCCGGCGAGCCCCGCGGACAGGTGCGGCATGCCGCTGTCGCACCCTTGCGACGTCCCCTCGTCCAGCGCCAGGAGTGACAGCACACCGGCGATCGGGCCGGCATCGTCCACCGCGCCCCGCAGAAGACCGGCGAACGCACCCCTATCCAGCGTCTGCGCCCTTCCGGGCGTGAGCCGCACCGACGGGACGGCCTCGGCCAGCGCCTTCGCGGCGGCCTCGGCCACTGGGCCCGCGTCACCGGGCGGCAGCACGAGCAGCCACGTCCCGCCGGGCCGGCCGTCGCCGCTCCTGTCACTCTCCGTCGGCTGCCAGGCGACACGGTAACGCCAGGGATCGACGGCCGCCTCGTCGCGTCGGCGCTCCTGCCACGCCGCGAGGACGGGCAGCACCTCGCGCAGCGGCCGGTCTCCGTCCACGCCCAGGCTCTCGGTGAGCGCGGCCAGGTCGGTGTCCGCCGGCCACCGCCCCGTGCCGGTGTCGTCGGCCGCGCTGTCCTCCAGCCAGTAGCGGTGGCGCTGGAAGGCGTAGGTGGGCAGGTCCACATGAGAGACCGCGCCCGCCGGCAGGAGCA
>NZ_JAHHIU010000078.1 GCF_024539815.1 Streptomyces hayashii
CCTCCGCCGCCCCCGCCGGGTCCGATCCCGATTCCGCCCCCGCCGGGTGGCGGTTCGTAAGTCCCCGGCGCCAGGCCGTGCGTCCCGTATCCGACGGGGCGCACGGCCGCTGCTGTCTCAAGCGCAGGCATCGACAAGGAGAACCCCGTGCAGGGAATCACTGTGCTCAACCCCGACGAGCTGGGGCAGGACCCCGCTGTCGGCATGGATTTGGCCCTCGCGCTGGGCGTGGGACACCTGGAGATCCGTACGGCCTACGGCTCGAACGCCCTCGTCCTGGACGACGCGCAGCTTCGCGAGGTCCGGCGGCTGGCCGACGAGCGGGGTCTGCGGGCGGCGGCGCTGGCGTCCCCGCTGTGGAAGTGGTGCCGCCCCGAGGCCGTTCCCGGCAAGGTCGACAGCTTCGGCTTCCCCACGCGGGTGCCGGCCGAGGATCGGGAACGCTGGGTGGACCGCGCGCTCGCCGTCGCCGACATCCTGGGCACCGACCGCGTCCGCGTCTTCTCCCACCTGTCCGTGGGTGAGCAGACGGAGACGTTCCTGGGCGATCCGCTGCTGACGTACGCGCTCAAGGCCGCGGAGCGGGCCGGGGTGCGGCTGCTGCTGGAGAACGAGCCGGTGTGCACGGTCGCCGAACCGGCGCCCCTTCTGGACGTGCTCCGCGAGTACACCGGCCTGGGGCTGTGGCTCGACCTGGGGAACCTGTACGAGGTCGGCCACGGCACGGCGGAAGCCGTCGAGGCGCTCGCCCCGTACGCCGAGTACGTCCACATCAAGGACTACGTGCCGCGCGATGACGGCATGAAGCAGTTCGTGGCGGCGGGCGCCGGCGACGTGCCGTACAGCGATCTGCTCCCCGCGCTGCACCGGGTGCGGCCGGTGCTGCCGTACGCGCTGGAGACGCACGTGCGCGAGAGTCCGGGCGACGCACTGACGAGCGGCGCGGCGTTCCTGCGTGGTGCTGTACCGGGCGGTCTGACGTGAGGCGGGTCCTGCTCATCGGCTCGGGGGAGGTTGGAGCCAAACACGCCGAGGCCCTGACCCACACCGACGGAATGGACCTGGTGGGCATCGCCGACCCCTCTCCGGTCGTTGCCCCGCCCGCCGGGGTGCCGCTGTTCACCCGGTGGGAAACGGCCCTGGAGACCCTCGCACCGGACGTGGTCGTAGTGGCCACACCGCCCGGAACCGCCCTGGTGGCAGCCCGCGCCGCCGCGCGGGGCGGCGCGGCCGTCCTGGTGGAGAAGCCGGTCACGCTCGACCCGGCCGATCTGGCGGCAGCGCCGGAAGATGAACGGATCTTCGTCGCCTTCCAGCCGCACTTCGCCCCCGGACTCGCCGGGCTGCTCGACCAGGCACCGACGGTTCGCCGGGCCGCCGTGACGCTGGTGTGCCGCCGGGACCGCGCCTACTACCGAACCTGGCGCACCCGGTACGCCACCGCCGGGGGCGTCCTGCACCAGCAGGCCATTCACGGCTTGGCCCTCGCCCTACGCCTCCTGTCCCCCTCGCCCATCGCTTCCTGCACCGCCGAGGTGCACCGCGTCCGGCAGTGGGCCGAATCCGAGGACCGCATCACCGCGGCGGTGGCGTTCGAAGACGGCGCGCTCCTGACGGTGGACGCCCGGGTCGACAGCGTCGACCAACCGCGGTGCCACGAGGTGACGCTGCACCTGGACGACGGACAGCAGGTGCATGTGCGCGGCCGGAACCTCGAAGCCGGCCTCGGCGATCCGCTGTCCGCGCCCGGCGACCTGGCGCTGCGCCAGGCCATGTACCGGGCCCTGCCCGCCGGTGACGCCGGTCCGCGCCACCCGTCCCTGTTCCCGCTCCCTCAACTGCGCCGCACCCTGGAGGTCATCGGCCATGCCTACCGCACCGCACGCAACGTTTCTGAGGCCGGTACTGCCGCATGACCTCGGTATCGAGGTCGTCGAGCGCAAAGGCGTTGGACACCCCGACACCCTCGCCGACTCCATCGCCGAGCTGGCCTCGATCCGCTACAGCGAATACTGCCTGCGCGAGTTCGGCGCCATCCTGCACCACAACCTCGACAAGGTCGCCGTCCTCGGGGGCCGCGCCCGCTTCGGTGACACCGACGGCACGTACGACCGCCCCGTCCGCGTGATCTTCGGCGGCCGGATCTCCACCTCATTCGCCGGCCGTACGATCCCCGTGCGCGAGATCCTCGAAGACGCCGCCGCCGAGCAACTGCGCACCGCCCTGCCGGGGTTCGAGCACATCACGTGGCAGGCCCAGCACGAGACGACCGACTCCTCCAAGTTCGAGCGTTGGTTCGCCCCTCACGGCTTGGAGGACCTGCCGGAGCGCCCCACCGCCTTTTCGAACGACACCGCGTTCCTCGTCGGCACCGCACCGCGCACCACGGCCGAGACCGTCGCGCTGCTCACCGAAGCCTGGTTCCGTAAGCAGCCGTGGGCCGGAAGCGACATCAAGGCCCTGGTCATCCGCGACGAGCACGCACTGACCGTCACCGTGTGCGTCCCGGCCGTGGCCGGACACCTGGCCAGCAGCGCGGAGTTCGAGGACGCCGTCAGCGACGCCGCCCGGGAACTCACCACCCAGCTCCTCAAGCGCCTGCCCGGTCCGGTCACGGTCGTGTGCAACACCCGCAACAGCCGCACGGGCCCGCTGTCGAGCCAATACTTCACCCTCTCCGGATCGGCGATCGACTACGGCGAAGACGGTCTGGTCGGCCGGGGCAACGCCCGCTCCGGGCTGATCACCCCCGGCCTGCAGGCCGGCAACGAAGCGCTGTTCGGGAAAAACCCCGCCTACCACGTGGGCAAGGTCGGCGGGTGGCTCGTCGACAAGGCGAGCCGCTCGCTCGCCGAGCAGGCCGGCCCGTGCCGCATCGCGGTGATGTGGCGCAACGGGAGCCCCTACCCCGAGCCCGCCTCGCTCGACATCACCGCCACCCACCTCGCCCCGGCGGGCGACGAGCTGGTGCGCGACGTGCTGTGCCGCACCGACTGGGTGCCCGATCTCGTGGACAACCAGCACTACCTGCCCCGCGTTTTGCCGGTGCCCGAATTGCTGGCCGAACTCGACCCGCCCACGCTGTCGTGAACCCGGCCGCCGTGGCGACCGGCCACCTCACTGCTGCCCTGGAGCTTCCTCCGGGGCTGGACACGGGCCCGGCCGTCACGGCGGCAAGCCGGCTCCCCGGCGGCTGGCACCTGTCCACCCCGGACCCCAAGCACCGGGACTGCCCGAGCGTGACGGTGACCTACGCCGACGCAGAGCCCACCGTCACCGTGGACGGGCAGACGGTGCGCATGAGCCTCACCCGCGGCGCCGCCCGGTCCTCGACGCTCGCCTACACGACCTACACCGCACTGGAACGGGCCCGCCAGCAGCGGCAGATGCTCACCCTCCACGCCAACGCCGCCGTTACGCCGAGCGGACGGGGCATCCTGCTGCTGGGCAACAAGGGCGCGGGCAAGACCAGCGTGACGCTGGCCCTCGGCGCACGCGGCTGGATCCACGCAGGCGACGATCTGACCGTCCTGGCCGAGCACGACGCGGAACTGCTGATCCTGCCGGGCAAGGCGACAGCCGCCGTCCGCCCGCAGGACCCGGAGCTGTGGCAGGCCCCGAAGCCCGTCGTCGACCTCGCCCCCTTCCTCCGCGTCCCCGTCCCCCTGGCGGCGGTCATCCGCCTTACCGTCCACCCCGCCGTCCCCCGCCCCGTGCTGGTGCCGGCCACACCGTTCTCGGCAAACGAGCAACTCCGTCTCCACGAGGCCCTCGCCCGGTACATCAGCGGACTCCCGACTCCGTTGACCGGCCCCACCGGGGCACCGTACGGACCCGTATGGCCGCTGGACGACCTCCCGCTCGCCCGCTGGCGAGCCCACCTGATCGCACGACTCGAACATCACCCGTACACCTACCTGTACGCGCCCGACCCGCAGACCGCCGCCGACCTCATCACCGAGGAGCACGTGTGACGCCGAAGCCCGCTGCCGCGATCCTGCCCAGCCGCGACGAACCCGCCACCATCGCCGCCGTCACCGCGGCCGTCGACACGGCGCTGAACGACCCGAGCGCGGTCATCATCCACGCCGACTCCTCCGACCACCCCACGACCAGCAACCACTTCACCGCCACCCCCACCCGAGCCCGCAAGATCAGCCTTACCAACCTCCCCCGGGGCAAAGGCGCGCAGATCCTGGCGGCACTCGCACACCTGCCGGACCCGGACGGCCCCGTCCTCATCGCTGACACCGACGCCCGCAACCCCAACCCCGACGTGTACCGCGAACTCCTCGTACACGCAGAACGCGGATGCGCCATCGCCGACTACCCGCGCTACTGGGACGAGGCCAACTTGACCTCGCACCTGGCCCGCCCGCTGATAGCCGCCACCACCGGCCACGACGTCCCCCAGCCGCTCGCCGGCGACCTCGCACTCTCCGCCCTCGCCATCCGCACTGTACGGACCACCGTCAACACGGTGGACGCCCACCTCCGCCCGGCTGTCAACGGATACGGCATCGACGCGTTCCTCCTGCTGACGGCCGCCCCCACCGGCCGCCTCACCTCCGTCACCGTGCAGGCCCCGAAGACGCACGCGGCGTCGTTCCCGCACCTGCGACAGATCTACGACCAGGCCGTGCCGGTCCTCCTGGCTCTCACCGCCGACTGGCCCCACCGGCCCGTACCGAGAGCGAGCGCTCCGCCCTACCGCCCCGCGCACCGCACCCACGACCCCGGCCGCCGCGCCGCCGTGCTGGCCACACTCGACGCATTCGCACCCCCAGACCCCCGATACGATGCCTGTCCGTGGCCGGTGGCTGTAGCCGATGCCTGGCACTCCGTCAGGAACGGTGCCGCCCCTCACGAGGCAGCCCACGGACTGTGGCCGCACTACGTCCACCGCGTCCGCACCTGGCTCACCGCCGCGACACCGCCGAACGAAAGGGCGGCGCAGCTCGCCGCCGCCCACACCCGGCTGTTCGGTGTCCTGACCGCCCACCCCACTCGGAGCCGCATCTCATGAGCACCACGACCGGCACCTTCTGCGCGTTCGCCCTGGAACCCTTCCCCACCATCGCGCGCGGCGATGACCTCTCGGGCGTGATCACGGATGTCCTGTCCGCCCAGGCCACGGAACTGCAGGACGGTGACGTGATCGTTGTCGCCTCGAAGGTCGTCTCGATCGCCGAGGGGCGGTTCGTCGATCTCGCGGGCGTGACCCCCAGCCCGGCCGCCCTCGACCTGTCCGCGCGCACCGGCAAACCGGCCGAGATCGTGGAGATGATTCTCGGTGAATCCAGCGAGCACTTCGTGGCCGGGGAGCGCGGGCCGATCATCGCCCGACATCACCTCGGGTACCAGCTGACGTCGGCCGGCATCGACCGCGCCGGGGCCGACGGGGCGTGGCTGCTGCCCAAGGACCCCGACGCGTCCGCCCGCGCGCTGCGCGACGCGATCACGGCGTTCAGCGGCGTCACCGTCGCCGTGGTAATCGCCGACTCCGACGGACGCGCGGACCGGCGCGGCGCCACCGTCATCAGCATCGGCGCCGCCGGCATCGCACCGCTGCGCGTCACCGAGCACGCCGAGCCCGGCGGGAAGACCAAGCGGCAGGAGGAAACCCTGACCGACCTGGTGGCAGCAGCAGCCGGTCTGATCCTCGGACAGCGAGGCCGCGGCGCCCCCGTCGCCGTGCTACGGGGCATCGCCTACGAGGCCAGCGACGAAGGAGTGGCCGCGATGCTCCACCATGCGCCGTGACACGGCTGGCTCTGCTAGGGTCGCCTGTCGACGCCGCGCTGTCGCCCGTTCTGCACCGGGCGGCCTACGCCGCGATGGGCCTGCCCTGGACGTATCACGCCATCGAATGCCGCTCCCAGGACCTGCCGCGCTTCCTGGCCTCCCTCGACGACAGATGGGGCGGCTTCTCGCTGACCATGCCGCTCAAGCGCACCGTTGTCCCCCTTCTGGACGAAGTGTCGGAGACGGTCTCGCGGATCGGCGCTGCGAACACCATCGTCGTGACACCCAGCGGCCGACTCCTCGGGGAAAACACCGACCTGTACGGGATGGTGCAGGCGTTGCGCGAGGCAGACGTGACCACTGCCACTACCGTCACCGTGCTCGGTGCGGGGGCGACGGCCTGCACAGCGCTCGCCGCCGGACGTGAACTGGGCTGCGATCAGGCAGTCGTGATCGCCCGCGACACAGGCAGGGCCAGTTCCCTGCTCGGCCCGACGGCCGAACGAATCGGCATCAAGATCAGCATCAAGCCGTGGACAGCCGCCGTCCATCACCTGGCCGTCGACCTCGTTGTATCCGCTCTGCCACCCCATGCCGCGGATGCTTTCGCCCCGCTGTGGACACGAGGCACCGGCACCCTCATGGACGTCGTCTACCGTCCCTGGCCCAGCGGTTTTGCGCACGCCGCCCAAGACGCCGGGCGGAACGTAGTGGGAGGGCTGCCGATGCTCGTACACCAAGCCGCACGACAAGTCGTCCTCCAGACGGGACACTCCCCAGCGCCGGTCACCGAGATGCTGTTGGCCAGTCAACGCGAGATCCAGTAGTTCGAGTGACGCTGACCAAGCCATCCCCAGAAGCCGAGCTCCCGGATACACAGGTCAAGTTCGCATTCAGTCGATACCGTGGCGCGTCATGAAGCCCTTGGTCTTCAAGCACGCCTGAGCTCGCGCTGGGATACGTGCGAGCGTTGAGCTGCGACCTTGACGCTTCACGTGTTCATGGATGACGGGGCCCTCGCGCCGCCGACGCCTTCAGCGATCTCCTCGCCAAGGCGTACATCCTCGACGACGGCCATGATGCTGGACCGCGGCGTCACTGGGCCGGGCAGTTCGCGGCAACCATTCCGACTGGATCGGCCGGCAGGGGAGTGGGGCAGTTCCGAGCTCCGACGGCGCCGGCCCGTCGTCCGGCTCCCCGAGGACCGAAGCACTCTGTGGTCAGGGCGTCGGCATCCGTGCGCTGTGCGGCTGCAGTCTGGGGCGTCGGTTCGCAGCCGCAGTGGGTTGAGCGCGGTGCCTGCACGGCCGGCTGCCGCCTTGCGAGCCCGGCCTGCCAGGGCTGTCAGCCCTGCGCGGTGTGCGGCGATCGAAGCGGCAACGGTGCCCCCGGCTTGGATGGCCAGTGCGGGGATCGGACGGAGGGCGACAGCGGCCGCAGCTGCAGTCTGTGAGCTGCTGGGGCGCTCGGCAGGTGTCGCAGGGGCGACAGTTATCCTGTCAGCGTGTTGACGAAAGATCAGGACCCCGCCCGAACGGGTGAGTCAGGCGACACACCGCAGTGGAAGGTGGCGGCAACGGACGGGCCCTGGTTCGTGCCGCCGGAGCGTCCGGCCGGACCGCCGCAGTTGGACTTTCCTCCGATCCGCAACGGCATCGACTACCTCGCCAGTGTTGTCGAGCATCTGGACGAGAACGCATCGGACGTCGGACCCCGGAACCTCAAGTACGCAGTCCTGCACCTGCAGGCCGCGGTCGAGGTGCTCCTCAAGGCCCGTCTGCTGCGCGAGCATTGGACCCTCATCTTCAAGGACCCCGGCAGGGCGACCAGGAAAGACTTCGAGAGTGGGGACTTCGAGAGCTGCGGGACCGAGGCGGCGGTCGAGCGCCTGCGCGACATAGCGGGGGTCGCCATCGACCGGAAGGAGGCCGAGGCGCTGAAGGACCTGGCGAAAGACCGCAATGCCCTGCAACACTACGGCCTGACGCACAACGCCCACGCGGTCGAGGCCCGTGCCGGCCGGGTGCTCGACTTCCTCATGCGCTTCTTGGACACCCAGCTCCTGCCGATGCTCGAAGGGCGGGAACGTGACAGGGCAGAGCGGGACATGATCCCGGTGGCCGAGGGTGTGAAGAACATCAGCTCCTACGTCAAACGGCGCCTCAATCGGCTGCGCGGCGAGCTGGCCGGGCTGGAGAGCCGGACCATCATGTGCCCCGACTGCGAACAGATGACCCTCGTCGTCGCCCCCCACAGCGGAGACTGCCGCTTCTGCGGCGCGTCCTGGGACTCGGCCGAGCTGCTGGCCTTCGACTATCTCGGCTGCTCCGACGGCCAGTTGGCCCTGGCGTTCCCCTGCCCCCAATGCGACACCGCCGCCTTTGTCGAGGGCGTCAACTTCGCCGACGGCACCCGGCTGTCCGACACCCTGTACTGCTTCGGCTGCAGCAACCGCCACGAAGCGCGGGACCTCGCAACCTGTGCCGGCTGCAGCCGCCCGTGGCCCACCCCGGCCGACGCCGACCGTTTGGGCTTCACCCTGTGCCCGGACTGCCGAGCGCAGGGTGCGCCGGAGGACGTCGCATGACCACGGCACTGGAGCGCTCACCCCGAACCACGCTGGCCACGCTTCGGCGCGTGACCTGTGGCCGCAGCACGCGCGGAAGCTGCGCGGCCACCTCGTCGGCCTGTACGGCGAGGACGACGTGCTGCCGACCCTTGCGGCTTCCTGGAACGCCCACCAGCGCAGCGTGAACACGCAGCGCGCGAACGCCCGGGGATTCAAGATCTTCGAGGAGTTCGCCCGGGAGCACGGTCGCGCTGCCGGCGGCCGACCTGGAAGCGGCGTTGCTGACCAAGCTCTTACCCGGCTGCCGGCTCCTGCGCGGGCCGGCCGCGAGCCGCGGGAACGTCACGGCGGCGCTGCCGGACCACGAAATGGTGCACCTGGCCTGCCACACGGGCCAGGACCGGGACCGCGACTACGAGTCCCACCTCTTGCTCCACGACGGCAAACTCCACCAGCCCGACCTCCCGCTGACCGGCACCCGCCGCGGCGGGCTGGCGTTCCTGTCGGCCTGCGGCACCGCGCTGAGCCGGCTGGACCTTCCTGACGAGTCGCTGAGCCTCCTCAGCGGCTTCCACGCGGCTGGCTTCAGCCAGCTGATCGGCAGCCACTGGCCGGTCGATGACCACGCCACCACGCGCATGGCGGAGGCCTTCTACACCAACCTCCTGCCCCCGGCCCGGATGTCCGCGGCGGCGGCACTGCACGCCGCCGCCCGTACCCACCGCGACCGTGAACCGGACCGCCCGTCGCGGTGGGCGGCCTACCTGCACGTGGGGCCGTGAGTCGCCGCGCCCCACCCGGACGGCCTCCACCACCTCGATGCGAGTCATCGCGGCCCGCTGCGCGGCCTTGACCTCCTCGGCCGAAACCTCCGCGGGGTGCATGACCCACTTCGCCTCGATACTCGCGGCCCGCGCCACCAGCCGCTCCTCCGGCGGAAGCGCCAGCCGGGCCCTTCCAGAAGAGGGCACAGCGAAGTACGAACGGCGTCCCTGTGGTGCCCCGGTCGGATCTCCTGGGAGGCGCCACCCGGCATCCCTGCACAGGTGAGTCCTCCGAAGGCTCTGTGTGCGACGCCAGTGCGGCACTGTTGGAGCGTGCACGAGCCACCGTCAGGACGTGCGCAGAACCCCAAGAGGTACACCGGTATCAGTCGGTGTCTTAGCGGTGTCCCCGTCGAGTCTCGTTCGTGCACTGATGAGTCACCTCGGCGCGCTTCCTTGGCCAGCCGGTTCCGCTCGTTCTCCTCACGCCGCTGGGCCTTCAGCGCGTTCCTCGCCGCGGCCTCCTCCATCTGCTTCGCCCGCACCCGCTGCACGTTCCCGGGACTCGGCATCCCCGCCACCAGCGCCTCCTACAGGCCGACCGACGTGAGCATGTTCAGCAGGATGTCGGTGTTGCCGATCGCGGTCTCCTGCGCCTCCCGGGCCGCCTCCAGCGGTTCGGCCTGCGCGGCCAAGGCGTCCACGTCGCCCTGGGCGACGGCTGGGGCGTCAGCATCCAGGCGCTGCTGTATCGCGCCCGCTGGCTCGGGCGCCTCAGTGACGTGTCTTACCGCAACGCCATGGCGACCATCTCGGCCCGAGGCTGGCGCAGAAATGAACCAGGCCTGATCAGCGCTATTGAGCAGCCATCGCTCCTCCCGCGAGCGGTGGAGCTGCTGACCCAGGGGGGAATCGACGTGGCGCAGCTGATTGGGCAGTGCCGCGTACCACCGGACCTGTTCCGCATCGTCACGGCCCGCATACCGGAGAGCGAGTCAATCAACTCCTCCGCCGAGTTGCCTACCTCAGCGAGCAGCGAGCAGCGAGCCGGGTGGTGCCGCTCCTGGAGTGGCGACTGCTCAATTCCCGTGAACCGCAAAGTGCCGGGAAGCCCGGTGGTGGATGAACTGTCGCCCGGTGTTGCCGTGCGTGTCGAAAGTGCCACAACGAGCGCAAGCGAGATGCGTCACAGGCCCCTAGGGGGAGAAGACCCCCTTGGAGCCTGGCGCGGGACCTTCGCTGTTCAACAACGCTGCGAGGTACGAGTCACGTGGTAGTCAGCTGCTGCTCGAACGATGGTCGGTCGCTACTGGTTCCGCCGCTGGAAATCTGCTGCCCAGATGCGACTGGGGCCGCTACATTCAGGCCGTATGAGCAAGCATCTCTCCCTGCGCGAGGCTGTGTTGTCGTGGCTCGAGTACGCGGGTGGTCTGTCCCCAACACCCCAGTCCATCGTGGTACTGATGCTCCAGCCCCACTGGGAGGACGTGGTGAGAGAGGTGGCCGCCGCAGCGCCTAGGGAAGAGCACCCCGACCTCTACGCCAAGCTCGATGGAGACTGGGTCCCGAACTCCCGAACGCTGTTGGAGGAGTCGGGACTGGGTGAGGCGGCACGTCTCATTGCCCGGGGCGTGCCGGTTCCCGTCTCCGAGGTCGCGGACAGCTTCGTCACCTTCTGTACTGGCCCGGCATCGGTCTCCGAGCGATGGCTGCTCCTCAACGGCACCTTCCCCCAGGGAACACGGATTCCGCTGGGGCGGCACACCTTGCAGACCTTCACTGCGGACGAACTCAATCAGACGATCCCGATGCCTGCGCTGAACGTCCTGCAGCGCCGGAGCCATGATCTCGACCTGATCACCGGCGCACCGTTTCTCCATGCTCCTGACCCCAGCCGCACCGTCACACGCCGTCCGACCTGGTTCGACTTCACCGGCCCGCGCGCGGAAGCCCAGCACTGGCAAGCGCTCCTTCCTCTGATGCTGTGGGACAGCGAACTTCTCCGGGTGGACTCGGTCTTCACCGTCGCGCGCGGACGCCGCTTCGATCTGAACCCCAGAGACGTGCCGACGACCATCCAGGTCTATGAAGGCCAGTACGGGAAAGAGGAGGAGGCTGAGGTCCGCGACACCGGAGCCTTCCATGTCTCGGCCGAATCCCTTCCAGCCCTGGCTGACTTCTGCACCGCGATCTCGGCGAAGATCGACGCGGTCATGGCAGGCGCGACCCACGAGCGGCGCATCCTCAACCGGCGTGCCCGGCGACTGGAACGCGCAGCCCGGCACCTCCTGGCCGCTTACCAGCGCACCTACAACGACGACGGCGTCTGGGAGGTGGAGGCCGACGAACTCCGCCTTGACTACGTCATCGCCCTGGAAGCCCTGCTGATCAGCCCCAACGACCCAGGCGGGCGCATCACCGCCAACATCCTCTCCCGCGCGGCTGCACTCTTTCTTACCCGTGACCACCAAGAAGAGGCCAAGGGCATCGTCCGACGTGCTTACAAAGCCCGATCCATTTACGTCCACGGCGACGTGATCAAAGACCAGACAGAAGAGGAGAAACTGAAAGAGCTGCGAAATCTCCGGCTCCTCACACTGCAGGTCATCCTGCGCTGGCTCATCCTGACCCCTTCCGACACCGAGGACCTCGCGCCCCTGCTCGATGCCGCCGTCCAAAACCCAGGCCGCGAAAACCACATCGGCCAGCCCCTGCGCGCCTTCTTCACCACTACCCCACCACACAACCGGCCCGCCGACATCACCCCCACCTGACCCCTGGGGAAGCAGCCCGTCGCAAGGGAAGCCCCCGGCGGCCGCTGGCGCAGAGCGGGCCGCCGGGGGCCTCATGCGGGTCGGCCGGAGCCGACGGGGGAGGCGGCCCCGGGCGACGATCAGGGGGAGACCACTACGGTCGTCTCCGCGGCGGGTGCGGCGTCCTGGAGCCGGTCCAGCCGTTCATAGAGCGCGCGCAGCATGCGGGCCTTGTTCTTAACTCGGTGCAGGTTCCGGGACCTCAGCGGCAGTCGGCTGTCGGCCTCGCCCAGCACGATCTCAGCGAGCAGGCGCCGGCTGTCGTCGTCGGGCACCTGGCCCGCTCCCGCCACACCTCCGTCCCCTCCCTGGAGGGCTACGCCCGCCTCGGTGTCGACGCGGTCGCCCGGCACGTTGCGCAGTAGGACCCGCCTGGCAGGGCCCGGCCCAGCTCCCGGATCACGCCGAGCGGGCGGAGCCCGGCGTAGCCGCAGCTCAGCGATGCTGAGCAGTCTTCTGTGGGAAGATCTCACGGCTGCTCCGGCTCGGGCGCCCCGTCAGGTCCACTCTGCCGCGCGCATCATGCTCACCAACGCGTGCTCGGCCGCCTCCTCCTCGTTCTGGTCCACCCGGAGGCTCTCCCAGCCCTCGGCGTACCGCAGCACGTTGGACAGCGTCTCGCGGTCGGCGGCGCCGCGCGGGCCCTCGAAGGGCGAGTGCTGGGCGAGTGCAGGACCGCTGACAGGGCCTGCCGCACCCAGCGGGCGACGGTGGTCTCGTCCCCCTCGGGCATCCAAGGGGAGTAGGGCACTCCCGCCCGATTTTGCGCAGCGCCTCCGTTAGCGCTTCGAACTGCGGGCCGGGACGCGGGCCGGCCGCGAACGGATTCATGACCATGCACCGTAGCGTCTCGACCCTGAACGCGCGTTAGCAGTAGGCGAGTTGGGTACGGTCCGACCGGCGGTCCGGGTCGTTCGGCGGCGGAGGCGAATCATGAAGAGTGCGCACGTGGGGCTCGCGGCGTTCGAGACCAGAGTGAGCGAGGCTGCCCGGACCCTGCTGCACAACCAGGGGTACGACGGCGGGTGGGGCCTCACCCTGACCTCGGTCTCGTCCATCGTCAACACCAGCGAGGTCCTGCCGATTCTGCGGGCCGCCGGCATCGCCGGACAGCCGGTTCGACAGGGGCTCGACTTCCTCACCGGCGCCATCCCGGAGCACTCGCGGCCCCGGCCCAAAGGCGGCCGTGGTGAGCACACCCGGTTCATCGCCTTCGGCCTGGCCGGACTGCTGTCCCACTCCCGTTTCTTCCACCACAACGGCGTCGCGGAGACCGCGGCCTGGTGCGTCGGCTGGCTGGAGGATCACCAGGTCGACCACGGCTGGCCCGAAGTCCTCGGACTCGACGACACCTCGCTGCACCAGACCGCCTTGGTGGTGCACCGGCTCGCCGAGCTCCGAGATACCCTCCATGATTTCGGCCCTGGGCTCCTCTTACCTGGCGGGGTGGAGACCAGCAGCCTGTTGGAGCGCGTCGAGCCGCTGATCGGCCACGGAGTGCGTGGTCTGCTCTACCACCGGCGCCCCAGCGGGGCATGGGGATGGCGTACCTATATCGACACCGAGCCGAGCCCGAGCAAGACCGCGCTGTGCCTGCTCGCGCTGTCGGCCGTCTGCTCGGGCACCGGGCCCGGCGGCGAGCCTGCCTTTCGGGACGGCCCGCGGGAGGCGGGTGGGGTGCACGGCCCGGTGCAGCGGAAGCGGCTGTCCGAAGTGGTCGTCGAGGCCGGACAGTGGCTGCTGCACAACCACCACCGGTGGGAGGAGTTCGTCGAGGACGACAAGGATGTGCAGGGCACGGCCTGGGAGCACATGGCGTACGCGCTGTGCACCCAGAGTGCCATCCGGGCCGGTGCGAGCCCGCGTGATCCCCGCCTCGCCAAGGCGTGGAAGTTGATGAACGGCCTGTGGGACCCGGAGGCCGGACTGTGGAACGAGCCGGGTGCCTCGGGTAAGCGCGCCACCATCCGGGCCGCGTACTACACGGTGTCGGCCTACGAGGAAGCGATGCAGCGTCTGGCCCGGTTGAACCTTGCCGACCCCGCCTCCGAGGACGCGAGCGAGGCGTCGGCCGAGATGGTCATCGTCCATGTCGCCCTCGGTCCTGGCCGGACCGTCCTCCTCGGGGCGCGCGACAGCGAAGGAAGGGTGGCGTGTGAGCTGTCGGAGCGCCTGTTCGACGTGGTGAAGGTCGTGTACGACGCTCCTGAGGCCGGAATGTCGACCGAGCGGATCGCGGCGAAGCTCTACGTCGCTCCGTCCTCGGTGCCCAAGTACGTTCAGCGCCTCAACCGGGCCGTCTCTGCGGTCTTCGGCGGCGCCCCGGCCCGGCTACTGCTGGCCAGTACGGTGGACGGGGCCAGCGGGTATCGCCTCGCGGGGCGGTAGGCCGCCGCCTACGACGTGGCGCGCTCCCCGGCCACCGGGTAGTTCAGCAGGGCGAACCGCGCCAGGGAACGGACCTGGTCGAAGGTCTTGAGGGTGTCGAGGTCCTCCAGGCCGAACCAGGCGGCTCCGTGCACCTCTTCGAGCTGCGCCTCCACGGCCTGTTCCCGGGTGCCCGGCTGCCGCTGGACGTAGAAGAACTGGACCAGCGCCGGCGTCGGGAAGCCTTCGCGCTCGATGTCCACGTAGAACGGCACGGGTTCAGGTGTGGCGTTGTGGTCGGCCGGGTGGATGGCCGGCTGGCTGGAGATCGCCTCCACCAGCAGCCCCGTCTCCTCCTTGAACTCGCGCACCGCCGTGCCCGCGAAGGACTCCCCGGGCTCGATATGACCGCCCGGCGGAACCCATTTGTCGAAGCGGTTGTGGTGCACGAGCAGCACTTTGCCACGCTCGACGAGGTAGCCCGAGCAGCAGTACACCAGACCGATGTCGCGGGCGGTCTGGCCGTCGTGGATCAGAATCGAGCGAGGCACCCCGCCACGATAGCCCACAGGCAACCACTCGAACTCCCGTGCAGGTGAAGCGACTTCAGCGCAGTGTCAGCGCCGCGCCGATGACATGTCATCGGCAATGACAGCGCGATGTCATCGCGTACACGTCACTGCGGGACGGATTGTGGTCGTATCCCCGGCCCGCGGCTCCCGCTCGCGGTCGGCGATGCCCCTGTCCGTCGAGGAGAGGACCCCGATGCGCTCTCGCCCGTCCCCGTGGCATGCCCGGTACCAGCAGCGGTTTGCGGCCCCGCAGACCGTGGTGGTGCAGCCCACGACCTGGTGCAATCTGGACTGCCGGTACTGCTACCTGCCGTTTCGCAAGCTCAAGCACCAGATGCCGCTGGAGGTGGCCGAGGCCCTGGCGCAGGCGGTGGCCCAGTTCGACGACAGCGGCCATCCGATCGGCATCGTCTGGCATGGCGGGGAGCCGCTCGCCGTGGGCCAGCAGAAGTTCGCCGCGCTGCTCGCGCAGTTCGAGGCCCTGCGGCGGGTGGGCCGAGTCCACCACTATGTGCAGACCAACGCGACGCTGATCACCGAGACGTGGTGCGACCTGCTGGCCGCGTACGACGTCCGCGTCGGGGTGAGCGTCGACGGCCCGGCCGCCTTGAACGCCGAGCGCGTCGACCTGCGAGGCAAGCCCGCCTTCGACCGGATCCTGCGCGGAATCGCGCAGCTGCGCGAGCACGGCATCCCGTTCTCCGTCATCTCGGTGGTCGGCACCCTGGGCATCGCGATGCCGGAGGAACTGCTGGAGTTCCTGACCTCTCTGGGCGGCCATTCGGTGGGATTCAACATCGAGGAGATCGAAGGGGTCAACACCGACCGCCAGCTGCCCACCGCTGGCCAGGCCGAGGAGTTCTGGTGCCGCACCCTCACCTGGACCCGCCGGAATCCTGGCGCCCCGGCGGTCCGGGAAGTCGAACGTCTCGCCGAGTACCTCCAGCTGATCCGTTCCGGCCGGAGAGGTGAGTGGGACGGGCGCCGCCTCGACCCGATCCCCACCGTCTCCTGGAAGGGCGACGTGGTCCTGCTCTCCCCGGAACTCGCGGACACGGCGGCGCCCGAGTACGGCGACTTCGTGGCCGGCAACATCCTTGACCGCCCCCTGCCCGAGATCCTCCGTGATGCCCACCGGCTGCGCTACGTACGCGACTTTCTCACTGGCCTGGACCGCTGCCAGGCCGAATGCGAGTTCTTCGACTTCTGCCGCGGCGCCCAGGCCGCCAACCGCTACTTCGAGAACGGTGACCTCACGACCACCGAGACCAACTACTGCCGGGTCTCCCGGCAGGCCCTGGTCACGGCCCTGTCCACGCTCGCAACCAAGGAGGCTGTTGCATGAAGATCCTGGACCGACTCGCCACATCCGACACCCCCGTCGTGATGGAGTTGATAGCCACGCACGACGTCCCGCCCCCGGTGATCGTTGAAGCGACGTGGGACAACCGGCCCACGTGGGACAACTGGGCGAAGAACCCGGCCCCCTTCGACAACCGCCCGACCTGGGACAACTGGAACAAGAAGAAGTAGGCCGCGCCGCTGCTGGCACGCCTGGGGCGTGCCAGCAGCACCGGCGACCGAGCCACCGCGCTGAAAGGCTGTTGATGGACACCCGCACGATCCGCCGTACGAGCGTCACGCTCCCTGCCCTAAATGAGCCGGGCCTGTACCTCTCCAACGTCACCTCGCTGGAGGGCGGTCGTGGCCGGGTGGCGGAGTTCCACTACGCCGGCGCTGACCTGCGGGACCTTGACCTGGCCGACACCCACCTGATGGACGGGCGCATCACCGGCCTCAAGGCCCAGCGCACCCGCCTGGAGAAGCTCCGCGTCGACTCCGTGGAGTTCACCGGATGCGACCTGTCCTCCCTGCAGTGGACCGACAGCAAGATCTCCCGAGCCGTCTTCCGCGACTGCAAGCTCATGGGCGCCGCACTCGAAGACGTGACGCTCGACAACGTCCTGTTCGAGAACTGCAAGTTCGACTACAGCACCCTCACCCGCGTCCGGGCCACCGGCCCGGTGATCTTCGCCAAGTGCTCTCTACGCGAGACCACCTTCGCCGCCGCTGACCTCAGCGCCGCCCTGATCGATGACTGCGATCTACGGCTGACCGAGTTCGACGGCGGGAAGAACCGCGGCCTGGACCTCCGGGGTAACGACCTCTCCCAGCTCCGCGGCCTGGCCTCGCTCAAGCAGATCGTCATCGACCACGCCCAGACACTCCAACTCGCCGAGGCCCTCGCCGCCGAGCTGGACGTCACCTTCGGTGAAGACCTCGACGACAAGTAGCCCCGCACCTGCCCTGGGGAGGCACGGCCATGGGCCCACAGCTCGTATTCCACTCCTTCGACGACCTACGCGGCCGGTGCGACATCGCACCGGTCCGGCAGACCACCAGCGAGTCCGACTACGACGACGGCGCTATCGTCCCCGACGAGAACTGGAAATCGATCGCCGCGGCCGACGCCGAGCAGCATCGTGCCGATGACTCGGTGCCGGACAGCATCCGGATCGAACTCGTACACCGACCGCTGCCGGACCTCGATTCCGACGACTTGGCCGGCCGCCGCGAAGCCGCCGCCCGCCTCGACCCCCTCGACGGTCGCTGGCCCACCACCCTCCTGGGGTGCGCGGCCAGCCCCGGCCACTGGACCACCACCACAGAGGACTCCACCACCGGTCGCCGGATCGGACTGCACGTCGACAATTTCGACCGACTGCCGTACGCCCGACGCCACCAGGGTCGCCGACGGCTCTGCCTCAACCTCGGCCCTGGCCCGCGCTACCTGCTCATCGGCGACCACGACATTCAGCAGATCTGCCGCACGCTCCACGCCGACCCGGACCGGCACCACCCCCACACCGAGGACATCCGCCGGTACGTCACCGCAGGACACCTGCTGCGCTGCCTGCGCATCCGCCTCGATCCGGGCGACGGCTACATCGCTCCGACCGAGTTCCTTGCTCACGACGGCTCGACCGCCGGTATCGACCAGCCCTCCGTCGCCGCCTTCTGGCTCGGCCAGCGACCGAACGCGTCATGACCGATCAGCCGCGAGACAGAGCTCAAGGACCGGGAGACCCTCGCATGGACGCGAGGGCGCCACACCCCGCGCTCGACCCTGCCATCGCCTGGCCCACGCTCGGCATGTGGGTTCGATGGGAAGGCGAGTGTCTCGACCTCGTGTCGCTAGCGCCCGCACGCGGCACCACACCGGATCAAGTCCTGCTGCCGTGCTCTCCGGAACTCCTGATACAGCTCGGGAAGATCTCGCTCGGCAACAGCCGTGCCGGCCTGTACGCCGTGCGCCTGGCGGAGGACGGCGCGGACCACCGTCTGGTGCTCTGCCAGCGGGTTTGGGAAGGCGCGGTCCGAATCAGCGGAGCCGTGTCCTCGATCGCGGAGCCGCTGTACGGGAAGACCCGAGCCGCCATGCTCGCGGCCGGCCGCGAGCAGAGAGCCGCGGGGAACCAAGACGACGCCGCACAGTGGAGCACGATGGCCCGCCAACTGCTGCTGGCCAAACGATCCTCCCGGCGCGGACGCAGCGTCCGAACGATCTCGGGTGGACTGCCCACTCTCGGCAAACACGGATGAATGAGGGGACGAACTATGCGAGCCTTCCGGCAGCAGTTCCCGCCGAGCCTGCACGAGGCGGGGCTGGGCTGGCACCAGCTGGTGTGTGCGCTGTGCGACCTGCACGGACCCGACCGGCACCTGGTGAAGGAGACGAACCTGTTCTTCGCGGCCGACACGGTGCCCGGGCTCCTGCCTCGGTCGCCGGCCATCGTCCTGGGGCCCCGTCGGGATCGCGTCGTCGTTCGCGCGCGTTCCGCGAGTGAACCGAAGCTGTCCCTGGCGCTCACTGCCTACTCCCGCGCCCACCCTGTCGACGTCGTCACCACCACCCAGCCCATGACCGACCTCGGGCTGGATACCGGCGACCTGTGACGCCGTGGCCCCGTACCCGCGAGAAGCCGGCGCGCGCGGGCAGCCGCGAGGCCTCCCGTGGGGAGCCGGGAGGCGCGGCGGGCCCCGCCGCCACGGGGGGAAGCGGCAGGGCCCGAGGGGCCTCCACCTGGGGGTGAGGGGCCGTCCGCACACCATGCACCACAAACCGGCCACCGGGATAGATCCCGACCGGAAATAGGCGCTGTCAGTGCCAGCGGCAATGGTGGGCTGCCACCTCACCTGCGCGTCGCAAGCGTCAACGTCCGCTGCGCTCGGGTCCTTCACCTTTTGCGCGGGCGGTTCGGCGACGCCCCCATCGGACGGGCGGCCATCGATGAGGTGCCCGCTTACAGAGAGAGCATCATGCTGCCCCGCGCGACCGGCCGGTGAATGGGCGGGTGGCTCCCTTGGTGACGTCCCGTGGCCCCTTCGCCCAACACCGACTCAACCGCACGGCCCAACTCGCTTGCCAGCACGCCGGATTGCCGCAGACAAATAAACCGGAGTTGATCCATGTCACGATGAACGCGCTCTTCAAGATCCCCGGCGATCCGGTCATCGTCCGTATCGCCCCGTCTGCCACTCTCCTGGCGGACACCGAACGTCTCGTTCAGGTCGCGCGCTGGCTCGAAGCCGTCGACTTCCCCGCCGTCCGTCTGCTGCCCGAGATCCCTCAGCCGCTACTCATCAACGAAACCGACCACATCGCCACGTTCTGGCTCTACCTGCCGCAAGACGGCCGCCCGACGCCGCGTGCCTACGAACTCGCTGGCCCACTGCTCCAGTTGCACGCCCTGCCCACGCCGGAGTTCGGCCTTCCCCGGTGGGAGCCCATCCGGGAGATGCGCGAACGCCTGGCCGACTCGTCGATCCTCCCTCCCGGGGACCAGGCGTGGCTCGGCGACAGCGTCCAAGAACTCGACGAGCAGCTTCGGGATCTCACCTACCCACTCCCACACCGGGGTGTCATCCACGTAGACGCCTACATCGGAAACCTGCTCCGCGGCCCCCATGGCGACCCCGTGTTGTGCGCGGCTCGTGGGCGGGCTCGGTGAACGGGGTGGAACTGGGCCGCGGAGCCCGCAGCACGAGGCGGGGCGGCAGCGCGGCGGCGTGCGAGAAACGCGGCTTCAGGGCGTCCGGCGGTGTGCGCGGGGCCTGGCGGACGGGCCGTGCCCGGTACGCCCGTCCGCGGCCGGTGAGATTGCGGTAGCGCGGGTGGGTGGCGGGACGCGGCGGGGAGAGGGTTGTCATGCGCGGTCCCTGGTCAGTCGGTGCAGCAGGGCTGCGAGGGTGGTGTGGTCGTAGGGGGTGATGCGGATCAGTGCGTGGGCGGCGGCGAAGCCTGCTCCGTCGGGGCTGGTGTCGCGGTCGGAGTGGAGCCAGGCGGCGATGGCGTTCACCAGGGTGCGGCGGCTTTGTTCTGGCGGGCCGCCGAGCCGGTGTATCGCGACGGCGGCCTCGGTGTAGAGAGAGGCAGCGGCGGCGCGGTCCTGGGCCATCACGGCGAAGTACGCCTGGAGTTCGGTGCCCATCGCTGCGTACGGGTGGTCGCGGCCGTGGCGGGCGATGAGGTGCTGGGTGGCACGGTGGACGGCCTGTTGTGCGGCACGCCAGTGCCCCGCGCGCTGAGCTGCGCGCGTGGTCTCGAGCAGGCCGGTGTCCTCGGGGATCCCCTGGTTCCATATCGGGTCGACGGGCTGGGTGTTGGCGGGCGGGTCCTGGCCGGGGTAGACCGTGCCGTCGGCGGCGATCTGCTGCTGGTCGATGTGCCCGTAGGGGTGGCCGATGGACAGCCGGATCGGTCGGCCGTGTCGCTGGGTCGCGGCGCGCAGGGGGCCGCGGACGCGCTCGATGAGGGCCTCGGCCTGGTCGGGGTGGCCGTCTTGCCGCAGCCCCTGGGCGTGGATGCCGCCGCCGGGAAGGACGATGATCGTCTCGTGGATGTCGGTGGTGAGTGACGGGCCCAGGGGCATGGTGGTCTTCCTCGGTCGTGGCTGGATGGGGCGGGTGGGGTGGGGTGGGATGGGGCCGTCAGCGGGAGTCGACCAGGGCGTAGCGGTAGTCGAGGATCTCGGGCTTGCCCTGGCGGGGCAGGTGGACGACGGCCTCGCCCTGGAAGCTGTCCACCACCACGGCACGCGGCGTCTTGTTGTAGACCGACTCGGTCTTGCCGGGGGTGATGTGCAGGCCGGCGTTGGTGACGAGGGTCTCTTCCTTGTGGGCGAGAGAGGTGATCGCCAGGACGCCGGAGGAGGTGGTCAGGGTGTAGGTCTTGTCGTGGGTCGGCGTGATCGGGAAGAAGTTCACCGTGGCTTGGGACCCCAGGTGGTCGCCGCGTTCCTTGTAGGTCTTGAGGATGGCCTTGGCGTTGTCGTTGGCGTGGGAGAGTTTGCTGCCGTCCTTGGTGCCGCCGCTGGCGAAGAGGTCTTCGATGGCGTTGGTGACGCCGCTGGGTGCGAGGCTGCCGACCGGGGTGTCCGCGTCGGCGGGGACGGCCAGGCCGCCCTTGGTCCGGGGGGTCGGGAGCTGTTGCTCCGGGAACAGGGAGATGACCTTCTTCCAGGTGCCGCCGGTGTCGGCGGACTTCTCGAAGATCATGAATGTGTGGTTCGTGCCGTTAGCGGAGGCCTCGGCCGCGAACCAGTTGCCGGTGGGCGGGATGTAGAAGGAGCGCCGGGTGAAGTAGAACGGGGTGCCGTAGTCCTTCTTCTCCTTCGCGCTCAGGGTGTCGAACTGCTCATAGTCGGCCTTGCTGCGGGCGTAGAGCTGGCCGGCTTCCACGGTGGCGAGGAGGCTCGCGTCGCGCGTCTTGTTCGCCTTGTTGTTGATCTCCTGGTAGTGGTCGAGGATGGACCCGGCAGTCTTGTGGTCGACGACCCCCATCGGAGCGGGGCTCGCGCTCGCAGTGGGGGCCGAGCCGGTGTCCGAGCCTGGTCCACAGGCGGTGAGACACAGCGCCGCCGCTGCGCCCAGGGCTGCGGCACCGGCACGCATACGGCGTGGGAACGGGTGCTGTTGGGGGAAGGTCATCTGGATCACTCCTGGTGGAATCGAGCGGGGGAAGGGGTGCTCCGCTCCGGCGGGCGGGCATCAGTGCTGTGGGGGCGGCGGTCGGACGGTCCCCGCGTCCGCTCTCGCGGTGAGGGTGGCTGGAGCGGCGTCCGGTCAGCTCTTCACGGGCCACTCCAGGGGCTTGCTGTAGAAGCCCTGGCTGAGCTGGACTGCGGCGACCTTCTGGCCCTGTGGGATGAGGAAGGCGGTGCAAATGCGCTGCGACTGGCCTGCGGCGAGCCTCTTGTCGGAGTCGAACGCCGGGCAGTTGGGCCAATGCGCCTGGCCGAGCAGCACGATGAGGGCACGGGTGCGCTGGCCTGTATCCGTTCTGACAACCAGATCGTCATCCATGTCGCCCAGCGCCATCGGCCTGCCGCTCTTGTGGGTGAGCGTCGACCAGACGTACACGGGCACCTGGGGGCCGTCTTCCTTTTCCTGCTCAAGCCCGGAGTTGTCCATGTCGGCCTTGCTGCCGACGACCACCTTGGTGGGCGTGACCGTGTAGGTGGCCTCTCGGGAGCGCTGCATCTGGCTCTCTTGGACCGGGCTGGCCTCACCCAGCTTGAACGTCGTCTTCTCTTTGCCCGCGCTGGTCGTCGAGGCAGATTTCTCCCTGGTCGCGCCGGTGCCCGAGTGTGCGCCGCAGGCGGTGAGGGTGAGGGCCGTGGCGACGCCGACGGCGAGCACGGTCAGGCGGCGCGAGCGCGGGACCGAGGGTGCGGAATGGGGCATGGTGGCAGCTCCTTCAGGAACTGGGGACGGGTCAGGCTGCGGAGCGCAAGGCGCGGCGGACTCCGGCGGCGAAATCGCGGGCGATCTCGTCGGCGGCGGTGGCGGGCGTGTTGGGCTCGTCTCGCATGAGCCGGATGACAGCCGAGCCGACCACAACGGCGTCCGCGTACGCGGACGCCTGTGCGGCCTGGCCCGGTGTGCTGATGCCGATGCCGACCGCGACCGGCAGGTGGGTTGTGGTGCGCAGGCGGTGGACCAGCCTCGGCAGGTCGGGGCTGAGCGGGTGTTGGGAGCCCGTGAGGCCGGGGGTCGCGGGGGCGTAGACCATGCCGCTGTGGGAAGCGCCGATCGCCGCCAGTTGCGCCGTGGAGGCGCGGGACTGGATGAGGGGGATGGTGTGCAGGCCGGCCGAGGCTGCTGCTGCTCTCCATGCCTCCGCCGCTGGCGGGGGAAGGTCGGGGATGAGTACGCCCGCGCCGCCGCAGCGGCCAGCCGACGGGCAAAGGGCTCGATGCCGTACTGCGCGATCGGGGCCCAGTACGACATGACCAGCAGCGCGGCAGGCGTGGAGGCAGTCAGTTCGGATGTGGCCGTGAAGACATCGTGCATCTGGAAGCCGCCGGCCAGTGCCTGGGCGGCGGCTTCCCGGATCACGGGGCCGTCCATGACCGGGTCGTGGAACGGGATGCCGATCTCCAGCACGTCGGCGGACTGGGCCATAAGCTGCAGCGCGTCCATGCTGGCTGTGCGGGTGGGGTAGCCGAGTGGCAGGTAGAGGCCGAGCGCGGCCCGCCCCTTCGCGTGGCTGAAGGCAAGGGCCCGGTCGAGGCGGTCGGCGGGCGGCCAGGACGGCGACGTGGAGTTGCTCATGACGGCCTCTCGGGCGACGGGTGGAGGGATCGGCCGGTTGCCGTGCGGAGCGCGAGGCGCTGACAGACCGGGACGCAGAGGATGAGGGCGAGGGCAGCCGTGGCGGCCGGGAGGATCCACGGGCCCGCGAACAATCCGGCGGCCGCCGTGCCCAGGGCCTGGCCCAGCCCGAAGGCGGCGATCAGCCAGCCGTACGCCTCGACGAGCGTGCCGGGCGGAGCCAGCTCGGCGACCACTTGATAAGCGCAGGTCAGTAACGCTCCGAAGGCCATGCCGGGCAGCACCGCCAGGACGAGTGCGGCATACGGGGGCGGGTCGAGGCACAGCGGTACCCAGGCGGCCGCGAACAGTGCGCTGCTCAGGGCGAGTTGCTGGCCGAGGGGAACCGACAGCGGCAGTGCGGTCCACGCGGCTGTGCCCAAAAGGGCCCCGACCGATACTCCGGCCGGCAGAGCGCCCGCCAGCCACTCAGCTGTATGACGCTCGCTCGCCGTCAGGGCGGCCACCGACAGCTCGCCGAGTGTCGCGCCGACTGCGGTGAGGACGAGCAGCATCCACCGCATGCCGTTCGAGCGCAGAGCACCGAGCGGTCCGCGGCGAACCGGAGCGGGCCGCCATGTGCGTGAGGGAGCCGACGCCGCGACAATGAGGGCCCCTCCCAAGCCGAGGCAGGCGGCCAGGGCAAAGGCGAGCCCGGGCAGCGCCACGGACGCGGCAGCAGCGGCGGCGAGGGGGCCGGCGACGTAGACGAGTTCCTGACATCCGCTGTCGAGGGCCAGAGCCGCACGCAGGTGCTGCGGCGTGGGGGTGAGAGCGGGCCACATGGCCCGCAGGACCCCCTCACTCGGTGGGGCCGTTACTCCCGCAACGACGACGGCTGTGGCCGCGAGAAGGAGCTTTTCCGTTTCGGCAGCCGCGAGGATGAAGAGCGCGGCTGCCGACAGGATGGAGCCGCCCAGGAGCGTGAGGGTCTGTCCCCGCCGGTCGACCAGACGGCCAAGCAGCGGCTGCCCGACGGCTACCGCGAGTCCGTACAGGGAGGCGAGCGCTGCCCCGGCGCCGTATCCGTGGCCGTTGGCCCGCGCGGCCATCAGCAGCGCGACCGGCGTCATGCCCAGCGGCACTCGGCTGACGAGTGTGGCGGCCAGCAGCCTGGCGGCATACGGCAGCCGCAGCACGGCGCCCCAGTGCACGGGTTGCCGCTCTTCGGCGTGGCGAGCGGGCGCGGTCCGTTCGATGTGAGCGGGAGGTGTCTCGACCACGCTCATGCGCGCGCTCCCCGCTCCAGCCGCTCGCGCATCCCGCGGTGGTCCGCCTCGGATGCCGCCTGGGGCCCGGCGCTGGTGAACAGGGCCGGGTGTACGGCCGAGATCCGCTCGAGCAGGACTTCGCGGTAGCGGCGGGAGCCGGCGCCCAGGAGTGGAATGGGGCGTATGGCCTGCGCTGAGCCGTCGGTGGTGCGCATCGTCGTCCTTCGGTTGGAACGGGAGGCCCGAGACCGGGCCGTGGCCTGCAAGACAGCGGCGGGGACGGGCATTACGCCGCCTGCGGGACGTCGTCGGCGCGTGCGATCATGGCCAGCCCGTAGAGGTGGCTGGGGTCGGTCCACCAGTGGCTCAGCTCCAGGCCCGCGGCGTTGAGCTGGGCAGCCAGCCCACGGGGGCGGAACTTGGCCGAGATCTCCGTGCGCAGCTCCTCACCAGCCGTGAAGGGCACCACCAGATCGGCGCCGCGCAGGGTGACGGTCTGGTCGCGGCGGGAGCGCAGCCGCATTTCGATCCACTCGTGGTCGGCGTCCCAGACGACCACGTGCTCGAAGGCGTCGAGGTCGAAGTCGGCGTCCAGCTCGCGGTTGAGGCGCCGCAGAAGACCGAGATTGAACTGGGCCGTCACACCGGCCGCGTCGTTGTAGGCGGCAACGATGACGGCGGGGTCCTTGACCAGGTCGACGCCGAGGAGCAGGCGGTCGCCGGGGGCCAAGCGGGAGCCGAGGGAGCTCAGGAACCCCGCCTGATCGGGCGGGAGCAGGTTGCCGAAGGTCCCGCCGAGGAGGGCGATCAGCCGTGGCCCGTCGGTCGGCGGAAGGTCCAACGGAGCGGTGAAGTCGGCGAGGAGAGGTTTCACCGCCAGTTGTGGATACTGCGCTGTGATGGAGACGGAGGCCCGGGCCAGTGCGCTGGAGCTCACGTCGACCGGGACGTACGCGGTGAGCTGTCCGGCGAGCGCGTCGAGCAGCAGACGCGTCTTGTCCGAGCAGGAACCGGAGCCCAGCTCGATCAGGGTCTTGGTGCAGGTGAGCCAGGCGATGGTCGGGCAGGAGTCGGCGAGGATCGCCTGCTCCGTCCTGAACGGGTAGTACTCCGGCAGCCGGGTGATCTCGTCGAACAGGGCGCTTCCGTCCGTGTCATACAGCCACTTCGGCGCGAGCTGTTTCGGGGACGTCCCGAGCCCTTGCACGACGGCCGCGCGCAGTTCGTCGAGGTGGTCGGGGGCGGGCGACGTCGTGAGCGGGCGAGCGGGAGCAGTCATCGGGGAAGCCCTTCGAGCAGGAGGGAAGGCGCGGGACGGTGTTCATGTGGTCGCCTGCCGGGGTTCGGTCATGGCTGCGGGCAGGACTCGAGGGCGTCTCCGTCCACGGAGGGCGCAGAGCACGACGAGGGCGGCAGCGCCTCCCGCCGGCAGGAGAGCTTGAGCGAAGAAGAGGCCCGAGGCTGCACTGCCCATCGCGCAACCGATGTCCAAAGCGGCGACCAGCAACGCGCTGGCCTCGGTGACGGTGCCGGCCGACGCCAATCGGATGGTGAGGAAGTAGGCCGCGCTGAGCAACGGGGCCATGAAGAGTCCGGGGATCAGGCAGGCCGCGACGGCGAGAGAAGCGTTGGCGGCGGCCAGCAGGGGGATCCAGCCCGTGGCGAACCCGGCGCTGAGCACCACCAGGTGCACGGATGTCGAGCCGGGCAGCGAGCGTGCCCCGTACAGGAGTCCGCCGACCAGGGCACCGGCCGAGACCGAGGCGGGCAGTGCGCCCGACAGCCCGGCGTGGTGGAGCCGGTCTGCGAACGTGACGGCGAGTGGGGTCAGGACGCCCATCGGGATCCCGACGAACAGCATGGCCAGGTAGAGGACCCGCAGCGAGTGAGATCGCAGCGGGCCGAGCCAGTCCGCCCGGCGCGGCGTGGCCGTCCACGACCGCGAAGGGGGCGCGGTGACGACCAGGAGAGTGCCGGTGAGTCCAAGAGCCGCTGTCGCCAGCAGGGCCCAGCGGGCCGACAGCATGTAGGCCAGGCTGGCGACCAGCAGCGGGCCTGTGATGTAGATCAGCTCTTGTAGTGCAGCGTCGAGCGCGACCGCGACCCGCTCGTGCTCGCGATCCGGCATAAGCGGACCCCAGAGGGCTCGCAGTGACGCGTCCAGCGGTGGCTTGGCCAGTCCGGCCAGGGTCACCGCCGCAAGCGCGACCCACCATGAGGAGCCGCCCGCCGTGAGCAGGAGGAGGCCGGCGGCCGCAGCGGCGGCGCTCGCTGTCAGCACGCGCGTCTGCCCCTGCCGGTCGACCAGGCGGCCGAGCAGGGGCCCGCCCACGGCGTTGGCCAGCAAGTACAGGGCCGCCAGTGCGCTCCCTGCCCGCAGGCCGACGGTGTGCGTGCCGACCAGGACGATGGCGAGTGGGGCCATTCCCGACGGCAGGCGGCCGATGAGCGTGCCGATCAGCAGCCGGGAGGCATGGGGGACCCGCAGCACGCTGCGATAAGTGGCAGCGGACAGTGGCCTGTCGGCCTTTGCGGGGACGGTATGCACAGGGGCTCCTGAGGACGGACGAATCGGCGCGGGGGCCGCGGATGCTCCGGCCCCGGGGGCTGGTGGCCTGGGCTCGGGGCCGGGCCGGGTGGGTCAGGTGCCCACGTAGAACTCGCGCTTGGGGCCGCACTTCGTCGGCGCCTTGCTCGTCTTCATCACACAGGCCCGGATCTTGTGCGTCCCTTCGAAGAGGGTCGGCGTCTTCCAGGAACACCGGCCGTTGTTCAGGGTGTCCTGGACGCTGACGAGCAGACGGTCGCCGAAGCCGAAGACCTGGGTCACGGCCTTGTAGCCGTCGGTCTTGATGTCGCAGGCGTAGACCCGGCCGTTGTAGGAGTTGTAGATCCCTTCGGCGCCGCCGCCGTTGGAGGTGACCCAGCCGGAACTGGCGGAGGCCGGCGTCGTGGCGAGCACGACGGCGAGGGCACCTCCTATGGCGAGGGGCGCGGTGCGCTGGAGGGTGCGGACGATGCGCATGGAGCGAGTCCTTTCGGGCGGAGGGTGTCAGCGGTCGGGGTGCGAGTCGTGGTGGTGGGCGAGTTCGGCCTGGGTCACGAGCGGGTGGGGTGTCCGTTCGGCGGCTTCGTTCAGGGCAGTGAGGACCTCGTCGTCGATGTCCTGGAGGCCGTGCCAGCGCACAGCGAGGAGGCTGTGTCCCTCGTCGGTGCGCTCCAGACGGGCAGGGGGACGAGGACCACCAGGGCGAACAAGGAACCGAGGCCCTGGCAAGCGGCCTGGACCCGTGAGGCCGACGGCGGTGGTGTCATGCCGGCCTCCCATACAGGCCGAGGGTCTCGGCGGAGCGGATGACCTGGAGGTCTTGGTTGATGGCGCGGCTGTCGTCGGCGACGAGGAGGAGCCATCCCGTGATCTGGCGGGCGCGCACCGGGGTGTGGGCGGTGAGCGCGATGGTGGCGGCGACGGTGGGGAGGGTGGTGATAGTGCGCAGCAGCGCCTGGTCCAGGACGCCGTTGCGCCACGGCAGCAGGGCGATCTTCGTGACGTGGGCGCGCACTTGGCGTCGGGCTTCGGGGCGGCGGCCGGTAGTGAGCAGCAGCGCGGTGTCACGGATGGGGTCGTGTCCGGTGGCCTGACGCGGCGTGTCGGCGGCGAAGTCGGAGTAAGGGTCAGTGCGCAGGGACAGCAGCGCGGGCCCGCGGTCGGGGGTGAAGGCGACCGTGGTGTGGGCGGGGCCGTAGTGGACGCCGAGGGCCGTGAGCGTGCGCACCATGTACAGGGCGAGAGCGCGGGCCAGGAGCCCGCGGCGGCTCAGGAGGTCGGCGCGGCATACCTGTTGGTCGGCGGTGCGGGTCTCGGACCAGATCGCGGTGATGCTGTGATCGGTGGATCCGTCGCGGCCGGGGCCGGTGAGGGTGTGGATGCGGTAGTGGGTGCCGGGCATGTGCTCACGCAGGACCAGCGGCCGGGTGCTGGAGTCCTGGGGGCGATGCCAGGCGGAGCGGATGTCGTCATCGGTGCGGCAGAGGGACGAGGTGTGGTGGTGGGCGGGGTCGGGGTGCTGGAGGATGAGTTCGGGCGTCTGCGTGTAGCTCGCCCATTCCAGGGCGTTGGACAGACCGGCATCGCGGCGGATGTCCGCCGTGTCGAGGGCGTTGCCGGGCAGGTGGAGGCGGGTGGCGAGCAGGTCAGCGAGTTCAGTTCCGGCCGGTGATCCGGCGAGGACGGCTTGGACGCCGAGGCGGCCCAGGTGGGCGGCGGTGCGTCGCAGATTGCCGTGGTGGGTGATGTACCGGAGGTAGCCGGCGCTGTCGCCGGGCTGCTGGGCGGGTTGGGTGACCGCGACGGAGTTCCAGCCGTGCCGGACCAGCGCGGGCACGTAGCGGTCGCCGGCGTCGGCGGGAGCGACGACGGCAGCGGTGCCGGTGCGGTAGGCGGGCGAGGCCGCCGCGAGGACGGGTACGGCGAGGGCCATGGTGCGGGACTCCTGTGAGGGTTGAGGCGGGCCGTGTCAGGCGACGCAGGCGGTGGTGACGGTGTCGGGCTGGATGTGGACGCCGCTGCGTTCTTCGACCAGCTGGAGTCGCCGGTGGCAGGTGTCGGGGTCGGGTCCGGCGACGACGGCGAGTGCCAGGCGGTCCAGGAGCGTGGCGCGGGGCGGGGCGTTGACGTGGCTGCCGGGTGCGGCGGTCCACTCGAAGCGGTTGAGCCAGGAGGCGAACATGCCGGTGTTCAGGGCCGTGACATGGCCGGTGACGGGCGGGTAGAGGAAGCGGACGGCGGCGCTCTGGCTCTGGCTGAGGACCAGCTCGGGGTCCGCGCCGACGGCGAGGTCGGCCGCGATCTGGGGCAGGTTGAGGCCGGTGGCCAGGTGGACCAGGTGCGGGATGAGGTCTCCGCCGAGTCGGGCGTTGATCTCGACAATGCGCGGGCCCTGGTGGGTCAGGCGCATCTCGACGTGCATGACGCCGCAGGAGATGCCGACCGTGCTCAGGGCACCGAGGGCGACTTGGCGGATCCGGGAGTCGGCCAGCAGGGGGTCGGATGAGTCGACGAGGTGGCCGGTCTCCTGGAAGTCCGGTTCGTCACCGAGGTACTTGCGGGTGATGCCGGCGATGTGGACGGTGTCGTGTCCCAGGACGACGCACTCGACGCTGATCTCGGGGCCGTCGAGGTACTCCTCGATCAGCACGCCGGCCGTCCCGGTGTGCTCCAGGCCGAAGAGGGACGCACTCCGGGCTGTTTGGAAGGCGTCGCGGACCTGGTCGGGGGTGTCGGCCCGGCGGACGCCGGCGCTGCCCCCCATCGACCTCGGCTTGAGGACGACCGGACCGCCGAGGAGAACCGCGTACTCGACGGCGGTCTCGGCGTCCGGGACGAGGTAGGAGCGGGCCGAGGGCACGTTGGCCGCGGCGAGCAGGGAGCGGCTGAGGTACTTGTCCCGGCAGGCCTCGACGGCGCTGGGGTTGTTGCCGGGCAGCATGAACCGCTCCGCGATCCGGGCGGTGAGGGCCACGTGCTGCTCCATATAGGTGAGCACCCCGGAAACGCCCTGGTCAGCGGCCAGCGCGGCAACGGCCTGGGCGACGGCCTCGGTGTCCGCCAGGTCGACGGCCATGGAGACAGCCGCGTGGTCGTTGGCCCAGGCGGGAGGTTGCTCGTCTAGGAGGGCGATGCGGTGGCGGGCGGCGATGTGCTGCAGTCCGTATCCGCGCCAGATGCGGCTTCCAGCGCCGATGAGGACGAGCAGCGGTGATCCCGAGGAGTGCCATGTGCTTGTCACGGCACGGGAGTTGGGGCGCAGGGCGGTCAGACTCATGGTCGGATCTCCGGTTCGGTGATCGGGATGCGGCGGGTGCCGGTCCGGTGGGACGGCGTCGCGAGGGCGGTCATGCGCTCGTAGCGAGGACGCCCGGGCGTGTGACCGCGGGCGGCCGGGGAAGCCGGCGGGCGAGTGCGGCCGGGTCGCCGGTGTAGTGCAGGCCCTGCAGGCCGAGCTGCTCGGCGGCTTCGACGTTGTCCAGCCGGTCGTCGACGAACAGGGTCTTTGCGGGGTGGGGCATTCCGGCGGCCTCGAGCGCGGCCTCGTAGGCCCGTTTGTGGGGCTTGTTCACTCCGATGCGGGCGGAGTAGACGGTCCGGCTGAACAAGGTGGCGCACCATTCGGCGTCGTCGAGGGCGTTTGCCAGCGGTTTGGGCGCGTTGGACAGGAGTACGAGGCGCAGCCCGGTGGCGTGGGCTGTGTGCAGGAGGTCCAGCACGGCGGGGTCCGTGGCGATCCACATGTCGAGGTCGGCGCTTGCGAGGGCGGCCAGGAGCGTGCTGCCCGCAGGCGCGGTGCACCCGTTGCGCAGCAGTCCGCTCCAGAACGTGTGGGTGGTGGCGGTGCCCTGGTCGTAGGGCTCCCGCCGCTGCCAGAAGGCCTGTTGGAAGGCGTGGGTCTCCTGGGGGTGCCAGCCCGCGAGTTCGGCGAGCCGGGCCCACTGGGGCGGGCCGGGCTGGCGGCCGATGACCCCGTTGTAGTCGAGGATCACGGCCTCGAGGCCGGCGCTGCTGGGGGTGGTGGGCTGGGAAGAGGTCAACGGGACTCCAGGGCTCGGTGGGAGACGACAGCGACGGTCGCGGTCAGAACGACGAGCAGGGCCAGCGCGGTGGTCAGGCTGGTGAGCGAGGCGATCGCCCCGATGGCGGCCGGTCCGGCGAGCAGGCCGAGGTAGCCGATGGTGGCGACGGTGCCCACGGCGCGTGGTCCTCCCCGTCCGGCGGCTGTGATGAGGGCCGGCATGGCCGTGGACAGGCCGGCTCCGAGGGCCATCCAGCCGAGCAGGGCGGCCGGGGCGCTGCCGGCGATCAGTGCAGCGCCGAGTCCGGCGGCGGCGAGGGTGGCGCCGGCGCGTACCAGGGCGGGTGCTCCGTAGCGGCCGGTCAGCCGGTCGCCCGCGAGCCGGCCTACGGCCATGGCGGCGCTGTAGAGGGCGTAGGCGGCCGCCGCTGTTGCCTCGGAGCTGTTGAGGGAGTGCAGGTGCACTGCCGACCAGTCGGCGGCGGCGCCCTCGGCTAGCAGGCACGCAGCGGCCAGGGCACCGAGCAGCCACACCTTGGTGTGGGAGGTCTGCGCCGGCTTTGCCTCGTCCGGAACCGCTTCGGGATGTTTGGGTGCGTGGTCGAGGGAGGTGGCCGTTCGTACGGCCGGAACGGCGGTGGCAGCGGCGAGCACCGTGAAGGCACCGACCATCGCGAACAGCACCTCGTGGGACATCCAGGTGGTCACGGCTGTGAGCGCGGCCCCGCACAGAGCACCGATCGAGTAGGCGGCGTGCAGCCCGGACATGATCGACCGCTGGAAGGCGATCTCGCAGTGAACGGCAGATACGTTGCAGCCGACGTCAAGCACCCCGTGTGCGAAGCCGAAGACGACGGCGGCCGCGATCAGGGTCGGCAGCGTGCGGCACTGGCCGAGGAGAGCCAGGGCGAGGCCGAAGACGACGGCGGGGACGACCAGCAGTCGGGAGGGACCGTGCCGGTCGGCCAGGCGCCCGCCGAGCTGGAGCCCGGCGACCATGCCGGCTGCGGCGCCGAGAAGAACGAGTGACAGATGGCCCGTCCCAAGGTTGGCCACCCTCTGCACTGAGGGCATCCTCGTGCCCCAGACCGCCATGACGAGGCCCATCACGGCGAAGACACCGAGCAGCAGCCGTCGGTCGCCCGTCGGCGGTGCGGACTGCTCGGCCGGAGCGATCGCAGTCATCGGCCTGCCCCTGGCGCGGGCGTGGGCTGGGCTGTCGAAACAGGAGGCCATCTGTGCGGTGCTGCCCACGAGTTCGGGCATGTGGTGCTGTGTCTCATGGTCCGGTTCTCCGGTTCGGCGGTCGGGTAGCGGCGGGGACAGGGACGGCGGTCACACGGGAGGCGGTGCGGCGCTGGGTGAGGCCCGCGAGCGGCAGGCACAGGGCTGCGCCCATGGCACCGGCGGCAAGGGTGGTAAGCGCGGCGAGAACCCCACCGCCCGAGGTCAGGGACACGGCCGCGAGAACCGGGGCGATGATCACGGCGACGGCGAGGGTTGAACCCCAGATCCCGGCGTACAGACCACGGGCGTGTACGGGCGAGATCTTGGTGACGATGTCGTTGGCGGCGATGAAGAAGACGATCTCCCCGGGGACGGCCGCCGCCACGGCGAGGCTGTAGCCCGCCGTGGTGTCGGCGAGGCCTGCGCTGCCCATGCCCGCGCCCAGCAGGAGCGATCCGACGGCGAGCAGGCCGGTGACTGGCTGGGACCCGTCGCAGCGGCGCCGCAGCCACGGGTTGAGCAGCGGGGTGAGCACGACGACGGCGCCGGCGTTGGCGACCTGTGTCCATCCGTAGGCGTCGGCGGCGAGCCCGTCGTCCTCCATCAGCAGCGGCAGCACGGTGAACATGCCGGCAGCGCAGGTCAGGGCGGCCACACTGGCCATCCACAGCAGCCACAGGCGGGCGTCGCGCACGGCCGAGCGCAGCGGGGTGCGCGCGGCGGGCTCGCTGGGGCGGGCGGAGGCGGCCGGGGTGTCGTCGTCGAGGTAGCGCTGGGCGAGCAGGGCACAGGCCGCGCAGGCGGCGGCGTTGAACCAGAACAGCACCGGGAAGCCAAGCTGTCCGGCCAGCAGGCCGCCTACCGCGCCAGTGATCGCCGCGCCGATGTTCACGGCCCCATGGCGCCAGCCGTTGACGGCGGCGCGCTGTCCGTCGTCGGCGATGAGGTCGGCGATGGCCGCGGAGACAACCGGCCTCGGCGCGTCGTATACGATGCCCGCGATCAGGGCTCCGGTGCACACGGCGGCGAACGCGTGTGCCTGGGACATCACGGGCAGGCAGACGGCGGCTGTGAGCATGGCGGCCACGAGGGTGCGGCGCCGGCCGAGCCGGTCGGCGGCCCAGCCGGTGAGCAGCTGGCCGACGAGCCATCCGATGCCGAAGACCGCGAGGGCCTGGCCGACAGCGGCGGTGGTGTAGCCCAGGTCCTTGAGGTGATAGCTGAGGAAGGGATAGGCGAAGCCGAAGCCGCGCGCCACCAGGGTGATGACGAGCAGTGCCCAGATCGTCGGCGGCCAGGGCCGCCGTCGGGACGGTTCGGCGTCCTTGGCGGTGGAGACGGGCATGGTGGTGGCTGACACGGACGCTCCGGGGAAAGCAGGGGCGAGACGTTCCTGGTGGGGCGGCCGGCGTCAGCTGGTTCGGGCGCCGGAGGGGAAGGGCGGCGCGTGGGGGCGTCGCCGTGGGCGGACGACGCCCCACCGAGCAGCCGGGCCAGCGCCCGCGCCGGAAGGACGCGGGGATGTCGCCCCAGGGGATGGAAGCGAGGGGCCGGGCCGGTCAGCCGGCCAGCTGGTAGAGGCCGTCGTCGCGCACCCAGCCTCGGGTCCCCTTGGGGATGCCGGACTTGGAGCGCTGGGTGAGCTGGCTGTAGTCCCAGTTGCCGCGGCTGCAGAGCACGGTCAACTTGTCGCCCCGGTACAGGAGGCCGCGGCTGGCGTAAGCGGTGGATGGGCCTGTGCGGTAGTTCCAGCCGGCCTTGGCCACGGTGGCGCCGTAGTTCGGCCAGTTGACGGTGCACTTGCTGTTCTCACCGACGGCGTGCGCGGCGGGAGCGGAGGCCACGGTCAGGGTGGCAGCGGCCGCGAGTGCGAGGGCAGCGGGCGCAACCGAGCGGAGGGCGAGATTGCGGATCATCGGGAAACAACCTTCCGAAAGGGAGGAGGGGGCACGGCGTCGCCCCGTCCCCGGCCAGGGCGTAGCCACTGGTCGGGGCCCCTGCGTCAGAAGTGCGGCGTGAGGCCGCCCTGTCGGGCATGGGAAGAGGCGCGTCCGGTGCTGGGCGCTGTGTGGGGGTGCGGAGTGGTGCGTTGGTGAGTGATGCGGGGCGTATGTCTGCCTGATGACGCCTTGAGTTGCCCGGCGTGGATCGGCGAGCCGCGGCCGGCTCAGTCGAGCTGCATGGGGACGCAGTCGTAGGCGTACTTCTTGGCGACCCAGCCGGTGGTGTTCTTGGCCAGCCCGGTCCTGGACTTCTGGCCGAGCTTGAGCTTGATCCAGGAGCCCTTGGTGGCGACCTTCTTGCCCCAGTCGCCCTTGTAGAGCAGGCCCTTGGACTTGTAGGCGGTCGACGGCCCCGTCCTGAAGTTCACCGCGTTGGTGTTGATCTCGTAGTAGACGCGCGGCTTGCACGGCATCTCGGCCGCAGTGGCGGCCGGGGCGGTGGTCGCGGCCAGGCCGGCGGTCACCGACAAGGCAAGCATGGCCGTGGCGGCAATTCGAGCGGGAGCACGAAGTCGCATGGGATCCCTTCAATTCATGGGGTGACATGGGTGATGGGGCGAGACGCCCCACCGGCCGCACGGGCCGATGTCAGTGCATGGACGGTGGGCACGGCTGCCGAGGCGCCGGCGGTTCTATGCGGCCTTCCTCCGGCGTGCGACCGAGGCCTGAGTTGTCGTCTTGGCATCGCGCCGCAAGGCAATGGGTGCAGCGGCAGTGGCTCCGACCTGAATGGCCTCCATGGGAATCGGGCGAAGCGAGACTGCGCGAGACGCGGCAGTGGAGACTCGCACTCGACTCGCCGAGGAGGCACGCACGGTCGCAACCACACCGCAATCAGCGGAAGAGTCGCGCCCGAACATGTTGCCCGCCTTGCATAGAGTGGACCGAGTGACTATTGCGCTCTATTGAAACACGACTTGGAATGCCATTCAATAGGCGATCGACTGCGACTCGATGAGCGCCACTGCGCGGGACATCTGCAGTACTGGCTGCGACGGCAAGACCGACCTGAACTTCTTCGCCAGGTGCGCCTCTTCTGGCGCCTGCCCTCGGCCCGAGGGGGCGCGGATAACACCTCTCTCGGGACCGGTTACGGGTCTGTGTGACGACGCCCGGGAGTAATGTGACAACCCACCTGGGGACCGCGCCGAGCGTGCCTATGATCGGTGCATGCCGTCGTCCCTTCCCACGTCCCTTGCTGTGTCCGACGCCATCACCCACTACCGCCAGCTGCGCGAGCTGACCGTCGACGAGCTGGCCTATGTGCTCCGGATGCTCGATCACCCGATCTCAGCCGATGCCCTCGCGGAGATGGAGCGATGTGCTCGCCCCGTGACCGTCGACGACCTCGTCGCGATCGCCTACGCTCTCGACACGACCCCCGCGGTGCTGCTGTCGCACATCCCCATCGACATGCCGGAACCCGAAGGGCCCCTCGCTACCGGGCTCCCGAGCGACGTCGACCAGACCGAGCTCCGTGCCTGGCTCGAGGGGAAGACCTCGCTCGACCGCGAGTCGCGGGTGGGCTGGTGGAAAGAGCGGGTCGCCCGCCTCAGGGTCCGGTCGGCGCACCACGAGGAGCAGCTGCAGGGCGCGTACGCGGAGCTGCGCGAGCTCGGTGACCTGGCGCACCAGGAGGCTGACGCCCCGCCTGTGCGGCGTCTTCGGTGGCGCATCCAGGACGGCGAGCACGCGCTCAACCAGTCCGAAGTCGCACTGGCGCTGACTGAGCATCGACTCGACAACCTCCGAGAAGGCGCCTGACAGCCTAAGTCCTGGCCAGTCAAAGTCACCTATCCATAGGTGACTTTGACTGGCTTTCTGTCGTTAGGTGGTACATCTGGTACACCAATCTGCAATACTGACAGTGCGCTTGTGAATGCCTTCGCAAGTGCTCATGTACGAGAAGAAAGCTCGGAAATCGGTCGGGTGGTCCTCAAGGGGGCCAGCTTCGGCTCCCGGGCGTGGTCGGGATCGGGGTCTCGGGGATGCAGTGTGGAACTGCGGAGCCGAGACGCTGGTCCCTGTGGAGATGGCAACGCCTGGACACGCAGAACTGAACGAGAGAAAGCGGGGGCGATTATGACTGAGGATCAGCCTCAGTTACCCGAGCAGCCGACACAGGGCCATGCAACAGCATCACAGGCCGTGCCGCCGCGACCGCAGGTTCCGCCAGTCGTCACGGCCGAGCAGTGGGCCGCCGGGTTCCGGCAGACGCATCTCCGCGAGCCGACGATGCCCGAGTACCAGGCCGCCGTTCAGGCTGGACTGATCGCTCCCGAGCGCCGGCCCCGTGATCCGTCGATGCAGCAGATGACCAACGGAGCCAAGCAGGTCGTCAACGGTGCCCGGGACTTCTTCAACACCAAGGTCGCGCCGGCCGTCGAGAACTCTGGAGCCAAGGAGTTCCTCAGCAACCGCGTTGCCTCCGCCGCGCAAAGCGCCGCGCGCTCGATGCAGCAGAGCACCTCGCGTCCCGGACTGGCCAAGCTGAGAGGGCTGGCCACCTTCATCCTTCCCGCCGCGGCGTTCCTGGCGATCATCTCGCTGTTCATGCCGGTCGCTTCAGCCATGGGCTTCTCGGTCAACTACTTCAGCAACGAGGCCGGCGGCGAGGGCGGCTTCCTGCTCTTCACCATGCTCGTGGCCATCGCCGCCTCTGTCGTGGCAGTCATCCGCAAGACGAACTGGTCCCGCGTCACCGCCGGAGTCGTGGGCATCGTCGCCGGCCTGATCGGCATGATCGACGGCTTCGGGACCATGGGCTCCGTCAGCGGCACCCGCTACGCCTCCGTCGGAGCGGGCGTGGTGCTCCTGGCGCTGCTGTCGGTCGCGATGCTGGCTGCTGCAGTCCTCATCCTGCTGTCGCCGCGTCAGGCCTCTGCGGTTCCGCCGATGCCGAGCATGCCGCCGGTCCAACCTCCGCAGAGCTGAACCAAACCGACTGTCCAGAACGAATGAAGGAAGAACACCATGAACTCCACCAGGACCGCACGTGCGACGCGGACCAGGATCGCCGTGTCCGCCGCGGCCCTGGCCGCGGGTGCTCTCATGCTCACCGCCTGCAGCGGGAGCAGCGATGCTGCTTCCTCGCAGAGCCCCAGCAGCAGCCAGGCCTCCAGCTTCGACGGTGCCTACATCTCCATCACCGACGGGGCGCGCGGCGGCATCGCCGCAATCGACGGCCACAAGATCACGTACATCAACGTCACCGCTGGCGACCAGCAGTGCCAGCTGACCACGAAGGCCCTCGACGACATCAAGCACGGCTCGATCGTCAAGGACGGCAAGACCGACAAGGGCCAGTACCAGGTTCTCTCAACCGGCACGATCAACGACAGCCGGACCAGTGTGCTCTGGGACGACGTCAACGGCTCCGACCAGACGGGCACTGACCCGGGATCCGGCTCGATCTCGATGTCGAACAGCATGATCACGCTCGGGTACACCTTCGCCTACTCGATCGACCAGGTCCAGCTCATCCCCGCCGACAGCGACCAGGCGAAGGCCTTGATGGCCAAGGACTGCAACCAGCACAGCTGATTGCCGCACCACCCAGGCAGCACAGAACCCCGTGGACATCACGTCCACGGGGTTCTGTCTTTTCTCTGACACCTACTCCTGGAGCTGCTGCGCCCGGTACTCCTCAATCGTCTCCGGTGGCCGGCCGTACTTCGGCGCGTGCTGCTCGGCGAAATCCAGCTCAGCCCACGCTGCCGACTGCCGGATCCTCGACCGGGCGACCACGACGAACACCGTGGCACTGATGGCGATGTTGAGCAGACACCACCCAGCCAGCAACGCCGTCAGCACCACAGACAGACCGTCCTCGATCGCCATGGTGACCAGAACGACCAAGCCTGCGCTGTTGCCCAAGAGGCTGGCCACGTACCCCTCGAACGTGCCGGACAGGTGCGCCAGAGTCCGCGGCTCGTCGCGATGCCGCACGGCGCGCATCATCTCGCCGACGAACACCACGGTGGCCACAGCCGCCGCAGTGCTCAATGCCAGTTCGCGGATCCCGGTGATCCACCATCGCGCCGAGCGACACCAGCCGCGTGGGAAAACGCCGCGAAGCCTCGATCCCAGCCTCATGCTCTTCCCCTTCTCCTCCTGCCGCGCAAAGACGACGCACCCGGTGAGGACGACCATTGCGATCATCCTCACCGGGTGCGTCAGCCCTCCACGCTCGCCCGATCAGTCCTGCGGCTTCTCGCGTCGCCCCCGGCGAAGACCACCGGCCGGCCGCTGCTGCGGCTCCGGAGTCTCCACGCTCCGAGGAGCCGGATCGGCAACCCGGCGCGGACGGGGACGAGGGCGCGGAACCGGAGCCTGCCGCGGCGAAGAAGCCGGTGCAGGAGCCGACGTCCGCGGAGTCTGAGCCCGCGGGGCGGGCGCCTGGCGCGGCGTCGGCGTCGCCGCCTGGATCGCACCCGGCTGACGCGCTGCCTGCGTCCGAGCCGGAGTCCGCGCACCAGGCGCAGCCGGAGTTTGACCCGAAACCGGAGCGGCCACGGGACGAGGAGCCGACGTTCCGGCTCCCAGCTGCCTCGGAGCCGGGGTGCCCTGAGCGGAGCGCGTCGGACGCGTGCTCGGCGAGGCTGGCTGCTCGGAAGCAGGGACAGGCACAAGACCAGGAGTAGCTCCGCCGCTGAAGCGCTGCGGTGCAGCCTGCTGGTTGCTGCCCTGCTGCCTCTGCGCACCCTGGGCACCCATGCCGAACTGCGCCGGGCCCGTCTGACCGGCGACGGTCCTACGGCCTCCGCTGGTTGGAACAGAACCAGCGCTGCTCTGCCCCTGAGCACCACCGCGAGAACTCGACGGCTCCGTCGACGAGGCCAGAACCTCGCCGGGGATGACCTTGTTGCCGTCCGAGGTGTACCCGAGGTTCGACAGGCCGCCCTGGTTGCTCAGGCCCAGCGCCGTCTGCTTGTCAGAGTGCGAGCTGCCCGCTCCACCACTCGTCAGCTGCAGCGGGCCACCCTTGTCGTCGGGGCCGTCACTCTGGCCGGACGCGCCCAGGGCACCAGCAGGACCGCTGCCGCCCGGCAGAGCCTTGGCGTCACCGCCGCCGCCACCGCTGCCAGGACCACCGTCCAGTGCCGGGCTGTTCGGATCGCCCGGGCCACCCTCGCCGCCGCCCTCCAGGGCCAGCGCCTGGTTGCCCGCGGTCAGCGCCGTGGGGTCGCCGTTCGTACCGCCGGCGTTCGTCGACGCCGTCTTGCCCGCGGGCTTGCCCGTGCTCGGAGACGCCGGGCCGCTGGTCTTGCTGTTGAACCCGTTGGCGAGCTTGTTGCCCATGGCCATACCCGCGCCGGCCCCTGCACCTGTGGCCAGAGCAGGCATCAGCCCACCCTTGTCCGGCTTCGGCGCGGAGTTGGTCTCCAGGAACTTGTCCACGAGCTTGGTGACCACCTCGTCCATCGCCTGCAGCACCGTCTTGCGGACCCGCAGCAGAGCGAAGGTGATGCCCATGATCATCAGCGACGAGATGAGTGTCAGGATCACCACGATGGTCCCGCCGAGCGCAGCGCTGCCCCACAGGCCGCCCGGGCTCATGAAGCTCGACACGGGCCCGGCCATGATGTCCGGGACCGAGATCAGGAACTCCGAGACGAACTGGTAGATGAACAGCGTGACGAGGACCTCCAGGATCAGCGCCATGGAGTAGACGATTACCTTGGCGATCGCGGCCATCGCGCCCAGCGTCGCGAACGGCACGGCCGCTACGAGGCCGAAAATCCGCTTGACCGAGCCGGCCAGCATGCCGATGGCGTACCAGAAGCCGAGCAGGACGATGGAGCCCAGGACCGTGGCTGCGTTGGACCAGTACATGAACTTCGCCGGCCCCGTGCCCACCTGGCTGACGGCCATGTGGTTCTCGCGGGTGAAGCCGGACGTGGCGTTGTTCGAGCTGTACATGTTCAGCGAGCTGGGGCTGAACCCGGTGTTGAGGTAGTTGTACGCCGCCAGGGGAGACAGGTTGCACGAGGAGGGCGTCTTGCCCACCGTGAAGCCGCAGCCGGCCTTGGTCCCCGTCGTCGTGAAGACCGTCGAGTCCTTGCCGGGACGAGAGGAGGTCAGGCCCGTGCCGTCGGTCGAGATCACCGGGTGATCCACCGGCTTCGGCCCCTTCTCCTCACCGAAATCCTCCACGTCGCCGTAGCTGTCCTTGTCGACGAACCAGCTCTTCTTGACATCCGCGCTCTCGTCCAGCTGCGTGATCGAGCTCTTGATCCCCGACTCGAAGTCGGAAGCTGCGATCTCGTTGCTGCCGATGTACTTGCCGATGATCCCGAAGGTCGAGAACACCGCCTTGAAGTCGTCCGACGCACCGGTGCCGACGGAGACCGTGCCGTCCTTCCAGGCCGACTCGGCGTCGTTGGCCTTCGTGCCGATGCTGATGCCGTTGAACGTCGCTCCGTGGGACTGCTTGTTGATCGCCAGCGCGCTCGTGCGCACCGACATCATCGCGTCAGAGCTCGCCTGGTCGCCGTTCCAGGAGACAGTGGCCTGGTCCGGGATCCCGAGGCGGTCGTTCATCATCCACGCCTCGAAGTCGACGTACGTGCTCAGCACGACGCGCGTCGGACCGGCATGCTGGCCGAGAACCGAGTTGTCGAACTTGTCGAGCACGCTGGTGTACATCGAACCGATGAGCGGCAGACCGACGCCGATGAAGACGACGCGCACGATGAGCTTCTTGATCGCCGAACCCCGGTCCATCTTCTTGAACATGACCAGGCCGAGGAGCAGGAAGCCGATGAAGATCGGCACCAGCACTTGCCACGAGATATCGACAAGCAGGCCATACCAGCCACTGATCCAGTGCTGGAGGCCCGAGAGCGCGCCGCCTCCGGTGTCACCTCCCGTCATCCCGTCGGCGAAGGTCGGATTGACCGCCCTGACCGCCTGGTAGAACCACATGAAGGGGTTGATGAGCTTCAGGAACTGGAGGACGACGTAGAACAGCGTGCCGACCGCCAGCGCCAGGGCGTAGAGGACCCAGATGATGGAGCCTCCGATCACGCTGACGATCTGGCCGCCGATGCCCGAGGACATCGTGTCCAGGCCGAGGTCGTTGTTCGCGGCCCCGAAGTGCGCGTAGTCGAGCATGCCCGAGTACTTCGCGTTGCCCTTGTCGTCTTTCGCGGCCAGAGTCTCGTACGTGACGGTCTGGGAGGACCCCGAGACCTCGGCGAAGAACCAGCCCACGATGTTGCCCAAGCTGAAATCCGGGTCGGCGTAGCCGAGCATGGAGCCGCCCGAGGCCGGACTGCCGACGACCGGCTTCCACTTGTCGTGCATGCCCTTGTCGTTCGACGGCGAGTTCTCCTCGCTGAAGTACGAGCTCGCATTCGAAGCCAGCTGGTAGAGGCTGTAGTTGTCGCGCTCCTTCTGGTCGTCCGCGGACGCTGGCGAAGAGGCAGCCATCATGAGGACCGGCACGAACAGCGCGGCCAGGAGCACGAGGGCGAGCCCGCGCGCGAGCCTGCCCTGGCGGGCTCCGCCACCGCCGGGGCCGGCCCAGGCACGCATCCGCGCCACCGCCGTGATCGTCCCGTTCATCGTCTCTCCCCTGCTCCTCGCCTTCGTATCAGCGCTGACCTCGTTCATGCCTTGACCAGCTTCTTGGGCTTTGGCTTCCTCGCTGGCCGCCTTGCGCAGCCCTCAGGCTCCTGCAGGCTCTTCTTGCCGTCGCGGCGCTTGCCCCCGTCGCTCTGGCCCGCGTCAGGCTCGCCGTCGCCGCCCTCGCTGTGCTTCCGGATGCTGGTGAGGTTCGCGCCCGGTGCAGGCTTGTCGTGCATGATCGCGTCCATCCGCGCCGCCTCTTCGGCCCTTGCCGCCTCCAGGCGGACCTGCCTGCGCTGGGCCTCGCGGTAGGGGTTGATCCCCAGTGCCAGGTCCAGGTGGAAGACCACGTTGGAGACGCCCCGGCGCAGATACGTGAGGTTCTCGCCCTTGGTCGTGATGAGCTGGGCGAGATCCGGTGGAATCCGCTGGTGCAGCTGCTTCTGGTACTCCGCCACCGTGCCGTCGCGCATCGGGCCGAAGAGCGTGTAGTCCGCGGCGTCGAACTTGTTGAAGTCGCTGTCGGCCAGCATCGTGTCGACGTCGTTGTAGCTGTAGACCACCCGGCCGCCACGCTCGTACATATGGTCGAACTGGTCCTTGATGTACTTCTTCACCCGGTCGTCGATGTGCTCGGTGCCGTGGATGATCACCGTGTCGCCGAGCCCCAGCTTGCCAACGGCGAAGCCGACGATGTTCACCAGTTGCGCCATCGCCACGCCCTTGCCGCGGCGCATGAGCCGCGAGAAGTCGTAGACCACGCGCCGCGAATCCCGGACCCCGTCCACGGCCGAGGCCGTGTGGTTGTTGAACAGGTCGCCGTTGGTGCTCAGCATCGCGTTGGCGATGCCCCTGAGCACGTTGTAGGCGCGCAGCTGGTCCGGGTCGGTCTTGCTGGAGTTCAGCAGTGCCTTGTGCGCGGTTGCCAAGTAGGAGACGAACATCTGAAGACGCGGCACCTGGGTGTGCGGGATGTTCACCACGCGCAGGCGGTGACGCTGCTCCTTGGCGTTGTGCCGCCACATGCCCTGCTCGATGTAGAAGTCGGTCGCGGTGTCTTCGAGGGCGCTGCGGATGATCGAGCCGATCGCTCCGTCGCTGGTCTCGTAGAGCTGCTCGAACATCAGCTTGAGCTTCTCCATCTGGGCGGAGAAGACCATCAGCTCGTCCTCCTCCTCGCCGAACATCTCGAACATGTTCACATCACCCTGATTCAGGTCCACGCGCGAGGTGAGCCGCTCGAACTTCGGGCCGAGCTTGTCGAGGTTCGCTCCGTCGAGGATGAGGTGGACGACCTGGCCGTTGTTCAGCAGCGCCGCCTGAGAGATCTTCGAGCACCACATATTGGCCACCCGCTGGCGGTCGAGGTACTCGCTGAGCGTGGCATCGGCGACGATCGCGTGGTGGTCGTAGGCGTTGACGTCCATGAGCACGGCGCTGTTGTTGACGTCGCCGACCATGTAGCCGACGTACTCGCCGCCCTTGTCGTTCAGGCCGTTGGTCACCAGCGAGTACGAGCCGGCCAGCTCGGTCGAGGTGAAGTGGAAGCCCTTGCCCTTCTTCTTCTCGTTGTTCTTCCACAGGCCCGAGAGCTCCTGACGCTGCTCGCCAGCGTAGGGCGCAGCCTTCAGCGTGCCGAATCGGTCGATGTACAGACGCGTGACCCGGTCGATCGTGTCGTCCAGGGTCGCCAGATCGGGGGCCTTGAGGAAGAGCCGGTTGTGCACCGAGAGGTAGCTCGCACCGTCCTGGATCTCGCCGATCGTGATCCCGAGGTCACCGGAGATCTTCGCGGCCTTGCGCTTGGAGGAGGTCGTGCCCGTCTCGTCCTGCTCGTTCGCATCCAGCCGGTCCAGCTTCTCCGACTGCTTGGTGTACGAGTCGATCCACTTCTCATCCATCCGCTTGACCTGCTCAAGCACGACGGCGGTGACCCGCTCGTCCAGGCCGTCCGGGATCCGGTCGATACCCCAGAAGGCGGCGAAGTTGTCGTGCGCGGCGTCGTCGTGGAAGTACGCCAGGATGCAGGCGGCCGAGCCGTCGACCTCGAAGTAGTCGGAGCGGAAGAGGTACTTCTCCTTCGGCTTCAGCGCGAGCAGGTGAGGGTAGGCGTCGAACGTACCCTGGAGGTGCTTCACCTCCCGGCGGCGCTGCCACCAGTTCTTCTTCGGCTCGGCGGCCTCATCGGCTGCGCCGTCCGCCGGTGCAGCGTCCTGCACGCCCTCAGCCTGAGCAGCACCGTCCGCGCGCAGATCATCGACCTCAAGCTCCGCGGTCTCATTCGTCTCGTCAGGCTTCTTTCCCGGAATGCCGAGCTGTGCCCGGACTTTCGTCATCAGCGCCATGGTGTCCTTCGTTCGTTCCTCGTCGTGGTGGCCGGCCTGGCGCTGGTCAGTTCAGCGACGCCTTGAGATCGAGCAGTTCGTCGTCGATGCCCTGGTAGAAGACCCGGAGCATCGGCAGGGCCTCCTCGCGGTCGAGCATCGTGGCTTCCTTGATCATCAGAGTCGAGCCGCCGACCTCGGCCTGGAGGACCTGGTGCCCCTTGCGCAGTGCGTCGGCGTTCTTGCCCTTGAGCAGCAGGTACTGGTGGATCGAGGTGAACTTCCCGCCCACGTGCTGCGTGAGAATGTCGTATTGCTCGTTCTGCAGCTCGATCAGATCGGGATCGCGGACCTGCAGGGCCTGGTTGCGCCGTTCCAGGTTCGCCACCTGGTGGTAGACCCGCTGCGGCTCCTTCGTCGTGATGAAGCTGTGCTCGCAGGCCGTCTCGACCTTGCGCCAGAAGGAGTCGACCCGATCGAGGATCCCGACCCGGTCCTCGTCGAAGAGCAGGTAGCTAGCCGAGCCGACGACCAGGTAGACCCGACCTTCGCCGCCGTCGGAGAAATGGATCAGCCCGTCCTCGTCGATCCCGTCGATGCCGACGATCGAGTAGAAGTCCGTGGGGTTCGAGCCGCGACGGGTGAAGACATGGCGGGCCTTCAGCGGCAGGTAAGCCAGGAAGGCTGGTACGCGCATGATGCGCAGCTCCTTCGTCTTCATCAGCCCGCCGAAGTAGGCGATCGCCGCCAGTCCCCAGAGGACGAAGAACGTGATGGCGACTGGGCCCGAGCTCGCGACGAACGTCGACGTGCTGAACCACAGCAGGGCGAGGATGCCGCCGCCGAAGAAGAGCAGTTGCTTGATCGGGGAGGGCTTGGCCGCCCACCCTCCCTTGCTCAGCGTGATCTCGTGGTCGAGGAAGCTCCTGTTCAGCGAACTCGGCACCTTATAGGACAGTTTCGCCATGAATCTCTCATCTCCCTCCTGCAACCCCAATGGCCATTGCTCGTTCTATCGAAAAGTCCTCATACGTGAGGTGTGTAGATGGCATCCTATCTTAGATAGGTCATTTGAATCGAGGACGAAAGGGGCTTGAATGGCGACGTTCGATGGCTCGGACTGGCAAGTCCGGGTTATCGGGTGTCGTCTGAGCGGCTGGCATGATCCGTCCGCGGGCCGCTGGATCCGGACGACGCCCACCGGTGCCTCACACACCTCGCCTGCGATCTGCGCAGCCTGGGCACGCATGATCTCGCCTGGTGGCAGCTCTGCCGCTGGTGTCAGCCGCTCGCCCGTCCGTGGGCAGGGTCCCTGCTGTGGGGAACCGTCGCGTGCCTGCTCTACGTCCTCGGCGTCGCACCGTGGGCGGTCACCTCCGGCGTCCCCCCTGCGGGCCTACGCCAATGCGTTCCTGTGGTTCGACTTTCCCTGGGTGGTGGCTCTGATCGTCATGCACCTTGCCGCGGCCTGGCTCGGCGCCAGGACGTGGTGTAGGGAGCACGCCGTCCTTGCGGCGGCGGTCGCCCGTACCTGCGGCGGGCTGGTGGGAGGCGCGGTGTCCGTGTGGGCGCTCTTTCCCGACCTGCTCAGGTGGGACGTCTTCTTCTCCGCGCTCGTCTGGCTCGGATTCACGTCGCTCATGGTGCTCCTCCGCACGGGACCGCCTGCCTCGCCCCGAACACCGAGCCGTGAAACCCTCACCCTGGCCAACCTGGGCTGCAGGCTGCGCCGTACGGCGACTACGGTGACTGTCGCCGCGGTCCTAGGCGGCTGCGGCCCGTCCACGTTCTCGTTCATGGTGGACGGGCACACGCCACCGAGGATCTGGCTCTACGGCATCTTCATCGGCACCGTGCTGGCGCTGGGCCAGTCGACACTGCGATGGGTGAACGCCGCGGTTTCCAGGGACGACCTGAGCATCCAGGCCAAGCTTGTTTGCGGCGATCGGCTCGTCAAGGTGATCAGCTGCGTCATCGGCTCCCTCCTGTTCCTCCGGTCCCGCACAGCCCTGGATGTCGTCGAGCATCAAGAGTCCAGCGCGGCGACAACGTTCCTGGGGAGCTTCGACGACCACCCCCGGAGCGTCTGCGCCTTCGGCGTGGTACTCGCCGTCATCCCCTACTCACGCCCTCGCTACACCGTCACGCGCTGTCTCATGGCGGCGGGAGGCTGCACTGGCAGCCGCGGATGTTCCTGGCCGACTGTCACCGGCTCGGAGTCCTTCGCCAGGTCGGTACCGTCTGTCAATTCCGTCGCGCGCATCTGAGGGATCGCCTCGCAGTGGGCCCGACTCGGCCTACCCACCCACGAGTCACTACGCCGACGGACCCTCCTTGCCAGGCGATGCCGCCGCCTCCTGATGTGAGGTCACCAAGAACAGATGGCTGCTCTTGTGCCCGATGGTCCGGTGGCCCTGCAGTCGGGCGACGGCCTCGGACCGCACCCTGTACCGGCCCGCAGCAGCCTGGAAACCCACACACCTCTTACTCATCACCCGGACACCGGCGCCACCGGCCGGGCCTGAGCACCTACCCTCCGCTTCCCCCTGTTTCGCGCCGAGCCCACGGCTCAGGAGACGGCAGGTTCACGCGGAAAGCGGCCAGGCCCGCGGGTCCGCCGATCGCGAGGGAGACCTGGCCGTCCTCGTACACCGAGGCAATGGAGTCGACGGGCGCGGCGGTGATCAGACTGTGCAACAGCTCGCCGGAAACCGGGTCCCACAGGTGAAGGGCGTGACCACTCCCGCTGGCGAGTACATCGCGGGTGGGGGAGAGCGTGACGGAAGCCAGCGACTTGGTCCAGGAGGTCGTGATCCGCGCCCGCGGTTCCCAGTCGGCCGTGTCCCACGTGTGAATGCCCTCGCGGTCGGCCGCGGCCAGGAGAACGGAGCCGGCCGATCGAAGGACCGCCAGCGCCAAGGTGTCCGAGCGTCGCCTCCCCCGTACCCGCAGATGTACGACTTCTCTCCCGCCTTCCAGATCCCAGATGCTGACACCACGGTCCGTGCCGATCGCAAGCCACGGAGTGACTCCGTCGCTCGCAGGCAGGGCCACGACCGCGCGGGACCTTGGGAAGGCCACACTGGTGATGTGCTCGGTTGGTCCGCCCTCGACATCCTCCAGAAAAATGCCGCTGTAGCCTGCGCGGGCCAAGTGGGTCGAGCCTGGTGGCCAGTTGACGACACACGAGTCCGAAGAGCTTTCGCGTCGCTGGAAGACCGCGAGGTGGCTTCCTCCCGGGGCGGGCCGCGGACCCTGCTGGTCTCCCGCTGTCGGAGGCTGCCAGATCCGTGTGCCGGTGCCGGCCCGGACGGCCACGCGCCCCGGAGAAACCGGATGGAGCGCGTCGACCATACCGACGGCCAGATCGGTGCTGTTGCCGCCGTCCAGATCCATGGCTACGGCGCCGGCGGGGTTGCCGACGATCCATCGGTGGTGGCCCCGGCCGTCCGCCGCAGGCATCCGAAGCGCCGTCAGCGCGGTGACCGGTCCCACCGACATTCCGGGCGGCGTACGGGGGGTGGCCGGTTTTGGCTGCCACAGGCGCAGACCTTCCTCGCCGGCCGTGGCCACGAGCCATCGGTCCGCCGCCGGCAGCGTCGTCAGCCCGGTGATCTCTCCCACGGTGACGTCGGCGACCAAGTCCCAGCCGCCCTCGCCGAGTTCCCACACCTCCACGCTCCGGTGTCGACGTCTCTCCAGAGCGATGACCACGCGGCCGTCCGGGAGATCGAACTGTGCGGGAAACGCGGCAGGCCCCTTGCCCACCGGCAGCACCTGCCCCGTGTCGGGATCCCAACTCAGGACGCGGCCGGTACTTGCCACCAGCACCATGTCCGTACGCCCCGGGCGCCGCAGGCACAGGAGTCTGCGCACGTCACGGCAAGCGATGCGCGCGCGTGAGTGGATTGCGTCGTCGTCGAGACTTTGCAGGACCAGTCCGTCCGAGACCGCCGACACGAGCAGCGGTCGCCCTCTCCGGTCGCGGATTACGGTGTGCGCGGGACGGCGCTGGCCACCTGCTTCGTCCGTGGGGAACGGCACTGTCTCGGAACGGTTCTGGTCCGGTTTCCAGCGGGTGAGGCCGTGGCCGTAGCGTGAGAGAAGCTGCCACCGGTCTTCACCGTCAGTGACGACGTGAACCGCACTGGCGGGCGTACTGGAGTGGTGGATCCGCAGTCCGGACAGCGGGTCCCAGATCGCGACACCCCGAGGTCCGGCGGTGGCGAGGAAGGCTCTGCTGTTCCCGCGTACGACGCACAGGTCGTCGACGAGACCGGCAGGGAGATCCGCCAGGTGCCGGCCGTCGGCCGCGTCCCAGACGTGGGCCCCTTGCTTGGTTCCGGCAACGACGAGGGTGCGTCCCGTTGACACGTCGATCGTGAGGAGAGCGCGCACATACTGTCCCGGGGTGGCCAGGACGTTGGTGGCGGACCGCCACCACACCATGCGCGGGCTCAAGACCGTGGCGCCCGGCTCCTGCGGTTCCTCGCGGTGCCGGAGTGCCAGTGCGTGCAGAGCGATGCTGCTGTGCCGGGAGGCCGGGTCGACGGCGTCCGTGAGATAGGGCTCGATCAGTGCCGCCGCGGCGACGTGGGTCCGGTGGGTCTCCTCCGGGTCCTCGGGCAGCGGTAGGCCCAGTCGTTCGCGCAGGGTGTGCGAGGTCTCCTGGGACAGCAGTCGCAGGGGAACGTGTTCGTCGTCCAGGACGTGTCCGGCGGTGGCGTGTGCCACGAGATGCCGCCGGACGTAGGGGTGCGCGGTGGCGCGCTCCGCGGGGAGGAGAAGCGCCAGCTCACGGGTGATGCGGGCGTGTTCCTCCGCGAGCGGCGGGGGCACCTCATCACCGCCGGGTGCGACGGGTGAGGTACCGGCGAGAGAGGAGGGCTGTTCCAGGAGAACCTTGGCGACCTGCTGGTGCACCGGCCGGTACGTGAGGCGCCCATCCTCCTCGCTCCTGGCGAGATAGCCGGTCAGTCGAGTCGTCTGCACGGTGCGGATGGCGGCGGCAAGGTCCTCCACCGACGCCCCGCTGTCACCAGGGGCTACGAGCGCGTGGGCGACACCGGGCCAGACCTCCGCCCAGGGCAGTCCGGAACCGGCCCCGAACGCCGTGGCACGCAGGACTCTGACCAGCACGGTCACCGGCAGACCCTGCTGACGGGCCACTTCGTGGAGGTCCTCGTGGAGCAACGCCACCGTGCCCCGGCTCAGACGCTCCTGCCAAGTCCGCGCGGTCACCTCCTGAACCTGCTGGGCGGTCCGCAACTGGTCCGCGGCCAACCGCCCGTCCAGGAATGACGGCGCCACCGCACGCGCCACGGCACGCGCGGCGATCCCGGCCTGCTCGCGCCTGTCGGCGTAGGGCCCGGCCTCGTCTCCAGCGAGCAGGGCCTCGACGTAGGCGGCGATGTCGTCGGCGACGGCGGGACCGTCCGTGCGCTGCACGGTGACCGGGACCGGCAGACGATCGCCCTCCAATGCCCAGCACAGCCGATGCAGCAGCTCGTCGGCGTCCGCGTCCACGAGGTGCTCCGCGACGTCGGGCGAGTCGTGAGGAGAGCTGCGCACCCCCACCACCATCCGCACCAACGGCTTATGACGCTCCACCCGCAACCGTGCGATCGGCAGGACGACGTCGTTGAGGCAGGCGAGGCTGTCCTGGGCCTCGTCCAGCGCGTCGATGACGAGGGTCGGCACCCGGTTCTCGCGGGCACGCGCGGTGAGGCACTCCAGCAGAGCCTGGAGGGGCGCTGTCCCGTCGGGGGCGGCCTCTGCCTCCAGCACCCGCAGGAGATCCTCGATCAGGCCCAGCGAGGTCTTGTTCCGCGCCAGGACAGCGGCGTCCACCGAACCGGCAGCAGGACGTTCGTCCGCGGGGACCGCCGCCGCCACTCGGGACAGGTCGGGCTGGTCGAGGAAAACCGGATCAGTGAGCGTCACCAGGCGGGCCAGCAGGGCGGACTTCCCCGAGCCCGCCGCTCCCGTCACCACGAGCACACCACTGCCGCGGGTGACGAACTCAGTCATCGTGCGCATTTCGTGATGGCGCCCGCTGAAGTACCAGCCCATGTCCTCCGAGTGGATCCGGCCCGAGGCGCGATCACGCCAGTAGCCGTCGAACAGCCCGGCGGCGTCGGGCAGTTCACGCACCGCGGTCCCCAGAACCTGCGGAGCCTCGAAACGTGGGTTCGGCAGGCACAGGCTCGCCTCGTCGGAGAGCTGCTGCTCCGGCCACACCCACCTGGCTTCGACCAGCCCGTGGTCCTCGCGCTGTACGGACTTCAGGGCCTCCCGCCACTCACGAAGCGACAGATATGGCTTCGCGAACCCGGTCTCCTCGGCTCCGATCTTCTCCAGGGTGCGCCTGAGGAGTTCGGTGAACGACCCGACAAGAGGCTGTTCGTCGAAGTCGCCCGACGTGACCACGGCGAGCGAGGCCAGCTTGCGACGGGACGTCAGATCGCGCAGTACGGGCTGGACATCGTTGGCGAGTGCCCCAGCGAAGCAGGAGTCCACAAGGACCAGCACATGCTCGGCCGAGCTGCCCAGCGCGGCGCTGATGACCTCGCTGGTGGTCAGCGCGGTGCCCGGAAGCCGGCCGTCGTCGGTGCGGGCGAAGCGCAGGTAGTGCCGGCCCGAGGACGGTCCCCGCTGACCGTGACCGGTGATGTAGATGACGATCGCTTCCCTGCGCCTGGCACCGGCGATGTCCTGGACGTTCAGGAACCGGTGTACCTGCTGCACCGAGTGCAGCGTCACGTCCGGTCTCCGGAGCGAGAACTGCCGCTCCGGTCCCAGCGCGGAGTCGGCCAACCAGCCCGTGACGACGCCCACTTGCTCGTTGATTCCCTTGGTGAACTCGGCGTTGCCGTCCGCGTAGTCGTCCACCGCGATGACGATCAGCCGACGGGACGCACGCGCCACCCCGCTCATCAAGCCCCCCAGCTTGCCCATGTCCTACGGCTCGAAAGCGGCACTCTACCGCCGGGAACGATCGCCTTCGCGCTCGTACGGCGCGGCGCGGCGGGCCACCGGTAGCATCATCGGCGTGCCGCCAGGGGAGGCGGAGGAGAGAGGGGGCCGGTCCAGTGAGCGATCTGCATGTGGTGGGAGTCCACGGAATCCGCCAGCGCGACACCAACTCCCTCAAGCTGGCCGAGGACTGGAACCTGGCTCTGGCGGAAGGCATATCCCTGCACTGCGGCCCCACGTCCCCCACACCGTCGGTCATCACCCCGTACTACGGCGACGTCTTCCCCAAAGGGCGCTTCCAGCTCGGCGACGACGACCCGTCCGAGTGGTTGGCCGAAACCGACGAAAAACAGCTGGAACTGCTGGCGCAGGCCTTGGAGGCCCACACGCCACCCGTGCTGGGAGAGCGGCCGGCGGCCGGCACTTTGGGCGCACCTCCGCCTGTCTCGCCCCGCATCACGGCGGCGCTCGCGCGTATCGACCGCAGATGCGGCCCTGGAGTGGGGAAGGCGCTGCTCAGCAGGGTCAGTGAGGTGTACGGCTACTTCAGCGCCAAATCCAAGTACGAAGGCATGGCGGACACCGTCCGCGACCGCGTGCGCGAGGCGGTGGAACAGAGCGGCGCCAGCCTGATCATCGCTCACTCCCTGGGCAGCGTCATCGTGTACGACATGTTCCAACGCGGCCGGATTCCCTCGGACGTTGATGGCGGCGTGAGCATGCTCATCACCTGCGGATCGCCCCTGGCATGGCTTCCATTGCGGCGCAAACTCGGGGTACGCGCATCTGACGAGCTTCAACTACCCTCAAACGTGCGCTGGTTGAACGTCTTCGACCCCAACGATCCCGTCACCGCCGGTGTGGGACTCTCCGCAATCGCACCAGGCGTGACCGACGTGGCCGTGGACAATCAAGACGACCCGCATGCGGCCGGGCGCTACCTGGAACAGCAGCCGGTGGCAGCCGCCGTGCACAGCCACATGACGCGTGGCCCCATGCTCCCCAAGGGCTGATCCCACAGCCTTTACGACGGCTCTGCGGGCACTCGGGAAAAGAGCGACAGATGCGATCGCAACCAAACGTCGTACAGGGACCTGGTGTCGCCCTGGACATCGCCGATCAGGCCCACCTGATCTCCCAGCTGCACGATGTCGTTCATCGTCCTCATCACATCCTTCTGTTGTCGCTGTCGTGAAAAGGCAGCAGCGGGTCCCGAGGTCCGGGACCCGCTGCTGCTCGCCAGCGCCTGTCCGGGCATCAGCCGAACAACGGCACGATCTTCTTCTTGCCGCCCTCTTCCTTCCAGGCGACCTTCGCGTCAAAGGTCTTGCCCTTCGACGAGACGAACCCCGTGCCCTGGATGGTCTTGCCGGCTGCCAGGTCCTTGCGCTGCGCGTCGGTGAAGGTCACCTGACACCAGGACCGCGGCGGCTCGTCGCCGGAGCCGAAGTCGGGGACGATCTTCTTGGCCTTCGCGTCCCAGCTGACCTTGCAGCCGAAGGTCTTACCGGTCCTCGCGCTGACGAAGTCGTCGATCTCCAGCGCCTGGCCCGCCAAGAGCGCCGTGACCTCCACCGGCGTGAACGTCCGGCCGGACCACTTCGTCGGCTTGTCCGGCACCTCCAGCTGGAACCCGACGAACTTGCGGCCCTTGAAGTCGCCGACGCCGAGCGCTCCGGTGGCCGTGTAGGGCTTGCCCGCCTTGTTCGTGGCCTCGAACGAGATCGTCTCGCCCGCCAGCAGCTTCGCCACCTCGTCGTCACTGAACTCGTGGCCCGACCAGATCTTCTTCAAGGCGACCTTCTTCGGCCCACCCGGAGCGGCCTGCCACACACCCTCGGCGCGGGCGGCGACCACCTGCTTCTTCAGGCCCAGCTCGGCGCGCATGGAGGTGGCGTTCTTCGTCATCGTGGCGATGTCCTCGTGCACCCAGTCGGCGACGACGGCCAGGCGCTCCTCGGCCGTCGCCGTCCCGGCGGCGATGTCGCGCATGTCGGCGTAGACCTTCTCGGTGAGCCCGAGGTCGCCGATGCGCGTGCCCGGCAGGAGCCGCCAGCTCATCTCGCCGGCCTGGGCCAGCCTGAGTTTCCGGCCCTTCTCCGTCAGCAGCGGGTACTTCGCCTTGCCGTTGGTGACCTCGGAATACGTCGAGGTGCGGGTCGCGCCCGTGCCCACGTCGTGCTTCTCCAGCTGCTTCATCAGCCATTTCATCGTCGGATGCTCGGGGCGCTTGTTCGCGCCCTCGAAGATGAACGGCTCCGCGATCCGGCCCAGGCCCCTGCCGGACTCGTTCTCGTCGCCTTCGGCCGTGTCGTCGCCGGCGTCCGGATCGAACACGGCCCGCCAGCCGGGGCTCTTGGGCACATTGGCGATGCCGACGAAGTCCGGGTACTTCTCCACGTGGCCCTTCTGCTGCTCGTAGAGGTAGTCCTCGGCGAGCATGGCCAGGTAGTTCTTCGCGAGCATCTCGTAGATGAGCCGTCCGGCCTTGCCGTACTTGTGCTCGACCTCGTCCAGCGAGAAGGGCACCTTCGGTCCCGGACGATTCGCGCCGTGCGCGCCCTCGGGCTTCACGTGTGTGGACCGGGGCTGGCGATGCGTCAGAAGCCCAGCGTCGACGCCGACCACGGCGGCGATCTTGTCGACCAGCGGCGCGAGGTCCTTGAACTGCTCGGGCGTGATCGTCTTGTCCTCCGTGCGCGGGTAGGAGACGACCTGGTCCTCGTACATCTTCTGGTAGGTCGAGAGCGTCAGGTTCGCCTTCACACCCTTGCCGACGAGCATCGAGGACAAGGAAGCGAGGTCGAGCAGCTTCGGCGGCGCGGTCTTCTTGCCCGCCTTGCTGTCCAGGACGACAGGGGAGGGGCCGTACTGCTGCGGCACCTGGCCCTTCTGGTCGAACCGCGGTTCATCAGGGTTCGTGTACATGACGTCGTTCTCGTCGCGGAAGCGGTTCTGGAAGAACGGCTTCTTGACGTACGCGTCATAAGCCTTCTGCTGGTCGCCGACGAGAGAGACCATCGCCGACTTCAGCCGGCCCTGGCGCAGCACGAGGTCCTGGCCGGACTGGCGGCCCATCGCCGTGGCGATACGCGTGAACTGCATGGACAGGAAGTCCCACTGGGAGCGGTACATCGCCTTGCGGTAGTCGCCCTCGTTCTGCATGGACTTCACCGGCCGGCGCTGTTCGAACGCCTTCTGGATCGAGGCCTTCGACTCGTCGGTGAACTCCATGCGGCTGAACCGCTTGCCGTGGAAGCCGAGTTCGTCGATCGCCTCCCAGAAGAGCAGATCACCCTCACCGGACGGATCCAGATCCGTGGCGATGACGATTTCGTCGCCGCGGCTGAGCGCAGAACGCAGAGTCTTGATGACGTCCGCGACGTTCTTCTGCGGCTCGCGCTTCCACGTCAGGTCATCCGGATCCCAGGGCAGATTGCTCAGGTCCCACTTCTGATAGGCGTCCGCGAGCGAGGAGTCCACCATCGCGTGCGGCTGGGCGAACTCGTAGAGATGACCCCTGAGGCTCGCCACCTCGTAGGCCGTGCCCTTGTAGCTGCCCTTCGTCCCGCCGAGGGCGCTGGCCATGTTCCTCGCTGCGCTCGGCTTCTCTGCGACTACGATTGCGACCATGTCGACTCCTTCTCGTCATGACTCAGAAACGAGTACGAGCCTACTTGAAAGGGCGTATCGAATGGGAGTCAAAAGGGGCATTAAAGGGCTTTGAATGGCGCGAGCGTCATGCAGCGAAAGGCAGCTCCGGCACGCTGCTCGAGCAATCACCGCTTGTGAAAAAAGAGAAGACCCCGAGAAGCTGTGCTTCTCGGGGCCGTCGTCTGTCGAGCGCTCCTACCGAGTCGGCATCGCCACGCCGAGCCGGACGCGGTACACCCGCAGCACCTTGCCGAGCGTCTCGAGTCCCTCAGGGTGCTTCAGGCCTTCCTCCAGCTCCTTCAGTCGGACGGGCCGCACGCCGGCCACCTCGGCGACCTGCTTGCGTGTGGCCTCACCCCTGAGCTTGATCAGCAGATCCGGCAGGTCCGCGGTCAGGTCCTCGAACATCCGGAACTTCTCCCGCTCGCCCATGCGCGTGTGGCCGACATGGATCGCGCCACAACTCTCTTCGCACCAATACCAGCTCGTCGACGCATCTTCCCGGAGCTTCGCGGGGATCTCCTGCTCACTCCGGTAGCGGCGCTTGAAGGCCCACGTCCCTTCACGCTGCGTCCGGCATCCGCGCGGAGCGTCCTCGGGGCGCGAGGCCGGCGCGGCCATACCCGCACACCGCGGAGTGCAGTACAGGCCGAGGTACACCGGGTCCTGGGCGTGGAGGCCCAGACCCTTGCCGCACGTCTTGCAGCGCTGCCGGGCGGGGAAGAGCTTCTCCTTGCTCGTCGTGGTCATCGAATCGGCCGTCCTTCCCGCTCGCGTTCGAGCCTCAGCTGCTTCCTGGTCGCCTCGCGGGCCTTGTCCCGGAGGTAGATCGCCTCCTTGTGCGTGATCGGCGCGTCGTGGAGGTTGTGCGAGCCCCGCAGGAAGTTCTCCGTACGGTCGGCGATGGAGTACGCCAGCGCCTGCTCGACCACCGCGCTGGTCTGGCGCACCTCGCCCAACTCGTCGCGCAGCTTGCGCAGTAACCCGTCCCGCTCGCGTTCAGCGGTCTCGATGTTCGCCAGGCGTGCCACCACGCTGCCCAGCAGCGGGTCGCGGGAGCGGAATAGCTCGACGGCGCGCTCGGTGGCCGGGTCGGCATCAAGGCGCAAGTCGAGCTGCGCCAGCAGAAACGCCGTCACCAGCGTGCCCTGGCTCAGCCGCTGGCTGAACTCCCGAGCAGCGCTGTCGCTCACGCCCAGCTCACGGACTGCGGCTGCTCGCAGCTGCTCCCGCAGTGCGTTCATGATGCTCTCGGGCAGCGCCTTGATGTGCGGCTGGCTCTGCACGCCGGCGAGCCGGAAGCCCGACTGGGGGAGCGTGGCGGTCTCGGCTGTGCTGCCCGATCCACCCTTCGATGCCGCACTCTGCACGGCGTCCTGATGGTCGGTGAGCTGGAGCGAGCTGGGCGTTACATGCCCGGATTCATCCGGTGTGGCGACAACGTCGTGAGAAGTGACTTCCGCCGCGGCAGCGTCCTCGACGTCCGGCTGTGCCCCGGGAGCCGGAACAGCATCGGCCGCACCGCCCGGGAGCACCCCGGCAGTTCCTCCCTGTCCACCACCGTCACCACCACCACGCAGGTTGGATCCGCTGGCCCGCTCGGAGTCGCCGGCGCCGGGCTCGTAGTCCGGCTCCAGGTCCAGGCGATCCTCTTCGACGTCCTCATCGAGATCAGCCTGCAGACCTTCAACCTCGGGTTGAGAGTCGGCGTCGCCGGCCTCATCAAGCTGCGCCTCCGGCTCGGGCGTTGCCACCCCAGGCTCAGACTGTGCCGCCTGGGCCTGGACGCGCTTGAGCTCCTCGCTCCCGCCGCGTCGGTAGGCGTCCAGGAAGGACGTGTCCACCTCCATCACCTCGGCGGTGGGTGTGGCCGCTTCCAGCATCTCTGCGAAGTCCCGGCTCATCCGAGCTCACCGTCCTCGTCATCCAGGAGGTAGTTGTCGCCGCGGGTGAGCCCGATTAGGGAGTCGAAGCCTGTGGTGACGACGCGTTCGAGGTTCGCCGAGTTCTTCGCCAGCGCCGCGACCTGGTCGACAAGCTCGTTGAGTCGCGCGATCTCCAGGGTCGGCAGGTCATAGTCGAGGTTCTCGCGCCGGATCTTCTCGACCACCGCCTCGGCCACGTACTCGTTCACCGAGGAGAACCCGCGCTTGTCAGCCCAGTACTCCGCGCGCTGCTTGTCGTCCGGATCCAGCCGGACGAACATGCCCTGGCGGCCACTACTGCTGCTCTGCGTCGCGCCCGGCGGCTTCTTCTTCGTGCCGCGCACGGGCTGCGTCGTCTTCTCCAACTCCTGTGCGACGGTCATGCGCGGCTTCTCCTTGACTTGTTCGACTGATTTATCAAGCCATCTTATCAATGCCAAGCTATAAGCCATCTGCGATCTTTGTGTTTCGGCTCGAATGCCAGTAGAGTCGCAGCCGCGCCCAGTCAGTCCCCCCCCTGGCGGCGCATCGCCGCAGCAGGTGGCCCTGCTCGATTCCTTTCCTCTCGGACGGAGCCACCTGCTGCGGACCGCACCCACCTTCGTGTGACGACGAAAAGAGAAAAGGGCCAGTGCGACACATCGCACCGGGCCCTTCGTCTGCCTGATGGACTCCCGCTCAGGGGCCGGGCATGGGAGTCGGCGTCGCATTCGTCGTACAGTCGACGAGTCCCTGGGTGAACCTCGGCGACTGCCAGATCGCCTTGTCCTTGTCGTTCGGCAGGTGTTCGACGATCGACCCGGTGCCGAGGGGCGCTCCGCCAGCGAAGAAGTGCAGCGCCTCCTGGCTGAAGCCCGCGTTGTACACCAAGGTCGACAGGCACTGGCCGGCCGCCGCGTAGGTCTTCTTCTGACCCTCGTCCCGGGCGTAGGAGGAGAACATGGAGACCAGGCCCTTGCTGAGCTCGATGGACGAGTTGACCGGCTGATCCGCGCGGACCGGGTAAGCCGGCTCCAGGTTCGGCTGACCGGCTACAGGCTTCGCGGCTCCCTTTGGCGGCACGTAGCTCTGAGTCTTGAGGCTGCTGCCGTTCGGAAGTACAGCCTTGTCGATGCACGCGTCGAAGTCCTCGCGCAGCGACCGCGACGCCAGGAGCGCAGCGTCGTCCTCGCTCACCTTGTTCAGTCCGTCGATGACTGCACCCATGTCGTCGCTGTCGACCTTGACGACGTAGTCCAGCGACTCCTCCGGCATTCCCGCCGTCCGCGCTGCGCTGGCTAGGCAAGCCCCGCCGTCCTTTCTGGAACTCCCGGTGCCCTGGAAGGCGAGCTTGTTCAGCGCCTCGTCGAGGGCCTTGTCGGTGACCTTGGCGGTGCTCGTGGTCAGACTCGGCGCAGACGGCGCCTGCGTTGTGGTGCCGTCGCCACTGGAGTATCCGGCGAGCAGAACGCCCGCCGCCACAGCGAGTGTTGTGGCCGCGGGTGCAGCCATCCTCGTCCTCCAGGTCTTCATCGCTTCTCACCTCGCATCTCCTGTTGCCGACCGGTCCGATTGCATCGACTGGTCTCTGAGGGCATCCTATTCGAATACCTATTGAATGGCACCCTGTGGTGAGTCGGAATGCCGTGAGACAGAGGATGGGCAGAGCGGGGCTCGGGCGCGCAGAGTGCCTGCGGGTCTGTTTGGCGCTTGGCGATCAACGGAGTTGATCCGGAGGGCTCTGTGACACGTCGTGCGCGTGTCAGCTGCGGGTGGCCCCCTGCCGGGCGGCTGTTCGTGGGCTTCTCATCTCCCCCCCACGAAGGACTGCTCGCCATGACTGCTCTTGCTTCTGCTCGGACCACCACTGACGTCGACCTGCTGACGCTCACGCTGCACGTGAGTGACGACCAGAAGACCTGGTACCGATCGTCTTCGAGGGCGAGAACCCGGTCTACGTCGACCAGCAGGCCGCAGCCTGGCTCAAGGAACGGCCGTACCTCGCCGTCGAGATGGACGACTCGACCTGCTGCGGCCAGTTCCCTCGGACCTTCAACGCGGTGTTCGCGTCCATCACCCGCGACCAGCAGCTCCTGCAGGTGCACACGCTCTGACGCGCGCCCGCTTCCAGAAGGAGAGCACCGGCCATGACAATGCATGCTGCGCACGTCCCCGCGCCCATGAAGCCAGGTCCGGTCGTCTACACCGACCGGCAGCTCTTATGCGTGCTCATCCGCCTGGCGCAGGGGGAGAGCACCCTCGGACGTCGCACGTTCGAGCAGCGCCGCAGAGATGCCGACCCGTCGGCTCCGCTCTACGAGCGCCGCTTCGGCAGCTGGAACCGCGCGCTGGAGCTCGCGGGCCTCGACGCGGTCGCACAGCCCGAACAGCTGCGGGATGCGACGACGAAGTGGACCCAGGAGCAGCTGATCGCCGCGATCCGTCGGTGTCTGCTGGAAACAGGGTCCACGACGCTGGCGGCCTACGAGGTCTGGCGCACGGATCCGGCGAATCCGAAGTCTGATGTTCCGCCGGCCACCACCATCCGCTTCCGCATGGGCAGTTGGTCACGAGCCACAGAGCTGGCTTGCGGCTGACATCCATCGGCATCTGCGACACCGTTCGATCCCCTTATGGGGCGCTGAACCGCAAGGATCTGGAAAGGGGAACTGTTATGTCAACCGAAAAGCGGCCTCTCACGGGTCTCCGCGTACGAGTCCATTTGAAGGGTGAGACCGTGTATGGGCTCGCCAGGGTCAGCTACAGAGATGGCCACAAGCACGCTGGCCATTACGAGGTGGAGCGTGTCTCAGCTCTCCCGATTCTGGTTCCGTTCGGGGATGCCGAACCGGGACCGAACGCCGATCAGATTCCGCCTGGCGTGGAATTTCCGGATCGTCGTGTGTCCTATCGCCCGCTGTTTGCTGAGCCGGGAGTCAAAGAGACATCCGCCGGGGTCTCCGGTGCAAACTCATCTTCCCCGGAAACATGGAAAGGCTCCAAAAACTGATCGGGCTTGTCCAATCGGGTTGGACCGTGCACTGGACCAGTCACGAGGCCAACGAGTTCCGGGGGCAACTGAGCGTTGCTGAAGTCGGTGTATCCGAAGTGAGGATGAATCCGACCAAGGCAGCACCGAGCCGGTACACATGGCCGCTGGAAGGTGATGATTTCACCATCGAGGGTACTGCCATCACCGAGTACAAGGCTGACCATGCGTACACCGGCGGTCGAGCGTCCACACTAACGCTGCGGTTCGAAGCGCCGCGCTAACCAGCAGCCCTGGAGGGGCATCAAGGTCTCCTGGCCCGGCGCGAGTCGGGCTTGGGAACTCAATCCCCCGATTTAGTCGAAGGGCCCAGCATATATACCAGGAAGCCCTCGGAAGTCTTCACCGCATTCGGAATGACCCGGTCCATCGCCGAATGGCACGACATTACCGGGGTTGGCCTAAGTGCTCTCAGGCACGACACAAGAAGGCATGACCTGAAAAGTACCTCAAAAGGAAAGAGGAACCTTATGTCCGAACGCGACATCATCGAAGTCCGCAAGCTTCCGCCGTACTACAAGGCCGACCTCAACCATCTGCTGCCGGTGGAGCAGTCGCTGCATGGTCGCCATGAGCTGATCATCGGCGACATCACCCGGTACCGCGCAGGCATTGAGTACTACGCACCGATTGCCCCCACCGAAGACGGCAGTCTCCGGGGCGGCACACTCACTCTGAGTGAGGCGCAGGCCCGTCATATCTACGCTCAGCTCGGCGAGCTGTTCAAGCGTTGGGACCTGGAGAACGAGCGTGAGGCCGAATGGTCGAGCCGCCCACACTTCAGTGCCTGGATGACCTACGGCACCGGTCACCTCTCTCAGCCACACATGGATGTTTCGGTATGGCAGGACAAGCTGACCGGCGAGCACCCGGGGGACGAGCGGGCATGGTCGCCCGACTATGACACGCCTGCTGTGTTCAGCGAGCGCACCACGATCGCCGCCAAAGGCGGAGACCCTGAGGACGGCAGGCGCGAGGCTGAGCGGCTTCTGAGCGATGCTGGGTGGCGAGTGATCGGCGAATGGCGAGACGCCGACGACATGGCGCTGATCGTTAGCGTCGCCCGCACAGGGGACTGAATCGCTGCTTCTATGGACGTTGCAGCACCGACTAACAACGGTTGCCCGCTGGCAGCGGCATCGTCCGCACGTCCGCCGGGGCCAGCTCAGCGACCTCCACCATCGAGCCGTCCCGCGTACGTACAGAGCGAAGACGCACCGGATTCACCGCGACGTATCGCCGCGCCGTCGCCCACTCGCATTTCCTGGCAATCGAGCACAACGGCATCGCAGGCCCCTACCCATCGAGTACGGCGGACTGCCCGCCCTGCACGTGGTGGATCAGGATCTACCGCTGATCCATCCGTACGCCCCGGTGACGCCCGGCCGCTACGTCACGCCCGGCGGCGGGCGGCACAATATTCGCCCGGCTGAAATGCGCGCTCACATCCGGATCACGCTGGACCACAGGGGCTGTCCCGCTCAGTTCACCGACGAGAAGAACGCCGCTTACAAGCGGCTTGCCCGGGCCGCCGGACTCGTCCTGGAACACGTCGACGAACGCCCGGACGAACCCGCCACCTGGGAGCGGGTGTTCCGGCTGTGGATCCGCCATGCGGCCACCCTCGTCCGCGGGCTTCGAGACACCGAGGCACAGAACATGCTGGCCACGGCCCACCGCAGCCTTCCCCTGCTGCCTGGACGGCGCGCGGTCCTGCTGACGCTGCGCCGCCCCGCCGAAGACCGTTCACCACGGCCCGGCGTCGATACGATGACCGGGCCCGGCCATCAGAACGGCGGCCACGCAATGGACGAGAGGACCGAGCCGTGAGCCAGTACCCCGCCCGAGCGGCGGTGTTCTCCGCCGGTTCCTGGGGCACCGCCGCGGCGACGATCCTCGCCGACGCCGGCACCAGCACCGTCCTGCACGCCCGCCGCGCCGAGATCGCCGCAGCGATCACCGGTGGCCACCGCAACCCGGACTACTTCCCGGACATCGAGCTGCCCGCCTCGCTCACCGCCACGACCGACCCGGCCGCCGCGCTGGACGGCGCGGACTTCCTCGTGCTGTCCGTGCCCGCGCAGTCCCTGCGCCAGTGCCTGGCGACGTGGACGCCGCACCTTCAGTCCCAGACGGTGATCGTCTCGCTGATGAAGGGCATCGAGACACACACCCACCTACGGGCCAGCGAGATCATCCGCGAGGTGACCGGCGTGCCCGCCGAGCGGGTCGTGGTGCTGTCCGGCCCGAACCTGGCCCGGGAGATCATGGCCCGGCAGCCCGCGGCCGCCACCATCGCCTGCTCCGACGAAGACGCCGCTCAGCGTTTCCAGACGGCCTGCCACACCCCCTACTTCCGGCCCTACACCTCCACCGACGTGATCGGCTGCGAGATGGGCGGCGCGCTGAAGAACGTCATCGCGCTCGCCGTCGGCATCGCCACCGGCATGGGCCTGGGCCACAACGCCACCGCCCTGATCATGACCAGGGGGCTCGCGGAGAGCATGCGTCTGGCCGCCGCGATGGGCGCGCAGCCCACCACCCTCGCCGGGCTGTCCGGCATGGGCGACCTGGTGGCCACCTGCTCCTCACCGCTCTCCCGCAACCGCACCTTCGGCACCCACCTCGGCAACGGCCTGAGCCTCGCCGAGGCCGCCAACGCGACCAGGCAGACCACCGAGGGCGTCAAGAGCGCTGAGGCGATCCTCGAGCTTGCCCGCGCCCACGGCGTCGACATGCCGATCACGACCGTGGTCACCGCCGTCCTGCACGGCAAGGCCACGCTCGGCGAGGCCGCCGCCGCACTGATGCAGCGGCCCCCCAAGCCCGAGTAGCGGCCCGCCACCACCTTGTCCCTCCCGCCCGGAGGTTTCCCTGTCATGCCCGCAGACGTACTGTCCGCTGCCCAACTCGCCGTCACCGCAGCCGTGGTGGCGTGGATGGCTACCGGCTTCACCCGCAGGCCCGGCCGCTGGATGCGCTACCCGCTGTTCTCCCGGGCCACGTTCGTGATCGTCACGCTCACTGGTACCAAGGGCGACCGGACCGAGTCCGTCAATCCGTACGCGTTCCTCTCACCAGGGACGTTCCTGCTGCCCCCGCCCCAGCTCCAGACGGTCATCGACCACCTGATGCGCACCGGCCGCTACGACCGGATCGAGGGAGACGGCCGGGTCCTGTCCGTCAACGGCGAGCAGCCCATCGAGGTGAGGGACAGCCGTGTGGTTCTTTGACGCCCTCGCGTCCGGCTTCCGCAGCCCGACCGATCCCGGACGACTCCAGCTGTTCCGCATCGCCTACGGCAGCGTCCTGGCCCTGCGGTTCGCCCTCTCCTTCGGACAGGGAGGCTGGAGCCGCTTCGCACCCGGATCGCTCAGCCTGCGCCTCGCCCAGCAGCGCTTCGGCCCGCGCCGCAGCCGTCTGCTCGCCGGCGTCTACCGGCCCGCCCTGATCGTCCGCACGGCCGCCGCCGTCATCCTGGCCGCAGGGATCGCCCCGCGCCTCACGCTGCTGCTCGTGCTGGCCGGGACCGCGATGGAACTCCTCTACCTCAAGAGCCCCGCCGCCGTGCGCTTCACCCTCCTGACCGGCGCGTGCCTGATGGTCGCCGGAGATCTCGGCCACGGCCTAACCATCGAACATCATCCCAGCACGGCCAACACCTGGGCCCAAATCCTTCTCGCGCTCGTGACCGCCGACCTCTACTGGAACAGCGCCGTGCAGAAGATCCGCTCCGTCCAGTTCCGCACCGGCCTCTACCTCGCCCAGTGGATGTATGCCTACACCCAGCTGAAGGACCAGCTTCCGTACCGCCGCCAGAACGCCATCCCCGGCGTCGTCCTACGACATACAAGCAACCTCACCCCCCGTGACATCCGCCTGTGGCGCCTGGTCGCCGCCGCCGTCATCACCGCCGAGATCGTGCTGTTGATCCCACAGACCACGCCGTACGCCGTCGCAGCCGGCATCACCCTGCACGCGGCGTTCACCCTCCTCAAGCCGCGCCAGCTTCTGACGTTCTCCGGCCTCACGGTCGGCTCCTACCTCGCATTCGCGGGTTGACCCTGGCGCAGGGATCACGGCCCCCGCGGGGGCGGCTTGCAGGAGGGCCGTACCAGCTGTTTCCTGGCTTCTGCCTGGCCCTGCGCAAGCGCCTGGACGGGTTCTACAGCGGGTTGCCCTCCTCGGTGACGACCTCGCGGTCGACGACCCACTTGCGGATGATCCGGCGCGTCCCGTCGTCCTCGACGGCGACGAACTGGACGACGACGGCGGGGTCGTGGGTGTAGAGCCCGACGCACTTCTTGTACATGGCGCGGGCGGGGGCGGGGTTGTCCCTCCAGTCGCCGGTGACACCCGGGCCGTCCTCCACGAATTGGAGGACGGCCCGGTACAGCATCATCGCCCGTCCCCGTCGGCCGGGCCAGACTCGTCGGCGAAGGGGCTCGGCGAGTGGGCGACGACGTCCGGGTGCAGGCCGGGTGCGATCTCTTCGAGGTCGGGGTGGGTGGCGGCGACCTCGCGCAGCAGCCGGGTGAAGGTGACGTGATCGAGACCGCGGCCGGTGCGGGAGAGGAGCAGCGGGCCCTCGGTCTCGGTGGAGTGCGGGGCCTTGTGGGTGCGCACCGGCAGGTACTCGTCCAGCGCCCACACCAGGGGTCGGGGGATGGGGGTGAGCGGGCCGACGGCGGAGGCGCTGTTGTTCTTGACCGGCAGTCTCCAGGTGGGACCGGCCTGGTTGTCGCGTTGGACGTACTGCATGACGGCCGCGATGGACTGGCCCGGGCGCAGGCCTGCGAGGGTCATGTAGGCGGCGAGGCGGGCCCGTTCGGGGTGCGGGCCGCGGTAGCGGTCGGCGGCGGTGCGCAGCGCGTCGGTCTGGAACCGGGTGAGGGTCTCACGTGCGGCCGGCGGGGTGGGCCCGGCGAGCGCGCGGCGGGGCGGGAGGTTCCAACGGGCGGCGCCGAGGTCGTCCTCGCAGTGGGCGTAGTACGAGCGGACGGCGGAGACGGCGCGGCCGCGGGAGGTGGCGGCGAGCGGGGTGCCGTCGAAGGCAGTGAGGCGTGTGGCCCAGTCCCTGATGTGTAGGGGCTCGAAGTGCCAGACGAGACCGCCGATGTAGGTGAACCAGTCCTGCTTCCAGCCGGGCGGGGCGTCGATCCCGGCGAGGTAGAGGCCGTAACGGTACTTGGTGTCCTCGTCCCAGACGCGCCCGATGACCTGCTGGCCGTCGGGCCGGACGTACGATCCGGCGAGCCAGCCGTGCAGGATCGCGTAGGGGTCCGGGGCCTGGGTCTGGGAGTCCATCCCGTCACTCTACGAATCGGGCGTGCTGTCCCGGTCCGGGAGTCCCGGGTCGTCCTGCTGCAGCAGGTCACCGTCAGGGAGCAGATCACCCTGCCGCAGGAAGGCGGCCATCCACAGAACTCCCTCCACGAACCCGTCCCTGTGCTCGGGGGACGCGGCGGCCATGTTGCTCGCCTGGTACCGCTCGGCATAACCGTCGGCCCACCGGGCGACTGTCAGATGGTTGCGATAGATGTCGGCATACGGGCCAGTAAGCGCCGCGGCTGCCCTTTCAGGGCGCCAGTCGATCTCTGTCTTGTCGAAGTCGAGGAGCTGCTCGTCGTTCTCGTCCATGCCTGAAAGCTAGCCGTCAGGCAGCCGGAAACGGCTCATCCTCCGGCCGCGGGTCGGGACTGCGCACGTCCGTATCCGTATAAGCACTGAACTTTAAGGAACAGACCGGTGCCCCTTCTGCTCTTACGACGAGACCAGCGAGCCGGGCCGCCCCGCGACATCATCAAATGCACCGTCGAACCCGCCCTGCCACCCGAGGACTGGGACCCGAGCTGGGGCCAGGGCCCGCTGTATGAGGTCGCCTACCTCTCCTGCGGCCACACCCTCGCCGAGCTCTGCGAGTTTCGGCGGCTCCCACGCTCCACTCTCCGAAAGGACCTCCCCATGTACCCCCTGACGCCATTACAGAGCCTGGCGCTCCTCTGTATCGTGCTGGCCATCGGCGCCTGCATCCTCTGTATCGCCCGTGAGCTCAGACCCCAGACCCGGACGCCAGCGCCGGCCGCGCAGCGCCCGGAGACCGACGGGTCCACACCCGTCGTGCGCATCGCGGTCCACCGGCCGAACGAGCCCTACGACCACGAGAAGCACGGTCTCTGAAGACCAGCACTCCATTCATCTGACCGCCCTCAACGCCATGCCTGAGGCTGCCCCGCCTGCGGGTGCAGGCGCGGACTCCATGGGCGCCATCCGCACCCGATCGAGATCATCCGGCTGTTTCTGTTGCCCCGACCCGGTGTGGACAGGGACTCCGGCGCCTACGGTGCCGAGCTCGCCCGGATGCTGGCTGCAGCCGGTGTCACAGTCGGGGACATGAACCGTCCGGACAGCAAGACGCGGCGGATGAGGGCAAGCCCGACTTGCCCGCCAGGTCGCTGCCCGCCCTGGTCGATGGGACGATCACCGAGGCGAAGCTCGGCCAGCCCCGGCTGCATCGCAACGGGCGTGACGCCCATCGCCCCTCCCCGGCCGGTTCGTTCACCAGCATCGCGGGAGGGTGTCGCGCTTATGTCGCACGCCCGGTGGTGGAGCGGGCTGGCGGGGGTCCGGGCTGACGCGGCGCTGCACTGATTTGACCTGGTCAGGGTCCCGCCGATCTTCGACAGCGAGATCGGGTCGGTCGGATGGTCGGCGAAGTGATGTACGCCGCCGCGACGGCCGTGCTGTCCGGCTGGCCACCGGCACACCAATGAGGCGCGGCGTGGTCGAGGCGGTGAGGGCGCTGTGGACCGCCCGCCTCCACCAGGCCCTGGACGCCGAATCGGCCCGCCGGTCAAGCAGGCGGACCCCACGCTGCCGGAGCTGTTCGGAATCGGCCCCGAGACCGCCGGCCAGCTGCTGGCCTCAGCCAGGGACAATCCCGAACGCATGTGGTCCGGGAGGGCGTTCGTGCACCTCGCCGGTGCCGCTCGGATTTCGACTTCCTCCGGCCGCACCCACCGCCACCGCCTCAACCGCGGCGGTGACCGGGCCGCGACCAACGCGCTGCACGCCATCGTGCTGGTCCGGATGCGCTTCGACGAGCGCATCCGCGCCTATGTCGAACGCCGCACCACGGCAGGGCTGTCCAAGACGGACATCATGCGCTGCCTCAAGCGAATCGTCGCCCGCGAGGTCCACCACGCTCCTGGCAGCCCACCGGCCACGCACATCACTCAAAACAACCCCGCTCCAACTGCTTGACAGCTATAGGGGCGTCCCAAGAACGGAAAGATGAGCACCAAGCTGTATGACGGGCTGCGGCTGACCACGCACGCGCCCGACCTCTTCGAACTCACCCGCGTAATCTCCAAGCGCATGCGTGAGGTCTTCCGCGAGCTGGCTGTGCCCGTCATCGCCAGGAACCTCGCCCGCGTCGTCGATGACACCGAGGTGCGCGAACGTGACATGGGCGGCCCCCTGCACAACTACACCGTCTACCGGGCCCGGAAGCTCTGGCTCGACGAGCAGGCCGGGCTCGATGACCGCATGACGTTCCACGACCCGCTGCGCTTCAGCATCGTCTTCGGCCAGGTCGACGACGACTACGGCACGCGTCGGCTGGCGTACCCCTTCGCCGGGAACCGCGCGTACACCGACGCGCTCCTGGCTCTCGAAGCCGACGGCCGGCCCTTCTTCGTCGACTACCACTACCAGAACCAGGCTGACCGACCGAAGGAGATCCGGAAGGACGAGTGGAAGCGCCGGCGCGACGACTGGAACCGTCTGCTCGACGCCGACGACCGCGAGACGGACGGCACCTTAGGGCATCTCCCCGGCTGGCAGCTCCCGGACAGCATCGAGGGCGTCTTCGACGCGGTGCTGCTCGGATACAAGGACACCACCATCGATCTGAACGCGCACTGCACCATCGAGCACCGCATGCGCCGGGCACTCAACCGAGCAGTGACCCTCGACCTGGACCTCGACGAGGTCAACGGCATCAGCAGAGTGCTGACCCGTAACAGGCGTATCGAGCGCGCGATCGAGCTCTACCTGAGCACTACCGCCGGAGCAGCGATGCTCCGACCTGAACCGTTGCCGGATGCCCGAGACCTCGACATCGCAGTTAGCGAACTGCCGCCGGTCTATGAGCCTCCAGCTGAAGCCGTTGCCCGGATCAGCGAGCTGTATCGCGAACAGGTTCCGGTCGGTGACTGATCTGGATCGACGCAGTCGATCCGGAAGTAGATCTGCAGAGGCATCGGCATCCCCCTCGCCCACGGGCGCGATCGCTTCGTGGGCGAATCCCACCGCTGTGCCGGAGCCCATGAGGTCGGTTGTCTTCCTGCCGCTACGAGTTCAACGCCGGCGCCGCCGCAGTCGCTCACCCCGTCGGACAGATCACCTTCTGAACCAGGAGCACGTCATGTTCCGCATCATCCGCACCCGCACCAACCGGCAGCTCAACACCGCGATCCAGGTGCTGCACGACCGTGCCGAGTTCGAGCGACGCTGGCGCCTGACGACCGAGCAGCGCATCGAGCGGGCCCTGGCGCTGCTGGAGGGTCAGGACACCGACCTGGCCGCCCGGCTGCGCGCCGTACTCCAGGGGGACCAGCCGTGACCGCGAACCGCCACCAGCCTGCCGCCCCCGCCTTATCGCTCGTGCTTCAGGCCCACGGACCATGCGAAAGCGGAGGAGGCATCAGCTGATCGCGCCCATCGGCGTCCACAATCCACATCACGAGAAGAGAGAGACCACCATGGCTGAGTCCACGACCACCGTGAAGCACGACGTCACCGTCAACTTCGGCTGCATCAAGCTGACCGGAGCGCTCGTGCACGACGACGGGAACCGTGTGCTGGAACTTGAACTCGACGAGGGTCCTGAGCCCATCTCGATCAGCCTGCAGGGCTACGGTCTCACGCCCGAGGCCGGGAACGTCTTCATCAAGGACTGGTCCGAGCACTCGGGCCTGACGGCGCGCCTGGCGCAGGCAGGTCTGGTGACGCCCGTGCACGCACTCACCGTCGGGCCGTACTGCTCGACGGCCTACGAAGTGCAGGTGACGCTGTGACATCACGCCGGGGGTCTGGTCGGGGAAGTGGCCGGTAAACCAGCGAGAAACACGAGTCTGATCGGCGAAGCCGATTCGGGACTCGGAATGACAAAGCATTCGATCAGCACAGCTGATTCGGATGAAGCGTTGAAAGAGAACATCATCTGATCAGCGAAGCTGATCCGGATGGTGGCATGACAGACAACTGAACATCTCAACAACCCACCCAACTGCGCGCGGACGACGATGTCGATCCGGGCGCTGCGCTGTATTCAAGGAGAATCCACCATGTCGAACCCGAACAGCACCGCATCCGTCATCGGCCGCCTGGCGAACGACCCGAAGGTCTTCGAGAACAAGGACGGCTCCAAGAAGGTCATGCTCACCGCCTTCGTCGACCGCGGCTACACCGACCGTCAGGGCAACCGCATCTCCGACGCGCTGCCCTTCGAGGCCTTCGTCCGTGCCGAGACGCAGGGCACCGGGCCGTTCGCCCACGTGCACAAGGGTGACCTGGTGGGCCTCAGCTATGAGCCCCGCCTGAACCGCTACACCAAGAACGGTGCCGAGGTCTTCGAGGTCAAGCTCGAGATCCAGAACATCTCCTTTCTGGAGTCCCGCGCCACCACGCAGGCCCGCCTGGCCGAGCGCGTCACCAAGGCCGAGGCCCAGAACCAGAACCTGCAGGCCCAGGCTGCTCCCGTCGCAGCCGCCGCCCCGGCCGTCGCGCACGCCAGCGCCGTGCAGGACGAGCAGCTGCCCTTTCAGACCGCTTGACGATCTGTAGAACTCCACCCCCCCCGGCGGGCCTGGCCGAGCTCACGAGGGAGCAGCACATGCCCAAGTCCCGAGTCCGTATCAACCTCACCGGCAAGACCCCCAAGCCGCAGGACAAGACCGCCGAGACCAAGCCGCAGTCCCGCGTCCGGATCAACCTCACAGGCAAGCGAGGGAAGTAACGCACCCCACGGCCTGGCCGACGCCGACAACGGCTCAGCCCCTCACCGCTGCCGGGCGGGCCCTTGGCGGACCCGCCCGGCAGCGTTCACGCACAAGGAGAAACGACATGTCAGCACAACTTGCCGCGACCTGGGTCCGGATCGGCGACCAGTGGGTGCGGGCGGACCGGATCGTGGGCGTCCGACTTGAGCCGGCTGCCGGGACCGCGCTTGGTGGCCGGTGGGCCGAGGCCCCGAGCCAGCGGCTCCTGGTGTGCACGACGCTGCCCGCCGAGAAGAACAGCGGCAAGGGCATGTGGCAGGAGGCCGCCGTGTGCGTGCAGGAGCGCGGCGAGGTGGTCGCCGGCACGCTACTGGACGCCATGAACACCACCAAGTCGCCGGCGGGGAGCTCGCGGTACGTGTATCCGGCCCGCACGACGGAGGGGCGGGTCTCGCACTGGCAGGCCAGCACGACCCTGCCGCAGGGGCACGCCCTCACCGGCGGACCCAAGGCCGTGCCCACCATCAGCGGCACGCCCCTCGCGCCCCCCGGGGCGCTACACGGTGCCTGAACAACCCTGTGGGGCCCGGTACCAGCAGTTCTGTCACCTTCGAGGAATTCCGAGCAGCTGCACGGCGATTGGCTGAGTAGACCTGCTGCCATGGACTTCTGCACGGAGCGGTTCGAATCCGCAGTGCGCCGACTGATCCTCGGCGTGCGCCAGTGGGCACACCGTGCAGACCGACCGCGGAAAAGGTTCGATTCCTTCAGTGCTGAAGCTGATCCCTGTGGCGCGTCCCTGGAGATCTCCGCGGCTCCGGCTTCCCCAGCACCCCGGTGCGCGCTCTGCCTTCGGGCAGCAGCTGCGCCGGGGTGCTGTGTTTTTTCTTCTTCGTGGCTCGCCTTGCTCGTCCCGTGAAGGTAGTGAGCACAAGGGATCAGCGGAGCTGATCCGGATCTGGCGTTGAAGAACATCCTCGTCACGTCAGGAGCCGAGCCATGACCTGCCCGAACTGCGCCGTCGACATGGAGTCGAACGCCTACGGCGTCCGCGCCGGCAAGAAGACCAAGAAGGTCACGCACACGTGCTCCGAGTGCGGCTACAGCGAGACGCGCTGACCAGCGGCTTCTTCGCCCTGCCTTTCCTCTTCCCCTCCACTGCGGTCTCGAAGGAAACCACGTCGATGAGCACGCTCCTGGCCATGCCCGGCCTGCCATCCTCCTCATCGTCTTCACCGCGGCCCTTGCGACGAGCGGGGGCTCGCATTCCTCCTGCCGGACCTGATCAGACGGAGGTCGAAGCCCGAGGACCGCGGCGACAGGCCCGGCCAGCGCGTCCGGCCCGCCGTCGGCAGCTACGCGCTCCTCGCCGAGGCCAGCGAATACCTCGAGTACGAGTTCGGCGCGGTCCCCGGCAGCATCGGCATCATCGTCCGGCATTCCCTGAACGGCATCGACGACACCGGGGTGTTCGTCCAGTGGCTGACGAAGCCGGACGACCTCGTGCACCAGGACCTCGCCGACCTGGAGGCCGCGTGCATCCACGGCGTGAGCTGCGAGCTCGACGAGCTCGCCTTCTTCGACCCCGCGCCGGCGGTCCGGACCAAGCACTCATTCAGGAGCACTGATCACCATGAGTTTCCTCAGCCGCATCGGCTTCATCGAGACGAAAGAGCAGGAGCAGGCCCGGCTGGCCCAGGCCCCCGAGGACTCGACGAACCACTACCTGTCCACCCTGCCCGTGACCATCGAAGAGTGGCCCAAGGACCTGGTCGTCGAGCTGCCGTGGGAGCCACCGCGCACCGATCAGTCGTACCGCGTCGTCGTGGTGCCGATCGAGTTCCGCAAGGATCTCCTGCCCGAGGGCGTCGAGGAGGAGCCGCTGCCGCGCAAGCGCCACTCCGGCTCCTGGACCTGCGCCGTGGTGTACTCCAACCACCCGAGCTACCCGGTCGGCGGCTACCGCATCGTCGTCCCGGCCGCCGAGCTGGCCCGCGGCCGGAGGGTCGACCTCGCCGGGGTACCGGCCCAGGCCTGACCCCACGAGCGCAACGCATCCGCACCATCACCCCCGCAGGGATCACGCCGTGCGGGGGCTCCTCGTTCTCGCCCCCACTCGACTGAAGCAGAAAGCAGACGCCATGCCCCGCACCAGAACCTCTCCCGTCCTCCTCGTCCTCGTGGCGCTGCGCTCTGTTCCCTGACCCCACGCCCCTCAACACCACCCAGCAGAAAGCGAGTTCCGCTATGTCCACCGTCAGTGAAGAGCAGAGGATCGACACCGTCCACCGGCTGGGCGTGATGTCCGAGCGGCACCCCGAGCTGAAGCGCCGCGTGGCGGACGCCCGGCTCGAACTCGCTGCCGTCATTCTCGCCATGGACGCCGTCGACGAGCGCATCCAGGCGGGCCATCGCCGAGCGCGTCTACGGCAAGCCGTACAGCTCGCTGCGCGGATGCCAGCGGGACGACGAGCACATCGGCAATGACAGCGTGAAGCTCTACGAGCTCACCTCCGACGGGGACTACCTGCAGGCACTCGGCGACCTCGACGGCGCCGAGATCTACCTGGGCTGGGACTCCCGCACCGGCGAGAGCGCCTTCAAGACCGGCGTGACGGAGCTGGACTACTGGCTGAGCATCCGCGTCGCCGACGAAAACACACCAGCCACCGTCGGGGCGAACCCGCCGGCGACGCAAGACCTTGAGAACGCCGTGTTCGAGGACCGGTTCTTCGCCGATCGCGCCTTCTCGCCGTCGCTGCGGCTGGTCCTGGCCGATCTGATCCGACGCGGCGAACTGCCGCGCGGTGACTACCTGTTCCGGCACTGGTGGTGATCGAAGCGAGATGAAGGTTGGAACCATCGCTCAGTCTCAGACATCCGTCTTCGACGTCGCCGAGTACATCCTGCAGAAGCACGCCGCGGCCGAGCCCGCCCGGCCGGCGATGACCGCGATGAAGCTCTAGAAGCTCGTCTACTACTGCCAGGCCTGGGCCTCCGGGCCCGTCTGCCCTGCGCTCTAAGAGCTGCACCAGGGCCACTTCGAGATCGAGGCCGGCTTCTTCGCCAAGCGGCTGCGTGTGCGCAGCGACCTCGGAACCGCCTGAGCACCAGCAGAAAGAGAGACCACCACCATGTACAACATCCCCTTACGCAGGCGCTCGCTCCTTCGCGGCTGGGCGATCGCGATCGCGGCCATCGCCGCCCTGGTCGCGAGCCTGGTCATCTGGGGCAACCAGATGAGAAGCCAGGAAGCCCAAGACCGCGCCGCCATGGCCAATACGAAGATCGTCTACGTCGCGGACCCCGTGCAGAAGCTCGTCAAGCGCACCGACGGCTCCTACTACAGGGCCACGACCGCCTCGGAGTATTCGTCCGACATCACCTACGACTACACGACGGTCCAGGACCAGGACGTCGTCGTGCCCGGCACGGTGACCACCCAGGAGCAGAGGCCGACGGGCTTCCTCTGGTACCAGAAGACCTTCGCCAACGACATCACGGTCCGGATCATCGATCCGCAGGAGGCGGACCAGACGCCGCGCGTCGAGCGGCTGCGCTGCACGGTCGAGCCCGTCGATGCGTCGAAGCCGAGCTACACCGGCGACCCGCACGACAGGAGTCGGCTGAAGATCGGGCCCGACCAGGAAGGCACGGACGCAGGAAGCCAGCAGCTGTGCCAGGACCGGATCACGATCCTCGTGCCGGACGGCAGCATCCAGCCGTAGCCGACTGGGGCTCACCTCTGGGCGTCGGCAGGTGAATTCCGCGGAGCCCCCGCCGGCTGAGCATGATGCTCGCCGGGCGGGGGTCTCTCTCTTTCCGCCTGATCAGCGGAGCTGATCCGGTCTGGTCTCCAGGGCATGAGGGCCCGTGCACGGCGCGCGGCAAGGCGGCCCGCGTCGCGGCGGTCGCCGAGCTGCACGACGGCAACGCCCCTGAGGCTCCGGCTCCGGCGGAGAACCGCAACGGCGCGGGCGGCACTCTCGGGCAGACGGAGGTCGCGCCGGTCGAGGCGGAGGCCACCCAGGAGCAGGAGACGGCCGAGACCGCGCGCACGGAGGCCATGGCGGAGGCTGCGGCCGGTCGGGCCGCCCCCACCCCAGAGGCACGGCCCCCGCGTGCCCGGCGTGCCCCTCAGCGGCGGGTGAGCCCCGAGCGTCGTATGGCGATCAGCGCCGGTCTGGTCCCCGCCCCTCCGCACGGACCAGGACGCACCGCTCCTCTGATCCACCCGCGCCGCCCGATAGGCCGGTGCCCGGTCGAGCCTGGCCGCACGCACTCAGCCCCACCCACACCCCATCGATGTGAGAGGTACACCATGACTTCCTGGCCCCACGACCTGAGCAAGACCGCCCCCGCCGCCGCCGAGCGCACCGGCACGATCCTCAAGGCCGCGCTGACCGCGCACGGCGTCACCTTCCTCGTGGTCAAGCCCTGGCGCTCCCTGCCCGGCGCCTCCCTGGTGACCACCGCCCCGGGCCAGCCGGACGTGTGGATCGACGCGCACTCCCACACCAACGGCCCCGCCGTGTCCGGCTACGACGTGCCACTGGCCGGACTGTTCGGCATAAGTGCTGTGATCACCGACGATTTCAACACCCGTCACGTGCACTGGGACTTCACCGAGGCGCCCGCCGGCATCACCGACCCGGCCGCCGCCGCCGACGCCATGGCGGCAGACGTCGCCGCCCACCTGCGCACCTATCCGTCCCTGACCGGTGCGCAGTGGGTCACCATCGCATCCCACCCGGCCAGCCGCACCGAGTACCGGGAAGCCGTCACCGTGCACGGCACATGGGCGCACGCCTCCTCACCCACCGGCTACACCACCGGCCCCGACCTGGACACCGACCGCGTGTGGGACGCCTACCAGCGGCGCGTGGCCGACCTCACCGCCGAGACCCGCTGAACCCGCGACCGACCGCCCCGTCCGCTGGCGGCCGGTCCCCCCGCCGCGCGACCGACCGGCGTGCGGCCCAACCCCCGAGAGGACCACGGCAGATGAGCACTACCTCCGAGACCCGCACCTGTCTGCACTGCGCCCGCGAAATCGAGTACATCGAGGCCGACGGACAAGGCGACTGGTACGACTCGTCCAACCGGACCGGGTGCGTGGGCGGTGAGCAGCCGCATGCCCCGGAGCCGCTGTGCGGCTCGTGCCGGGACTACGGCCTGATCGAGATCCGCCACGCGTCCACGGACGGCCTGATCGGGCACCGGCCGTGCGACGACCCCGCGTGCACCGACCGGCGCGAGAAGGCCGCAGCCCGGGCGGCCGAGAAGCACACCGGCGAAATGGTGATTGGGTCCGAGGAGTTCGGCCCGCAGGTGTGCGCTGAATGCGGCTGGGGCGGCTACACCCCCGTTCCCGGCCCGTACGCGCAGGGACGGCCGGTCTACGTGTGCACCGCTACCGGCTGCGGCTACAGGGCCGACGTCTCCGCGTTCAAGCTGGGCGACGGTGAGCGACTGGCCGTGCACGACGGCCGCCTCTACCTCGTCCGCCCCTACGACGGCGCCCCGTTTTGATGGCCGCCGAGGGCGGCGAGCGTTCCCAGGTGTCGGCCACCATGACCGAGCGGCTGGAGCGGATGCGTGCGGGCCAACTCGCCGCCCTGCCGACCGTCGCGGAAATCCGGATGGCGTACCCGCTCGCCGGTGGGGGCGCCACGCTGCGGCTGATGACCGCCGAGGGGAGCACGGCGGAACGCCACATGATCCCGCTCACGGAGCGGGGTGCGGCCGGGCGGGAGAACGACCCCGCCGGGATCTACCTGGACACCATCACCGACGGCGCGAACACGGAGGGGCTGAAGATCGCCGCAGGGTGGCACCTGATGCGGCTTGGCTTCAACTACACGCGCGGCGCGGCCTGGACGCCGTACACCGGCAGCGCGAGCAACGAGGCGCAATGGGAGGAGTGGGCGCCGATGCTGCCCGAGGGGCACCGGTGGCCGCACACGGTGCGCGTCGCCATCACGGCGACGGCCGAACACCTCGCCTACATCGACCGCGCGTACGGTCCCGCGCCGGAACTGCCGGACCTTCCGGCCGGTGTGAGCGCGCACCCGTCCAGCCCGCGTTCATGGCAGATCTGCTACGCCAACCGCCGGTTCTGGCAGCTCTCCTACTGGCCCCGGATGGGCGGCGACGTGTGGACTCTGTACGCCGACCCGGCCCGTACCAAGTCCCTCGCCAGGGCCGCGAGCCCCGGCGAACTCCTCGCCACCATCCCCGCCCGTGACACCGAAGCGCAGGCCCGCGCGGCGGCCCGCAAGGGCTACTGAGACGTTAGGACACCGATGGCCGTCGAATTCACCCCGAAGGACATCCCCGCCTTGCGCCGGGCCGCGAAGTTCCTGCGCTGCACGGAACTGAACCTGCCGGACACGGCCGACTCCAAGACCCACGACGCCATCCTCATCTCCGCTCTGCGGTTGGACGACCAGGCCGACGAGCTGGGCGGGCAGGCCCCGGATCCGAATATGAACGGGACCCGGCGCCCCATCTTCAACCAACTCGTCGCCCCCGAGGCCGGCGGGCCCATGTTCCACGAGGAGGCGAGTGCGCTCCTCGACGCTCACGAGGACGCAGTCCGGGCCGCCGCCGCGGTGGGCGCGCTCCGCCTCCAGGGCACGATGCTCGCTCTGCACCCGAAGACGGCCAACCCCCGGCACGGGTGCTGCGCGACGCCGAAGGTCTGCAAGGGGACGCACCGGCCGGAGTGCCGGAGCAGCGAGCACACGATCGGCGGTCAGGTGCCGTGGCCGTGCAAGTCGCTGCGCGCCGTCGGGATCCGCATCGACGCCGACGCCGATGCTGTACGCCAGGCCCTGGCCAAGCTGGAGCGGGATGCCGGGCGCGACGGCTACCCGAGCCGGAAGAAGGCGAACCGCGGGTACGCCGTACACGCCACCAGGCAGATGGACGGCGGCATCGGCGACACCGGCGCGTGCGGCACGTACTTCCCGCAGGACACGGAGAGCAGCCTCGAGGCCCCCGGCACCGACGTGTCGTGCCAGGCCTGCGTGAAGGCACTCCTCAGCAAGCGCGAGGAGCGCGAGGAGGCCGAGGCCGCGGCCGCCGCAGAGGCCACGCACCGCTGCACCCTGCCGCCGAACCGGTTCCTGCCCTGCGGCTGCTGCCCGCACCAGGTCTGCGAGGACTGTGAGCGCTGCGCCCACACGTGCGTGTGCGGCACCGGCGGAACCCCCGCCCAGCCCGCCGGGGCCGCCGGTGAGTTGTGCCCCAACGGCCAGCCCCGCCCGGAGTGCTCCGAGAGCGACCCATGCGAGCCCTGCTGGCAGGACCAGCAGGAGGAGGGCGACGCGATCGAGGCCAGCATGGGCATGCGCTGAACCTCGCCCCCACGGCCTGCGCCGACCAGCGGGGGCGGGGCCGTTGGCCTGCTCGAGCAGGACGGGCTCGGTGCACTACGCCGGGGCGCACCGAGCCGCAAGGAAGGCGCCGTAACGCCCCCGCCTCCCGGTGCAGGCCGACCCGAACGGCCGGCTGTCCGCCGGTTCCTTGAACTCCGCAGAACCCCCGCCTGCTGAGCATCACGCTCGCTGGGCGGGGGTCTCTCTTTGTCTGATCAGCGGAGCTGATTCGGTCTGGTCTTCGAAAGATCACGTCCAGCGCCAGGAGTACAGCCATGAGCCAGCCCCTCGAACCTACTGATCGCCGACAGACGGAGCACATGCGCTGCGACTGCGTTCCGGATCTGGGGCCCGCGCACTGCCACGGGTGCTCCGAGATGACGGGGCGAGACGAGGTCTACCCGGGACCGCACTGTCCGACGCGCGCCGTCGAGGCCGCCAAGGTCGCCTTCGAGGTGGCGGCGGGCTACGAGCACGCTGCGCCGGTGGTCCTGCACGCCAGCGAGTTCGCTGATGTTCATGGCGCAGTGGGTGCTGCGTTGCACGCACGCGCAGAGCAGATGCCGGAGCTGGCGCGGCACACGGTGCCCATTTCGGCGAGCTACAGCATCCGTGGCGCACACGCGGAGCTCGACGGCGTGACGTTCCCGTCTGTGGCCGGACTCACCACCGCCGTGATCACCGTCCGCACGGCCTCCCCGATCGACCGGCTGACGCTGATCCCCGTGATCGGCCAGATCTCCCATGAAGTCGAGAGCGCAGCCGAGGAGCAGGACGACGCCTACGTCGCCGAGAAGATCTACATCATCGAGGAAGGACCCAGCGCATGAACGCCACCACCAGCACCGCGGGTTCGACGTGGCGCGACCGCGCTGTCAAGACGATCGGCCGGGTGCTCCTCACCCTCATGATTGCGACGAATGTGATCGTCCTCGCGTCGGCTGCGGTTTTCTGCGTCATGACCGGCCAGTACACGCCGATCATCGTCAGCATCGCCTTCAGCGGCGTGTGCTGGTGGATCCTCCTGCGTACCCTTCGGGCTCTTGCCGAGAAGCGCCGCGCGAAGAAGGCGCTCATGAGCGTGACCCAGAACTGAAACCGCAGTCCAGATTCGATCCGAAAGAAGCACGGCGCCATGAGCACCAGCACCATCAGTACGAATGATCTTGCGAACCTTCAGGCCGGCGACAAGGTCGTCGTCAAGAGCAGCCTCGACGAGAACGCCGGAGAGTCCATCTGCACGACCACCGTCCTCGACCGACGCAACGTCCCCGCAATCCCCGGCTGGGGAGGTCGGGAGGAAAAGACCTTGGTCCGACTGGGTAGTGGCTTCTGGTACGACCTGGCCACCGGGCTTCAGGACGACTCGGGGGCCACGCGCATCGAACGGTGTGCCTGACACCCACTCTGAACGCCGAAGATCCCCGTGGAGCGCACGTCTCCGCGGGGATCTTCTTTTCTCGCCGGCGGCCGGCGGTGCTTTTACTTTTCCAGCTTCCAGGCGTGCTCGTACTCGGCAGCGGCCATCATGAACTTCAGCGAGAACAGCCCCTTGGCGGGGACTCCGTGAGACTGCGCAGCGTCGCACCTTTCGCGATGATCAGCTCAGCGACGGCCCGTATCGCCTCGAGGGTCCGTCCGAGCCTGTCGTACCGCCACACCACGACTTCGTCGCCGGCCTGCAACTCCGCCACCAGCTCGCGCAGCCCGGGGCGGTCAGTGCCTGCGGTGGTTCCTGAGACGCCCTCGTCCGAGAAGATCCGGATCGCGCCGACTGCCTCAGGAAGCTGAGGCCCTTTGGCGTGCCGCACCGGAAGGTGAGACGGAGCCCGGCATCGGTGACCACATCCATAGATGCACTGATTGGACGACGGGACTGTCGGCGACGTCCCGTCGAGGGCGGTGGAGGGCGGCCCTTGACCAGGGCGCGCGGTGAGGGCCGCCCGAAGCCCCACCGTCCTGTCAAGGCAAGGCGCGTACGACGGTAGTGCGCCCAGCCCCGCTATGCCTCCCAGACGCGTCAGCCGGGGGATGCGGTCCCGGAAGGCACCGACTGACTCGTCCTTTCCGCACGGTCCCCCCGCGACGCCAGTGGTGCCCTGCGGCGAGCCCTCGCGGCCGTTCAGGCAGGGCTCTTGCTGCGTCGGTGTCGGGGACCGGGAAGTGAGCTGATGAGCTGCTCGCGACTCATCTTGGACCGCCTCGGGGCCCTCTGCTCGGCCCACTCGTACAACCCTGTCTTGCTCAGTTTCTGCAGTTCCGCCTTGCTCGTGCCGGTGACGCGGGAGCGGCTGGTCAACGCGTGAGCATGCTTCGGAGGGGCCTTTCTGGATGCCGTCTCATATCGCCCGAGCCATGACCGTGCTCCATCCTGTGCACCCAGCGCAAAGCCTGGGGTATCGCTCCTTCCCCCACGCTCGCACTGGTGCGTGCCCTTCGCGCGCCGGGCCGTGCTGGCGGGCGTCCGGCGGCGGCCCGCCCGTCCGGAGCCCCCAGTGCGGCGGCGAAGGAGTCCTGCCGGAATGGGGGGTGTCCGGCGGGGATGGGTATGCGGACGGAAGGGGACGGTGCCGGGTCAGGGACGGGCGGGTGATTGGTTCCATCCGGCCTTGGGTTCTGTGCCGTCGGCCAGCAGGGCGGCGAGGTGGTCGATGGTGGTGAAGGCGATCTGAGGATCGGTGGTGAAGGCGGCGGGATCGATGTTCCGGGTGACGAAGAGGGGTGTGACCGTCCAGTCCCGCGCTGTCTGGACGCCGCACGCCCGTGCTGCTGCCGCGGCATGGGCGCGAATCACTTCGGCCTTGGCCAGCAGCTTTTTTCGGTAGCCGGTGAACCGTCCGAGGTTCTGGGCGACCTTGTGGATGCCGACGGCGCGTTGGGGGTTCTTCGCCTCGATGACCCACAGCCGGCCCCGGGGGTCGGCGACGAGGAGGTCAACCTCACCGGGGAGGCCGGGTATGTCGGCGGCAGCCGCCGGCCCGCGGTCGAGGCGGGAGAGGTGGGGCAGGCCCGCGCGGGCTGCGGCCTGGGCGAGGTCGGTCTCGAGCTGGTTGTTCTGCTGCTGGCGATGGCGCTCTAGAAGGCCGGTCACCTTCGCGGGAGCGTCTGGGCGCGGCAGGCGTCCGTCAGCGAGACCGGCGGCGTACAGCTGCTGGGAGGTATGTACGAGCCAGGGCGCGATGATGATGCCGTCGTCGTGGGCGATCAGTGGGTGGGTGGTGGGGCGGATGCGGCGCTCGACCTCTGCATAGGCGTGGTCGAGGGAGCCGGCCGCGTTGGCCGGGTCGAGGACCAGCTGGTCGACGGCGGCCCGGGTCTGGGTTTCGGGCAGCTGGGACCAGGCTGCGGCCTCGCGGGCGAGGTCCTGGCGGCTGGTGAAGGCGGTTCCGTCCGGGCGGGTGGGCCAGTCGGCTGCGGTGGCGAGTACGGCGGCGAGCCCGTCGAGGCCGCAGCCCCAGCAGGCGGTGAGGTCGCGGTCGGCCTGAGCCAGGGTGCTGCCCGGTGGTGGGTTCAGGCGGGTGAAGGCGATCGGAGTGCGCCCGCCGCGGCGGGCGCTGAACAGTTCCTCGGGGGCAAGGGGTTGGGGATGGCTCTGGCGGGCACGGGCGAACCAGGCCTGTTCCTGGGCGTTGCGGTAGGCCGCGATGTCGAGTCCCAGATGTTCTGGGCTGTCGGCGCCTGACGTTGTGGTGGCGCCGTCGAGGGTGAAGACGCCGCTGGGATGGACGGTGAGGGTGGCCGGGTGCAGGCCGCGGCTGGCGGGGATGGCGACCAGCGCGGTGCGCAGGAGGAGTTCGGCCAGCGCGGTCAGTTCGGCCAGGGCGATGAGGTCGGTGGGTTTGTCGCCGGCGGGCGGGGTGATCAGGGCCTGCTGGATCAGCAGTTGCAGGGCGGTGGTGGTGGCGGCGCCGTCGGACTCCCGCCGCTCTGCCTCTTCCTGCCAGGGCTTTCCTCCGGCGTGAACCAGACCGGTCAGGGATTCCCGACGGCCCTCAGCGCGGGTGGCGAGCGCTGCGTTGAGGTGGCGGACCAGTGCGGGCACCAGGTCGGGACGGTGGGCGCGGAGCTGACCGGTGAGACCGTCTTCCAGGGCGGTCAGGAGCTGGCTGGCGTGTCCTTCGCGGCCCACAGCCTCGCGGCCGGTGAACGTGCCGGCCGGCAGGCCTGCGGCGCGCACCGCGTCGGCGGCGACGCGCAGCGCGCGGACACGCACATGAGGCGTGCTGCTCGGCAGGTAGTGGTGCGGGGCGGGCGGCGGTGCGTAGGGGTCGCCGGCGTACCAGGTGAGGATGGGGACCGCCGCGTCCCACGCGTTGCTGAAGTCCGCCTGATTGAGCCCGTTCTTGGCGCCGTGGGCGGTGCGGAGGCGGCCGATGGTGTGGTTGAGGACGAGGCCGAGGACACGGTGGCCGTCCTCCGTAAAGCGGGCCAGGAATAGCGGGTCGAGGACGAGGTCGATGCGAGCTGCTTCCTCGTCCAGGCCGATCTGTAGTGCCAGAGCATCGTCCGGAACCTCCGGCGCCAGGTCGGCGGCCGGACGGTGGGGCTGGAGGGTCTCGGTCAGATGCAGAAGGACCGGCCGGCGGTCGGGCAGGGTGGAGTGCTGGGTGAGGCTGGCGTCTGCGGCGAGGGTGCCCCGGATACCGTCGGCGAGTCCGGCCAAGGAGGCCTCGTCCAGCAGGGCCCGCTCGTCGCAGTCGAGCGTGGCGACGATGACGAGCGGCGGGTGCGTGCTGATGCAGGCCTTCACGATGCCTTCGTTGAGCCTCTGACGCAGGTCGGCCCACTGGCCATCGCCCTCGGACGCGGCGGCAAGGCGGCAGTCGGCCCAGTCGATCGCGGGCGGCAGTCCGGTCGCGGCCAGCAGATCGTCCGTGCGCGCCCACAGTGCCGCTCGCTCCCAGGAGACGTCCCACCCACACGGCTCCACCACCACGCCGCCCTCGCCGGCGGGGCCGGGCGGCAGAAGCGCTGCCTTCATGGACCAGGCCGTCCATGCGTCGAGGACGTCGTAGTACGCCACGGCGTCGCAACCGGGGTGCTCGGTGAGCTCCAGCACCCACAGCGCCACCTTCGTCAGGTCGCCGCCGGCCGCGGAGAAGATCTCGGTGAGCTCCTCGACGTGGACGTAGAGGGTGTCGGTGATCACCTCGCGACCCAGGAACCTCGGGCCGGCGTAGATGACGAGCCTCCCCGTACCAGCTGGTGCACTCGACAGCTCGGTGCGTGCCTTCTCCACCAGGACCGCCAGGTCATCGCCGAGGGTGGCAACGATCGCGATCTCCAGACGGTGGGACAACGAGCTGATCCGGCACACCTCCTCCGGCTCGGCCGGCGCGTGATCCAGACCGAGCAGGCCTGCCACGCGAGTGGCCGCGCGGCGGCGCAGCCGCATCAGGGCCTCGGGCGGCGCCGGGTGGGCGTCCAGCAGATCGGCGGCCGCCGCAGTGACGGCCTCCAAGGCGGTGGAGGCAGGCACGGGGACTGTCCGCTCGCCGTCCGAGATGAGCAGGGTGGGGCCGAGAAGAGGCAGTCCGGGGTCGTAGAGGAGGGGAAGTTCGTTGAGGTTCCGGGTGAGGTAGGCGAGCGCGGCCGTCGTCCGCTCCGGATCGTCGGCGGCCGCGGTAGTCAGATGGTCGATGCCGAGTCCGGCAGCTGCCGTGATCTCGGCCCCGCTTACCTCACACGTGATCTGCCCGCGCATCGGTTCGGCTTCGTCTGCCGGCGGCCAGGCCGCGGCGAGGCACGCGACGGTGTGGTCGGTGTGGCGCAGGGCGAGTTCGAGGACATCGTCGATGCCGAAGCCACGGACCTGGATCAGGTGGTTGTCCACGGCGTCGGCTGTGTCTCGCAGACTTCGCAGAACGGGGAGCGGATGGTCGAGGTCGCCGGGATGGACGAGGTACCGGCGACCCTTGAGCGTGAAGCGCACGGCATCGGCGGGGCTGTTCGGAAAGCGGTGCGTTGTGATGCCCCTGCGGGCGGCTTGGAGGGCCGCGTGAAGGAGGACGGGCAGGTCCCGTACGGTCGCGGCCCGCCCGTCCCGGGCCGGGGCCGCCAGAGAGCGGGCGAAGATGAGCAGGAGGTGCTCATGGAAGCGGGCGCAGCCTGGAGACTCAAGTGCCGCACGCAGCAGTGTAAGGACCGAAGCACTGGAGTACAGCTCCAGCGCCTGGTCCAGGACGCTGATGTCTTCCTGGCGACGGTCGTTGTCGGGCATCGGTCGCCTCTCCACGTTCGGGTGCCGGACACAGCCTGCCAGCGCCGAGGGAGACTGCACGCGGATTTCCTGCTCCGGAACCCGAGCAGGCGCACCCTGAGCTATGGCACGCAGGCGGCGGCAAGAGGGGGCGTCCGCGCAGGCACAGGACGCGGTGCCGCCGCCGCAGCTACCGGTTGTACGGGCCTTGCCTACCGTTTCCGGAATACCTGTGCTGCCGAGGGCAGGGCCATGTCGAGCAGGGTGTCGATGGTCCGGCCGTCGAGACCGCTGTCCAGGTGGAAGGACCGGCCGAGCACTTCGCCGGTCTTGGAAGGATGCACACCCAGGCGCACACGGGTCTTGAGGCAGATGTCGCCGAGGATGGCTGCGGTCTCACCGGGTCGGTGCTGGATGTACCTGGTGAGGAGTTTCACCGCACCGGTGGACACGTCGGACACTGTGGTCTGCTCCGCCGTCCGGCCCCTCGTCGCCGACACCACCAGCTGACACGCACGTGCATGCGCTTCGTCGCTCTCGACGTCAGAGAGATCGGTGTGTTCTTGCGTGATCGTCATCGCTGCACCTCCAGAGCATCAGCGGGTTTTTCGGGAGTCCCCTGAGGCGTGGTGATGATCAGCCGCCGTGATCCATTGACCGCCCGGGCCAGCCTGAGCTTCCGGCCCCAACCGCCCAGGACATGAGCGGGAGCGGGCCACGACTCGAAGGTCTCCAGCGTGAGGACGTCGCGACGGCGCACCACCGCCGGAATGTGCAGCAGCGTCAGATGGACGTAGATCATGTGCATGGCCTGCGGTGCTATGTCCTCTGCCGTCACGTGCAGCTGCGTCTGTGGGTTCAGGCCGTGCTCGAGCATCGCCTGCGACAGAGCAACTATGAACGCGCCCGCGCCGCAGCTGGGTTCATACACATTGGCGAAGCCGTCCCTCTGCACGTGCTCGACCACCGAGTCGATCTGCATCTCGGCCATCAGCTGGGCGATGTCGTAGGGCGTGTAGTACTGGCCGAGCCGCTCGTTGCCGAGCTCCAACTCCATGTAGAGGCGGCCGAGTACGTCGCAGGGCTCGCGCTCCATCTCCACGGTCACCAGCGCCAGGGCGTGCGCGAAGCGGTCCAGCTCTGTTCTGCTGTAGCGGCCGGCGATCTGGAGGTACTGCCCTTCGCGCACTCCCCAGGCCTTGCTCCCGCTGATGTCCACGGCGTTGCGCAGAGCCAGCGCCGCCATCTCGACGAAGCTGTCGAAGACTTCGCTCATACGCTTCGCGCCGGTGTTCGCCGCCAGCAACTTCACGATCTCGCGGTACCCGCTCATGCGCCCGGCTCGGGGTTGCTCTTCGAGCCGACCGCGAGGACTGCGGCGGAGCCCGGAAGCTCCTCATCCGACTTGAGCAGCTTCCGCCGGGCCTGCTCGCGAAGCAGAACCAAGGCCCCATCGCGGATGAACTCGAGCACGATTTCATCCGACAACTCGATGCGGCTGCTGATCTCTTCGACCTCGGCCTTCGAGGTCGCATCCAGTGCCTCACACATCAGGCCACCTCCTTACTGCGCTTGCCCGCGGACTTCGCGGCGAGGGCCTGCTGCTCGACGTGGCGCGCCGCGATGTACAGGCCCTCGCGGTTCAGGTGCCGCGAGTAGCTCGAGTCGAGGTAGAGCACGGGCACATCGCCCGCGGCCTTCAGCAGCGCCGGGTGCAGCAGATGCTTGATCGGGCCCGAGCCGCCGCCGTAGACGTAGACGACCTCGGTCGTCGCACCGGCCTGGGAGAGGACGTCGCCGAAGGAGGAGACGATCTCATCGACCAGGTAGCTCGCCTCGTCCTCGACGAAGCCGGCGGCGCGCTGGTGACGGTTCTTCACCAGCACCGACGGCTCCGCGTGGAGGAAGTCGGCCAGCTGCTTGCGCGAGGAGAACTGCAGCGTGGCGTCCGACTCGCTCATGCGCTCCATGGCGTTCATCAGCGCGGTGCCGTAGCCCTCGTCGAGGGTGTCGGCCGCCTCGGGGTTGAACCGGCCGTCGGTGAAGACCGGAAAGTTCACGGTGCCCTCGCCGACGTCGACGCCGATGGTGTTCTGCACCGCCACCAGATCGGAGGCAGAGACACCTTCCACGATGGACGCGTCACGGGCGCGCAGATCATCGAGCAGGGCCTGTGCGAGCGGCTCGCCCTTGTCGGTGATGGCGAACTGCGCGGAGGCACCCTCGGCCATCACCTGGACGTCGACGAACTGCAGACGCACCGAGACGGGAGTGCTGAAGTTCTTGATCGTCACCAGGTGCACCGTCGGATCCGCGCTGCCCAGCAGACCGATGAACTCGGCGGCGTAGGCATGGCGACGCGCGACGAACTCAGAGATCGGCAACGCCAGGCCGGCGCGCACCTGCACGCGCAGCTCATGATCGGGCAGCGCGCCGTTCTCGCGGACGTAGTCGCGCAGGGCCTTCGCGGCGAAGACACCCAGGACCAGAACCTTGCTCAGCTCCTGATCGGCCTTGGAGTGCTTGCCCAGCACCTCGAACTCGGTGAACTTCGAGCCGCGCACAGACAGCGCTGCGCGGCCGAAGATCCGGCGGTCCGACGCCGCCACCAGGGGAGTGGTGAGCGAGCAGTCGATCTGGTTGTAGAAGTCGCCGGCCAGCACGGAGGCCGCATCCGCGTCGGGGAGCGGCACCTTCGGCGAGGTGCGGGAAGTCGAGACGACCGCGCTGGGCAGATCGATCTCGTCGAAAGTCCCCTGCTTCGTGTTCTGGATGACGCCCTTGACATAGCCGTTGCCGACGTCGATGCCGCCGGTGAGAGTGATGGTGTCGTTGCTGTTGGCGCTCATGAATTCGGCCCCTCGGTGTCTGTGTTGTCTGCCTGGAAAATGAAATTCACCGCGTTACTCAGCGCCGAGTGCTCGCCATGATTTCGTCGATGGATGCCTGCTTCGGCGGTTCCGGCGGTGCGCTGGGGGCGTTTGCCGCAGGCTCCTCGGCCGTCTCAACCGGTGCGGGAACCGGCTCGGGCTGGGCTGACGGCGCTGGTGCTGTCTTCTCGACGACGGCGTCCGTGTCGACCTCGGCCTCGTCGGCGACTGCGGACTGCGGCTGAACCGGCCTGGCGGCCGGACGGCGATCGGTTGTGGCCTCGTCGTCCTCGTGCTGCTCGGTGCTCTCCAGTGGCGGCCGGCCGCGACGCGGCAGCTGATCGACGGGCTTGTAGAAGACATCGATGTATCCGTCGCGCTGAATGGACTCCCGAATGAGCAGTCGCAGCGACTGCGAGATGTTCTCCTGCTGATCGAGCCACTCGATCACCGAGGTGTCGGCAGCGGGCACGGTCCAGCGGACCTTGCGAGGTTCACCCGGCTGATTCGCCATTGCACTCACCTCGCCCCGCCACTCGCACCTGCGCTTCATCTGGTCGTTCGCTGGATGCCTCTCGCTCTGCCATATGGACTCACCGCCCTTCGCGTTTCCTCTCGAATGCGAATCAACGCGGGCTCACTCTAGTGCCCCTATTGAGTCCCATGCAAGTCCCATTCGATACGCAAGAGAGACGCTGTCGGAGTCCCTATCGAGCACCGACAGGGACACTTGTGAGACACCCCCGTGCCTCCACCAGGGGCGACTGCGCGCAGGTCGCCGGCATCGTGCGCCTATGGCCCCACCTGTGACGCGGCAAATGCTCACGCGGGACGCCTGCGAGACACCCGCGGTCACAACACTGATCCCGAGGAGCCGCATTGGAGTACGAATGAGGTCCCCTTGGCGTCCAGGTGGTGTCTCCTATGAGACGCAACCCGGTACCCCTGCACGGACGAGCCCTCGGAGGGCACCGTGTGCGACGCCGGGGCGCCACTGTTGGAGCGTGCACGAGACGCCGTGAGGACGTGCACGGGACCCTGAGAGACCCAGCGGCAGCAGTAGGCGTCTTATGCGTGTCCCAGTCGCGTCCCCTGCGTGTCCCGATGAGTCACCTCGGAGACGCGCGAGAGACGCTGTTTCATGGGGCCGAAAAGCCTGTCTGTGCCCCTTGCCGAAGCCCGTCGGCAGGCGCGGCAGCGCAGCCACGGAAGGCCGGCGGAGCGAGCCAGCACAGCCGTCGGCGAGCCGTCAACACAGTGTTGGCACAGCGCCGCTGCGACGGTCGGTACAGGGGTGTCATCGGGCCGTCATGGTCGCGCAGAGGAGAGCAGAGGGAGAAGGAGCGAAGGCGGAGTAGACCCCCGCACACAGCGAACGTGCGAGGAAGGACTTGCTTCCGCAGCAAAGGCCCGTGGGGTAGAGAAAGAGCAGAGGCATTTGCTGCGGAAGCAGCCCCTGGAGGAAGACGACAACGGCCCGATGACGCGGGAGCGGCTCGCTGTGCCCGATGGGCAGCTGGCTGCAGCAGCCGGGCCTCTCTTCTTCTGATGCGTCCACGAAGGACCACCCCGGGCTTGCCGCGCAGGCGCGAAAGGGAACACAGCCCGGGGCCGGAACGTGCGTCGACAAGGTAGTGCCGAACGCCCGCCTCGGACGCGGTGCATGAGGTGCTGGCACGCTGCCGCGGCAGCACCGGAGCAACGACCGGAGCGAGGTGAATCCACGTCGGTGCAGCCAGCACAACGCGACGGGGCGAGGCCGGCTGCGCCGCCGCAGCGAGCGGTGGAGCAGAGCGTTGTCCACAGCCGAAGCGACGGTGTCGCGAGAGGACGGATCCGCTGCGCGGCGAAGGCTGTGCCGCCGACGGCAGCGATGAACCGGGGCTGCGCCCCGTCAGGAGCAGACCCGTACCCCCCGCCTCGCTCGTGCCTCACGAGGACGGATCAGCATGGGGGTACGGCCGTATCACGGACGGCAAAACAGCAGTACAGCCAGAAGGTGCAATGACCAGGCGAAACAGCCAGGCCCGTACCCCCGCTGCGCGGAAAAGGGGGAGGGGTACGGGTCAAGAGGGTACGGACCGTTTCCCCTGATGTTCCAGGCTTCCGCTAACGCTCCAGCCGTGGAACAGCGAGGACGACGGCAAGAAAGCAAAGGGCATAAGGGAACCTGATAACACGTGTCCTGCGGACCCTCGCTCCGCTCGGCCTCTCCGCTGCGCTCCGAGGACGTGTTAGTCGGCATAGCCGACGGGTTCCACCGCTCGCTTCGCTCGCCGGTCCGTCGGTCGCTGGCGCTCCCTCCGGCTATGCCCAGCGCTGCGCTTGAGAGAGGAAGCCCCACCACTGCCCCGCTGCAGTTGTCCACAGATGTGGACAGCAGCAAAGGGTGCAGCAGTGGTGGATCGCCTGGCGCTGCGCGCCTGGCTCAGGTGAGAAGTGACGACCCGTGCGACGGCTCGCCACGCGATCCATCCGGGAGCAGATCACGCCATCGAGATCTTCCGGGTCGTCAGCCAGCAAAGCTGGCACGGGGCTGGGTCGAACATCGAGATCACACGGACCCACCGGGGTCCGCACTCGATGGTCGCCACCCGCACCCGAGTTCACGAAGAGGCGCCACCAGGACGCAGTCCCAGCCCGAAATCTCGCCCTACGACACCGGAGCCCGCCGCGAGCCGAAGTTGTGGCAACCGAACAGCGAAGCCGTCGCCGAGGTGATGCGCTCCGGCGAAGCCGGGGGCATCGGCAACGTCGACTTCACCAACGGCGAGAACGGCACGGTCGTCACCGTGCACGCCTCCCGCAGCGATGACCGGATGTACACCGTCCACCTCATGCCGATGTGTGATGACGATCAGATCCGCGTCGAGCTCCACCGGGAGAAGGATCTGGCCGTCATCGAACCCGGTACCAGCCGGCCGGTATGAGCCAGCGACATGCAGGCCGCCGCCTGTCCAGACATCGTGGCCACAGCTCTCGACTCCAGCTGTGGAGACCGCCGAGTCACAAGGAGGGGAGACTCGAATGATTGCTGAAATGATTCCAGAATCGTTCTCGCACGTTGTCCTCGTCACCGGTTCCCGCAGCTGGAACGACGAGAAGAGCATGCGTGAGACGTTCAACGACGCCTGGCGCGACTGGGGTCCCAAGAACGTCACCCGGCCGGTACTCATCTCGGGGCATTGCGCCGAGGGTGCCGACGCCATGGCCGAGCGCCTGTGGCGGGCCGCCGGCTTCGGGATCCGCACTTTCCCCGCCGCCTGGTCGGCTCATGGGAAGCGGGCCGGCTTGCAGCGCAACCAGGAGATGGTCGACGCCGCCCAGGTCTTCCGCGGTGCCGGGGCTCAGGTGTTGTGCACGGCCTTCCTTGACCTCTGCCGGAAGCCCGGATGCCCGCAGCGAGGCCGGGAGCAGCTCATGCCGCATACGCCGGGGCACTTCTCGCACGGCGCCATCCATTGCAGGGCTCGCGCGCGAGCTGCGGGGATCATGACGACCAACGTGATCCATCCGTTCTGAGGACACGCGAAGGGCCCTGCAGCACACTGCAGGGCCCTTCAGGGACGAATGGGAAAAGTTGGCCGGGAGGCGAACACCAGGCTCAGCGCTACTTGCTCCGATCGATGCCGTGCGCCTCGTCGTAGGCCTTCATGACCTTCTTCGGGATGCGCCCCCGCTCCGCGAACTCGTAGCCCTCCTTCTTGGCCCACTCACGGATCTTGTCGCGCTCCTCGGCAGTCGTCTCGGGTACGACTCGCTTCTTGACTGGCGCCGCCTTCCCAGCTTTCCGGCCGACCTTCAGGTATGGCTTCAGCGCCTCCTCAAGCTTCTTCTGTTCCTCAGCTGTGAGGTCGACTTCGTACCAGGTGTCACCCAGGCCGAAGGTCGCCGTAGCCGCATCCGGCTTACCACTGAGATCTGACTCGACAATGCTTCGAATGGCCATACCGGCGAGAGTAGCTGATGCGCAAGGACCTTGGAAAGTCTGTCGCAGCCATTCGAGATAAGAGTGTCATTCGGAGCCCAAATGGGACTCGAAGGCACTGCTAAATTAGCAGAAAAGGTGAATGCAACTGCTAAAATCACAGCAATGCGAGGGGTGTCACGTACCCCGTTCTCCACCGACCAACAACCTTGATGAGAGGTCCCACCATGTCCACGCTCCATACCGTCGACGACCATGCGCTCACCGACGAGGACACCGACCTCTTCGAGCTGCTGTGCCAGCGCAGGGGGTGGTCGGATCAGTACCTGAAGGAGATCGAGTCCACCGAGCACGACGAGCTCCTGGGCCTGGCCGAGATGGTCGAGGCCCTTCATGACGCCCGGACCACGGGTAAGAAGATCACCATCGCCCCCGACTTCGACATGGACGGCATCTCCTCCGGCGTCCTCGGCTACGCCGGCCTGTCCGAGCTCGGCTTCGACGTCGAGCTGCACCTGCCCGACTACCGCCGCGGTCACGAGCTCGCGCCCGAGGACATCGCCGAGATCCACGCGAAGTGGCCCGACACCCGGGTCCTGCTCACCTGCGACGGGGGAGTGAACTCCCACCGCGGTATCGCCGCCGCGCGTGCCCTGGGCTGGACGACGCTGGTGACCGATCACCACGAGGAGCTCGCGCCGGGCTCGACCGCGGACATCACCGTCGACCCGTGCCGGATCGACGAGACCTACGCCCACACCGGGATCTGCGGTGCCCACGTGCTCTACCAGGTGATCGAGGCCTACACCCGCGTGCACCGGCCCGAGAAGCTCTGGGAGATCCACCTGCTGCGCCTGTTCGCCGGCCTGGGCACCGTCTCCGACGTCATGCCCGTGCTGTACGAGAACCGTCAGCTGGTGCGTGATGCGATCTCGATCGCCCGTCTGCTGCGCGTCGTCGCGCCGAAGACGATCCCCAATCCCTGGGGTGGGTTCGACGCTGACCCGGATGCCATCGACGTCGAGCAGTCGATCCTGATGCAGCTGCTGCGCACCGAGCCACATCATCCGGTCTTCCTCCGGGCCTTCGAGGGCTTCGCGATCGTGCTCAAGGCCTTCGCGCAGATCGGCAAGATCCGAGACGTCGACGACCTCGACGAGGGCTTCTTCGGCTTCTACCTCGCCCCGGCGATGAACAGCCCGCGCCGCACGGGGGCCTCGCTTGAGCCGTGCTTCGCGGTGTTCACGGCCGCCGGTGCTGACGTCAAGCTCAAGGTCGCCCACCAGGTGATCGAGAGCAACGATCTGCGCAAGCAGCTGGTCATCGAGCACATGGAAGAACTCACCACCGGGGACCAGCCGTTGGCCCCGTGGGTGTACTTCTCGGACGCTTACCCGGGCATGTACGGGCTGCTGGCCAACCGGATGATGGAGCTCAACGGCCACCCGGTCGTCGTCGTCAACCGGCCCGCCGGCCCCGACGATTTCGTCAGCGGCTCCGGTCGCGCGCCGGGGTGGTTCGACATCATCACCAGCCTGGAGCCGCACGACGGTCTCAGCGCCATCGGGCACCAGCAGGCCTGCGGCGTCCGCATCGCGAAGGCCGAGAAGCTCGGTGACCTCGTCGCCGTGCTGCAGGAGGCCACCCAGGTCGCCCTGCTCGCCGTCAGCACCGACGGACCGAGCGGTGATCTGGTACTCGGCCCGGACGCCGACTGCGACGCCAGCCTCGAGGATCTGCAGCCGCTGTTCGAGCTGGTGCGCCGGACCGAGGGGCTCAAGCCCTTCGGGCACGGCTTCACCGCTCCTGTCGTCGAGATCGCGATCGAGCCCCTGGGGCTGCGCGTGGACCGGATCGGATCCGAATCGCAGCACCTGCGGCTGGTCACCCGGTCCGGCCTGTCCTGCCTGTGGTGGAACGTCGCCGAGGAGAAGTTCGACGTGCTCCGGGGCTTCGTGCAGCGCGCCAGCCGCACCGAGCTCGGGACGCTGCGCTTCACGGCGACGCTGCAGCTGAACACCTTCCGCGGCGACACCCGCGTGCAGGCCGTCATCAACGAACAGATCACCACGGCTGCTTGAGCCCCGTAGAGGAGGAGACCTTGACGACTTCACCGATCGCCTCGCGTCTGATCGGCATCGGGTGGTGCGTCCTCGTGCCGTTCGTCGCCGTCGCGGTCTACCTCGTCCTCGGCACCGTCGCAGTCCTCCTCATCGGAGAGCCGATCGTTGCGACCGCCGTCCCGGGCACGCTTGTTGTCGTCCTGGTCGGTTCGGTGAGGATCCAGCGGCCTCGGTGGCTCGCGCATGCGTCGGCCCCGCGGCCGAGGCCGGAGATCCCACGCTTCGGGTGGCCCGTCCTCGGCTGCGCGGTCCTGGCCTTCCTCGCCGGCCAGTCGCTGGCCTTGTGGATCTACGTCACGGCCGGGTCCGCCGGCTTCGACGCGTCGAACCAGACGAGGCACGCGGCCGGGGCTGTGGCAACTCTTCTGCTCACCCTGGTCGCGGCTCCCGCGGGGGAGGAGGCCCTGTTCCGAGGGCTGATCTACCCGTTGCTGCGCAAGCGGGTGGGTATCCTCGCCTCCACGCTGGTCACCGCCGTGGTGTTCGGCCTGCTGCACGGCAACGCCGTGCAGTTCGCCTCGACCCTGCCACTGGCGGTGCTCCTGGCCCTGGTCTACGAACGCACACGCGTGCTGTGGCCCTGCGTGCTCCTGCACCTGGGCTTCAACCTCGCTGCCGCCCTTGTCCCGGCACAGGCGCTCGGCGCTCTGGCGAACCCCGTCTCTGCGGTGTTCCTGTGCCTGGCCTTCGCTGGTTGTGCCTTGGGGCTCTACCGGCGGGTCGCCGGCGGGACTGCGACTGGCGCAGTCCGGGGCGCGGGAGGCGAGTCCGCTATGCAGTGAGCGGGGTACTCAGCCTCTTCTGAAACACGATGGTGCCCTCCGTGCGGGACCTGGCGGCCTTTCAGCCGCCGGTCCTTCGTGCGGAGGGCATGCTCGTGGTGACCGGGGTGATCCGGTCACCGGGGGGGTGACTGAAAGTATCTATTCAGTCATACTCATCAGGAGAGGAGAGGATCTCGTCATGGCTATCGTCAGCACCTGTACGTACGACTCACGAGGAAAGCTCGTCCGTCCCGACGCGCTCGACATCAGCCGTGCGAAGATCCGTCTGGACCTCGACACTGGTGAGAAGCCCACCTTCGAGCATGGTCACACACATGTCTTCGTCGTCTCCGACATGGGCGTCACGGCCGAACAGGCCCGTGAGCGCGTGAACTCGAGGCTGCGCCGGTTCTTCGATCGCGCTGAGGCCGTTCGCGGCTTCCGCAAGATCACGATGGAGAAGAGCCAGAGCAAGAACCGGCTCAACCTCAACACCACGATTTCCTACGAGATCCTCTACGTCGTCGAAGCAGACGAGCGATCCCGTAGCCGCAGTCCCGAGTCCTCCAATGCGGGATACCAGCGAGGCTGAAGGCTGGTCACCCCTGGGAGATTCGCGCTATCCACGCCTCGCACTCATCAGCACATGCAAAGAGGCCGGAGAGCTCCCTTCCCACGGGGATGCTCTCCGGCCTCTCTGTTTCCACGTTCCAGTGCAACATTGATCACCTGGCGTCAACGATAGCAGCTGTCGTGTATCAGTCGCAATGAGCAGCGAATGCCAGTCAAATGCTCCCTCGCTTCCAGTGGGGCCTCATGGATGAACGGCTCGGACAGAGTTCTGACTCGCGCTCGGAGGACGCGTAAGGAGCCTTCTGCGAGCCTCAGGACGCCGAGGATGTCCAGTCCCGCTGAGGCTCGGCCGCGCCGCCTGGGAGCCGCACGGCGGCTCGGCGTGGAAGTCCGCCTCGACTTGGTCGCCAGGGGGCTGGGCGCATCGAGCTGCCAGCTGTACCACGAGACGTGGTACACACCCGAAAGCAGCGTCTGACCTGCGAAAACACCTGGACCGTAAGGCTCTTTCCCGCATCGGGTGTACCACATAGGAGCGCCGACGTGGTACGACGTTTTACCTGGTCGCCCAGCATTTCCCGTCGATGTACCACGAGTACCACGCTTTTTTGACCGTTTACATAGGGGACGCGTTCGGGAGCGGTCCAGGCGGCTCCAGCCCCAGCTCGCCAGTCTGCTCTCTTATCCCCCCTGCGCGTGTATCTAGTCTCTATTTCCTGGTACAAGTGGTACGGGGGGTATATAAACACCGCCTGACCTGGGCAAACACCTGTACCACGTAGAAAGTGCCACGTGGTACACCTTGCTCTTGAACTCCCGGAATTCTCGCTCTGACCTGGGGGAACAGGTGTACCACGTCAAGTGGTACACGCTCGTTTACCCCTAGAGGGTGTGCGGGCGTGCGGCGCTCGGGATCCTCCTGGAGAGCGTCCGGTCGATGCTCTGGTGGCAGCTGGCTCGACCGGTCAGAAGAACTCCTCCGAACCTCGACCGCGGGCCGGGCGGCTCACGCCGCCCGCGGGTGCGTGGTCGAGTACGAGAAGCCAGCGACTCCGTGTGCCCGACGAGTCGCTGGTTCTCATGTCCCACCCAGGCTCGCGACGCGTGTGGCGTGGCCGTGGCGGTCACGCGCTCTCTCCAGTCCCTGTCGGTGGCCCTTTGGGCCTCCATTAGTCACCATTCGTGACATCAGTCGACTCTCTTGTTGGATGGTGGCTCAATCGTTGAAAAAGGGCACTCGGATGACGTAGGGTCAAGATCACGTTTCGTTCGATTACGAGTCCAATCGGCTTCCCACTCATCGCCGGCAGGAACTCGATCATGATCGAGAAAGCAGCAACATGACGCCTCCTGATGCCCTCATGTCCGTACCTGCCGCCGGTTCCAACGCCGGACCGCGCACCAACCCCGTCGCCGACGTCCTGGCCAGCGTCATGGGGTACTTCTCGAGCCGCGACGACATGGCTCCGCAGAACGAGATCGTCACCTACGTCACCGCCGCCTACCTCGACCAAATCGACCCGACCGATCCTCCGACGCCTCGTGTGCTGGAGAAGGAGCTGCTGGCGATCGTGGGCGGGGTCATCAAGGCCGAGAATTTCAAGGCGGCCACGGCCGCCGAGAAGTACCCCCTGCCGAGATATCTGACGTACTGGCAGGTCGCGCAGATCCTCCTGCGTCTGCACCACGTCATCCGGATCGCGCCCAACGCCAAGGACACCGACCGTGAGTACGACCTGCTGGCGATGTACCAGGCCGCGGGCCGCGCGCGTGGGACGTACACCACCAGCGAGGACGACATCCGCACCACGGCGCGCATGTACAACACCCAGCTGACCCTCAAGGAGTTCGCCGAGGTCCTGGCCGTTTTGCGCGAGGACAGCCCGCGTCGGCACCAGAGCACGAACCGCGACTTCATCGCCGCGCGCAACGGCATCGTCTTCTACGGCACCGAGCCGCTGGACCTCACGATCTTCGGCAAGGACTTCCACTTCGAGCCCAAGCAGGTCCACCCCTTCGACCCCGCCATCGTGCTGCTGACCAAGAACGACGTCGACTACGTGGACGACGCCCCGCAGCAGGTCATCACGCACCCTGAGGACGGAGATTGGGAAGTCGGCGCCTGGATCGAAGAGCTCTTCGACCAGCCCGGTGACGAGGGTCTTGCCGACCTGATCTGGGAGATCATCGGCGCGATCATCCGGCCGCACGTGCGCTGGGGTAAGACCGCCTGGTTCTACTCCGAGCAGGGCAACAACGGTAAGGGCACGCTTTGCGCGCTCATGCGCAACCTCGTCGGCAGCGGCGCGCACACCTCGATTCCGCTCTCGGACTTCGGCAAGGACTTCGCGCTCGAACCGCTGGTGCGCGCCAACGCGATCATCGTCGACGAGAACGATGTCGGCACCTTCATCGACAAGGCGGCCAATCTGAAGGCGATCGTGACCAACGACGTCATCCAGATCAACCGCAAGTACCGGATGCCGATCGCCTACCAGTTCTTCGGCTTTATGGTCCAGTGCCTGAACGAGTTCCCGCGCGTGAAGGACAAGTCCGAGTCGTTCTACCGCCGGCAGCTCTTTGTGCCCTTTACCAAGAGCTTCACCGGAGCCGAGAGGAAGTACATCAAGGACGATTACCTCCAGCGCCGCGAGGTCCTGGAGTACGTCTTCTGGTACGCGGTCAACCGCGCCGGCGCGTCATCTCCGGGTGACTACTACCAGCTCTCAGAGCCGGTGGCCACCAAGGAAGTCCTGGCCGAGTACAAGGAGGTCAACGACCCCGTGCGCGCCTTCTGGGAAGAGTTCCGCGGACGGCTGGTCTGGGACCTGGCACCGTTCACGTTCCTCTATGACCTGTACAAGGCCTGGTTCGCCGACGTCTCGCCGTCGGGCTCCCCGGTGAGCAACAAGCAGTTCATCACTGACCTCGTGGCGATCGTCCGGCCGGATGCCCTGTGGCACTGCCCGGACAAGAACCGCAAGATCCGGCCCGGCCAGATGATGCACACCCCCGAGGTGCTTATCGCCGAGTACGAGCTGAAGAAGTGGATGCACCCGAGCTACACCGGCAGCGACCCGAAGAAGAAATCCCAGCCGATGCTGCAGGCCAACTACCGCGGCCTGCTCCGGCAGACGGGCCCATCCGCCCCGACCGACGACACCACTGACGAGCAGGACTGATGCACCCATGGCTAAAACGGCTGGCGCACTCGGCGAACTCACCCATGCCGTACTCGAACTCGCCCGCGGCCAAGCCCGCCTGATCACGGCGATGTCCGACGTCGAGCGCGAGCAGTGGATCACCCACCTCATCGTCCGCTCGCAGATCACGGCAGACCCCGTGGAGAGGCCCGGCTCATGAGTGAGGCGTCCCGGCGCATGCATACCCCGCGCCGGCGCTCTCCTCACGACTCCCTCTGAGGCCGCGCGCGCCTCCTCCCCAGACGCCGGCCGTGATGGTCGGACCGATGAAAGGAGATCCCCATCATGACCACACAGCGAACACCCGTCACGGCCTCGAAGGCGCGCTTCACCTTCTACGACATCGAGTCGTTGTCGGACGTCTTCACTCTGTGCGCCTACACCCCGCGGCCGGGCAGAGCCGTCGACGACCTGGAGATCTTCTTCCTTGCCGACAACCAGCAGCTCTCCGACGCCGTGGACCCGCAGGCGCTCTATGAAGCCGTGGTGCGCTCCAACCCGGGCCTGCCCGCGGTGAGCGTCCAGCTGTGGAACCTGCGCGGCGAGCGGGGCAACCTCCGCCTCGCCGAGCTGATGGGCCTCTCGAACGCCGACCAGGTCAACGACCGCAGCGAGGTCTCGTCCTATCCGGCGAGCCTGCGCCCGGTCTGCGACACGGATCCCGAGTACCACCCGCTGAAGCACCCGTTCCTGGCCGGGTACAACTCGCTGAACTACGACATGACCATGCTCGCGCTGTACCTGATGGAGACCTTCCCGGCTCCGCACTCCGGTCGTCTTGTCCAGCCGACCACCGCGCGCGAGATGCGCGAGCACAACGACAAGCTGTTCAACGAGCACATCGAGTACATGCCCGGCTACCTCGGCTGGGACGGCCCGGCCGCCAAGATCCGCCGCGCCATGATGCACTCGGGCCGGCACCTGGACGTCGCCCGTCTCAACGAGCTGCAGACCAAGGTGAGCCTCAAGCGCCTGCTCGGGATGCTCGGCCGCCAGATCAAGGAGTCCGACAAGCTCAGCCACGACACCTCGATCGCCGCGATCGAGGATCTCTACGAGCTGCTGGCCTACAACGTCTCCGACTGCCTGGGCCTGGCCCAGCTCTTCCAGCACCCGGCCTACGCCAGCAACTTCGACCTCAAGGCCGGTCTGCTGGCGCAGTACTCCGAGACCGTCTACGCCAAGAACGGCTCGGTGCGCCGGGACCGCCTGACCATCGACTCGTCCTCCGCGAAGTTCGTCGGCCGCATCCTCGCGCCGTACACCTCGCTGAACGACATCGAGGCCGTGTCGTTCCTCTATCCGGCCAAGGAGGTGGCCGAGGAGCAGGGCATCTCCCAGGTCAACGTGCTCGACGAGTGCGTGCGCTTCTTCGAGGACAACGTGGCCCCCGACCCTGCCAAGGACCCATCCGCGACGCTGGCACAGGCGCAGGCGCACCGCCAGTTCATGCAGGTCGTCAACTACTACCGCTCGATCGAGGGACAGAACTTCAACGACTCCGAGGAGTACCGCGACCTGTTCGACCTCCCGGCCAAGTCCTTGCGCGAGCTGCCGAAGACACCGAACAACGTGCCCTACTTCCACCGTGACGCCTCTCCGTCATCGTGCTTCGCCACGTTCAGCACAGGCGGCATCCACGGAGCCGAGGCAGACATGACAGTCTTCGACGCCGACTCCTTCGAGCACCGAGAACAGGCAGCGATGATCGGCCTCGCCAAGCTCTTCTACCCGGACGCGAAGGACTTCGTCGCCGAGGCCAAGCGCCAGCACAACCTGCTCGCGCTGCCCGACGGGACGACCGTCGACAAACGGCTCGTGCTGCTGGGCTCGGACCCGAAAAAGGTGAAGTACCGCAAGTCGAAGAAGGGCGACCAGGACCAGGCCGAGCAGCTCGCGCGTGCGCAGGCCCAAGTGCCGGATCCGGCCCAGCTGCTGGACACGCAGCGCCCGGACACCGAGGCGATGCACGTGCGCCTGGCCGACGGGACCGTGCTCGACGGCAAGATAGTCCTGGCCGTCACCTCGGCGGTCAAGGCCGTCTATCGCGATGAGCCGGCGAAGAAGGCCCCCACGCTGTTCACTGCGAAGGCCGACAAATCCACCAAGCTGCACCCGAAGTTCGCACGGACCTCGGCAGGCCTCGTCATCCATGAGGACTTCACGAGCTACTACCCGAACCTGCTGCGCAACATGAGGGCGTTCTACAACCCCGAGCTGGGCGCGGACCGCTACACGACGATCTTCTTCGAGAAGGAGCGCCTGGGCTTCGAGATGAAGAAGCCGGGTATCTCCTCCGAGGAGAAGGCCCGGCTCACGACCCTGCGCAACGGCACGAAGCTGATCCTCAACTCGGCCTCTGGAGCTGCTGACGCCGCGCACCGGACCCCGATCAGGATGAACAACCGCACCATCTCGATGCGGATCATCGGCCAGCTGTTCAGCTGGCGGATCGGGCAGGCCCAGACGCTGGCCGGTGCGCGGATCATCTCGACGAACACCGACGGCCTCTACTCCGTCGTCGGCGGCGAGAACGGCTTCGATGAGACCACCAACAACCGGGTGCTCGCCGAGCAGCAGGCCGCCATCGGCATCGACATCGAACCGGAGCTGATGTTCCTCATCAGCAAGGACTCGAACAACCGGCTCGAGCTGGAGTCGCCCAGTGAGGACCGGAGCGTCGCCGACAGCCCGATCATCACCGCCTCCGGCGGGACGCTGGCCTGCCACGCGGGTCCTACCCCGACGAAGTCGCTGGCCCACCCGGCCGTGATCGACTTCGCCCTGGCCCGCTACCTGCAGACCGTCGCCAGCAGGGGAGAGGAGGCTCTCGCCGAGCCGTTCGATCCTGTGCTGGGCCGGAAGATGATCGAGGAGGCGATCGACCCGGCCGATCCCGTGCGGACGCTGCTGCTGTTCCAGAACGTCCTCGCCGCCTCGCGCGGATCAATCACCTACCCGTTCGCCGCCGACCCGGTCAGCGCCGCGCCCGACCGTGACGACAACGAGGACGCCGATGCGCAGCTGGTGAACCCGCGGGCCCTGCAGATGGTCAACCGGGTCTTCATCGTCCACGACGGCACTGATGGTGCCGTGAGCCTGCACAACGCCGGCGCATGGAAGGTGAACCCGGCCAGCCAGGGCAAGCGCCGCGAGTCCGGCAGCGCCGGGGTGCGACGTGACCCGATCGCGCTGGAGATCCTGCGCCACCACGGGTGGGCGAAGAACCGCAGCGAGGCCAGCATCTCCGACGGCCTCACGCTGCTGCCCGATAACCAGGACGTCGTGATCCGCCGGATCAACGGCATCGACCCGCACTGGTCGGTGATCGTCGTCAACGACGACCTCCGCGCGCTGCCGGCCGCCCGAGTCGAGCAGCTCATCGGGGCGCTCGATCTCGGCATCTACACCCGAATGCTCGACGAGACGTTCACCAAGAACTGGAAGAACGCCGCCTGATCAGCTCCCCGCTCCACCATCGGACCGCAGGGTGCCGGGCCGTGCCGACACGACGCTGCTCGGGGCCCGATTCGAATTTCGGATGAAGGCGAGTCTTGCTCGCCATGGCAAGAGAATCGAGAGACGTCATGTTCCAGACCACACTTCCCGTCCGCACCGTTGAGGGGGGCGACGAGTTGTGAGTGCCGCGACCGACACCTCCGCCGAGGACGACGACGCCCAGGTCCAGCAGGAAAAGAACACGACCCGCGAGGGCATCCTGGTCTGCCCGGGTCAGATCTGGGAGGACCTCGACACCCGGCAGAACCTGCGCCGCGTCGTCGTCGAGTTCGTCAAAAACGGCAGGGCCCGGGTCCGGGCCCACTACGGCACGAGGCGCTCGACCATCAGCGTCTCCCGGATGCACAAGCACTCCTCGGGCTTCCGCCTCGTCGATCCCAGTGAGCTGAAGTACGGCGTGCCGACGGTCTCCTCGGACGAGACGGCACAGCGCTGATGGCTCGCACGCGAGAGAGCACCATCGAGGACTATCTCCTCAGCCAGTGCCGGGCGCACGGCTTCCTGTGCCTGAAATTCGTCTCACCAGCCCGCGGGGGAGTGCCCGACCGGATCGTCGTCGCCCCCCGCGGCACCGTGTTCGTCGAGGTCAAACGCCCCGGCGGCCAGCTGCGGAAGCTGCAACAGCTCACGTTCGCCAAGCTGCGCCGCCACGGCGCCGAGGTTCACGTCGTCGACGACAAGGCGAGCGTCGACGTCTTCATCGCGCACCTCCTCAAAACCTCATCCGACCAACAGGGAGCAGCATCATGACCCACACATACATAGCCGCGGCCCGGCAACCGCAGTATGAGACCAAAGACTCCGGTCAGCGCGACGAGTTCTCCTCCGGGATGCTGCGCGAGCCCGACACCGTCTTCATCAGCCTGTACGTCGTGGGCTACGCCACCACCGTGATCGGCCTGGTAAATGGGCACATGGCGCAGATCAACGCGCAGACGGACGTCGCGCAGACGTGGTGGGCCCGCAAGCAGGGCCGCGAGAGGTGCAGCGTCCACGACGCCAACCGGCGCACGGCCCGCTGCTCGGGGCGTGCCGCATGAGCACTCGCGATCGGATCATCAATCACCCCGGAGTGCTCGCCACTGCCGACGCAGAGATCGTCGAACTGCTGGATGGGTACCGCACTGAGGTCATCCAGAAGTGCATCGGCCGACTCCGTGCCATCCCGGTCACCGGTACCGCCCTCACCGGACCCATCTGGTACGGCACTGGCTGGAACGACGCGATCACCCAGCTCGAGGAGATCGCCGACTACCAGACGCCAGACGACGAGGCCTACGTCGGCGAACTCGAACTGCTACGCGCCCTCGCCCTCAACGTGCGTGCCGCCGCCCGCCGAGGCGACCTCAGCCACGTCCAGCAGCTCAGCGACCAGCATCACCAGGCTGACAAGGACGCCCGCAACAAGGTGCGGTAGTAGAACCCCACCGTCATCAACACCGCACTGAACGAGCAGGACGGACAGGTTGGCGCAGTCGAGCAGCCTGACGACCCGGTGGCAGTGCTGCAACGCGTGCGCGAAGCCCTCGGGCCCGACCCGCGGGTCCGCAACCTTCCCGCCCTGAGCACTTCGAACTGACCATCCGCTCGCCCCGGGTCGGCGCACCCGCCCGCGCCGGCCCGACTTCCACCACCAGAGGAGACCCATGAACAGCCCGGTCCTGCAGGCGTTCCCGGCATTCCGGCTGCGCCCGCCCGCCGACGGCTCCGCATCGGCCGAAGTCGTCGACGCCAACGACGTAGTCGTGGGCCAGGTCGACGCCGCCGGCGGCGCCTACCGCGGCCGCGTCGGAACGGATGTCGGCCCCCGGCGCACGGACGCTCCGCGGGCGGCCGAGGACGTCGGGGTTTTCCATATCGCCCTGCACGCCACGGCCGACGCAGAGCACCAGCCGTACTCCAGTGTCTCCGAGGCCCGGGCCGCGCTCTCCCTCATTCCGCTCCAGCGCCAGGAGATCGTCGACTCCGCCGCCCGCGCCTACTTCTTCCACGCCCTGCGCCAGCCGCACGTGGCCGCGATCCTCGACGGCCTGGAGGCCATCGTGCGGGAGCACGACGCGTCCGGTACCCGCGGCGGATGCCTGCGCGTCGTCCGCCTCCTGGACCAGGTCCGTGAACCCGCCCGGGCCCTGCTCTCCGACGCCCCCGGCGACGAACGTGAATGGATGGCCTTCCCCCTCGCCCGCCTGCTGGCCTTCACCGAACTGGCCACCGCCCGCCTCGGCGCCACCGCGTCGAAGCCGCCCTCCGACCTCGACGGCCCCTTCCCCGGCCCCCACGCCGCCGACCAGGCCCTCGCCACCGCCTTCCGCACCTACCGCGACGTCCAGGCCGGCACCCGCACCCTGGCCTCCCTGCCTGATGACACCCTCCACGCGCTCGCCGCCCTCGACGCAGCGGCGGCCCAGCTGCCCAGCGGCCCCTGCGCGAAGAACCGGGCCGACTGCCGAGCGGTCGCCTCCGCCCTGGACGAACTGGCCACCGCGGCCCGCAGCGTCGAAGCCTCCGCCCCCGATACCGCGCCTGAAGTCCGCGCCCTCGCCCAGGAACTGTCCGCCATCGCCACCGACACCAGTGCTCGGCTGGAGTCCACGGCGCTCCTGCTCGAGGACGCCGGCCGCCACGGTAGCGTCCGCACGATCCTCAGCGCCCTCCAGGACGCCGAGCTGGGCCGCGAGACAGACGCCGGCACCCGCTCGGTCCGCGTCGACGACACCGAGACCGGACCGATCCGGTACACGGAGAACGGCCGCTGGACCGGACCCGGCATCACCGACCCCTACCACTCCCCCGAGGGCGCCGCAGCAGCACTCATCAACACCTTCCGCGCCCGGCAGGCCACCGCCCGCACCCGCGCCTGACGGCGTCCTCGACCGCCCCCTGGAGCCAACGCGCGTCACGCAGCTCGAAGCGAGGGTCGCCGAGCTGGAGACCGAGGTCGCGCAGCAAAAACAGAGAGCCGACGAGGCCCATCCCCGACTCGCCCCTATTCAAGAGGCCTTCCATGCCTGACCACTCACTCGAAGAGAAGGGATGACCAGCGACATGACTACGGCTACTGCTCCGTCCCCGATCTCGCTGATGCCGCATCAGCAGCAGATCCACGACTTCCTCGTTGACCACCCTTTCGCAGGTGCATGGGTCCCCGTAGGTGGCATGAAGACGCTCAGCACCCTCGCGGTACTACAGACGATCCGCCCGATGGGTCACATCCTCGTCATAGCGCCCGTGGCGATCGCCCGCTCCACCTGGATCGACGAGATCGAGAAGTGGGGCTTCCCCATCCGGACGAAGTCGCTCATCGTCGACGAGAACGACAGGAAGCTCTCCAAGGCCAAGCGCCTGAAGCGCTTCCAGGAAGTCGCCACAGATCCGCCGACGATGTACTTCATCAACCAGGAGCTGCTGACTCAGCCGTCCCAGGAGACGAAGCTGATCACGCCAGTGCCAGGCGCAGTGCCTGCCCCGACCGTCTCACCGGAGGCGACGGCGATCCTGGGTCTGCTCCAGGCACGGGGGCCACTGGGCCGAGACGAGCTGATCGACGAATACCGTGCTCTGGTCGCCGGCAACGCCAACAACCGGGTCCCCGCCAAGGCCAAGATCCGCGCCTGGATTCAGGAGTTGCTCAAGTCGGCCCTGGTGGCGTGGGAAGCCTATGACTGCCGAACCTGTTCCGGCGCAGGCTGCGCTCAGTGCCGCTTCGGTCTGGTCGACCAGCTGCCGGTCCAGAACATCAACGGCCAGAACACCATCATCTGGCCCTTCCAGACGGTCATCATCGACGAGTCCCAGGGTTTCAAGTCGCACAACTCGCAGCGCTTCCTGGCCCTGGCAACGGTGCGGCCGGCCATGACCCGGCTCATCGAGCTGACGGGAACACCGAGCCCGAATGGTCTCCACGACCTGTGGAGCCAGATTTACCTGCTCGACCAAGGCCAAGCGCTCGGCCGGGATATCACCCAGTTCCGCAACCGGTGGTTCGTCCCGAAGATGGTTCCCGGTACGACGACGCCGGCGAAGTGGATCCCCACGGCGAACGCCGAGGCCGAGATCCATCAGGCCATCTCGCACCTGGTGATGAGCGCGCAGAACACCACACTGATCTTGCCATCGCTCACCATCCAGGACGTCAACGTCACGCTCCCGCCTGACCTGCTTCAGGCTTACAAGGAATTCAAGCGTGACCTGGTCCTGGACATCGTGCGGACCTACACCGACGACGACGGAAAGGTGACACAGAGCGTCGAGTCGATCATCGCCGAGAATCAGGCGGTGCTTACCAGCAAGCTCATGCAGTTCGCTTCGGGCACGCTCTACGCTGCGGATCCCGACGACCCGGCCACGAAGGGCCGGTACGAGGTCATCCACGACAAGAAGCTCGAGATGGCCGAGTACCTCGTGCGCAACAATGGCGGCGAGCCCGTGCTCATCGCCTATCACTTCAAGTCGGACAAGGAGCAGCTGCTTACGAGGCTCCGGAAGGTCGGCATCGACGCGCAGGCCTTCGACGGCTCGCGCGACATGGTCCGCCGGTGGAACGCCAAGCAGATCCCGGTGATGCTGCTCCACCCCGCCGCCGCGGGGCATGGCCTGAACCTGCAGCACGGCGGCTCGACAATGATCTGGTACACGCTGCCGTTCTCGCTCGAGCACTACATGCAGACGAACGGTCGGCTGCACCGCCCCGGCCAGCAGCGGCCAGTGATCATCCACCGGCTCATCGCCAAGGGAACGCAGGACGAGCGGATGCCCTCGGTGCTCGCCGGCAAGCAGCAGGTCCAGGACGACCTCATCCAGGCCGTGTCCGGGGACTTCAACGCCGAGCAGGCACTCCTCGCCGCCCTGGAAGAAGAGATCCGCGAGGACCTCAACGACCTCTGGGCTTCCGAGCGGGTCTGATACCCGTACCCATCCGACGACGGCCCCGCTCCCGGCGGCCCCCACCCCGCATCCGAAGGGACCGACATGCCCCAGCCCCCGAGTACCACCAGCACCCGTGACCAGGAGCACACCATAGACGTTGTACGCGTCGTCGTTCGGCTGCGTGGCGAGCAGGAGCCGGAGGACCCGACCTACGTAACCTTCGAGCTCGATCTCCTCGGAGCACCGCTACCGCAGGACAGCGATGTGATCTGCCTCGGCAGCTACCACTTCCAGGTGCGAAGCAGGCGCTACCACGTATCGACCGCCCAACACGAGCCCCCGAAGGTGGTGCTTCACGTAGGGATCACGGGCCGCCGCCCGGCGGACCTCGTCACTGCCGCGGCACTCACACGAGACCTCAAGGCATACCCCTCAGTCGCTTCGATCCACTGAACAGCTCCGCCACGGCCCCGCGCCCGGACACCCGTCCCGGCCCGAGGCCGTCCCCGTACCCCGCTGCCCTTTACCGGCTAACCCGTACCCATCCGACGACGGCCCGGTTGTGATCCCACAGCCGGGCGGTCACTGCGGCGACCGCACACCGAACACGCATGATCAAGAAGAGGACTCCCTCATGAAGAAGATCACCGCCCTCCGGTGGAACAAGCACTTCGCGTCACGTTCCGATGGGTGACAGCGTGTCCCCCTAGGTTTCGCGCCCTACGGGCGCTGGCCTCGGGGGTCTGGGTCGGCATAGCCGACCCGGGTGCGGGATCGATACCGGAACGGGCCGGGTGTTGGTGCACCCGGCCCGTTCCCTTCATGTCCATCGACGTCTCGTCAGTGGCGTTTCCGAGTCCCGGTGATGCACCGAGCAAGACGCGTCGCAGCCACCGGCCAGACGGGAGGGCGACGCTGATCGCCGATGCCCCGGGCAAGACACCGATGAGGCCCCTCAGTGCACCAGCTGGGACACGCATCGGCCGCCAACCAGACACCAAGGAGGCTCGCTGATGCAGGCCTACAACACCACCCGCCAGACCTACGCCTCGTGGGAAGACCGGCTGGCGACCAAGACGAGCGGCTTCGCCGTCGCGCAGGGCTATGCCGACTACATCGTGCGTCTGAGCCACCACCTCGCCGGCTGACCCAGGCACACCCTCCTGACCGGCCTCTGGAAGGAGCGCAATCGTGCCCTTCGAGATCTATCGCCCTGACCTGCGCCAGTCGCGGCGCAAGCAGCGACCAGCGAAGCTCACCGTGCTCCACAGCGAGAACGGACGCTCGCAGATCACCCTGTCCGCGGGCACGCGGGACTGGCTCCGTCCCACGCCCGGCGACGCCGGTGCTCGCTGGCCGGGCAACATGCCAAAGATGAAGCTCATCGTCCTTGTGGACCGGGATGCCCGCAAGCTCATGCTGCAGCGTTGCGCCGACGACGAGACCGGCGAGCACGTCTACGAAGTCCGTGGGCTCAACTCCAACGGAACCGCATACATCACCGGGTGGAAGTTCGACGAAGCACTCGACATCGAAGCCGGCCACTACTTCTGTGAGCTGGTCCCTGACATGGCCGACGGCAGCGGCGGCACTGCACGCGCCGTCACCATCTCGATGGACGCCGGCGTGCCACCGAAGAAGGGGGGAACCTCCGCCCAGCGCACTCATGTGCAGCGGCATGCTGCCGATTCTCCCGCTGAGCCGACGACGGAGATCGACCGGCAGCGCATCAACGAGATCCGCGCTGTGCTCGACGAGGGCGTCACCGTCGTCGCGCCCTAGCGGCGCACCGTGCCTCCACACAGCCGCAGTCCCTCCCACGAGCCAGAAAGGCATCCGCATGCTCACCGTCAACAGCATGGACCTCCCGCAGACGGCGCGTGTTCTGCCGACGATCACGATCTACGGCCCGCGGGACTGCCCAAACTTCGACAAGGCCATACAGCTCTTCGAGCGCAAAGGCATCGCCTACACGAAGATCGACCTTGAGCCGGGCGACGAGAACCACCGCCACGTCACTGAGAAGCTCGGCTGCCAGCAGACCCCGGTGATCACCGTCAAGTTGGAGGGTCAGCGGACCGTCCACTGGGGCGGGCACCGCATGGACATGCTCATGGCCCTCGTCAGGCTCTGTGCCGAGGGCGTGGCGTCCGATCACAAAGCGGCTTCGCGATGACGGCCACCGAACTCACCATCAGCATCGAGCTGACCGAACGCCAGCAGAGCGTCACCATCGACGCGTTGTACGACAAATCCGCCGAGACCGACCGGTACCTCAGCTCCTACCGGGACACCGAAAAGCCCGGACCGCTCGACAGTTGCTGCGCGGCGCACCTCGCCCGCTTCGAGGAACGCAGCGCCCAGCGCGCGGACTTGCTTGAGCGCAGGCAACACGTCCGCAGCGCCATCGACATCGTCGACGGGGCTGTGCCTGCTGTCTGGGACAACGCAGTACCGCGGGCCCTCGCCGACGCGCTGCGCGACCGTGAAGACGACGAGTCGCTACGGGCGGCCGAGTGGCTGGCCGAGCACGAGAACGACGACGAGCTCTGGAGCCTCATCGGTGGCCTGCTCGATCGGATCACGGAATTCGCAGATCCGGAAGGAGGCCCGTCATGAGCATCGATGCCCCGCACATCCAAATGGAGCCCACACATGTTCCGTAACACCGACCGACCCAAGCCCGGTGACTACGTCATCGTCGCAGAGCCCGGCATCGACAAGGGCTACGAGTCCTGCGCGTCCCTGGCGATCGGCCGGGTGACCCGGCTCGCCGACGACGGTGAACCGCTGATCGTCTACGTCGGCAGCACCGACGAGACCCAGGTGACCTTCGGCGAAGCACTGGTCATCCCGCAGTCCGTGTTCGAACAGCTCACCGGGTGCGAAGAGATCTCCCTCCCCGACGCGGAACCGGACTCCGTCCACGACTACTTCGACCGTCCACTGCGCGCCGGCGACTCGGTGCTGATCCCGGAAGGAGCGACGGCGGACCGCATCGTGGCGAGGTCGCTCTCGATCATCGATGGCATCGCCGGGCGCACCGACACCATCGTCAGGATCGGCACCGACGGTCTCGTCGCCCTGGTCTCGCCCGATGTCGGCGACTTCCCCGCGGATCTGCTGATCCGCACCAACAAACGTTGACAGACAGGCACCCCATGACTTCTCTGACCGAGGCCGCCCCGCACATTCGCTCTCTCGTCGCCATGAAGGAGCACGCCGACGACGGCTGGAGCATCGCCGCCTCCATCGGCGCTGAGCCGTCGATGTACTTCCCCGAGCAGGACGGCAAGGCCGTCCCGGAGGAGGGCGCGTGGATCATCGTGGTCGAGGAGCCGATGACCGAGCTGCGCTCGAGGTTCCGCGTCCCCGAGCTGTCGATGTGGCGTGCCCGTCCCTACCAGCTGAACTCCGGCGCGATAACCGTCGGCCATGGCAAGCAGGCCGCCAAGGTGTACCCCAAGCAGGCGGTCATCGCCACGCCCCGGGGAGACCTGCACCTGTGGCCGCACGAGTACGTCGTCGCCGACCGCCCGATGGAGCTCGCGTCGGATCCCGAAGCGACCCTCAACTCGCTCGGAGGGGAGCCAGTGCTCGACGAAGAGGAGCTGTTCTACCTCATGAGCCGGGGCATCCAGCGCCACGAGGCCGTGATGCTTCTGTTCGACAAGGTGACGTCCCTCGACTTCGTCTACGTGACGTTTCCCAAGGAGGTCACTGACGTCCTCGCCGGCGCAGGGCAGAGCCTGCGCCGGCGCATGGCACTGAAGCCCCGCGCCTAACTCCACCATCACGCGCAGCATCCAACCCACATCACGCCCTTCTAGGGGAGGACTGCCCCATGGCCCGCACGCAGAAGATCACGCAGTACCAGGTTGACCAGTGGAAGAACACGCTGGAGCAGATGCTCGAAGAGGGCAACTTCAGGCAGGACGGTCGGCCGCTGAGCCCCGCAGGGGTCGCAGAGCGCAAGCAGGAGATCGCGATGCTCCGCGGGCTGAACACCCTTCGAGTGGGCCAGGTCGTCGACCTGGACACCGTGCAGCCCATCTATGCAGACACCAACAACGCCGACAGCTAGACCCAGGTCGCGTTCGATCCGAACAACGACGTGCACTTCGCCTCGGAGATGTCTCTGACCACCGCCCAGGCAGTCGGCATGTTCCAGTGCATCGGAGAAGCAGACCAGCGCTGCGCCCAGACCCTTGAACGCTCCGACCTCCAAGTCAGCATCCGTGCCGCCCTGGCGAACCGTGAGCACCAGGTCATCGTTTTCCTGGGTCCCAACGAGGTGGCCGTCGGATCCACTGGCCACTTCTCGCCCAGTGGCCACAGCGCTACCCGCCGGCCCTACGACTGGGTCCCCCCACGACGTCAGCTTCACGCCGCGCGACGGCGAGGTCTTCACCTCGCACCACGGGCCGGCCAACGACGAGAAGCTCGTCGAACTGCTCGTCGCGGCGCTCGTCACCGAGTGCAGCACACCGGGGGAGAGCGACCTCCCGCACGGACTGTGCGGCGACAAGGCCGATCATCAGCCGCACTCGTACATCAGCGGATCGCTGGGTGAGTTCCGGCTACCGTACGCGCCCGAGATCCAGCAGAGACCACACCCCGACACGAAGGAGCAGACTCGACCATGAGCATCCGCATCGACACCCTCGCCATGACCGTCCGCGACTCGGTGACGGATGCCGACGCCACCCGGGAAGACTGGATCCGGGCTATCAACCTTGCCTTCGACCAAGGCTCCGCCCCCGCCGAGCTCGACCCAACAACGGAGCGCGACACCGCGTGGCTCGTGAGCTGGGAGATCGACGCCGAAGGAGGCTCGGCTCTCGGAGCCGCGCGCCAGGTCTGGGCGGACATCTTCGGCCGCGACGGTGCCACCGACGGGGACACCTGTGTCTTCACCGTCGTTGACAAGGCGACGGGCCAGGCCGTGGTGATCGACCTTAGTGACTACGAGGGCCGCGACGCCAAGAGTCAGGTCGCCGAACCGCTCTGAAGCACAAGCGTTGGGCCGGCACTGCCGGCTCGGGGGCGAAAGAAACACCCGCCTGCCGGTGGGGCCGTGCTGGAACGACCAGCCCAGCTCCACCGGCAGATTCGTTGCTGGCCCCAGCCATCTGCCGTACCCAACAAGCTCAAGGAGCAGCGCTCATGACCGATCACGACTGGGACAACCCGATCACCTGCGAGTCCGTCGGCGCGCAGCCACCCGAACACCCGAACGGGGAAAACACCGTGTCCAGTACCGCGATTCCCGAGAAGCTCATACGCGCCGTCACCGACGCCTACCTGATGGCCCTCAGGCAGGGGGATCTTCACGCAGCGCTCGGACTCATGACGCAACTGGCCAACACGTACGGTCTGGTAGTCGTCCGCGGCCTCGCCGCCGAGCTCGCCATGAACCTTCACACCCACTGCCCGTCACGCTTCCGTACTGCCTTCGGCGGCGCGAACCTCTCCGCTCTCGCCCCCGCGGTGGACGACGACGCGCTCACCACCCTCGATGTCGCCTCCAAGACCAACCGCCTCATGGGGCGCGGGCAGGTCACAGCTGCCGACTTGGAGGACACCGAAGTCCAGATGCGCGTCACGGAAACCGTCCGCCACGTCGTTCAGGCGGCACTCAATGCCGCTGCTGGGCAAAGCAGTTCGGCTGTGGCCTCTCAGCTGGGCGCGCTGACCACACCCCGCGAGCTGTCTGCGGCCGTGGCCCTGCTCACCAACGGGTTCCGCGCCGTGCTGCCGTAGGCGCACGCCATGAGCCCCCGTGTCTGCCGCAAGGGCCATGGCCGCCCGATACCGTTCGACTGCAAGTCCGGCGCCGGACACCCAGGAACGTGCAGCCCCTTCACCCACCGGCCCCACCCACCCGAGAACGCTGACGATCACGCTGCGCTCCTCGCTATGAGCAGGGAACGCCCGGACGCCAGCGCGAGTGCACGGGCACGCTCGGCCCCTGATTTCGCTTCACCTTCATGACGGACCTGGAGTGTCCTTGCATGCCCGCATTCCTGGAGCAGCCGACGTCGCTCGACCAGATCGTCGGACAGGCGCACCTCGTCTTCCCGGGCTCGCCGCTCGAACTGCTCGTGTCCGGCCGCGGCGCGACCTCAGTGCTCCTGTATGGCCCGCCCGGATGCGGCAAGACCACCATCGCCAGCATCGTCGCGCACCAAACGGGCCGCCGCTTCGTCCTGCGCGCTCTACACGGGTCCCGACGTCGGTGCGGAGCGGGCGGCACAGCCGCCCCGGACGACAGCATGAGATGCCGAGAAGCTCTGGAGGACCCGTGTTCCCCAGGGCTTCCGCATTCCTGCGACCCACCACGAGCACCACGAAGCACTGGACGTGCCAACACACGACAGGGGAGCGACAGCACAGTGCAGGACTTTACCGCCGGCAGGCCCCGTAGGAGCCCCAAGCCGAACCCGGCAAATCGGAACGTCACGTTCACCGGGCTGGACGTCGATGCCGACGACCCGAATGTGGCGGCCCTCAGGAAATCCATCGCTGGGAACCTCGCCCTGATGGGCGCAAACGGCATCACCTTCGCCGAGCCTGGTGAAATCACCGATGCCCGCAACCAGATCCAAGGGCGAGAAGACGCCTACATGCACGTGAGCGACGGCACATCCCATGGTTGCCTGTGCGGCTACACCGTGCAGCGCGACGCACCATCCGGAGCACCCGAGTGCCCCGTCTGCGTGCTTCTGGACGCCTGAACGACGCAGCCGCCGCGATGGCCGGCAGGAGACCGACGTGCCCTCCAATTGCCGCCGAGCTCCGGATCTCCGGCAAGACCGTGTACCGGGTGCTCAACAAGCTCCGAACGCAGGAAAAGGAGCCAGCGCAGGCCGCGCCGGCTGATCCCGATCCAGCCGGCCGACCAGACGCAAGAGGAGGCTCCCTCCCGTCCGACCATCGACGAAAGGGGCCATCGTGTCCTCCAGCCTCCAGCCGCTGGCCGCCCGCATGCGGCCCACCTCGCTCGACCAGATGGTGGGCCAGGACACCTGATCTTCCCCGGCTCACCGCTGGATCTGCTCGCCGGCGGACAGGGGGCCACCTCGGTCCTACTCTGGGGCCCGCCCGGGTCGGGCAAGACCACGGTCGCCAGCGCTATCGCGCATCAGACCAGCCGGTGCTTCGTCGAACTCTCGGCCACGTCCGCGGGCGTCGCCGACGTGCGCAAGACGCTGGCTGCTGCTCAGAAGACGCTGGACGCTGGCGAGCAGACGCTGGTGTTCATCGACGAGATCCACCGCTTCTCGAAGGCCCAGCAGGATGTGCTCCTGTCCGCCGTCGAGGCCGGGCTGATCTCATTTAACGGGGCGACGACCGAGAATCCGAGCTTCGCGGTCAACGCTGCGCTCGTCTCACGCTCGATCCTCATGGTGCTGCGACCCCTGGAGAGCCGCGACATCGTCGCACTCCTGGCGCGGGCGCTCGATGACGACCCGCAACTCAGCGCGACCGGAATCAGCGTCGAGGACGCTGCACTCGATGCGATCGCCGACCTCTCCAGCGGCGACGTCCGCCAGGCGTTGAACCGTCTGGAGACCGCTGTCGCCACGGCGCAGGCCGCCGGTAAGAGCACCATCAACCGTGAGGTGTTGGAGCAGATCACCGGATCCGTGCTGCAGCGCTACGACCGCGACCAGCACTACGACGTCATCTCGGCGTTCATCAAGTCGCTTCGCGGCTCGGATCCCGACGCTGCCCTGCACTGGCTGGCCCGGATGCTCGAGGCAGGGGAGGACCCGCGGTTTATCGCTCGCCGGCTGATCGTGCACGCCAGCGAGGACGTCGGCATGGCTGATCCGTCGGTGCTCTCCATCGCAGTGGCCGCCGCGCAGGCGGTCCAGCTGATCGGCATGCCCGAAGCCCGGATCAACCTCGCCCAGGCGACGGTCGCGATCGCCACGGCTCCCAAGTCGCCGGCAATCATCCGCGGTATCGACCAGGCGCTCGGAGATGTGCGGCGTGGCCGCACCGGGGAGGTCCCGGTGCATCTGCGCGATGCGCACTACCCGGGAGCCAAGGCCCTCGGCCACGGCCAGGGATACCTGTACCCACACGACTTCGAGCACGGCGTCGTCACCCAGCAGTACCTACCTGACCGAGCGCTCGGCACGCAGTACTACGTGCCGACATCTAACGGCTTCGAACAAACCATCAGCCAGCGGCTGAGCGCTATCCGTAGCCTCACCGCGACCCAGGAGAACAGACCATGACCTACACCACTGTTGACCCGCCCCTCGTCACCGAGGACGACCTCACCGTCCAGTACGACGAGATCCGGTCGTCCCTGCCCCGGCGCCCCGGCTGAGGCCCGCTGCTGTCGGAGGATCCGTTCGACGCACTGACGGCGTCGCTTGACGATCTCCGCTCGCGTTGGGGGGAAGTGGTCTGATGAGCAGCAAGACGACGGCCGCCCACTTCGGGGCGGCCCCCCGCCCCCGGCTGGCGCTGGTCGCTGGCCCCCGGGCCATGGTCGGCTCGCAGGGCCCGGATAGCGACGCCGCGCGGACCATGGCCGATCTCGGCTGGTGTGCCGCGTTCGTGGACACGGTGCGGCTGGCTGTCACCGGTGGCCTGAAAGCCGACGCTTCCGGGTTCCGCGCGGTCGACGCGGACGGCCGTACCGGGCGGCGGGTCAAGGGTGAGCGGGTGCGGCTACTCGCCCGCTGCGGGTACCTCGCGCGTCACGCCTCGGGCCTGGTCGTGGCGACGGAGGACGGACACGAGGCGCTCAGGCTCGCCGAGGCTGCCCGGCCGGGCGTGCTGCGCGATGAGGCCGACGTCATGGCGTCGGTTCGCAAGGCCCGCCGCGCCCGCCAGTGGGACAGCCACGCTGGCCAGGACGCGCACGCCTTGCCGGTGCTCCCCGGGGGCGGTGAGGAACGCCGCCGCCTGGCCGTCGCCCGCAAGGGCGCGGAGCGGGCGGCCGTCGAGGCGGAGAAGACCCGCAAGCGCATCGAGGCCCTGATGCGGCGGGCGCGGATCCGGGACCGCCGGGAGGCCCGCCGCGAGGCAGCACGGGAGGCCGAGCGCACCGCGCCGCGCCGGTGCTGCCGGGGGGTGTGGCCGCTGGACTGGCGGTGCGGGGAGTGCTGGGAACTGGCAGCGCGGGGCATCGAGGACTTCCCCGCCCTCCCCCCGGGCGACAGCGACAGCAGGACACAGCAGGACCACGACAACGACACGGATGGACGCACGGACATGGCGGGTAAGCGGTGTATCACGGTGAAGCGGATCACGGGGTTTCTGTAGCACGCGACCACGCGCGCGCAGGTGTACACGATCGTGAAGGAGGACGGCCGCGAGTGGCCGTGGATCGTGGTGTCCCCCGACGGTGAACGCATCGCCCACCCGTCCGTGATCAACGACGAGCCGTTTATCGACGACATCCGCGACATTGTCAGGGCGCACGCCGACGGCAAGCCCGTTCCCTGTCTCCCCCGCTGACTCCGAGCCGGCCGCCGATGCCGTCGCTACCCCCGAGGAGGCAATCGGCGAGAGCGCCGAGAGCAGCGACGCGGACGAGGCCGCTCTGGTCACCGCCGACCTCCACAGCCTCCCCACCGGGCGCCTCGCTGCCCGCGAAGACACCGCGTACATCTTCGCCGACATGCACGAGCTGCTCGCCTGGTTGCGTGCACTCGGCGGCCACGTCACCCACTAGGCGGCTGGCGACGGCGTCACCCTCTGGACCCTTCACACCCACACCGAGCCCCGCCGGGACGGCTCCCAGACCCCGGTCCTGGTGCACACACTCGCCATGACGACCGAGCTGGTCCCCGCCGCCATCACCGACCCTGACGCCTGAAGGGCCCACCGTGAGCACCCTGTTCGACATCGAGCCCACCGCGCTGGTCGTGCCCGACAACACAGTCACTCGTGACCAGTTGCCGAATTTGGCGGACTACGACCTGATCGTTGGGAATCTGTCCGGCGGCAAGGACAGCTGGCTGATGCAGAGCGTCCTGATGGACGCTGCCCGTGCGGCTGGTGTCGCCGATCGCGTGTGGACGTTCCACGCCACCCTGGGCCCGCTGGAATGGCCCGGCGTCGAGTACGGCGGCCAGTACTACCCGAGCGTGTCCGAGCTCGCTGCCCAGCAGAGCGCCGCATCAGGTGTGCCAGCCGAGCGGCACATCGAGGCCACCAAGCTCACTCTGGACGACGATCCGGAGCCGTACGACCTGCTGACGTACATCGCCGCGTACGGCTGTTTTCCCCGGTTGGGCACCAGGTACTGCACGAAGGCCTTCAAGGAGCAGGTCGAGGATGCCTCGTTCACCCCGATCATCAACGGCTTGAAGGTGAAGCTGGGTCTGGCGACCAAGCCCAACGCGGTCAAGTTGACCCGGCGCGTTCGCCGCCTGAAGTCGCTCGGACTCCGCAGCGACGAATCTCGCGACCGCGCCGCCCGCCCCGCCTACCGAAACGTCATGACCAACGGCGTCCGTCACCTGGACGAGTGGTGCCCGGCCAAGGACTGGACCACGCAGCAGGTCAAGGACTTCCACGCGGAGACCGGCTTCCCGCACCACTGGACGTACGACTCCCACCCCGGCGCAGGCGACTGGGCAGGTACCTCCCGCTGCTCCTGCTCCTTCTGCATCCTCGGCTCCAAGCGGGACCTGCTGATCTCCGTACAGCGCCGCCCGCGCCTCGCCGAGCTGATCGCCCACGTGGAGACCGTCCGCGGCGACACCTTCCGCCCCGACATCTCCATGCACGAACTCATCGCCCTGTCCCGCCAGCCTGGCGCGCCCAAGGGCGGCGTGGTCATCCCCGACGAGACCCCCGAGTTCCAGGCCACGAAGGCGTCCGTCATGGACGCCCTTTCCAAGCCGCCCCGCAAGGAAACCAGGCTGGCTGGCCGCCCCCGGACCTCGCTGCCCCTGCTCACCGACACCTGCGCCAGCTGCAACAGGTGCGCCTGACACCAGAACGGACCTCGCCATGACCACGATGACCATCGCGCCCGCCGCCTGACCCGCAACGCAGACCAACCGCCCCCAGCAGCCGGAGCACCACTCAGACCCAGCACCACACCCGCAGGACGGAGAACCGCCGTGACCGCCACCAGCTGCGAGGTAGCCGAGGAGCAGACCGAGGCGGCCGGCGAGTCCCGCGCGGGCAGCGACGCCGACGAGGTCATAACGGAGGTGGACGACGAGGCGGCGGCGGACATCGTCATTCGCCCCAGCCGCGCCCAGGGAACCAGCGTTGAAGGTGACACCCACCCGGCGGCGTGCGGGAGATCTTGAAGCGGAACCGGTACGGGCGCCATTGTCCGCGACCACGGTTCAACCTCTCTGATGAACGGCACCCGACTGACCACCCGGGTCGAGCACCCGACGCCCCACCTGCTGGAGTGCGGGCACCCGCCCATGCCGAGCGACGGCCCCGGTACCGGCTACGCCCGGGACCCGAAGACCGACGAACGGCGCTGCTCCCCCTGCGCGGACGCCTGGCAGCGGGAGCAGATGAAGACGGCCGACGTATGGATCGGCTACACCGGCGAAGACCGTAAGCGGTTCGCCACCTGGTCCGGCGGAGTGCTGGGCAAGGTCACCAGCTACGTGACCGAGGAACGAGTCCGGAGCACGCCCAGCGGCGGCCAGTACCGGATGCGGCACGTGACGGTACAGCCATGGATGCAATCACAAGCTCAATTGAGGGGGAAAGTTCAATGACCCGTGCCCAACTACCGTACGGGTGGGACGGAAAGAAGCCGATCACTCGGGCCGACCGCGGGATGAGCATCAAGGTCGAGGGCCAGGAGCTGGTCTACCGATGCGACGCGTCCGGCCACATGCCCGAGCGGAACACCCGGTACCTGATCCTCAACGAGCGCCCGACGATGCCGCGTGGTGAGGCCCGTCTCGTGGACGACAACGGTCAGACATGGTGGACCGGGGCCGCATACGTGAACCTCAAGGGCACGTTCGGCGACGGTGAAGACCGCATGCTCGCCTGGAAGTTGGGCGAGGCCGACGCGCGGGATGGGTATCCCAGCTACCACATGCAGCAGCAGCGCCGTCCTGTCGGCTCGCACGGCGAGTGGGAGAACTACAAATCCTCGTTCTCGATTCGGGCGACCGGGTGGACCGGACAGCCGCACGCGTTCAAGTCGGAGGCACTGGCGTTCCTGCGCTGGCTGCCGGAGGAACAGCCAGCCTACGAGTGGCGCGCCCGGGTCTTCCAATGGGTGAACGGCTATGCCGGCCGACCGCACACCGTCTACCCGGACGGCAAGGTTGTGCCCGACAACTGATCACGTGCCGCTGTGGATTTTCATGCTCCAGCAGTACGTGCCCCCGGCTGGTGACGAACCGGCCGCATGGGTCGACACAGCGACCCGATACGTGCAACTGAAACCGCGCGGGGCGGCGCGGAATCCGATTTGGTCGCGGCTTACTGCGTGCGCCACATGAGTGCACGCATGCGTAAGGGCAAGCCCCAATACCGCGTGAAAGAACGCGAGTTCAGAGGCGCACATTCCAATCAGGCATTCGTGGTGCACACCGATGGCACCTGCACAGCAATCGATGTCTGAGTCTAACGGCAGCCCAGGACGCAGCAGCAACGCCGCGCCCCGGGCTTCCGAATGTCAGCCGCAGTAGAAGTCCAGGAGGGGAAACCAGATGCCGCACGTCTACAAGAGGCCCGAAAAGCACTACGTCCAGCCCGGTGACACCGTCGTCGTCAAGCTCGGTGCGTCCGAATGCATGCAGAGTATGGGGCTGACCGGCAAGCTCATGCCGGTCTACATCCTGAGGGACGGATTCGGGCAACTCCGCGACCAGGAGACGGGCCACGACTACTCCATGCCGAACCCGCTCGGCTGGATGGAGTTCTACAAGGACGAGACCGGCTGGTACTCGTACGACGTCTACGAGATCGGTGTGAGCCACACCGTGACCCACGCGACCGGCCGCTTCTACGTCTACGTGGAAGGCAGGCAGCTATTCGGGGTCCAGTCTCCGCGTTTCGAGGAGATGCGCGACGCAGCCCGCGAAATGCACGGGCGGGCTATCCCGAGCGCGGAGGTCCGCTTCGTGGAGAACAGCCGCTGTCTGCCCATCTGGTGGTCCCGCTCCGTCGTCGTGCCCCTCGACACCGAGGTCCGCGAGCGGGATGGCCGCACCTACCGCGATACGTGGATCGACATTCCCGAGTACTTCAACCTGTTCGCCGGCCGGTACCACTTCCAGGAGGTCTGAGCCCATGCGGCCTGCTGCCGAAAAATACCAGAAGTACAGCCGCAACGACGGAATGCCGATCAACCTTCCGGACACAAAGCGAGTCGTCGAGTTCGTCGACCGGCTCGTGGAAACGGTCTGGACGCATGAGGAGCGCCTGGCCTTCGAGGCGAAGTACTACCACAGAGATACCAAGCAGGGGATCGTCGAGTTCTGGCAGGACCGGTGGTTGGAATACGCCCCGGAGATTGCCCGCCACGGCCGGTGCGTTACCTGGAAGCACCAGCGCGACGAGTGGACCCCATACCGAGTCGACGGTGTTCGCCTGGAGGACGGCGAGATCAAGGCCGTGATCCTCAAGGACCGCATGGGTTCGCGGTGGCAGGCGTGGCCGCGGGATCTGGAGCCCGCCCCCGAGCCGCACAAGCCGCTCGTCCCGGTCCGGATGACGACCGGCTACCGCACTGACCCCACGCCGAACCGGGTCAGCGTCGAGACCGCCGTGAAGGTGCTGCGCATGGCGGACCGCTACAGCGATGCGCCCCACGACCCGCACTGGACAGTCACACGCGAGACCTACGCCCACCACGTCAAGGTCGTGATCAAGAGCAACCGCAGCTTGCTGGTCGACAGCATCCGCGTCCCGCATGGGGTAGCGCTGCTGGCGGCCGACGGCCGGTTCCAGATCACCCACACCTGGGGGGGCCACGCGACGCGACGATGGCACGCCCGCTTCTGTGACCAGTTCCTCGGAACGTACGCCACGGACGTCGAGGCCGCCGATCGGCTGCACACCTTCAACGTCAAGCGCATGGGCTGACCGACACCCCGATCCGCCAGCAGAACCAAAGGGAGCACACGTGCAGATCACAGTCCAGGCCCGTCGACGCCCCAAGTGCCGAGCCCGGAAACTGGCGTAGGAGAACGGCCCCCTAGCTAGGGTGGACACATGGATCTTGCGGACGATTTGATCACCCGCCCATACGACGTATACCAGGGGCTGCGGACCACCTCTCCGGTACACCGCATCACGGGAACGGATGGGCAACCTGCCTGGCTCGTCACTCGGTTCGACGACGTTCGCGCAGGCCTTGCCGATCCGCTGCTGTCGCTGGACAAGACGCATGCGCGTGAGGGCAATTACCGGGGGCTGTCCCTGCCTCCGGCTCTGGACGCCAACCTCCTGAATATGGATCCTCCCGACCACACCCGTCTGCGTCGCCTCGTCGGGAAGGCCTTCACCCAGCGCCGGGTCGAGCAGCTGCGCGCGCCGATCCGCGCCACCGCCGACCAACTCCTGGACGCTCTGGGCGCGGACGGCACCACAGACCTGATCACCGCCTATGCGGCCCCGCTGCCGATCACCGTAATCTGCGATCTCCTCGGCGTCCCGGCAAGCCACCGCAGGGACTTCCGCTCCTGGACAACAGCGCTGATCGCCCCGGATCCGGCCCGCCCCCACGAAGCCAAGGAAGCCATCGTGGCCATGCTGGGCTTCTTCACAGAGCTCATGGCCCACAAGCGGCGCGAGCCGGCCGACGATCTCCTTTGCGACCTGATCGCCGTACGGGACACGGAGGGCGACCGGCTCACCGAGGACGAGCTGATGTCCTTGGCCTTCCTCATCCTCTTCGCTGGCTATGAGAACACCGTCCAGCTGATCGGCAACGGGATCCTGGCCCTCTTGCAGCATCCGGACCAGATGGTGCTGCTGAGGCAGGACCCGTCCCGGATTCCTGCCGCCGTCGAGGAGTTCGCCCGTTTCGAGGGCCCGGCCTTGCTTGCCATCCGGCGCTTCGCGATCGAGGACGTGACGATCGGCGGCGTCCGGATTCCGGCGGGCGAGACGGTACTGCTGTCCCTGTCCGCCGCCAACCGCGACCCGGATCGCTTCCCGGACCCGGACCGCCTGGACCTCGGCCGCGATGCCGGCGGCCACCTGGCGCTCGGCCACGGCATCCACTACTGCCTGGGCGCACCCTTGGCACGAGCCGAGACTGAGATCGCCCTGGCCGCGCTCCTGGAGCGGTTCGCGGATCTTGAGCTCACCGGGAACGAACCGCGGTGGCGGCCTTCGCTGCGCGCCCGAGGACTCCTCGAACTGCCGGTGCGCTACGCAGCCACCGAGTCCTCGTCCTGACCGAGGCACTCGTCGACGACGCCGCTGCCCTGTCCGGCGTGGGCGGGGCAGCTAGTCTCCGGCCAGTGCCTTCTTGTCGCGCAGGCGCTCACGCAGGGCACCGACCATGGGGAGCGTCAGACCGCAGAAGAGGAACAGCACCGCCAGTCCGCTCAGCGTGGGGCTCACGACTTCCTCGGCCTTCAGCGGCCAGGGATTGTCGAGGGTGTAGAAGATGATGTACGAGCCCTTGGAGAACGCGTACGCCAGGCCGAGGGCCGCCGACACGGAGGACAAGGCGAAGCCGGCGCCGCTCCACGGTCTGATGCCCCAGTTGCGGCGTGCCGTCCTGCCGCACATGAATGCGAGTTCAGCGCAGGTGACCAGGACGTAGGAGAGGTAGATCAGCAGATACGCGGCGACCTTCGGGTCGTCGGCGTACTCGGTCGTGAACTCGACATCGGGCCGGTTCGTGGCCAGGAAGAGCGGCACCAGGATCATCAGTTCCACCGCGGCGGCGAAGCCGCGCTGGAACATCGCGGCCTTCAGGTACTCGGGCCGGTAGGCGAGGTCCACCATCGTGATCTGAAGGAAGGCACACCACAGGACCGCACAGATGTGAGCCACCAGCTTGCCGACGTTGTGCAGGCCCGTGATGTCCTGCAACGCATCGGCCACCGCGGGGACGGCGCACAGGACGCCCAGTGTGCACACCCCGAAGGCGAGGGCGATCGCCCAGGTGGACACCCGCGGATTGCCCACGGCCCTCCGTGTGCAGAGCGCTGTGACCACCAATCCGGCTGCGGTGCACGTCCCGAAGACTATGCCGTCGACCACTTACAAACCCTCCAGTGCATCTGCCGCATAGCGTGCGGCGTCGTCCATACTCCGGCGTCGTTGAGGCTTGTCGGGCGACTTGTCCGCCTCGTCGTCCGGCACCGGCTCTAGACCGAGATCATCCCGACGCTGTTCAAGGTCCGCGATGAGGTTCTGCACCTCGTCGGGCGGCATGCCGTTCAGCAGTGCGAGAACTCGGCGTACCTGAGGATCCTCGAAGGCCTCCAGGGCCTTGAGATCGCCATAGGTGTTGTGCGGCAGAAGATGTGCGGGTGGGACGCCGCCGAGAGCTTCGCACAGTGCCAGGATGGTGCCCACCGTCGGGTTGTCCTGGGAACCCTTGGCCAATTTGGCGATGGCGGCGTGAGACACCGACGGGTGCTCGCCCGGCAGTGCGTCGACGGCGGCAGACAGCGTGCGCGACGAGAACGCGCGGCCTTTGGCATCGCGGCGGGCGGCCATCAACGCGCTAAGTCTCTCCGCCAGAGGGCGGCGGCCGCGCCTCAGCACAGGCAGGGATTGCCGGACAGGGCCTGGGGGCCGTCCTGCTGCAGGCTGTACACCACTATGTATCGGTCTCTCACTCAGGCGGGGTTCGGTGCTGTGTATTTTAGTTGACATAGCCGGGGGCGCAAGGCAGGATCACGATAGGGTGAATGAAACCCTGCGCAGCAGATTGATTACTGACCGTAACGACTGTAGTGCGGGAATGATCTCCTGGGTGCTGGGTCCCCAGTAGCCCGAAGAGTTGGACACGACGGCGGTGGATGCGGCGTTGGTGTTTGCCGAACTGCGGCTCACGCTCGCAGTTCGGGCGCTGCACCGGCAGGGGGAAGAGTTGAGGATGGAGCTGGCATCCAACAGCAGTGACCATGCTGGCCGGGATGTGCGGGGAGAGTCAGCCATGGCGCGTGCTCTTCGTGAACGCCGCTGCTCTCGACGGGGGAGGGTGAGCGCCGGGGGAGGGGCTCGTCCGTGCCCTCGCGTGACTCCCCGCCGGGCGCAACTGGCCCGCGCCCGCAGATGGCGCCGGGCCGAGCGCCTCGTGCATCCCGCGGGACGCCGTCTCGAGCGGGCGGCACCTCCACGCCCCCGGCTTCTTCTTGCTGGCGCGCGGGTGGGTCAAAGCGCACCTCCAGGACCAGTAATGCGAATCGACGGAAGCGGAGCCATGAGGTCGTGATCACTGAGTGTCTGTGCCGGCCAGCCGGTAGCGGAGGCACTTCACGACCTCGTCCCGACTCCCGAGGAGCGCACCATGCTGACTCTGGGCTCACTGCCCACTGACCGGCCGGAACTCGAACTGACATTCGTAGCAAGCGGTTCCTTGCGTGCCCAGACCGCGGAGATCACCGGCGTGGTGACGGTGACGCCGGAGCAGCTGCTGGAAGACGGTGTCCCGTCGGCTCTGCCTGACGGCTCGCTCGTCTTGATCACCGGAATTTCTCCCTTCCGCCTGCGTGGCCGTATCACCACGGTTCTCGATCTGTTGCTGCAGCGGATGAGCCGGGACGGCGGCGCAGGTCTGGCCGTCAGTGCAGCTCCCGGGGCGCGCCAGCCGTTCCCCCCGGTCATCGTGGACCGGGCCAGTGGGCTGGGCATCGCCCTGCTGATCACGTCTGCTCCCACCGAGTGCTGGGAAGGCGTGCATGAGGAGATCCAGCAGTCCCGCCTGAGGTTCGCTGAGCGTCGTGCCGCCCAACTCAGCTCCCTGGTACAGGAGTTGCCGGCCCAGCTGGCCGATTCCAGGGCCATGCAGCGCATCGCGGACTGGCTCGCCCGGGTCCTCGACTGCCAGGTTCTGGTCAGCGAACCGGAGCGGGTCCTCGCCGCCTCACCGGCCACGGCAGCAGAGCAGCTGGCTCAGGCCATCATCCGGCAGTCCGTCGACGGAGTTCTCCCCGAGACGCTCTCCGGACCCCACACCCAGCTCATCTCGCTCGCCCCGGCCTCGGCCGCGGACACCGTACTCGCGGTGGCCCGCAGAACCCCATTCGACGAGGCGGATCTGCGGTTGCTGCGTCATGCGGCGAAACTCCTGGGCCTCGTGGACCAGGCGCACCGCGAATACCGGGCAGCCTCCGGTGCCTCCCAAGCGGCGCGCAGCGCAGCGTTCGAGCTTCTTCTAGACGGCGAGGTTGAAAAGGCGCGGCGTGTCATGGCCAATTTGGCGCCCGGACTTCTGGAAACGGAAACCGCCCGCGTCTTCGTTGTGGAGACCCAGCCGTCACGCCGGGAGCTGACTGTCCGCCGCTGCAGGACATCTGTCGGCCAGCATGCCCTCGTCGTGCCTGCCCCGAGAGACGACCGGCGGATACTGATCGTGCAGCCGATCCGCCCCGACGAGGATTCCGGGGAGGATGTCTCCGCCGAACTCACCCGCCTGGTGGGCGCATTGGGGCCGCCGTCGTCTCTGGGGGGCAGCGGGGTCTACTCCATGGCCCTGCTCGCCGACGCACTTCACGAGGCCATCACCGCCCAGAGGTTTGCCGCCTTCCAGCCTGACTCCGTGGCCCTCTCCGTGCACGGCTCCGACCTCGTCAGTCTCCTGCCGCAGGCGGAAGCGCAACACTGGGCCCGCCGCCTGCTGCACCCGCTGATGCGCGACGAGACGCAGTGGGAGTCCATGCGCGAAACCCTTCCGGCCGCCCTCGCCTACCCATACACGGTGGCCGCCCGCCGACTGCGCCTGCACCGCAACACGGTCATGCGCCGCGCCTCACGAGCCGCCGAACTCCTACGCATGGACTTCACGTCCATAAGCGACCGCATAGCCGTCGCCCTGGCCATGGAACTGGTCACGCAACGAGAGGGTTCCGCCTCTCCGCGGCTGGCCGGTGCGGAACCGCCCTCCTTGGCGCGGCTGTTGGACACTCCCCAGGTACACGCCTGGGCACAGACCTTGGTCAGACCGGTCCAGGCAGACCGGCGTGACCTCCAGTCCACGGCGCTCGCCTGGCTCACCTTCGACACGCACGTCGAGCCGGCAGCCCGCGCGCTCGGTCTCTCCGAGGTCACAGTGCGTTCCCATCTGCGGGCCGTGGAGAACCACATGCAGCGCGATCTCGCCACCCTCGCGGGCGTACGCGATCTGCAGTTCTCACTTCATGTCGTCACGGGCCAGCCTGATCTGCCCTCAGATCAGCAAGGACTGTCTGTCGTTGCCTGCTGAGCGCCTCGGCGTCACAGAACTCGGCGTGAGAGAGACCCCTCCTTTTTCTTCCTCATGTGGCCGGCCTTCGCAGCGCGTCGAGGGGCGGCACGTCTTCGACGGCCATGTCCGCACGCACCCGCACAAAGCGCACAGGGTGGCGCAGACGGCCGCGGGCGTCCCGGGAGACATCCACGCTGATCTCGACGACGGTCTCCGGAACGACCAGAGACACCTGCAGTTTCTCCCGTGATCCCCAGCCGGCGGAGAAAGACCATCCGGCCCACGGGTGATCCGCTACCGGGCGCAAGAGACCCCCCATGATCTGAGCCTGAACTCCCGGCAAGGCGCTCGTGCGTCCCGCATACTGCAGTCGTCCGTCGAAGTCGTGCCGGCCGAGCAGCAGTGTCCGGGGACGGTGGGGCGCCCCGGTGACCGCACCGACGATCATCTCCAGGGTGTCGCGCACCCGGAACTTCCGCCAGGAGCGTTCTCCTGGCCGATAGCTTTCGCCGCCGTCCTTGAACACGCAGCCTTCCACGCCGGCCACGGACCAGGCCAGCCACCCTCGGGCCACTTCGGCATCGTTTGTTGACGGGCACAACGTCCACGGCGCAGCCAGCCCCTCCCGCTGGAACAGGGTTTCGAGTGCCCGCCGTCTCTCGACGTATGAGCGTTCGCGCAGGCTCTGGCCCTCGACGTGGAGCAGGTCGAACACGACGTAGTGGGCCGGCTGGGCAGCCGCGGCCTGCTGAGCGACGGCGCCCCGGCGGTGCAACCGCTGCGTGAGCCGCCCGAACGCGAGCCTGTTCTCCTCCCACACGACCAATTCGCCGTCGAAGACGACGGAAAAGGGCAACCGCCGAAGGGCTGAGGTGATCTCCGGAAAGGCCGCGGATAGATCACTGCCCGTGCGCGAGCGCAGCACCGTAGGACCGGTAGCATCGTGTGCCGCGAACGCCCGGAAGCCATCCCATTTCGGTTCGGCAAACCAGTTCAAGGGAAGTGCAAACGTCTCGACGGGATTCGCCAGCATTGGCTCGGAGGGAAGGTCGATCACATCGGAGGGCTACCACAAACGCCTCGCGGGACGAAGGAAGACACGAGGAAAAACGGCTCGTCAGTATGGGGTTAGATCACCTTCCACGCCACCGCAAGAGACCACCGGGAAATGTCTCCTTATCGACCAACCTGCCGTTCGTGGCGTGGTGTTCAGGATGGGGCGGAAGTTTGCCAAGTGATAGACGAGCTACGCGTGGGGCCTGAAAGTGTGCAACCCCGACACCCCTGTCATGAGGAAGGTGCACTTCCGCGCCGGCATGTAGCCCACTGGTGCAATACCGACAGGTGTCAACGGCCAGTTTGTGCACCGGCGAAATGGCATCGCCACGCGCATATGCCTAGCGTTGCCGATGCAAGCCCGGCCAACCATGAGGCGAGTGAGGCTCAAGCCGAAACTGCCCACGGGGAAGCCGACAAAGCCCGCGGCGGTGAACCGCTGCACGCACCAGGAGGCGGGCGCTGAAAGGTGGTTGGAGCCACCGCATATGAAGGAGCGCACCGATGATCCACCCCCACCCCGAAGCGTCCAACTCTGACGAGTTCAAAGGTTTCGATGAAGCCCGGCGCATCATGTGGTGCCATGAAGCTCGTGCCCGCGTGTACGAACGGTTCGAGCAGACGAGCTTCATCGGTGACACGAACGTTGCAGCGGTCCACGTCGACAACACCACCAGGGCAGACCGTGTGTTCCTCGTGGCTTTCGACAAGGCCGGCCAGCAGGTCGGCGTCGACACGCTCTACATCGACGAGCCGAATCAACACCTCGGCATCGCGCCCGAGTTCGACCACGATTTCACCGGCATGGACGTCGTTCCGGACTCTCAGCTTGACCAGTCCATCTCTCGCGAGAACGGCTGGGTCGTCAACCTGAAGGTACTGCGCGAGTACGACCCCTTGGCCGATCGCCGGGCCACGCAGCGTGCGGTGTTCCTGGCGCATCTGCAGGACATGATGAAGAACGGTGATGTCCGCGGATTCCTGTTTGGCCGGGGTGAGTCCGACGACACCGATGCGGCGTGAGAGACCACGACCTCGTGCCTCAGACGACCCCCGCCGGCAGCCTGGCCTGCGGGGGTCGTCTGATCTCTGACGCTGTTACGAGTGCTGCGTTTCGCAACAGGGGAGGGGATCAGCACAGCTGATCCGGGTCTCGAACCCAGGCCGAGTGCTTTGCGGGGAGACATGCCGTGGACCGGCTAACGCCGGTCCCGGGTGACGCCTCGCGGTGAGCTCTACGAGGCCCACGCAGTTCGTCTTCGACACCGTCGACCAGAACCTTCCCCCCGACCTCGAGCAGCGACTGGGCGGCAGAGCCCAGGACCGAAGCATGACCGCCTCCGCCGATTCCGGGCTCCCGCTGGACGACGTCTTCGATCTGAGCACAGCGCTCGATCTCGTCGATGCGAAGATCGAGCTGCTCAGCGAGTACAAGCTCAAATACCCGCAGGACTACACGCCGGGTGGCCCGGTCCATGAACGACGAGGTCGAGCAGCTGCACCAGCTGCGCACGCGCCTGATGGACCTGCGGGCCCGCCGGGAAGCAGAGTCCTCCGCCCTGAGAAGACGACGATGCCCTGACCGCCTCGTGGCCGTCAGGGCATCGAATCAGGCTCGGTACGCGGCAGTGCCGCCCTGCCGGGTCGTCACACCGGCGGGATGAGCAGCGAGGCCCCCGCGTAGATGAGATCCGGATTCTGGATCTTGTTCGTCTCGACCAGGATGCCGATCGGCATCCCCGTCGTCCCCGAGATCGCGGTGAGCGTATCGCCTGGCTTGATGGTGTACGGCTTCGCCTTCGGCGCGGGCTTCGCCTCGGCCGGTGCACCCGATCCGTTGGGCTTGTCCTCGTCGCCGCGACCCGGCGTCGGATCCTGACTCGCCCCGTTCTCGTCCTGCTTCCCCGTGCCGCCCTCGCTCGGCTGCTGGGCGCTGCCGCCTCCGGCGTTCTTCTCGCCGGGATTCACCGGTGCCTCGACCGGGGCGTGATTGCCCTGCAGTGCCTGGATGAAGCCGCCGTCGGACGTCGCGAGCTGCGTCAGGCCCCATCCGGCGAAGAGCGCCGCTCCGCCCACCATGACGCTGGCGGCGATGACGGGTCCGTTGCCGAAGCCCATCGGGCCGGCGTGACTCCCGGCAGCTGCTCTCGTCTGCGCCGACGGCTTCGACGTCGTCCCCACTGGCCTCTGAATCGTAGCCGTCATCCCTGTCCCGACTCCTCTGCGAATAGCACGCACAATCATTCATGTCCGGCATTGGCATTCTACTCATAGTCGAACTGAAGTTGATAGAATAAGGGATTGGATGGCAGTCCGAATCCTGTCCGATAGCCCCCCAATGGACCCCTGAGTCACCGACCGCCAGACCGAACGAAGGAACCGCATCACCATGGCCAACTACTCCATCTCCGCCAGCCAGATCACCGAGGGCAAGAACGTCTTCATCCGCGGGAAGCTCGGCTTCGCCGTACTCGCCCGCCTCATCGAAGGCGCGGAGCTCGTTGCCAGCGACCAGCGCAAGACGAAGAACGGGATGAGCCCCGTCGGCAAGCCGCACACCACCGCGACGATCATTCACGCCGAGGTCCAGTTCGCCGATCCGAACAACCCCACCCTCGAAGAGCAGTTCGTCTCCGAGCGCCGCTACGACTCCCCGAAGCGGCCCGAAACCGGACCCAACTACTCCATCGACTCCAAGGGCAGCACCCTGCCGGTCATCGCGATCCCTTCTCCGAAGGGCGACGGCACCTACGACCAGGACGAGTCCGGTCAGGAGCTCGCGCAGGGCCTCGACGTCACGCTCGTGCTGCGCACCTACAAGCCGAAGAACTTCAACAACCGAGGCCTGGCCCTCGAGCAGGTGATCGTCCACGAGGCGCCGCGCTACTACAAGGCCGGCGGCATCGACCAGGCTGAGCTGGCTGCGCGTGGCATCGTGCTCAACGGCACGCCGCGTCCCGTTCAGGCCACTCCTGCCAGCGCTGCCCCTGCCGCCGCCGTCCCGGTGGCGACGGAGGTCGAGGACGGCCTGTCCTTCCCGGCCCCCCAGCCGGCGTCCGCACCTGTGGCCGTGGCCGCGCAGGCTCCCGTTCAGGCTCAGGCCCCGGCGACCGCCGTGGCTGCGCCCGTCGCTGCGGCTCCTGCTCCGGCCGCGGCTCCTGCCCAGCAGGAGACCCTGGAGCAGAAGCTCGCGCGCCTTGAGGCCGAGAACGCCTCCCTCAAGGACGCCGGTTCGGCCGTGGGCTCGCCCGTGGCCACCGACCCCTGGAACGGCTCCGGCCTGGCCCAGCAGGCGGGGATCACCTACCAGGGCTGATCCACGCTGACCCTCGATGAGACCCCCGTACTCGCATCCGTGCGGTACGGGGGTCCTGTCTTTCTCTTCCCCTCCTGACGCCTCCGACCGAAAGCGTGCGTCCCACGATGACTCCAGCCGACCCCCATGCCTGGTTCCCGCAGTTCTACGGCAACCCCGCGATCCGCACTCTCGCCAGTGCCTGTCGGTGGACCATCTCCGGACAGATCGGGGAAGAGACCCCCGACAATCCCACCAAGCCGCCGAAGCGCAAGGCCCCGATCGACGTACGGCACCTGCTCGCCGGCTGCACGTCCAGCTGCAAGCACGCCAGCCCACTACGCGGAGCCTTCGCCCTGGACGAGACCTGCCTGCTCACCCTCGACGAACTCACCGCGGCGATACCGAACGCCGCGAACACCGCCTTCTACCTCCAGGCCCAGACTGACGGGCTGCTCGTCCTCGACATCGAGGCCGACTGCCCGCCAGGAGTGGCCACAGACCTGCTGCGGCTGCCGGGCATCCTCTACTCGGAGCTGTCGATGTCCGGCCAGGGCTTCCATCTCGTCATGCCGCTGCCGAAGAACTTCCACGACTTCCCTGTAGCCGCCGGCAAGCGCGTCCTGCGTGAGGAACACGGCTGGTACGAGCTGCTCCTGGACCACTGGTCGACCTTCACCCGCCAGCCGGTGCCCGATCGCATCGTCGCTCACGTCAACACAGCAACTAATGTGCCGGCCTTCGCCTCCATCGAGGACCTCTACGCGCAGCTGGCCGTGAACGCCAGCGAGAGCTCCGGTGCTTCAGCATCAGCTGTCGACACCACCGAGGACATGCCCGACATCCCGTACTCGCAGGCGATCGTCGAGCAGGCCCTGGCCAGTGCACGCCATCAGCTCCGGGATCCCGGCGACTTCAACCACGACATGTCCCGCTGGGAATTCTCGGTTCTCGCCTCGCTCTACGGCTGGATGCGGACGCAACTGCGCGCCTACAGCGCCCTCGGCGTCGAGTACTCGACGGGCGACACCGCGTGGTTGCTCTACAAGGCGGCGGTCGATGTCATCCCTGCACGCCCCAAGCACCGCGAGCGGCGCAACGGCCGGCCCTTCCTCCTCGACCGGGCGGCTGCGCTCGTGGCCGACCGCGAGGCCCGTTCCTCGTCGACCAACTGACGCTCTGTGCCTGTTCCTGCTGCTGCTTCTGCTCCTGATTCATCTGCTGCCTCCGGCAACGGGGGTGGGGTGGGTGACGGGTGCTGCGGCGGGGCCGGGCACAGGTGGAGGACAGTGCTGGATCGCGCGGAGCGCGATCGGGTGGCGATGTGCAGCGGGGCTCCATCGCCACCAATGGCGGGAGTGCAGGTCTCCGTCAGGCTCCGACGGCGCGGCCCGCGCCACAGGACCCTTCACGGCCTATGCAGCCTCGGCGACGCCGAGAGCAGCAGCGCCGTCCTCCGACATCTCTTGGCTTTCTCTCTCTTCCTCGCCCACGCACAGAAAAGACGTCGACATGAAGTTCAACGACACCCTGACGACCCTCATCAAGCAGTCCCTTGAGGTCGGCGCGACGCCCGCTCTCATGGGCGAACCCGGCATCGGCAAGTCCAGCTTCGTCGAGGACCTGGCCTACTCCATGGGCACGCAGGCATTCACGCTGCCGTGCAACCAGCTCGCCGACAAAGCAGACCTCACCGGTGCGCGCCTGGTGCCGTACACCAAGGACGACGGCACGCAGAGCTACAAGCAGGTCTTTTACCCGCACCAGGTGATCCAGGAGTGCATCGACTACGCCGAGAAGAACCCGCGCGAGTGGCCGATCCTCTTCCTCGACGAGATCAACCGCACCACCTCCGACGTCACCTCCGGCGCGCTGACCCTGGTCACGCTCCGCCGCATGGGGTACGTCGACCTGCCCAAGAACGTCCGCATCGTCGTGGCCGGCAACGACAGGGGCAACGTCACCTCGCTCGACGAGGCAAGCCTGTCCCGCTTCGCGATCTTTCACGTCGAGCCCGACGCCGCCACCCTCATGTCCGTCCTCGGCGACAACATGAACCCCTGGGTGAAGACGGTGCTCACGCAAGCCCCCGGGCTCGTCTTCCAGAAGTCGACGCCCGAGGCCATCGTCGCCGACGGCCAGGACGACGACGACAACGGCAACGTCACGATGGCCGATCTGTTCGACGGCGGCGAGGAGATGAACCAGCTCACCACGCCGCGCACCATCGACAACCTGTCGAAGTGGCTCAACGCGGCCGACCCGCAGCAGCTGGCGCAGTATCTGGCCACCCCGATCCAGATCGGCGACCGCGAGACCTCGCTGCTGAACGAGGCCATCGAGGCCTACGTCGGGGACACCATGTTCACCACGCAGCTCGTGGCCACCATCGCCCAGGACCTGGCGAGCAACGTCGGCGGCGTGCAGCAGAACCGGGTGAACGTCCCGAAGCCGAACTGCTACCAGAGCTTGAAGGCCGCAGCGACCATGACCGACATGGCCGCGGTCATCGCGACGCTGACCGACAACGAGAAGTCCGGGTCGCTGCTGTACGCGCTCAAGGAGAGCAAGGACAACGCGCGCCTCATCGAGCAGCTGGCCCAGGCCATCACCCAGATCGAGCCGGAGCACACCCGCACGCTCATCGAGATGGTGACCAGCCAGCAGATCGACCGCCAGAACCTCGAGGCCTTCATGGAGATCGACGCTCCGATCGTCAACCAGGCCAAGCCGGTCCTCTCGGCCTTCCTCTGATCGCTCGCTCACCGGTGGTGGGGACTACTGCGGTGCAGTCCTTGCTGCAACTCCCCACCACCGGCGGCGTTCTGCCGCTGCCTTGTCCTCAGAAGGAGACCACGACCCATGACGATCACCGTCACGAACCAGAAGCCGGCCGTACTCGACGCACTGCACACCATCTCGTGCACCGGTGATTACGACCCGATGCCGGCGATCCAGCAGACCCTCATCGACCCGCTGCTGGAGCCGTTGAACCCCAACGCCCCGGCGAGCATCACCGACGCCCAGGGCGCTGATCTGACGGGGAACATCCCGGATCTGGTCCTGAGCTGCCTCGGCGACACGCTGAACGTGGCCAGCGAGCAGACCGTCAAGGAGCTGCTCGGGCAGACCCTGATCAACTTCGACCAGGGCACACCGCTGCCGGTCGCCGAGCTCTTCGCCGTCCAGGCCGGACAGCAGAACAAGATGCCCGCGCCCTCCCCGCGGGTGCTCTACACCGCGCAGGCTGATGTCCTCCCGGCCGCGAAGGCTCTGCTGGCGGGGACCGGCGACGAGAGCGCCTTCTTCGCCTCGATCGCCTACACCTTCCACCCCGACACCCTCGGGTTCTGGTTCCAGTCCTCCGCGGCCTTCGACGACTTCAAGATCTGGCTGTCCCAGCAGACACAGACGATGGCCAGTGCGTTGCCGCTGGCCACCACCAAGCTGCTCAACGACTTCACGGCCCTGTCCCTGAAGGGGCTCACCGAGTCGCTGCTGGTGCGCAAGGACGACTCTGACGCCAACGATGAGCACTCCTTCGCCCGCGTGCTCGTGCACATGCTCATGAACTACATCGAGCAGCAGCGGGTCCAGGCCAGCCAGCAGAACACCGCCCTGGACACAGGCGTCCTGCCGTTCACGATCGGGGAGTTGTTCTGCCCGCGCTCCCTCGTCCTGGTCAACGTCGAGGCCCATGCCCGGGCCACCGCGGCGAAGATCACGGGGGAGTGGAACCTCATCAACCAGTCGCTGGCCTCGCCGGTGAAGGTCGTCTCGAACACGTCGCTGTCCAAGCTCACGTCGCTGCCACGGGCCGCCGCCCGGGCCGCCGCCCTGGGAGCCACGCAGCAACCGGGCCAGCCTGGCAGCCGTAGCGCCCAGGTGGCGTTCCGCAAGCAGCCGCCGAGCAAGCTCGACCTGCTCAAGGACATCACCCGGGTGCTGCGCCGGATGGGCAAGGTCAACAAGTCACAGAACATCTTCCGCACAACGAAGGCGACCTTCCTCAAGGCCAACCGCCGGGACCCGGACGACTGCAACAAGCCCGGCCGGATCACCTCGGTGCAGTACATGCCCGACCTGCACATCTACATCGACACCTCCGGTTCGATCTCCGAGGAGAACTACCAGGAGGCGGTCATGATGCTCATCCGGATCGCCAAGAAGCTCAACATCAACCTGTACTTCAACTCGTTCAGCCACTTCCTGTCCCAGGAGGTGATGCTGCGCACGGAGAACAAGTCGACGACTCAGATCTGGAAGGAGTTCCGCAGGATCCCGAAGGTGTCGGGCGGAACGGAGTACACCCAGATCTGGCGGTACATCAACGCCAGCCGCGTGCGCCAGCGCAGGCTCTCGCTCGTGGTCACCGACTTCGACTGGCTGCCGCCGTCCACGCGCCAGGACCACCCGAAGAACCTGTACTACGCACCGTGCTCCGCCATGGACTGGTCGTTCATGGTTGACCTGGCAAAACGCTACGCCGACTCGATGCAGCACATCGATCCGAGCATCCGGCAGAAGCTCCTCGGCATGGTCGTCTGACCCTGCTGCCCCATGAACCGCCAAGAGCGGTGCCGTGCAACCAACTCCCCTGGCTGGCACCGCTCTTGGCGACCCCTGACTTTCCCTCTCACTCATCCATATCCCTGCTCGGGACACCGTGGCGCATCCACCCAGCGCGCCACCACGCCGAGCGACCCGCACCGAAGGAGGACCCGGTGGGTCTCAGCAACTTCACACCCGGCGGCTCCGACGACGACAAGGGCAACGGCGGTGGCGGCAGCTTCCCTCCGCAGTTCCCGTCCGCGGCCTTGCCGTCCAGCGGTGGCAGCGCCGATGACGTCAAGGAGCTCCTCGTCGACTACAACGAGAAGTTCAAGAACGCCGATCCGACCATGTTCCGTGACACGCTCATCGGGCAGGTCCTCTCGGTCATCATCAGCAAGACCAAGCCCAACGCTCTGCTGGTCGGTTCCGCCGGCGTCGGCAAGACGAAGATCGTCGAGGACATTGCACGGCGCATCGCGCTCGGCGACGCCCTCATTCCCGACCAGCTCAAGGACTACACGATCTACGAGCTGCCCATCACCAACATCATCGCCGGGACCGGCATAGTCGGCTCGCTGGAGGAGAAGGTCAAGGCGATCGTCGAGTTCGCCTCGGACCCCAAGAACAAGGCCATCCTGTTCATGGACGAGATCCACCAGATCACCGGAGGGTCCGGCAGCCATGGCGACGCCGTCGGCCGCAAGATCTCGCAGATCCTCAAGCCGGCCCTGGCCCGCGGCGACATGTCCGTCATCGGTGCGACCACCAGCACGGAGTCTCGTGCCTTCGATGAGGACCCGGCCTTCGCCCGTCGCTTCACCCGGCTCATCGTCGACGAGCTGAGCGTGGAACAGACGCTGGCCGTGATGACCACGGTCCGGCCCGGCCTGATGGCGCACTACCGTCACCAGATCGGGGTCTCCGACGACGTCCTGGCCTCGGTGGTGCAGATCGCCGAAGCGAACTCCCGGGCTGGCCAGCACCGTCCGGACAACGCCATCACGCTGCTCGACCGGGCGATGGCTGACCGGGTCCTGGAGCAGAAGAAGCTCATCGTCCAGGCCGAGGTCGCCGGCGACACGGCGCTCGCGCAGACCTTGCGCTCCATTCCGCAGGTGCCGCTGACGAGCACCCGTGTGCTCGATGTGGCCAAGCGCCTGATGACCGGAAACGCCCAGCGCAAGGACCTCGACGTTGCCGCGCTGAGCGCCACGCTCACCAGCCGCCTGCAGGGCCAGGACGACGTGCTCGCCAAGCTCACGGACCGTCTGGCCCGCGAAGAGCTCGACCTGTTCCCGACGAAGACGCCCACGACGTGGCTGTTCGCCGGGGCCTCGGGTGTGGGTAAGACCGAGGCGGTCAAGATCATCGCTGAGGAGACGACCGGCACCGAGCCGATCATCCTCAACCTGACCGAATTCCACAGCGAGTGGTCGACGTCGAAGATCATCGGCGCACCTCCCGGCTATGTCGGATCGGACTCCAACCAGGAGCTCCCGTTCGACACGCTGGAGTCCAACCCCCACCGGGTGATCCTGCTCGACGAGTTCGAGAAGGCCGACAAGGCCGTGCAGCGCCTGTTCCTCTCGGCATTCGACGAAGGCTACATCCGCAATGCCCATGGCAAGATCCTGGACTTCTCCAAGGCCCTGGTCATCTGCACGACCAACGCCGCCCGTGATTCGCTCGACGGCAAGATGATCGGCTTCGGCAACAACCCGAAGACCATCTCGAACCAGAGCCTCAACAAGGCACTGGAGCAGTTCTTCGACGCCGAGCTGCTGGGCCGGTTCTCACTGGTCGTGGGGTTCAACCCCATCGACCGGCAGACCTACCGACAGATCATGGCCGCCGACTACGAGCGGCAGCGTGAACGGATCGTCGAGGCCAAGCCGCGGCTGGCCCAGGCGCTTCCCGCGTCGATGCCCGACGACGAGCTGCGCGCCATCGAAGAGACCACCTACGTGGACTCCCAGGGTGCGCGGCCGGCGCGCAAGGCAGTTGCCACCTGGATCGAGGACTACCTGCTCGCTGCCCAGACCGGCGGCGCAGCCTCGGCATCCCCCTCGGATGACTGAGCAGCCGTCCACATCGCACCGAGCGCTCCCGTTCCGGATGTTCCGGAACAGGAGCGCTCGGCGTCAAGTCCGTCGACGACATCACAGCGGCGCTGGCCCGGCCCTGACCAGCATCGCGGGGGCGAACACGCTCCCGCGTCGGGCGGCCGGGCCTGGACCAGACAGCGGCCGCCGCCGGCCCGGCTCCGAGGGGCCGGGCCGGTGCCACCCCACCGAACAGGAAGTGACATGACCGAGGAGATCCGGAGCACCGCAGGGCGCCCGATCGGGGCACGCGGTCTGAAGACTCGCAGCCAACTGCTGCTCTGTCTCGCGGAGTTGCTGGCCGAGCACGGCTATCACGCGACGAGAGTGATCGATGTCGCCCGTCGCGCGCGTACCTCGCCCGCGACCTTCTATCAGTACTTCGCAGACGTCGACGCGGCCGCCCTGGAGCTGGCCCGGCCCGTGGCGCAGGAGGGAAGCGACGGACTGATCTACGCGGAGATCGGCAGTTGGTGGGGCGGCGGGCGTCACGCGGCCGGGAGCACGGTGGACGCCTTCTTCGCGTTCTGGCGGGAGCACGAGGTGGTCCTGCGGGTGGTCGACCTGCGGGCGGCCGAGGACGACAGCCGGTTCGCCGAGATCCGCCGCCGCATACTCTCCGGTCTCCTGGGGCACCTGGAGTACGCGATCACCGCTCGTCCGTCATCACCCGGCGCGACGGACGACTCCTTCGCCGCGGCCGAGGCGCTGACGGTGCTGCTTGCCGCGGCCGCCGGGCACCAAAACCCCGAGACAGCGGACTCACAGGTGGTTCGCCAGATGCTGGTCGAACTCATCGCCCGGGCCGTGTCCGGCGGAACCGTCGCCGTCCAGCTGCCGACTGCGTGACCCGTCAGGGACGCGAGTCGAGCACGCGATGTCCGACCGGCGACACGCTCGCGGTAGTGACGTGGTGCGCTAACCCCGGCCCAGACGGGCCGGGTACCCGCCACAACCTTCTCGGGAGTACCGCGTTGGCCGTGACCGCCAATGTGATCGACACGCTGATCGGGCGGCCACGGGCCAGCGACGGCTCGGGCCAGCCCGCACCTGGCCGGACCGCCCTTCCCCACCAGACGACTTCGGCGCCCCGCCTCCCGGCCGGGCACCACTGATTCCACTGCCCATGGGCCGTGCAAAGGACGTCCGTCATGCCACTGTCGCTCTCTCAGCTCGAGAGGCACCTGCTGGGCGCCGCCGAGGTGCTGCGCGGCCCGCTGAGCCCGCACCAATATCAGGACTATCTGCTGCCGTTCGTCTTCCTGAAGCACGCCAGCGACGTACCTCGCCCCCACGCCCTCATTGCTCAGAAAGGGGGACAGCTATGTCCACCATGCTCCCCAAACCTCTGCTCCAAGAGCACCGAAAGCGAGCCATGGAGCTCTCCGCCGCGGCCCGAACGAACCTCACCGCCCATGTCCGGAGCACCGATGAACTCCGCGAACTGGGCCTCATGCTTGGCCTGATCGAGGTCGATCCCGCAGGATCCCTCGTCACGGCCTGTCCCTGGGATCTCGATGCCGACGATGCTGCCGTCGATGGAACCGACCGGCGCCGCTCGGAGTCGACCTCGACATGAGGTGAGTTGCCGTTGATGAACGACCGCGCGCCTGGGTAGCGCGCGGTGTCCGGGGCGTGGCTTCGCCACATACCCCGGACTCAGGGGCCTAACGGCCCCTGACGGGTGGGTTGAGAGGAACACGGGCGGGGCTCGTCGGCTGACGAGAGCCCCGCCCGTGTTCGTACCTGCGCCCCCATGGTCCAGCCCTGTCGCTGTGCTCTTCGCTCACCTTCGAGCATTCGACTTGCTGTTAATCTCTTGTCGGAATTGCTATGCGGCGTGATTCATGCCTTCTATCAATCCGCCTCTCAATCCACTCAAGAAAGGCAGCGACATGCCTGTCCTGCTTGATGACCTCGACCTCTCGGCCAATGCCGTTGCTCAGAAGGCCGTCGACCCGAAGTTCTTCTCCTCGAAGCTCACCGGCAACGGCAAGAAGATCGGCCTGCTCAATGAGTCCTTGCTGCCGATCAACACTGCCACCAACACCGCCTACGCCATGGCCACCGATATCGAGGTCAAGCAGAGCTCGACGCAGCATGACATCACCACGACGTCGATCCCGCTCGCGCCGATCACGCGCCGCGCCCTGAACGCCGGCGGGTCCTTCACCTTGCCGAGCCCGCACGCCGACGACCGCTTCGCTGTCGACACCGCGTCCAGCCGATTCGACGACTGGGACGTCGCCTTCGACATGACCCCGCAGGCGCTCGTGTTCTACGAGGACAAGTCCGGCGGCAAGTCCACGCGCGACCTCGTCATCCAGTATCGGATGGAGCTGTACTTCTTCAAGAATGGGCTGCCCGACCCGGAGTACGCGACCGCTGTCTCGCGCTCGGCCGGCTACGGCAACCACGACGCCGCCGTCTTCCTGCAGTGGGACACCAGCCCGCTGGAGAACGCCCGTGACTACGTCCAGGACGTGCTCACATCCGCCGGCCTGACGGCCTCCAACCTCGGTGATGAGTTTGACGAGTGGATGCGCCAGTACTCGATCTACGAGCGCATCACGCGCCTGGCCCAGATCTGGGACTCCGAGGTGATTGCCGACGAGGTCTGCCGCTACATCCAGGACATGCCCGCGGGCCCGACGGAGCAGCAGCTGAATATGCTCGCCGTCCAGCTGCGCTACCTGGAGAACTACAACGTCCCGCTGGAGGCCTACCGCCAGATCCACAAGCAGCTGGATGCGACCTTCTCCGACCGGATCGCCACGAAGCTGTCGAAGCAGAACCTCAGCCTGCTGATGAACCGCACGCTCGACCACCTGGAGCAGATGAAGCCTCAGCTGATCGTGCCTGCGCAGCCGGCCACGCCTCCGAATCTGCCGCCCCACCTGTCCAAGCAGCAGCTCGACGCGCTCACCACGCACGAGCCGCTGGTGATGACGCAGGCGGGAGCCGGCACCGGCAAGTCGACCGTGATCCTCGAACGGATTAAGTACCTCGAAGCCTGCGGCGTCCCCGCCTCGGACATCACGGTGCTCTCGTTCACCAACGCCGCAGCCGACAACATCACGGAGAAGAACCCGGACGTCGGCTCGATGACGATCGCCAAGATGATCATCGACATCTACTCGATGAACCACCCGAGGCACAAGGTCTCGGCCATCGACACCATCATCAACTCGATCGACATCTTCTACCCGAACAGCCAGTTCGCGGCGACGTTCCGCCACCGCCTGCTGGAGGTCGACCAGAACAGGACCGGTGCCTTCACGGCCCTGAACACCTTCGTCGAGAGCCACTTCGACGAGGTGATCGCCCTGCTCGACCGTATCGAGCAGACGTCGCTGGAGCTGCAGATCATCATCTGCTACCAGAAGATCGACGACATGGCCGAGCCGGCCCACGTGCAGTCGAAGTACCTCATCATCGACGAGGTGCAGGACAACAGCGTGTTTGAGTTCATCTACGTGCTGAAGTACATCACCAAGCACGCTCAGTCCCTGTTCATCGTCGGCGATGCCTCGCAGACGCTGTACGAGTTCCGCTCAGCGAACCCGCGCGCGCTCAACACGCTGGAGGGCTCGGGGGTCTTCGCGACTTTCAAGCTCACGACGAACTACCGGAGCAACCAGGAGATCCTGGACTTCGCGAACGTCGTGCTCGGCGGCCTGGAGACCAACCAGTTCGCCAACATCCAGCTGCAGGCGAACTCGCTCGCCATGCCTACGGCCGACTCGTTCCAGGAGAAGGTCACCCTGGAGTACCGCGAGGTGGCCAGACTCACCGGGTTCGTCACCCAGGACCTGCAGGCGATCGTGCGTAACACGGTCATCCCCGACTACGTGGACAAGTGCCTGGACCGGGGCGAGCAGGTGGCTTTCCTGGCCTACTCGCGCCGCGAGGTGTCCTTGATCCAGGATGTGCTCGAAAAGCGCTACCCGGACCGCCACGTCGCCTCTCTGGTCAGCGATCGGGTCTACGCCACGGACATCTTCTCGAAGTACATCAAGTTCTTCTGGAACGACGTCCTGCAGGCACCGCCGGCCAACGCCGCGTTCGTGGTCTCCCAGGGGATCAAGGACAACATGGGCAAGCTGACAAAGAACGCTGCCAACGCCAACGTTGAGAAGGCGATCCTGCGCACGATCTCCGAGTGGTGGATCGAGAACAGCGCGACCATCAACGGCTGGGTCACGCTCTGCCACCAGGGCACGCTCACGCACGTGGCGTTCTTCGATCGGCTGCGCGACAACCTGCTCTCCTTCGAGATTCGGCGGAACCAGCAGAAGCTGAACATCAACAAGCAGAAGAACCAGGAGCGCAAGCGGAAGAACCTCGAGTCCAAGGCCGACCTGGTCGTTTCGACGATCCACGGTGCCAAGGGTCTCGAATTCGACAACGTTGTCGTCCTCTACAGGGAGGACACGAAGATGACCCAGGACGTCAAGCGGATGTTCTACGTCGCCTTTACCCGTGCCATGAAGAGCCAGTACGTACTCGGCTACGGCACCGTGAAGAACCCGCCGATCCAGAGCAGTTACGAGCAGATCGTGACGGCTCTGACCGAGCGCGACAAGAGGAACGCCGCTCGCGCCCTCGGCATCGATCCGGACCTCTTGGACGACAACGACAGCGCTGCTCCCGGCAACACCGAAGATCGCTCTGCGGTCACTGCGGCCGTCTGACCAACCGCCGCCACCCCATGCCGCAGGGGCGGGTGTTCTCGACGAGCGAGACACCCGCCCCTGCGGTCTTCCGCATTGCACAAACCTACCTCGTCCAATGGGCCATCCAGGGCGAGGTCCTCTTCGCCATCAACGCCCTGGCAGAACGCCAGGCGCAGCAAGCCGCACCCGCCATGTCCCCCTCCCGCACAGCGACCTAGCTAGGCGGAACGGCGGTGTTTGAGCAGCGCCGGGCCTTGCCTCCCGCCTCCACCACGCTTTCCCGCCGAAGAACAGGAATCCACCCATGGACTTTCCCGGCCTGGAACTGAAGATCCGCATGACGCTCGTGGCCGGCCCGGACGCGCGTGTCTTCGTCCCCGTGCGGCTGTACTACACGGACTCCGACCCGTACGCGGTGCAGTTCTCCTTTGACGTCACGCCCGACGAGGTGGTCCGGTGGACGTTCGCCCGGGAACTGCTCGACCAGGGCCTCATCACACCCGCTGGCATCGGGGACGTGAAGATCACTCCGATCGGTCCTCACCGAAACCGCTGCTTCAGCATCGAACTGGAATCCCCCGGCGGATACGCCTGCCTTGAAGGGCCGGCAGCTTCCGTGAAGGCATGGCTCGCCAAGACCTTCGAGGTCGTCCCCGCAGGCCGGGAGTCTGAAACCGTCGATATCGACAGCTTCCTCGACGAGCTTTTGACCCACTGAGCCAAGCACCGCCCCGCACGCCCGCAACGGGCCCAGCGCAAGAAGACCCGCGCCGCCATGTCCCACGAGCGGCGCGCAGCAGCCTCCGCAAAAGCGGCGGCCTCGGCGACCGCGCCGCCGTCTACCTCGTGATCGACCGCTCCTACTTCATGAAGAACTACTTCACCGACGGCACCGTCCAGCGGCTGAGCGACCAGATCCTCAGCCTGTCGGCACACCTCGACGACGACGGCAAGGTCCCGGTCGGCGCGGCTTCTTCTCCGGCGGAATACACACCCTCACGCGAGGCGGCTTGTTCCGCCGCTCCCAGAGTTTCGTCGTCGTCGCACTCGGCGCTCACCAGGGTCGCATCGCGGAGCTGCACAACTCCCTGGGGCACCTCCCTATTGCCCTCGGACAACAGGGGGCTTCCGATCCGCTGGTCCGCCGCCATCTCCATCCACTCAACTCCCGCGAAAGCGAGAAGTCTTCATGCCCGCATCCACGATCGTCGCCTCCGGCGGGGAGTTCCGCCTCTACGGAGACTCCGTGCAGACCTTCGCTGACCTGCCCGTGGCCACCTACACGATCGCCTTCTCTCAGACGACCGGCTACAGCCTGCGCCAGACGGAGCCGCTGGCATGCGCCGGAGAGACCGTCTATGGCAGCCACGCCTCCCGTGTACGGAGGATCGTCACCGGCTACTCCGCCATGGACCGCTCGCTCGGCGTCATCCTCTCCGGCGACAAGGGCATGGGTAAGAGCCTCATGCTCCGCCTGCTCGCCGAGCGGATGCGCGAGGAGCACCACCTGCCCACCGTGCTCGTACACCACGACACACCGGGGCTGGCAGCCTTCCTCGACGAGCTGGGCGAAGTCGTCGTCGTCTTCGACGAGTTCGAGAAGATCTTCTCCAACGAGGACGACGAGTCGCAGAACCAGTTCCTGAGTCTGTTCGACGGGCTGAGCACGACGAAGCGCCTCTACGTCCTGTCGGTCAACGAGCTGCACCGCGTCAACGACTACATGCTCAACCGCCCCGGCCGCTTCCACTACCACATGCGCTTCGCCTATCCCGAGCCCGAGACGGTGGCCACCTACCTGCGCGACCAGGTGCCCGGAGTAGCCGAGAAGCAAGTGGCCGAGATCGTCGACTTCTCCCGGAAGTACGACATCAACTTCGACCACCTGCGGGCGATCGCCTTCGAGCTGCGCCTGGGAGAGTCATTCGCCGAGGTGATCGGTGACCTGAATATCAAGCGCAGCGAGCACGCCGGCTCGCGGATCGAGGCCCACATCACCTGGAAGAACGGCGACACCGACGTCTTCGACGGTCGTGTCGATCTGTTCAACAGCGACAGCCTGCAGACCATCAACGACTGGGACACCGGCATCGGGCTGCAGTTCCGCATGCGCGACGCCGTCCCGTCCGAGGACGGCTACCAGCTCCCGGATGGTGCCTTCACGCTCACCGACCTCCGTGACGAGGACGACAGGTCGCCCGACGACGAGAAGGACCTGCGTGCCGCCGCGGTGATCCTGCGCCGTCCCCCGAAGTACTCCATCGACTTCTGAGGACGCCCCCATCTGAACCGCCGAGGCGCCACTCCAGTCTCCTCGGCGGTTTGCTGTCCGGCTCACGCGTTCCTGTACAGAAAGCAGCCTTCGACCATGCCCGAGTACCGCATCGTCTCCGAGCCCCGCCCCGGCGCAGAGCATCGTGAGCCCCGAAGGGCCAACCTTTGCCTCGGCAAGGTCAGTCTCGTCACGGCCATCGACTCCGAGGATCTGTTCCGGGTGACCAGGCGTGAGCTGATCTCCTTCGGCAACGACCTGCACTGAGCGCTATGCAGCCAGATCCGACTGTGCTGCTCGCCTGCCTGGCCGTCGCTGCGCTCGGTGTCCTGTGTCTCGCCATCGGCGTTGGCCGTAAGCGGCGTTGGCGTGATCCCACCCGGCTCTTCAGCTGGCCCCAGAAGCAGCAGCTCATCCGCCAGGCCAACGGCCGGTGCGAGCACAAGCCGCCCCTCTGGTTCCGGTGCCCGGCACCGGGAGCTGAGGCCGATCACATACACCCCTGGAGCCGCGGCGGGGCGACTGAACTGTGGAACGGCCAGATGCTCTGCCGCCGGCACAACCGGCGGAAGTCCAACCGTGTGCCGAGCCCCCTCTACCGCTGGCGTCTCGCGCGCCGGCGCAAGAGATACGCGGACGACTCCTGGAGCCGTCGCGACTCGTTCGGCCGTTACGAGCGCGAGGAGTACGAGGTCGGAATGCGCAGGGCCTCGGAACTGATCGACCCCGCCGAGGACGGCGGCCCGAATCCGTCACAGCTCCAGTGCTCGCAGCACAACGGCTTCGGCCCCTGCCCCGGCGCCCCCTACTGCACTCCGAAGGATTCCTGATGACCGACCTGACCCCGAACGACTGGCAGCGTGAGAACCTGCCGCCGCTCGCCGTCGCCTGCCCGGACTGCGGCTCGGCGGCCGGCGAACTGTGCACGAGCCACGGCGGCACCCGCGCCCGCAACTCCCAGGTGCACCAAGGACGTTCCGCCGCATGGAACCAGGCCCGGATCGACGGCAACCCAGCCGTCCGCCTCATCCTCGACGCCACCAAGACCCGGCGGGGCATGCACGGCACGCACGCCGCCGAGCTGCTCGACGCCCATGGCCACACGGCCGAGGCCGAGCGGATCCGCCGCGCCGTGTCCGAGCGGAACGGACTGCTGTCCGCCAAACAGGCCGCCGCGCTCATCCTCGACGAAGCCGAGGGAGGTAAGACCCAGTGAGCGCCCGCGACACACTCATCGGGATCCTCCGACAGTGGGCCGAGCGGCACGACGCCGCCCCCCAGACGTCCGAAGCGCTGGTGGCGGCTTCCGACGCAGAGTTGCTGCGCGAGTGGTCCGTGAAGATCCGCGAGGTCGGCACCGCGAGGGGTTGGTCGGTGTGGGCTGCCGCCTACATGGACCCCGATGTTGAGTTCGTCGACACCGGCATGCCGTCGACCGAGACTATCGTTGCCGCGCTGCGCCGCCTCGATCGCGTCTCGGTCCTGCGCGAGGTCGACGAGCAGTTCGCCGCGATGAAGGTGCCCGACGAGTTGAAGGGCACGTTCAACGCCGGTTCCTATGCCGACGCGTGGCGCCGTTGCCGGGTGATCGTCCAGGCCATGGCCAAGGAGAAGGGAAGCCGCCCAGAGCACGAACCGCTGGTCGTGTCGCGGTACGACGTCGCCATGGAGCCCGCCTCGGAGGAAGAGCCGGTCTTCACGGTCGGCGCGGTCGACGGGCGGCCCGTGGCGCTGTGCTTCGACCCAGAGACGCGCCGGAAGGTCGCGGCCTGGCTCGCACCGGGCGAGATCGCCGAGCTGGAGCGGCTGCGGGCTCGATTCAGTCGAGGCCCGGCACCGAGTCAGGACCTCACCCAGCGAATCGCCGCGCTGAAGACGGCCAACGCCCAGTGCCGGGCGGCAACGTTCGTTGCTCTCGCCCTGGCGCTGCGCCAGGAGCCGTCGTATGACCTGGTGACCAAGCTGGAGGACCTCGGAGAACTCGCGTTGACGGGTGAGCCGGATGAGATTGGAACGCTGGTAGAGCAGATCAGTGAACTGGCTTCGGTCGATGAAGTCGCCACTCGGCTCGGCGGAGAGATCCCGTATGTGCCGGGCCCGAACAGCCAGGACGCGCCGGAGGCCCCGGCCGCTCCCGACTTCTTCCAGCCGGAGCGCACCTATCAGCGCGGACGCTGGATGTTCCAGTGCCTCGCCGTAGCCCCCGCGCCCCACAACGGCCAGGTCCACGCGGTCGGCTACCTCGCCCGCCAAGACGGAACCGCGACCGTGCACGGAATGAGCCCCGAGAACTGGAAGCACGACGGCTGGACCGACGTCACCGAGACGGAGGCGGCGTTCCCGGACGTCTCCCCCGTGGCGCACGCCGATGCGCCGTCGCGCACTACCGGCGACACTGCGGGGGAGGACCGGTGAGCCAGCCGCACGACCCGCACGATCCTCAGCGAAGGGCCTCGACGGCTCCACCGGCGCGAAGGCCGCCTTCTTCCAGGAGCGCATCAGCGACGCCATGAGCCGCGCCGCTAACGACGTGAGCGATCTCGCGCCCGAGAACGAGCAGGTACGTGACGCGGCCAACCTCATCGACAGCGCCGCGCTGCACTACCTCGAGAACCCCGGCGCGACCCCGCGCCAGGCGATCAAGGCCAGCTGCGACCAGGACGTCGACGACGTCCTCGGCTGGATCCAGGACTGATTCGACCCACTAATTCTTCCATCCTGAAGGAGCAGATCATCATGGGCGCGAGCATGCTCACCGCCACCATCGCCTTCCCGGCCGGAAGCACCGAACCGCCGAACTTCGACCGAGGCCGTCAGCTGCTCGAGAAGATCGAAGATCCCTCGCTCTTCACCTTCGACGAGCCCGGAACTGAGCTGGAGGAGCTGCTACCGGATCTGGACGACGAGTCCGACCTCTTCGACGAGAAATGGCCCTCGACTCCCGTGAGACGACATTCCTCACGGTCGCCGACTACAGGCTCTATATCTCCGGCGGGCTCTCCAACGGCGACACCCCCACGAACGTGACCCAAGCGATCTGGGACGCCTACAAGCTGCCCGAGAGCGTGATCCTCGCCATGGGCTTCATCCCGGACTACGAGCAGCCGCTCTCCCACGCGAACAGCCGCGGGGCCAGCGCGCCCCTCACTGACACCGATGTGGTCGACGCGATCGCGCTCGGCCTGGGCACCTCGCCGGAGTGGCCCGGCACGGACACCCTCAAGTGGATCGCCGAGGCCATCGGCAAGGTGCGTGACGAACCCGGCAACGCTGAGCCCGTCGAGTACCTCAAGCGCTGGTCAGAGCGGCACGGCCTCGACCCGCTGTCGAGCAAGTTCCTCTCGGCGTACATCGTCGAAGAGATCGGCAAGGCCGGCGAAGACGAGAGCGAGGACTGACAGCGCTCGCACGACCCATAATCTGCAGCACTTGGTCAACCAGCTCAACCACCCCTCGAAGAGGCCGGATACGAGACCCCCAGGCCGCCGGTGGAGGAGTTCGGCTACCGGAAGCGACCAGGGAGCCCACCAACAAGGGCACCTTCCGGCACGAGTAGGTGGTATGGGATGACCCGGAGCTTCAGGGCGAGCCACCAGCCGGCGCCGGAGAATCCGCCGAAATCGGGCCAGAGACGGGAAAACCGGCGCCGGTGTGCCAGTGACCACCACCCCGACGCATGTCCGCGCCCATGACCACTCTCCACGTGACCCCGGACGCCCTGTATGCCGCAGCTGTGGAAACGGAGCAGACCGGGCCCGGCGCATATGGGTCGACCAAGGCGGCGAAACAGTCGTACCGATCCCGCCCGCCACCAACGACGACTGACGTCACAACGCACCCGCGACCGACACGGGATGCAGCACCCCAGGTTGACGACGCCAACGTGCGCGGCTGGTTCTTGCGGGAGGGCTGCTCCCAATGGCTGTCCGAGACGGATTTCGACTGATCGCCCGCTGGCGACCACCACGCCCGCGTGCTGCACGCTCCTACTGGAAGGAAGACCCTGTGATGACGCTCCCCACCCCCGGCCAGTTGCGCACGCTCATACATGACGCGCTCACCACAGCGCTGACCCGCGACGCCGCCACACTGCCGGCCTCCATGCTCTACACGCCCGGCTGCCGCCCCGCGCTGTTCATCGACAGCAGCGTGGTCCGAGGCGGTCCCGGAGTCGGCAAGACGTTGTGGGCCCGAGTCCTGACCGACCCTGACCTCCGTGCGGCAGCCGCCTATGACCTGAAGATGCCGCGCCTGGAGGATACCCGGGTGATCTCCGCCCCAGGGGCCGCAGGAGACAGCGACGGCTATCCGGCCGCGCCGGAGCTGGAGGCACTGATCGGCGAAGGAATCCGCCCCGTGACGGTGTGGACCGCTGTCGCCCTGACCGCCCTGGGCGTCTGCGACCTCACACACCTGCCCAGCTGGCGCGACCGCGCGCAGTGGTTGCTGCGTAACCCCGACGCCCTGCGCCAGGCCGTGGCCGACCTGAACTCGCAGGGCCACACTCATCTGGTTGTCTTCGACACCTTGGACCGTCTCCACCCCGATCAGCGCATTACGGACCGCCTCGCCTCCGGAGTCCTCCAGCTCGCTGCCGACCTGGCCCGCCTCGGGCCGCGCGTGAAGGCGAAGGTCTTCCTACGCCCCGACACCCTCGACGCGGCCCTGTGGGCGCTCAGGTCCGAGGCCCGACGTGCTCTGCGTACGACCGACTTGAACTGGAGCACGCCGGACCACTGGGGCCAGGTGACCGGAACGCACCTCTACGGGCTGTTCTTCCAGCTCCTGGCGAACCACCCCAGTGAAGGTGCCGCCGCCTTCCGTTCTCTGACCCCGGGCTGGAGGCTCACCCCCGACGGTCGCTTCAGCGCGCCCGAGCAACTGACCTCCGATCCCGCCGCGCAGGAACGCCTCTTCACCGTGATCGCGGACCCGTACATGGGCGCGACCGCCCGCAAGGGCTCCACGTACCGGTTCATGCTCACGCATCTCCAGGACGGTGTCGGCGGAATCAGCCCGCGCCCGTTCCTCATCGCACTGAGGCAGGCCGTGCGCCACGCCCTGGACGATCACCCCGACCACCCGCGCGCCCTTCACCACCGGGACATCCGCCGGGGCGTGCCGGAGGGAGCGCGTGCCCGCGCCGCAGAAGTCGAGCAGGCCATGCCATGGGTGCGGGCGGCACTCGCTCCGCTGGCCGGGCAGCAGCTGCCGATCGAATCCGACCAGGTCATCGCCCAGTGGGACCACGCGTGCCTGCCAGACCGTCTTCGACGTCTCGGCTCCCGCACGGCGGACCCGTACCCCGGCGGCATGCGGCACCTAGCCCGCTACCACGACCTCCTCGAAGAGCTCACTGCTGCTGGCGTCGTGCACCCCAGTACCGATGGGTCCTGGGACATGCCCGATCCGTTCCGCATCGCGCACGGCCTGGGACGCCGAGGGAGCGTGAAGCCGGCCTCGGCCCCCGTCTAGCCCGGCTGAGGCGCGCCCGGACTCCGGCCACGCACCGGCACGTGCACCAGCTATCGCGCCGCTGCCCCGCCGCCGGATACCGACTAGCAGGGGTGCGCCTCCCGTCGGCTGCGACGAGTGGTCGCACAGCGTGAGCGCAGGCGCTGGTCGGCTCGGTTCCTGGAGCCGAAGGCGTTGCGCTTCGAACCGCGCATCACCCGCGCCCTCAAGGCCCTCGCCGAGGCGGCCCTTCCAGCCCGTGACGCTCGGCACCTTGCGGGTGGAAGGGCCGCCGACGTTCGAGCGGCAGCCGCGCACGGCTGACGACCCGTGAGCGACCCCCGACTACGTCCCCGGCTCCCGGCCTCCAGCGGCCCCACCGCCCGCAGAGCACCACTTCGGCTAGCCGGGCACCGTCCCCGAGGGCCGAGTGCAGGTGCACGCACGAGCCTCCGTGCGTGGCGGGCTGGATCGACACCGTCGAGCGGGAGCCCGAGCGCGGCGCCGACAGCCGACCGTACCCGGGACAGCCAGCCCGTCACCCACCAGACGAAACGCCCTTGTTTCAACTGCCGCCCCGAGGCGGCCCAAGCCCTGGCCGACTCGATGCCCACGCGCGGCCAGCAATTCTCGAAGTTCCGTAAGCGCAAGGAGCGCTGATATGTCCTTAGCCCAACCTACCGAGACGCGCCCCCCGACCTGGCGCGAGGAGCTGACCCACGACCTGGCCGACGCCACAGAGAAGACGCGGGCGGCCTGGCTGTCGCAGCGCAACGTCGTCGCCACCTACCTGCGGGCCGTCATGCCCCACTTGGAGGCGGCGTTCCACCGGGGCAGGCGCGGCCACCTGCGCGACCTGGGGATGCTCCCGCCCTCGCTGACGCACCCGCTCACCGGCCGCGAGAAGCAGGTCATCGTCCGCGTGGCGCGCGGCATGTCCAACGCGAAGACCGGCGTGGACCTGTTCCTCTCCGAGGACACGATCAAGACCCACCTGCGGCGCATCTACAAGAAGACCGGCACGCACGACCGGGCCCACGCTGTCGCCCTCCTGCTGATCCGGGGCGACATCACGGCGGCCGACGTCCTGGAGCCCCTGGATGACGACCGCTGACGCCCCTCTCCCGCACCTGGCGCCCGCAGACAGCACCGAGCGCCCGGTCCACCTCGTCGAAATCCGGCGCCCCGACGACGAGTACCCAGCCGCTGCGCCGGCGGGCATGGTGCGGCGGCTGCCAGTTTCACAGCGCCACTGTGAACGCCTGGCCCCCGGACGGCTCGTATCCCATCGAGGCGACCACGCTCACCGACACCGCGGAGTTCCAGGACTTCTCATGGGGCCACGGGTACGAGCGCGAGATGCCGCTCGACACCCCCGCGAAGGAAGTGGCCGACGTCGTCCTCGCCACCTTCCGGCCCAGGAGAAGCAGAGCGTGCTGGTCAGCTGAGCCCCGTACGGCAAGCCGGGGTCTCAGTTCAACGGAGGCCCCGGCTTCGTCATGCCGTCGTGCTCGCCGCCAGATCCACAACATCCCCCTGCACCTCAGAGGAAGCGCAGTACACCCGCCATGACCAAACCGACCAACCCTTACGCCCAGGCTTACTCGGACTTTCTGAGCGAGGCCGCCGAGCACCAGGCCCAGCAGGCTGAGACCTCTGAGACGGTGCCGGCATGAGCCGCCGTCAAAACCAGGACCCAGCGATCGACGCGGAGCACGGCGGTGAGATCCACCCCGCCTTCGGCGTCGCGGTCGTGACGCGCAGGCATGGATCAGGCCGTTCGCTGTTCCAGTCCGACCTGCTCCACAACGAGACCGTCTCGCTCTCCGTCCACGAGGCCGTACGCAAGCGCGACCTTAACCACGACTGGGTCCATCCGGGCCGAGAGCTCGTGGAGATCGAGATGAGCCTCGCGCAGTGGGGCTCGCTCGTGTCCTCCATGGGGCTCGGCAGCGGCGTCCCGGTGACCATCCGGCGTACCGAGCACAACGCCTTCGTACCCGAGATCCCTCATCAGCCCCGCACCGCCGAGAACCTGCGAGAGGTTCGCGAGGTCACCGACCGGATGTACGCCCGCGTCAAGGCCGCCACGGCGGCATTGCACGAGGCGATCCACGAGAAGAAGGGAGTGAGGGCCACCAAGGAAGCACTCAACGCACTGGAGAACGCCGTCGCCGGTGCGGGTAGCAACGCCCAGTTCACCGTCGACTCACTCGTGGAGGCCGGCGAGCAGGTCGTCGCCCAGGCCCGCGCCGATATCGAGGCCCACGTCCTGGAGGTCGTCCGACTGACGGGTACCGAGCCCTCCATCGAAGCCTCGTCCTTCGATGCCCCGGCGCTGCCGGGGCCCGCTACCAGCCGAGAGGAGCCCACCGATGCCTGAACTCACCGTGCCCGACGAGCTGTTCGACGCCGATTTCTTCGCCTCCGACGAGCACAGGCTGGCCGACCGCTTCGACTGGATCATCCAGGACGGCCAGATCGTCCACGCTCCCGTCGTGGGCTGGACCTGGGCGTGCCCCAAGTGCGGCGAGTCCGGAACCCTGCCGGAGGACCCTGTTGCTCTCTTCCACAGTGCCTCTCCACACGGGAAACAGCAGGCAGCTGACCCGTTCGACACCCTCGTGCCGCTCCTGGTCTCCGTCGTGCGCGAGTTCCCTGGCTCTGCTCCGGGAGCCGACTGAAGCACCAGCCTCGATACGGAGGGACACCAGCCATGAACGCACTCACGACCACCGGGACGCCGTACACGGCCTGAGCTGCGCGCAGAAACCCCGCCCCGCCGCACCGGGCTCGTCCCTTCTCGACCGCGGGAGCAGGGTCCGCTTCAACTCCGGCCGATCAACCACGTTCACCGAGATCCCTCAACTGCCCGGTCTCTCCGTCGAACGCATCAATGACAGCGTGGAGGAACCGTGATGGAGGAACAGAGGAGGCAGGAATTGCTGGACAGCCTGCCGGACGACCCGGTCAACGCCGAGCGGCCCCCGGAGTCCCTCCAGCAGAAGGCAGACCGGATCGCCTCTGTCACCGGCCATCCCACCGAGGACGACATCACCCTGCCATCCCAAATGGAGCGCCTGGCCGACCAGCTGGCCCGTCAGTACGACTACCGGCCCCTGGCCGAGCTCGAGCAGGAAGACCCCGAACGCGCCCAGGAACACCGGGACGCGGCCGCGCACCTGGCGCCGTGGATCCAGGAGTGCCCCCGCGAGGAACGCCGTGCCGCCTTTGGCCGCGGCTTCGACAAGGGCAAGGAACGCCAGAAGCTGCGCACTGCCGGCGACGTACGCCGTCTCAAGGATGAGGTGGCCGAACTACGGCAGGACCGTGACCCGGACGGACTGCGGGCTCGTATCCGGGACCTGGAGTACGCGCTGGATGGCTGGGACCGCCTCATGACCGGCCGGGTTATCCTGCGGCCGGACGCGCCAACGGACTGGAAGACGCAGGCCGCGGAGTATCTGGCCAAGTTGACCGCGGTACAGCGGGAACTTGCCGTGCTGAAGGGCGTGCAGCCATCCAACGCCACCCGGAGCAGCTCGTCGTGACCGAAGGCGCCTTGTGAGCCGGCGGTGCGCGGCTGGCCCCCGTGGGGCAGTGTCGGCGCACCCCACCCAGTGAGAGGGAACTCGAGCATGCCCAACGCTGAACTCGCTGCCCGTATCCGGACCGCAATCGTCACTCGTCCCCGCCACTACGACACGGCCGTTTGGCTCCGCTGAACCAGCCTGCTCCGCCCGGACACCCCGCTCGGCAGCACCGGCCCCTGTCCAGGACGACCCTGTGCGTCGCCGGATACGCCCCACTTAACCGGCCACGCCCTCGAAGTCGTCCACGGTCCGTCCGACTCCCACGGCAGCCGCGCCACCCACACCGTCGCCCACAAGCCCGGCAGCCATGCCCTGCCAGTCCGGGGCGTCGCCAAGGGGGAACGGCACCTGACCGGCAACGACGTCGGACGGCTCTTCGCCTCCTGCACCGCGGCAAGCACCGTGCTTGCCGCGCTCGGCCAACTCGCGGGTGGTGCACGCCGAATCGACTGGGCGGCGATCCAGCAGTAGCCGCCCGTCACGCCCGAGCCGGGACGGCGCGTCTTCGGGTTCGTGCGCAGCAATCACCCGGACACCGACTGGGCCTCGACCGCGCTCTGTGAGACCACCTTCCTCTTCTGGACCCCCTTCCAGACCGACGCTTCCCTGGCCGTCGGTGCCGTGCTCCCGGCAGGGAGCGAGCCGTACGTCCCGGCGCCGGGCACGGAGTACCCGTTCAGCGTGTCCGACATCGTCCGCACCACCGCCCACCTTCTCGGAGGCAGATGGAGCGCCCAGTCCGACAGTTGGGGCACGACCGGCAGGCTCTCTGGCCCGCGCGCGGCGAAGTTCACGTTCCTCGTGGACGAGGAAGGCGACCTGGTCATCGAGTTCTGGGGCTCCACCGACGACTTCTTCGAGGATACGGAGCTGCCGAAGCGGGTGCTCGACTGCGACGCGGGGGTCTACCTCGAAGGGACCTGTGCCTCTGACGGACTGGAAGCGCTCGCCGAGCTGGCCGCCGCTTCCATCCGCGCCGTCACCGGCAACGATACGCAACCTGCCCGCACAGCGCCGTAAGCCCGCGCCTCATCCGCACTCGCCCCCGCTCTCGGCTCCCGCCCCCGGGTGCTGCGTGTTGCGGGGCTTGCCCAGCCCACACGCAAGGTCGCACCTGCTCAACCCACTATGGACCTGAAGGAGACATCGTGACCGTTACCGACCCTGCATCCTCCGCGGGCGCCTACCTGCTCAACGCCCTGCGGGCAGCGGGATGGACCGCCGTCGAGGACGGCGACACGGCCAGCGACTACGTCGAGCTTCCCTTCGGCACCGGCGGGGGAGTCATCCAGGTGACCGCCAGCGGCGCCCACGAGAGCGAACTCGCGTACCCGCCCGCCGAGCACGCCGGATGGCACGCCGTCTGCTACCCCGACGGCTACGCCGGTGACCTCCCCGGTGACGCCTTCTATCCCGCCGGGATTCCGGACCTTGCCGAGGACACCGCCCGCCTGATCACCGCGATCCGCATGGCGATCACCCGGCACACCACCCGCTGACCCGCACACGCGTCATCACCGCATCCGATGGCCCTGTGGCGCTCACCGGCATCGTCTGCCTGCAAGTCGACGAGGGGAACTTCTGAAGTCACGACCGTCCATCCACCAGGGCCCGCGCCCCGGCTCCGCACCACGCGGCACTGGGGCGCGGGTCTCTTCTTTCTCCTAACCGCACCACCTCTCAACGGCGGAGTGATCGACCATTCAATGCCCTTATTGACTCGGCAACACGGTCGTATGCGAGTCGATGACAAGTTATTCCCGACTGATTAGGCTGAAGCTATGACTCACAACAGCAACGCTCACGACAACGGCACTCCCGACGCTGAGCTCCCGAAGTTCTCCGTCAATGTCGTCCCGACCGACCAGCTCAGGCGCGAGGACCTCGCCACGATGCTGAACCTCTATCGCCGCGGCGAGATCACGCCGCTGATCTTCGGGGACGGCAACAAGCCCGAGGCCGCGATCATCCCCTTCGCCGCGTTCGTGCGCCTCATGAAGTACGACCACGCGGCCCACGTCCACGCTGAGGCTGCTTTCCAGGCCGAGCTCTCCCGTCGCATCCAGGAGTCTGACGCTTCCGGCGAGGCGAGCATGACCATCGAAGAGCTCGCCGAGAGCCTTGGCTCGCTCGGTCAGCAGTGGGCGGATGAGCATCGTGCTGCCCAGCAGGAGAAGCGTGATGAGTGAGCGTCGGTCTCCCGTCCGCCTTCTGCCGACGACCGGTCTCAAGCAGGACCTCCAGACGCTCCACGACGCCGCGGTGATGCACCCTCATGGACCGGAGGACCGGCTCCTGCGCGTGGCTCTCAACCAGCTGGGCCGGATCCAGCAGGGCGCGCCGAGCACGCACCCGCTGGAGTACATGCCCAGTTATCCCGACCTCTCTGATTGCGAGACCACGTACGTCGGCGCGGATCCGAATGCGAAGCCCTCGCACCGGATCGTCTGGCGGGAGCGCGCGCCCCAGCGCCCGGGTGACCCCGTCGCCCGCGAGATCATCGCCCTGGGTGAACGCGCGAACGGGCAGGCCTACTACATGGCCGGCCAGCGCCTCGGTCGCCCCGTGGGCTTCACTCTCGCCGAGCTGGCTGCGCAGCGCGAGCCGATCGCGAGTCCCTCACGACCCCGACAGCGCTCGATCAGCAGCTTCGGCACGCCATCCGCGGATGAGCCTGACCTCCAGTTCGAGTGACCTGTAATTCGCGACTCCTCTGACCATTGATGGTTTCTCATAGCAGGGAACTAATAGCTATTTGATAAGAGCGAGATGGTGTGGTGGCGATGTACGACTACGAGCCAGTGACCCAGGCGGCAGCTCTGGATGCTGAACCCCAGTCCAGCACAACCGCGGGACGCCGCCGGTGGATCAGTCCTCGTTGCGCCCTCTTCGTACGGCGCGGCATCGGACTGGCGATCGCCCTCGGCATGGCCTACGGCATCTTCCACGTCATCTTCCGCACTGAGGTGTTCGCCCCCGTGCTGGCCTACGTCGGACCCGTCAAGGACTTCATCGGCTGGGTGGTCGAGGACCCGGGGCGGGCCTGGATCGCGCTGGCGGCCCTCGTCATCCCGCACATCGGGCTGTACTACCTGCTCTTCGAGGACCGGAAGTAGTGCGGGGCGTCATGTTCAGAACCATGTTCAAGAGTGCTCGTGCCATCATCGCTCTCGGTCTGATCGGCGGCGCCAGTCTGGCGGTCATCGGCGGATGGGTCACCGGCTTCTTCGCCTCGATCGCGAGCACCGTCGCCGGCCTGTGGAACGACTTCATGGGCTGGATCAATTCGCCGCTGGGGTGGGAGCACTTCCTCGCCGGGGCTGGCGTGCTCATCGTCCCGGTCATCGTGCTCGTGCTGATCTTTGCCATCGCCGACGGCTGAGCGTCGCAACTGGGCTCGTCCCGCCATAAAGAGAACCCCCGTGATGCCTGTGCATCACGGGGGTTCTCTTTTTCTGCTGGCTCCTCGTTGCCTACGACGCGGCCCGTAGCTCACGATCCTCAATGACGTTCTCGAACTCGTCGGCATCCTCGATCATCCCGTTGGTCTCCGGTGAGATCTCGTCCTCATCGCCGCCGAGCCGGCGGTTGAAGCTGCTCGACGCGGAGAACTTCAGCACCACGTAGTCGTCGACGTTGCTCTTGCCGAAGCGCACCTTGTGGCCCTTGTGGTCCTGTCGGTAGAAGCGGCCGAAGCTCGTGAGCACGACCGTCTCTCCGCAGCTGACCGCGCCCGTGAGTTCGCCGAGCAGCGACTCGTACACCTTGTTCACCACCCGGATCGGCAACCCGCTGCGAGTCGCGACCCGAGAGATGAACTCGCGCTTACTGACACGCGGATTCGTCGTCGTCTCCATACCCACACCCTGTCCTGTCGCCCTTCGTGACGCGGTTTCGCTGAGAAACCAGTCTATCGAAGATAGTAACGAGTCGAGAAGGAGAGGCGGGCTTATGGAGTGCCACTCGCTACGCTTGTCTTGGCCCATTCGGCTAGAGCTCCAGATCCGGCTCGATCTCCTCCCGGTCGTCCTTGGGCTCGTAGTCGACCGACTCGATGATGTTCCGCGTGTTCGGATCGCGGCGCTGGTTCACGACCCTGTCGTGGGACTCCTCGAACCGCTGCTGCGCCGCCACGCGGTGGGCAGCATCGAGCTTCGCGCCGATGTTGCGCTCCCCGAACTCCATCATCGAGCCCAGCGCCGACTTCGTGCCCTGCTTGATCGCGTTGACGTTCGGCTTGTTCTGCGCCCGCTGCTGCTCCCATCGGCTCCGGTCCTCCGGCGTGACGTAGCCGAACATCCGCGCAAAACGTGAGCCGAACCTGACCTGCTGTCCCTCATTCTGTTCCTGGCTCATGGTCCTTCCTCCTGCTCCTTGTTCGTGTTCTCGGATCGCCCTCAGGCTGGCTGGTAGTCCTCGGAATCGGCCTCAGCGTTCGGGCTCTCGTTCTGCGGGCCGGCCTCCTGCTCGGACGACGGACCCGTAGGGCGCGACCGCGGTTTGAGCCGCTGCTCCTCGAAGAAGGCACCCGGGTCGTCGACCGCCGTCTGCAGCGTCTGCTGCCAGTTCTCCCCGAGGCTCCGCTTCAGCTCGGCCTCAAGCTCCGGGTACTTCTCGTTCACCGCCTCCATCGCGTCGACGTAAGCGTTGGAGTAGACCCGCTGCTGCTCCTCGGGCGGCAGGCCGTCGATGTCCATGCTCGCGATCATCACCTCGGACTGGTCCAGGCGGTGCTGGAGCGTGTCGGGCAGTCCGCTGTTGTCCAGGCCCTGCTTCTGCGCCGCGAAGCCGACCAGGTAGCCGAGCATGTTGCCCCCGTAGCCCTCTTGGTCGCCGCGGCCCAGCGCGTCGAGCAGCGAGGTCTTCATCGTCTCGGCGAGCTGGACCTGGTGGGCGTCCGCATCCATGGGCCGGCGCAGCGTGAACATCCCGTCCTCGGGCAGACGCTGACCCAGCTGGTCGTCGAACTCCCCGCTCCAGACCGTGCGGACCCGGTCGGAGCCTGCGATCCGCTCCTCGTGCGCGGGAGCCTTGACGATCCGGCCGTGGGCCACGCCGTTGAACATCGTGCGCAGCTCGGGCTCGTACTCCATCCGCTCGCCGATGATCATTCGCGCGCGCTGGACGACCTCCTGGCGCTCCAGGCCGTCTTCGCGCATCTGCTCGTGCAGCCGCTTGCGCATCGCCCGGTAGCTGTCGCGGATCAGGCCGGCGTCCGCGCCCGGCTCACGCATCTTCCAGAAGGCGTTCTCCATGAGCGCGACCTCGGTCATGGCTGCCGAGTCCGGGGTGAACATCTCCCGGTGGCCGCGCTCACGGTGCTGCATGGCGTCGAAGCGCTTGCGCCACTTCTTCGTCAGGTGGTCACGCGGATCGGTGCTGCCGATGAGGCGCTCGCGCCGGGCGTCGCTCGGCACGTCCTTGAAGATCCTCTGCCGGTGCGCGATGCCGCTCTCGGCAGAGGCGATCATGCCGCGGGTCCTGGTGTCGATGCGTTCCTGGATCTTGTCCTTGAGGGGCTGAAGGTAGCTGTCCATCTCCTTCTTGAAGTCCGGGGCGAGCATCCGCATCGTCATCACCATGCCGACGGCCTGGATGATCGAGTTGGCATTCACTCCGCGCGAGAGCGGCTTGAGACACGACTGCATCATCATCTGCATGTAGACGTGGTGCATGACGCCGAGCTCCTGCGTCCGTTCCTCGTCGTTGAAGCCGGGCACCAGCAGCTTCGAGTCACGCAGCGAGGCCATGTACTTCTCGCCGGCCAGCCGCGTCTCCGCCCGGAGCTTGAGCAGCTGCTCGCGCTGGTCCAGGCCCTCGGTCTCGTCCTCTGCCCGGTCGACGTCGATCCCGTGCACGCGCTCGCGGTCGGCCATTCGATCCTGTGTCTTCGCGCCGAAGAACCCGCGGGCGCGGTCCCGGAGCCGCTCGCGCCAGGCGCGCGAACCGTCTGCGTCCTCCGGTCCGGGCTCGTCGATCACCTCGGCGTCGATCGGCTCGTTCGAGCGCGAGTCCCAGTAGGCGTATGCGCTGCTCTGCGGCTCGTCGGCCTGCTGCCGGTCGTCGTCCACCGGAAGCTCCTTGGCCGCGCGCGGGCGGCCCGCAGGGCCCGTTCCCAGTTCCTTGTGCTGTGCCATTTCAGTAGCCCGCCCCGTAGTCGTCGTCGCCCTGCGGCTGATCGATCTCGATGCTCGGCGTGTAGACCGGGCGCGACGCGCCCACGCCCACGGCATGCGCAGAGCGGCGGTGCGAGCCGCGGGTGCGGGAGGTCCCCGCGTCCTGAGAGATCACGTCGCGCTTGACCGCCGAGTCATCGACGGCGATCGCAGCGCTGTCCAGGCCCTGCGCCTCGGCGGAGCTCAGCTGATCGAGCTGCCGGGACATCTCCGCCCGGGCCTTCCGGGTCCCCGAGGACGCGAACTGCTCGTTCTTCTCGCCGTCGTAGACGCTCTCGCGGTTCTTGGCCGCCTGCACGAGCGCCTCGAAGCCACCGCCGTAGGCCATCCGGTCCATCACGGTGCCCCGCAGCGTCGGGTCCTCTTCGAGGTTGCGGATGAGCCCGGTTTTCGGGTCCTCCAGCGAACTGGCCACGCGGGCCACGTAGTCCGGGTTGACCGTGACGCCGAAGCCCTCTTTGGACTCGTAGAACTCGATGAACTTCTTCTCCCACTCCTCGGCCGTGGCCTGGACGGGCTCACCGTCGAGGAATGCCGTGCGCCACTGACCGGGGCCGACGTGTTCGATGCTGCGGCCCCTCCAGAGCTCGCGGCCGGGGCCCTGGAGCATCGCGTACTTGTGCCGGGCCTCGGCGGCGTCGTGCTTGGCCTGCAGGATCGACTGGGTCACCGGGTAGGTGATCTCCAGGACGGCCTTGAGGTCTTCGCCGCGCAGCGCGCGCACGGCGCGCTGGCTGAACGAGCCGCCCAGGCCGGTGCCGTGAGCCTTGATTGCCGTGGCGAACATCGAGGCTTCCTGGTCGGCCTGCGTGATGCCGGGCGTGCCCTGCGCATCGCCCAGGTTCCGGGCGTAGTCGGTGAGCTTCTTCTCGCTGCCCTTGGCACCGGTCTCGACGCAGACCTCGCGCACGCTCTGCAGGTGCGCCTCGCGGTCCGAGAACGTCAGTGCCGCGCCGAACTCGCCACGCTGCGCCTGGCGGTACAGCGCGCTCAGCTCCTCCGTCACGACCTGCTGGTCGAGCTTGATGTCCTCAGGCGACTCTGCGCCCGTGAGCGCTTGCAGCCGGAGCCGGTTCGCCTCGCTGCGCGAGCTCTCCAGCTCCTCAGCCAGAGCAGTGTCCTTGGAGAGCGCGACCTGGGTGTCCAGCGAGACGTGCATGGCCAGCGGGTGCGAGCCGTCGCCCTTGACCACGCCGGTGTCCAGCAGGTTGGCCGGCACCGAGAGCTTCGCCAGGGCTTCCCCCTTGGCGGCCTCGCTGTGCAGCTTCACCACGGCGACCGCGTCGCCGTCGAAGTCGCCGTCGAAGCAGGCGTCCATCACCGGGTTGATCGCGGCACCGGTGAGCCGGTCGTCGATCGCGACCCGCATGTAACGCACGCCGGCGTCACGGAGCACCGGGTCACGCCACACCAGCGCGTGGTCACCCTCGGCCAGCCCCAGCTGCTCGGCCTTGACCGAGCTCAGCGCAACCTGGTCGACGTCCAGCCGCGGGTCCGCAGTCCACACCATCGTCGCCGAGTCGGTCAGCCGCGAGGCCATCAGCCCGGTCTTGAAGATGTTGTTCTTGCCCGTGAGCACCCGGTTCTGCACGTCGGTCGTGATCGCCTCGAAGGCGCGCTGAGCGCGCGAGACCGACTCGCTCATGCCGCGGCGCACCTCGGAGCGCTTCTCCGCGGACAGACCCTGGCCGTCCAGCTGCTCGGTCATGTAGCGGTAGCGGCAGGCCTCGACGAAGACGTCCTGGTAGCTGCGGGTGTAGTCGTGCGTGACGGAGGACCCGTCCTCGAACTCCTGGCCACTGCGCAGATGCGAGGACATCACCGGCAGCTTCCACGAGCTCGCGCTCACCGTCTCGGTCTGCTCACCGGTCGGATACGTGAGCGGGAACGGGATCTCCATGTCGCCGCCGCGGTCGCCGATGAGATCGCCGAAGGACTTGCGCATCGCCGTGGTGTTCAGTCCCGGGAGCTGGCCCTCCTTGCGCGGCTGAGTGCGCAGCAGCTCGGGCATCGGGATGAACCGGCGCTCGGGGCGCTCGTCGATGCCCTCGGCCTGGCCGACCACCCGCAGCGTGCCGTCAGCCTCCATGTCCATGCCGGTCACCAGCAGGTACTCGCGCAGGTTCGACTCGGCCCCGCTGTTGTGGCCGTAGAACTCGTGCATGATCGCCGGGCAGTCCTGAGACTGCAGCGCCCAGGCCAGCTGCGAGGAGGCTTTGCGGCCCTTGCCAGCACGCACCTGCTCGTCGTCGTAGATCTTTGTCTTCTCGTCGACGGCCATGTGGGTGACCACGAAGCGCATCTCGCCCAGGGCACTCGGCCGCAGTTCTCCGTTGGGGGAGCGCAGGTCGGAGACGTTTCCGCTCATCAGCTCGCGCGCCGAGCCCGCGTTGCGCCGGGAGATCAGGCTGAACGGGCTCATCACCACGTCCAGGCCCGGGTTGGCCCGGAACCAGTTGACCTCTTCGACGACATCCTGCTCCTGCGCGTCCTGCAGCGGCATGTCCCGGTCGACGATTAGCGAGATCACGCCCTTGTTGCCGTGCAGATCCGAGATCTTGTCGCCCACGACGAGATCGCGCTCCTGGCCGCCGGCGCCGCGGATGCGGTGGCGCTCGGCGAACTCCTTCGACACCACGATCGGGTCATCAGCGGTCCAGCCGCCGAAGGTCATCAGCGCCGTCTTCGCCGGCGCGGTGACCTCAGAAGACTGCATGATCGTCGAGGCCGTCATCTGCTGGCGGTCGAACGGGTCGTACCGCAGCGTCTCGAGCTCGGGGAGAGCCATGAGCGGCGCACGCTGTCCGGCCACGCTCTCGTCGCCCGGCACGATCCGGCCGTCGGCGTCGACCTGGGCCTGAGTGGTCAGGTACCGCACGATGCCCTGGTTGGTCGCGCCTCCGGTCATCACCGGGTCGAAGTAGCCGCTGGGCGCAGCGACGTTGTTCCGGTCTTTGCCGGTGAGTACCGTCATGTTCCGCCCGCCGGTGAGCCGCCAAGCGTCGAAGCGGTTGTCGTCAGCCGGGTCAGTTTGGTCGCGCTGGGCCCGGTACTCGGCGTAGATCGTCGAGCCGGCCTTGATTTCGTTGGAGTAGCGCACACGGCGCGCCTCGGTCTGCAGGATCGCGGCCGTCCACTCGTCCAGGTGCTCCTTGATCTCGCCGGTGGACTCGTCGAGCTGGTACGTGGTGGCGCGCTCGATGAAGTCGAGCGGGTGCTTCGTGCCGTACAGCTGCGAGTAGACCGCGTTGAGCGAGGAGGGCTCGCCGGTCTCGCTGCGCCCGGCGATGAGGTCGCCGGCGATCTGGTACTGGATGCGCTCGTGCATGAGCTGCTCGTAGCCGCGCAGGCGCGTGCGTTCCTCGACCGAGGTCGGAGCCTCGCCCGGAGTCTGGGCCGTGATCGTGGCCTCGTAGCCCGGCACGACCAGGGCGTTATCCCCGCTGGCGAAGGCGGTGGTGATCTCGCCGTACTCGCCGACATCGAAGACCTGGCCGATCTCACCCGAGATCGGAGTCCCCTTGCCGTCACGGCGCTGCTTCTCGCCGCTCCAGCGGATGACGCCCTGCTCGTCGACCAGGATCTCGGAGACCGTCGCCGCGTTGCGCTCGATGCTCTCGCGCACGGTGGCCCCGATGCGCCGCATGAATGCAGATTCGTGATCGGCGATCGGCACGGAGCGCTCGGCGTCGAAGCGGACGAGCCGGTCCTTGAACCGGGTCGTCTGGAAGGTCGAGCCCATCATCTCGTCGGGGGAGATTCCGCAACGACGAAGCGCCGAGGCGAGGTTGTCGAGGTTCGACCACTGCCCGGTGGGGCTGGTCATGTACCGCGCCACCCGGTCCGGGTTGAAGCGCTGGTCGACCCACTCGCCGTCGACGTCGTGGGGCTCCGCCTCCCAGGTCCCGATGAGTTCGAAGGGGACGTCCTCGGCGTGCTGCCGGACCTTCTCGACGGCGGTGCCGCCGTAGACGAGGTTGCCCATCTCGGGCACTTCCTCGGCCTGCAACTCGCCGATCTCCTCCAGCCTTTCCTGGTACATCTCTTCGGTCGCCCCCGGGCGCAGCAGATCGCGGTGCGCGCCGGTGAGGACGTCCCAGTAGGAGCGCTGGATCGCAGCGACCTCAGAGTCAGCCGAGTACTCCGGCGGCTCGATCGCATCCAGCTGTCCGCCGGTTCGCTCCAGCTCGGCCTCAGCACGAGCGATCAGGTCTTCGACGCCAAGAGCTGCCTGCAGGTTCTCCCGCGCGCTCTCGACGGCGGCCTTCGCGTAGGCCTCAGCGGGCTGGGCGTCGATGAAGAAGGTCGGCAGGGAGCGGTTCTTCGCGTCCCGGCGCAGCATCACCTTCGACCCGGGCCGGGGACCGGACTCGCCCGGGGCCACATAGTTGCCGACCACGAACATCGACTCCCGGTCGACGTGGTAGCTGTCGGGCACATCCACCAGCGTGCGGCCACGGCCGCGCTCCTGGTGCGTCGTGCCCATCTCGCCGGCGGCGTGCCCCGGAAGATCCGTGCGCTCGATGCGGTGGCCCTGGGCGAAGCGCAGCAGTTGAACGGCCTCCGCCGGCGAGGGGGAGTAGACCGCCATGCCGCCGGGGACCCGGTAGTTCGTCGAGTAGCGCAGCACGGTGCCGTTGTCGTAGATCCGGGCTCCGGCGTACTCCTCCTGGCGCGTGTCGGTGAGGCGGATCTCCATGCCGGTCTGGGCGATCTTCGCCTTGATCTGACCGGGCTCGCGGTCGCGCATCACCTCGTAGGACACGCCCTGGGCCTTCAGCTCTTCGAGCAGTGCTGCCGAGCGTGCCACGGCGCGCCGGGACATGAAGCGGTTGCGGTCGACACGGTTCGTCTGGGGATCCCGGCCGCCGTCGATGACCCACTCGCGGACCTGGTCGTACTCCTGCTGGCTCATCTTGTCCATCAGCGCGGTGAGCCCAGCGGCGTCATCGTTCGTCATCGCTCGGCCGGCCTCGAAAGGTTTGCCCTCGTCGTCGATGCGCCAGAGCACCATGTTCCCGCGACGGGGATCGGCCAGGGTCTCCACCTCGCCGCCGGCCACGCGTGCGATCGTCTCGTCCGGCAGGTACACCAGCGCAGTCCCGGCGCGCTTCACGGTCGCGCGTTCGGACCAGTCGGGGTCGTAGGGGCTGATCGGCAGCCGGGCCGACTTCGGGTCGGCCTGGGCACCGACGCCGGTGGCACGGATGAACTCCCGCTGCGACTGCTGGTAGCTCTCGTTCTGCGGGGAATGGTCACCGAACTGCGGCTCGTAGTCGGACACCTTCTCCGCGAATGCCTGGTCGATGGCGGTGAGGCAGTCCGTGACGCCCAGCCGCGGGTCGGCCAGCGCGGTGCCCCGCTGTCCGAGGATCTCGTCGACCCGGGCGCGGATCGCCTTGGCCTGGGAGATCGGGATGACCTGTCCGGTCTGATCCCGGGCCTGTTCGACTGCCTTGTAGTAGACGTACTCATAGAAGTACCTGCGCAGTCCGTGTGCCTTCTTCATAGTCAATCAGCCTCCTGTGGACGCTCGGGGTTACATAAGTATGTATAGAGCCTACTCTGCCTATCGAAAGGAAGTTAGGGGTCATCCAGAAAGGCCAGTGCCGAGGCAGTCTCCCTTAGTCGAGAGACGACCTCGGCACTGGCCGTGATCCTTGGCTGGCCCCCAAGTGGCCGTCGGCTACTTCGAGTTCATCTCGATGGCCATGGCCCGGTCGAACCGGCCCTCGGCCAGCACCTCCCAGCTCGGCAGTGAGGCCAGGTACTGGTAGAAGGCCGAGTGGACCATCACCGTCGCCAGGGACTTCAGGTCCTCCTCGGTGACGTCCCCCTCCGCGAACACCCGCGAGTCCTCGTCGTTCACATGGCCGTTGATCCGGCGGGCCGCATGGGCGTACGCGTCCGAGCGGATCTGGCTGATGTACGTCTGAGACCCGTCGGCGCTGCGCAGCTCGCCGTCGCCGCCGACCGAGAAGTGCTCGCGATCCTGTTCCAACTCGGTCTGCGCCGACTTGTAGGCCTCACCGATCTCGATGTCCAGGCTCTTGACCTTCGCCGAGCCGTCGGGGTTGACCAGCATCTCCTTGCTGATCGTCCCCTCGGCGTAGAGCAGACGCTGCCGCTCGACGCTGACCGCCTGACTCTCGGCGACCGCAACCCCGACCTCGACGTTCTCGATGAACTGGTCCTCGTCGAACATGCTCATCCCCTCGTACGCGTCGGGGTCGACGACCACCGGAGCGTTGGGGTCCTGGCCCTCGTCGACCGTGGTCATCGTCGTGATGACCTCCATGACCTCGTCGGCGTAGACATCGGGATCCAGGCGCTCGATGTCGACCTCCTGGTAGCCGTAGATCTCCTTGTACTGCGCCTTCGCGTCTGCGGCCTTGACTGCCTGCCGCATGCGCTTCTCCAGCATCTTCACGAAGTCGGGCTGGTTCATCCGCACGTCGAAGTCCATGGCACTGGACAGCGTCGGGATCGTCTGCAGCGAGTACGTGTGCCCCGGGTGCTTGATCGTGTTGCCCAGCAGCCGGAACGACATCGGCAGGATCGTCTGGTTGCGGTTCCAGATCGGCGCGTCGCCGGCCCGGAAGACGATCGAGTTGCGCGGCGAGAGGAATGCCATGTCGTTGTAGCTGATCAGCGGCTCTTCCTTGGTGTTCATCGTGTAGGAGACCCGGCCCTCGGTCTTGCCGCCGATGACCTTGTCGAGATCCTGGCTGATCTGCTTGCTGTCACGGTACGACCGGTGCGTCTTGCCGCTCATCTTCTCCAGCGTCTCGATCATCGAATCGTCCGTGGACTTCAAGAAGACGATGTTCGAGGTGTTGCCCTGCACGATCTTGTCGACGCTCTCGCCGTAGACGTCGCGCAGCTGCTGCAGGGTCTGCAGGATGAGCGTGAACTGCTGCTCCTGGCCCAGGCCGATGGAGAGCATCGTCTCGAAGCCGTCGATGCCTTTGCCCTCGGACTGCAGGTTGCCGAGCTCGTCGAGCATGAACCGCGTGCGGTAGAGCGGCTTCTGGTTCGACTTCGTCATGTACGCCTGGTCGGCGCTCACATCGAACAGCTGCTTGACCAGGATCAGGATCAGCTTCGCGTACTTCATCAGGTGGGGTGGAGTCACCAGGAACAGCGCCTTGGGGGACTCCGAGTAGCGCGACAGCGTCTGCGTGATCGCCCGTGCCTGGTACGAGACCTTCTCCGGGTTGCCGACGCCGGAGAAGTCGAGTCGCGTGTCCGGGTAGAGCGTGTCCCCGGGCTGGAAGGACAGGATCTTCCCGTCCCGGGTGCCGCCCTCACGCACCGGCTTCAGCTCACGCATCACGCCGTTCTTCACGATCTTATTGCCCGTCACCGGCTCGACCACGTAGTGCCGGCCGTTGAGCGAGACCTGGTAGTTCTTCGTGAAGCTGAAGTAGAAGGTGCGCACCAGCATCTTTGTCTGCGGGTTGACCAGCTCCAGCTTGAGCCAGGCCTCGTCGTCAGGGAACTTGCCCTTGAAGTTGTACCGGGCCCAACCCTCGCGGCCGACGATCTCCTCGTGCTCGAAGTCCTCACCCAGGTTCTCGGTGAACATCGGGTCCGCGTAGGCCGACCACACGGCTTGCTGACCGACGAGGTGGTCGCGCTTGACGTAGTTCGGCGCGAAGCGCACGCCGAGGCGACGCGGGAAGCTCAGGCCGGCCAGGTCGGTGTTCTGCGAGGGCTTGCCCGAGGTCAGCGTCGAGATCGTGGGGTCGGTGAAGAACGACATGGCGGTGATCGCGATTCCGTACACCGAGGCCAGCATCTTCTCCGCCCCGGCCATCGAGCGCAGCGCGTTGTGGGCGTTGCCCACCAGCGTGCGCATGTTGTTGCGGGGCAGCTCCTCGCTCGCGTTGAAGTACAGGCTGAGCATGTCCTGATCGGCCTTGCCCTCCCACATGAAGGCCTGGGCCGCAGCCTTCTCCTGCTCCTCGGCCAGGGCGTCCTCGTTGTTCTCGAACTCGCCGGCCTTGACCCGCTTCTCCAGCTCGGCCTCAGGGTTCTTGATCTTCTTCGAGCTCATCTGCACGAAGAGCTGGTAGCAGTTGTAGAGCGTGGCCTTGCCCCAGAGGTCATCGAGCTTCTGCTCCAGCAGCGCCGGTTCCATATTCAGCACGGCTGCGGCGCTGCGCAGCTCCCGCTCCTCCTCCAGATAGAAGTCGATGAGTCCGTAGGCCGCGCGCTTGAAGGCGTTGTTGGCGGCGTTGGGCCAGACCGGGTCCTCGCCGCCGTCGAGCGGAAAGAAGATCCCGGCGATGTTCTCCACGTACAGCGCGCACTTGGTGAAGTTGCCCTCACGCGCCGCGTCGGCCGCCAGTCCCAGGGGGTTGTAGATGTCGGTCTTCATGGAGTTGATCAGGTTGAACTGCACCGGCTCGAACCCGCGTGTGACCAGGGGCACGTAGTTCTTCACCAACAACTCGCCCTTGGGGTCATTGATGACCATGTTCGAGGGCTTCTTCTCCCGCGACCACATGTCGATGATCGGCTCGATGTACGTCTGGCCCTTACCGGCTCGGGTGATGGCCAGCACCATGGTGTTCACCGGCGCGGTATCGACCACGTACGCCCCGGCCGGGCGCTGGACCTCGTACGCCGGGAACTCCCAGTCCTTCTTGATCAGGTCAGCGACGGTCTTGTACGTGTCCGATCCGAAGCCGAGCTTGTCCCGGTTCTTGCCGTCAGGGTTGTACGGGATCCGTGCCGTGTCGTACTTCTGCCGCAGCGTCTTGTCATCGGGGAGCCCGGATGCCTCGAACAGCTCGTCGCCGAAGTCTTCGTCGATGATCGGCAGGGTCTGCGTGAGCGGATCGCCCTCGTCGTCGTCCATGACCTCGCCGGCGTAGTAGACGAGGTTCCCCCCCTCATCGATGACGTCCTTCTTGGCGCGCTGGGCGACCTCGACGGTGCCCAGGCCCTTCTTCTTGAGCATCATGTGGCTGAGCATCGAGCTGACCTGCACGCTCGAGTGAGCACCGGCGTCGGGGAACCAGTCGTAGTTCTGCTGGATCTCTTCCGGCAGGGAGATGTGCTGGTCGTTCTGGTACTGGTTGATGTCGCTCGTGGTGTTCATCAGGTTCGCCGCGGCGACCTTCCGCGAGAACCACGTACCGATGATGAGGGCGACCATCAGACCCGAGCCGAGCGTGATGAAGAGCTTGAACCCCGAGACGTCGGCCAGCTGCTCGCCGACCGTCGTCGCGCTCTTCTTGGGCTCAGCCGGCTTCTCGACGCTGGGCTTGCCGTCCTTCGCCGCGGTGTACCAGCTGGGGACCGGAACAGCCTCAGCGCTGTGGTAGCACTTCGCCTTCACGTCCGGGTTGCCGTCCTTGGCCAGGGGCCGGTAGCACTTCACGACTGAGCCGCCCGCACCCGTCGTGGTGTCCTGGACGTAGTACACGCTCGGCTTGCCGGTGCCGTTGCCGGGCACGCCCGAACCCACGGACGCGCCCACCGAGAGCACCGCCGTGGCGATGAGCGAGTAGAAGACCCAGGCGACGATCGTCACCAGCACGCCGGTAATCACCGCGACGACGATGCCCGGTCTGGTCGACCTCAGAGTCAGGAACGTGCTGCGGTCCAGCTGCTGGTTGTCGTGGACGTCTCGGTTCGTCAGCGTCTCGCCGGGCGTCCGCGCCGAGATCTTGTCCCAGCTGCTCGCCTTCGGCCGTGTTGCCTTCCGCCTGTTCGTGGCCATCGTGATCCCTTAATCTCGAGCCTCGCTCGTCCTGCTGTCCTGCTGTCCAGTTGCGCCTGCCTGCGCAGACGACGACGGCGCATGGGGAATGCGCCCCATGCGCCGTCAGATCACCCCGTCGGTCATGACCGGTCCGCTCAACGGGTCAAGACCACCCCGACGATGAAGCCGGCCGCGCCCATCAGGAGCGAGAGCGTGACGATCATGACGACGAGGATCTTGTTCGAGCGGCTTTGCATCTCGGAGGCCCGCGCCAGCTCGTTGGTGTAGGACTCCTTGTCGGCCTGCATCTCCGCCAGGCGCACCTCATACCGCCTGGCCACTGAATCCTCGACCGTCGACAGCTGCTGGAGCAGGTCGGTGACCCGCGCCACCTGGGAGTTGGTCTTCTCCTTCTCCAGGTCGAGGTTGCGCTGCCACTCGGCGTCCCGAGCCGTCATCTGCGTGATGGCGTCCTTGCGGTTGCGTTCGAGCTCGTCCTCCATCCGGCGGATCCGGTCGGCGTGCTCAGAGCGCACCGACTCCAGGAGGGCCTGCTGCTCCCGGCGCAGGGCGCCGATCTCGTCCGTGGTCCGCAGGTGCTCGGCCAGCGCCTCGGACTGGGCGATGTCGGCCTTGCGGTTGTCGTCGACGATCCGCTGGATCTCGGACTTCCACTGGTTCAGGCGCTCTTCCTCGGCCGCCAGGTATTTTGACTGCCGCTCGGCCAGCACCTCGAAGATCCGCGTCTGCCCGGTCTGCATCTTCAGCGTCGCGTCCGAACGCCGGACCCGCAGGATCTCCTGCTGGTTGTGCGCGTGGGTGTCCTCGATGTCCCGCTCGATCCCGGCGATGGAGTCGGTCTGCTCGCGCTCCATCTTCGAGCGGTTGCGCTCCTTGTACTGCAGTTCCGCCGAGAGCGCCGCCTGCTGGGCCACCTTGGAGGCCTGAGACTCGTAGTCCTTGGCGATCTCCGCCCGGCGGGCCCGGATCTTCTCATCCTTCTCCGTCTGCCGCTGCTGGTGCTCGGCCTCAGCGGCGTCCTTCAGCAGCTTGTACCGGGAGCCCGCGCGGTCGGTGGCCACATCGCGGATGACCTGCTCGGTGTGCGCCGACATGAGGTTGACGTAGAGCGCACGCAGCTCATCCTCATGCGCGGAACGGAGCTGCATCAGGTCTGCGTTGGCCTGCCGGTTGAGCTGGGCGACCTGGTCCCCGAGCCACTCCGTCGCGCCCTCGGGCACAGCGATCTGCACGACCGGCGCGCCGATGGCGAAGGTTGCGTTGAACTCATCGAGCCGGACGTCCAGGTCCAGCTCCTCGGAGAGGAACCGACGGGCGATGACGTCGCGCACCTGGGCCTGATCGGCCAGCAGCACAGTGTCGCCGGCCTCCTGGTAGTCGCCCTCGACGCCGTAGCCGGCGTCGGTCTCGTCGAAACCCTCGTAGCCGGCCACCTCGTCGCCGTCGTAGTCCGGCTCCGACTCGACCGGGACGGCGCCCGCGTCTTCGATACCTGCGGCGTCCTTGCCGAGCATGAGTGCGTCCGCCTCTTCATCCGCGTCGACGACGTCGCTGAAGAGCGGCTCGTCGTCCAGGCCCTCGGCAGCCCCCTCGTCACCGGGGATTCCGTCGAAGATCGCATCCCCCTCGTCCTCCCCGAGGACCGCGGGGGCAGTGGCTCCAGCCTCGGCGACCAGGCCGCTGTGCTCTTCCCATGCCTTCTTGCCCACGACTTCTTCGAGGCTCGTGGTACCTGCAGCGACAAAGCGTGCCTGCGCGAAGGTCGCATCGTTCACGAGATCGACGAGCAGATCGCCGCTGGGCTTCTGCCACACGACGGCCCAGGCGTAGGTGGCACCGGTGAGCAGCGAGTACTCCTCCATGCGCGCGAGAGTCTCGTCGGTGGGGATGATGCCGAAGACCTCCTCTTCGAGCATCTCCGCCGTGGCCACCGTGCGGATCTGGTCGGAGCTGATGAGCTCGATGATCGAGCCCTTCGCCTCGTCCCGGCCGTGCCGCTTGCTCAAGCCACCGATCGAGTCGGCTGCGAGCACGAGCATCACCCAGGCCGTACCGCTGGGAAAGACGAACTGCGTGTTCGACCGCAGCAGCTCTACCGCCGCCGGGATCGCCGTTTCTCTCACCACGGAGGCCAGGAGCTCGTCGGGCTTCTTCTTCCGCTCCTTCCTGCGGCTTCCCGTTGCCGTACCCAGAATGCCCATTGATGCGTGATCCCTCCGCTAATAAAACACAGTTCACCTGGTTTATGAGTATCTTATAGCCTCTCTATCGCGATAGGCAATCATGGGGCATTGATGGGCTATCGATTTATGAGTCGACTCGTTCCCGCCGTCCTCGGACCGGTTCATCGCACCGCGCTGACCTCGACGTAGGCGTCGGAACTCAGCAGGTTCTTGTCGTCGCTGACCAGGTCGCCGACGACGTCGATGCGGATACGCCGTTCCGAGGGGTGCTCGTTGAGGAAGGTCGCCACCGCGGTGGTGACCTCGTCGGTCAGCTTCGCCACAGCCGCACGCGCACCGCCGGCATCAGAGGCGGTATCGCCCTTGTCCTCGATGAGGTACTGCAGGACCCTCGCATCGACGTCGATGCGCACGTTGTGCTTGACGAACACCTCCTGCACCATCTGGCGCAGCTTCTTCCGCACGATCTTTTGCTGCGTCAGCAGCGACAGCGGCTGGAAAGGCACGATCGCGTCGATACGGCCCAGCAGCTCGGGCGGAAACCGGTTGTCGCCCGTCGTCGAGGAGATCGAGCGGCGGATGAGCTTCTCGTACTCCAGCAGCTGCTTGCCCGACCCGGTATCGTCCGCCGCGTACTGCGCGATGTCCTTGTAGATCTCCGAGCCGGCGTTCGTCGTCAGCACGATGTAGGTGTTGAGGAAGCTCACCTCGCGGTTGTTGGCGTCGTTGAGCCGGCCGTCGTCGAGCACCTGCAGCAGCACGCGTGTCACCATCGCCGAGGCCTTCTCGACCTCGTCGAAAAGCAGCACAGCGTGGGAGAGGGCCCACACGCGCTTGGTGAGCTCAGAACGGAACGCCGCGAACGACGAGTCCTCGGCGTACTCCGTCATGTCGAACCGGATCAGGTGCCGTTGGTCGTCACCGAACAGCAGTCGTGCCAGCTGCTTCGTGAGCTCCGTGTTGTGCGTGACCACGAACTGACCAGCCTGGTAGAGGTGCTCCTCGTCGTTGACGTAGATGCACGACGAGCTCTGCTGCTCCGGCAGCTTCTCGATCGACGCGATGCCGACCATGTCGAACTTCTTCACGCGCTTACGACCCGAGGTCTCGATGGCCGCGCACCGTGCGATCTCGTGCTTGCGGGGGAGGGAGAAGAAGCGGGCCTTATCCTCGTTGCCGACCTTCACGTGCACGCCGTACTCGACCAGTTCGCGCCCGTCCTCCTTCGTGCGTGTCCACGATTTGATCGTGTTCGAGACGCCGAGCGAGAACAGCACCTCCCTAAGGTCCTCCGTGAGCCCCTTGGAGAACGTCGAGTACGAGACGTTGAAGCGGTCGTTCGAGGCACCGATCGATCCGTCCGTGTCGAAAAGGCCCCGCACCAGCGCCCACCGCTGCTGTACCGATCCGTGTTTGTACCTCTCCGGGATACGGCGCTCCGCCGAGCGCGCACCGATCAGATCGGGAACCGAGGCAAGCACGTCCTTCGTCTGGTACAGCGAATCGCGGCGGTCCTCCACCGGGCCAACACCGACAGGGAAAACCCAGCTGTAGTTGCGTCCGTACGACTTCGGTGCCGACCCCAGCCATTCGCCCACCATCCATACGGTGTGGTCGGCGTCGGCCCCGTCAGACGAGAGCGTCAGCTGCCTCTCAGTGAGGCACCCGTTACCGATGAGGACGCCCAAGACGTACGGGTCGACGTCGAAGTCCTGCTCCGGCCAGTGCACCGGTCCGTTCGCCGGGATGAAGAACTTCAGATCTTCCCGAGAGTCGCCGGGGTAGGTCCGCACGACGCCACGCTCGACCATTTCCTGCGTGCTCAGGACCATCGGCGCGACGTCCTTGCCCGCATGCTTCTTCGATCGCTGCTTGGCTGTGTAGACCGTCCACAAGTGCGGTCCTCCAACGTCGAGAGTCCGGCCGTCCCAGAGCGTGACCCGGTAGACGTCCTGCATGCCCTGCGGGAAGTGTCCGAGCACCTCGACCGGGTGACCTTGGCGACCGAACACTCTGTCGCCCGGGACCAGGTCGCCGTGCAGCTTCCAGGTGGTCTCGCCGTCGCTCGAGTAGACAGGAACCTGCGTCGAGTCGATGCAGAATTTCCCCGTTCCCGTCGATCCCGTGAACAGCAGGCTCGCCATCGGCTTTCCCTTGTCGTTGAGGTCCGCCACCGACAACTGCAGACGACGCGCCACCGCGCCGGTCGCCCAGTCCTGGCTGAATACCTTGGCGTCCAGTTGCTTCTTGATCTTCGCGCCGTCGACCCGGAATGCGACGTTCACGTTCAGGGACTCCATGAGCACGTCCGAGAGCAGGTCCCGGTCCATCGGCCGGTGCGTCAGGCGATGCCAGCCGACCATGGAGTCGAGCACGAGGATCGACTTGCGCGGCTGGGCGCTGGCCGGCATGTAGCGCTGGGTGTACTCGTAGATCTGCTGGAAGACGTGGTCGTCGTAGAACTCGTCGGCCACCCCGTACCGTTCGGCCATGCCCTGCAGGATCTTGATGGTCGTCGCCTGGTCCGGCGGGTTGAGGTTGATGCGCTGCAGGCGCTCGACGAGCGGCTGGTTCGGCGAGATGTGCTTATGGAACTCCTCGTAGGTCGTCGCCGCGATGATCCTGATGCCTCGGGTTCCCGAAGCCGCGAGGACCGGCTTGATGGCCTCGACAGCGGCGTCGGAGAGCTGGATGATCTGGTGGAACTCGTCGATGAAGAGCACCACTTCGTGCTTCTCGTCCTTGACGAAGTCCTCGGCCTCGTTGAAGAAACCCTTGAGCTTCGAGGCCATGTTCTCGGCGTTGCCCGCCTCGGAGATCATGCGCGCCGGGTCCACCTCCAGGTAGAGGCGGCCCGGATCCACGAGCATCGTGGCCTGGACCAATGCGGTCTTTCCCGTTCCGGCCTCGGCCAGTAGAAGCGCATTGCACAGCTCAGGGCGGCTCATCGAGGCCAGCAGCTGCATCGTCTCGTGCTCACGGCCGACGATGTCGCGCTCGGCCTTCTTCAGTGGCTCCGAGAGCTTGGACAGGAGTGGGTAGCGCTCGTTGAGCTGTGCCTCGTGGAACATGCCGCGCAAGACCTCTCGACTGGACTGAAGATTTAACTGGAAAATCAGTCGAAACCCTATCACGGGTAGCATTCGATAGGGCATTGAATGGAGAATGCGAAAGGCCCCGGAGTGGACTCCGGGGCCTTTCGTTCCATGCGCTGGTCGCGGGTCGCTCACCCGCCGTATTCGGACTCGCGGAACCCTGCTGGACTGGGGTGAGGGCTGGAGTGGAAGCGCGGCGCCGAGCGGGCAGGCCAGGCGGAGGTGCCCCGGGCCGGGCGGCCCGGGGCACGGAAGTGAGGCGGTGCCTCAGTCCAGGCACATGCGCACGTCGCGGTAGACGTACTTGCCGGAGACCCAGCCCGTCTTCTTGGTGTTCTTGTCGGTGATGTACACCCAGGTCGCGCCCTTGGTGGTCTTGTGCGACTTGTAGAGGACCCCGACCGCGGTCGACTTGGTGGTCGCCTTCGAGCGGATGGTCACCGCGCTGGTGCCGTGCACCGCCCACGGAAGGTAGGGGTTGGTGGTGCAGGACGAGGCGGGCATCGCGGTGGCGACCGACTGCGGCACGGCGGTGGCCGCCGGGGCGGACAGCAGCGGCAGGGCGACGGCGGCCGCGGTGGCCGCGAGTACGGCTATGCGACGTGCAGACATGTGCAAACCTCCATAAAAGGGGTGTGGTTGGGTAGGGGTGTGCCTCGGCGAGAGGTCGGTGGGCAGGCGCTGGCGGGGTGTCGTGTCACCGGCGTCGCCGGGGCCTGGAAGGCGGGCCTGGCCGTGGTCAGGTCAGGGCGTTTCTGCCCGGTCGCTCCAGGAGGGAGCGGTCTGGGGGCGCGTCGCGTCGGCGTCGCGCGGTGGTGCTAGAACCAGCTGGCGGCGACCCAGCCCTTCGTGCCGTACGAGCTGGAGGAGAGACTCTCCCCGTAGTACCAGCGGTTGCCGTACTTGTTGACGGCGGAGCACTCCACCCAGAACTCGCCGGCGGAGTCGAGGTGGCCCTTGGACTTGTAGGCCACGCCGGGGCCGGTGCGGATGTTCGGCCACTCCAGGTTGGGGCCCCACACGGAGTGGTTGCGGTCGTTGCGGGTGCAGGCGGACGAGCCGACGGCGGACGCGGGCGTGGCGACGGCGGCGAGGCCGCCGAGCAGGACCGCGGTGGCCGTCGTCGTCATGACGGCGTTGCGGATGCCGGATCGCATGAGAAGAAACCTTCGGTTGGAGGTGTTCGTCGAGGTGCGGGGGACGCTGGAGACGCGGCCCCGCCCAGCGCGGCGGACGCGCTGGGGATCTGTGGATCAGCCGTGCGAAGCTGGCTGATCGCCCTGACGGGAGCGGCGCCGTGAGTACGTCGAGGCACCCACGGCAGCGAGGCCGACAGCGAGCATTCCGTTTGCGACGACGGCGAGTTCACCAAGTGACATCCAGGGGCTTTTCGAATAAGGCTTAACTCGACCTCGGTCTCAGCCGACCGCCGGCTCGTCGACCTCGACCTCAGTTGCCTGCTGCTGCTTGGCCTCGGGAGCCGGGGCCTGAGCCTGCGACTCCTTGGCCGCCGCCCGTGCCTCGCGGGCGGCGCGCATGGACGCGAACTGGTTGTCCAGCGTCTTGTCGTCGACCTTGAACTCGGAGGCCTCGACGGACTTGGTGTTGACCACCAGGCCAGTGCCGCGCGTCGCGGGCATCACGTTGCCCTTGAAGCCGTAGGTGGTGCCGACCTCGTTGCCGTCCTTGTTCAGGATCGGCTCGGTGTTCGGACCCGCGGCCTTGATGATCTCCTCCATCTGACCGGTGGAGTACGGAGCGCCGTTGTTGTAGCGGACCTTGCCGTCCTCGCCCTGAACCCGATCGGACTTCAGATGCAGGTTCGTCTGCTCCGGACCGCGCGGATCTCGAGCGTCGAGCTGGACGTCGGCGTACTGGGACTTGCCGTCCTTGGTGACGCCGTTCTTGTAGACCTTGGCGATGAGGTTGACTCCGGTCATCGCGCCCTTGCCCTTGAGAAGTGCCATGATCTCTTCCTTTCGCTTGTTCCGACTGCCCTCTGACAAGTCGGCCGCGATCAGTCACATCGTCCGGGCAAGGCATTGAGTCCCGCCGAACGCTCCTCACGCTAATACTCTCATAGAGCATTCGACAAGACTGGAGACTAGTCTTTCTGTTCGCGTTCGAAGTCAGTCGGGATAGGGGATGACTGCGAGTCGAATACCATTCCGGCGTTCGCTGTGGTCACAGCCTGATCGACCTGGGCCTGGACCAGCACGACGAGGCCGGCGTCCAGTGACGAAGCCTTGGACCACCGCATCCGCTCGGCCTGCTCTCGCTCGGCGCGCAGCTCCGCGATCCGGGAGCGCAACACGAGGGTGCTGGATTTTTCGTCCGTCTGCTGAGGTGCCAGCTCCCGGGAGACCCGTGTCATCGCCGCGACATCGTCCACCGGCAGATCGGGAATTGCCTCGGCCTGGCCGGACTGGTCCAGGTAGTCCATCGCCGCCAGCAGCAGCCGCCGGCGGTCCCTGGTCGTCTCGACGAAGGTCTGGTGTGCGTGCGGCCCGATCTCGACGTCGGTGACGAAGTCGTAGCCCAGGTGGTGCAGGTCCAGGGCCTTGACCTCGTCGAAGTCATACGCGGCACCGGCGACGATCTTGAAGTCCGTGCTGACCGCGTCGGTCTCCGTACTCGCCTGATCCTCGGCGCTCGACCCCACGCGCAGCACCAGGCCGGAGGAAGCGAGATCGGCCCGCAGGTTATTCAGCTTCTGGTCATAGGACTGCTTCATTGTCCGGATACGCGCGTCCAGCACCGCCCGGCCGCGCTTGCCCTCGGTCAGGAGCCTGCCGCCGGGCTGATCGTAGATCGTCCGGCCCAGGTTCTCGGCCTCCTCGGGGTCTTTCATCCGCTGCAGGGAGGCATCCGCGCGCAGCGCCATGAGCGAGAGCAGCCGCTGGCCGTAGGTCGCCACGTCCTGCTGCTGCTCGTACCACTGGCCGCCGTCCCCGGGGAAGGGCAGGAAGTGCCGGTACTTGCTCATCAGCCGCCGGTGGTAGTTCTCCTCGAAGCGGTAGAAGTCGTAGAGCGGGCGCGAGTCCTCGGCGGCGACGTCGGCCTTCTCGGCCTGTTCCCACTGGTGCGCGAGGTCGCGGTAGACCCCGGCCTTCTCCCGGTGGTGCTGCAGGCGTGAGGCGTAGCTGCGCAGCCGGAAGCCGAAGGAGACCAAGTCGGCCTCCCTATTCTCGTCTTCGCCCTGCAGGTCCGCAGCGAGCACCGCCATCTGCTGGTAGTCCATCCCCATGACTTCGAGCATCGGCGTGCGCACCCGCAGCTCCGACTCCGGCATGGCCCGCAGCATCTGGTAGATGCCGTTGACGGCGCGCTCCATGATCTGCGTACGTCCCTGCTCGACCAGCTTCTGCCATTCCTCCGTGCTCAGAGACTCCTTCGCGCGGCGCTCGTTGGCGTAGTCGACGATGCGTTCCATGGCCTCCGGCATCGGGGACCCGGCACGGTCGAGTTGCTCCTTCACGACCTCGGTCACCAGTTGGTTCGCCTTGCGCATGCGGGCGTCATGCGAGCCGGCGCGCCACAACGATCGGTCTGCCGGCAGGCAGGCGAGCAGGAACTGCGGCAGGGACTCGGCGCGGATCCGCTCGTGCGCCCACCGCTTGATGAAGGTGGTGACGTTGCGCCGCTCGTAGCCGACGGCGCTGGAGAGATGAGCCACCGCATGCTTCTCATCGAGCCAGGCGTCAACACCGCGGCGGAGCCTGGACTTGTGCCGGTCCAGGAGCTTGCCGCGCTGCGTACCGTTCTTCGTCACCTGGCCCCGGCCGCCGTCGACCATGGCCAGGTGGCAGTGCACGTGCTCGGTGTCGACCTGGATGACCCCGACGTAGCGCAGGTCGTCGAAGCCGCTGGTGCCCGAGCTCATCCGCTCCAGACCGTGCATGATCGCCATGCGCAGCTTCATCTGGTCGATGTGGCCGCGGTAGTCGCCGCGTGCCTCGCAGTGGAAGTCCTGATCGACGATGCGGTGCTTCCTCAGGTACTCCTCGTCGAAGGACAGCACCGTCTTGAGCACGGTCTTGCCGTTCTCGAAGTGCTGCTGGATGTCGTTGCCGACCGCGCGCAGCTGCTCGTCGGAGAGTGAGACCGAGCCGTAGCCGAAGGCCACGCCGCCGTCGCCCTGGGCCTGGCGCATCTCATGCTTCGCCGCGCCCCGCGAGATACCGGCGCGCTCAACGGCAGACTCCCGCGCCATGTAGCGCATGATGAAGTCGTCGGTGCGCAGGCGCTGGATGGGAGCCAGCGACTCGGTCGCCTGCTCGCGGGCCATGTACCGAGTGACGTAGTCGCCCGGCGTCGCACCGCGCGATCCCCTGCCGCCGGGCAGCGGCACGCTGAATTCGTTGACCACGATGATGTCCTGCTTCAGGCCCATCGTCGCTCCCTTTCCTGTCTCGGTACCGATGCACTACGGCCCCGGCTGCTGTTCGCCAGCAACCGGGGCCGCGTTCGTCATGCCTGATCCGTCCTCAGGACCCCAGGCTCTGCTCGCCGTCCTCGCCGAAGTCCAGATCGGCCGCACGCTGGGCCACCTGGCGCTTGCGCTCGTCCAGACTCGGGACGGGCTTGACCTCACGTCGTCGGGTCTCCTGTTTCTGCTCCTCCAGCTCCAGGTCGAGATCCAGGTTCGGGTCGCGCTGCGCCTCACGGGCCGAAATCGGGGGATCGAACGGCTCCTCCTGCTCCTCGGCCGGGTGCAGAGCCCCAGCCACGCGCTCCCGGTAGAGGTTCTCCGTGGTGCCCTCGGTGCTCGCGCGCTCGGTCTGGTACTGCTCCCGTTCGGCGGCGATCTCCGCCTCGATCTGCTGCAGACGCGCGCTCATGCCGTCAGCGACCGGCGCTGCCTCAGGCACGGGCGATCCGACGACCTGCTTGACCTCGGTGTCCAGGCCCAGCTCGTCCTCGGTGAACAACGAGTTGATCGCGTCCGAGCGCGCCTTCAGCCCACGTGTATCGACTACGGCCTCAGCCCGCGGGACGCCGTCCTTGGAGTGGTCGGCGAAGTAGCCGGCGAGGTCGTAGCCGCTGGACTCGAGATCGATCTCCAGGCCTCCGATGTCGTGGATCTGGGTGAAGACCACGGGCGCATCGCCTTCGGTCTGCGCCCCCGACGGAGCGAGGACAAGCATGTCCGCCGTGGCCGGCAGCTCCCACTCGATCCCGGTGACCTGCTCGGGCACGGCGAAGCCGCTCGTGAAGTAGCCCTTGCTGGCGAGCACGACCAGCTGCTGGTCGTCGAACTCGTAGAAGGCGTCTACCTTCTCGCCCTGGCCGGGGGAGTAGGTCACCTGGGAGATGCCGAACGGCAGGGCCTTGGCCGGGGTGACCGAGCGCAGTTCGCCCGTCATGTGCAGATACGGGCGGTAGTTCTCCTCCTTGCCCCGGTGCTTGAGGTCGAGCGATGCGACCATGACGCCGAGCTCGGCGGTCACCCCCTCCAGCCGGTACGTCTCCACTCCTCGTTCACGCAGGACACGGTGGGCCCATACGTCGTTCATCGTCAGTCCTGCGGTGCGCATCACTTGCTCCTCTTGCGGTTGGTCTTGCTCTGGTTGGTGATCCTGGTCTTGGACTTCGGTGTGACGTCGGCGCCGGTCGCCTCGCCCCGGGAGTCCTGGACCTTCGCGATCATCCGCGTTGCCCAGCGCCACATGCCGCGCATTACGACGATCTCGCCCGCGGCGAGCAGTGCGACCAGGAAGAGAAGCGGCATCAGCCACATGGCGATGGTTCCGTCCGCACTGAGCGCACCCCGGGATGCGCCCGACCGCTGGTGCAGCCATGCACCCAGCAGCGGGATGATGACCCGGGCTGTGATGAACGCCAGCAGGTAGTCGGCGAGAAGAACGATGGCCCGGAAGAACCCCGCCCACACCACGACGGAGAACCTGCCGGTCTCCTTCTTCGGGGCCAGACGCCGCCATCCAGTGCGCAGCTTCGAGTCCTTCTGCTCCTTCACGGGCTTCACCGTGGTCTTCTTCGCCGTCGCGGCCGTGCTCGTCGGGGCGGTCGTCTCGGTCTTCTCCAGAGTCTGGGTCGACATGTTCGTGTCCTTACGTCTCGTCGGGGTCTTCTGCGACGCGTGCTGCAGCGGTGGGCGCTTTGCTCACCCGGTCGGCTTGAGGGAGGGCTGTTCCTCGCTGGCGGCAGCGAGGGCGTCGCGGGTCTTGCTGGAGGCCCGATAGGCGTCCAGCGACGTCACCGTGCCGTCCTGAGAGGTGGAGTAGGTGAAGACCGTGAACTCGCTCTTGGCAGCGCTGTTCTGATCCGGCCCGACGCGGACCGGATCGAGCCGGGCCACCCCCGTGTAGGAGTAGTTCAGGCCCTGCACCCGACTCACACCGATGTCCAGATCAGCGAGCGTGTACGTCGTCCCAGCGCCCTTCGTGGCTCCGGTCGCCGTCATCCACTCCGGCACGAACTCGGTGAGCACCCGGGACTTGTGGTCGAGGAAGCCGTAGCGCGCGTCGAGCAGTACCTGCTGCTCCTTGACGGTCCGGGTCGACGCCGAGCTGTCGGTGAGGCTGAGCAGGAGGGACCGGCCCGTCGCCCTGTCACGGTTCACCCGCTCGATGTCCATGCCCGGCAGCTGAACCAGCAGCGCCGTGTGCTGTGTTGCGAGCTTGGCCTGGGCGTCGCCGAGGTTGCCTTGGAGCTTCTGAACAACCGCATCGGTCTGGGTGCCCGACGAGGCCGGGCCGTCGCTGAGCAGGCTGGCTCCGAGCGTGACCACCGAGAGCGCGAGCAGCGCCCCAGTACCGCCGAGCAGGATCTTCCCGGCGTGCTGGCGCAGCTTGTCCTTGATCTCCTCCTTCACGGTGCTTTCACCTCCTGCCTCAAGGCCTCGCCGGTGGCCGTTGTGCCGGTCTGGATGTTCACGAACGCCTTGCGGACCAGGTCGTAATCGGCGCGGGCCCAGGCCAGGACCGCCGGCCTCTCGCCCGCACCCGTCCTGGTCTCCATCGCCAGCCAGGTCACCGTGATGGTGCTGTCGTCGTTGACCAGGTAGGGCACCTGAGCGACCCACTCAAAGCCGGAGCTGAAGCTCATCGGGATCCCGACGCCGGCCGCCACGTCCTTGTCACCGGCGAGCAGATACCACGGCCCCAAGTCCGCCTGGTGCACCGAGGGGGCGAAGTAGGGGATGAGGTTGCGCAGCGTCGACTCAGACGTCGCCGTGACGAGCGTGCCGCCATCTGCCGCCACGCTGGGCGTCTGGTAGCGGTAGTCGTTCTGCAGCTTCACGACCTGTCCAGCCGCCGTCAGGGCCGCGATCAGACCACGCTCGGCGTCGTCGGCCTTCGGCAGCGCCGCCGTTTTCGCCTCGGTGCTCCTGATCTGCTCCTGCAGCGAGGAGATCTCCGGCGCAGCCCTATCGCTCACCGCGCTCTCACCGCCGGAGAACCCCGCAGAGAGTACGAAGCACAGCAGTGCGCCCACACCCATGCTCACGCCGACCACAAGGGTGCGCTTGCGCAGGCCGCCCGCGGGCTCCGTCTGCGCAGGAGTGTCCGCGCCCTCCTGTGAGGACGCGGACGTCGCGACGAAGCGCGTCTTGCGCACTGCCCCCCCACCCGACTCATCGGTCTGTGTCGATGCCATTAGTCCTCAACTCGCCGTTTCACTCGAATACCAGGACAACTCTATCAATGAGACGAGTCGAAAGGGAGTCTTGGTTATCCGGAATAGCGAGTCTCGCCACTCGCCGGGACGCCGGAGAGATTCGAGACCTTGCCCTGGGCGTCGACCGTGACGAAGAGCAGCGCGCGCCGGTGCGCCGTGACACTGGCTTTGCTCGCCTTGTTCTGGGACACCGCGTCGGAGGTGACCTCGACGTCGGCCAGGACGGCGTAGGTGTAGACGCCCGCCTTGACGTCGACGACCTCGATGTCCGGATCCGCGCCGAGGGCCGAGTTCAGGCCGACCGTGTCGATGTAGTAGTAACGCCGCCCCTGGGAGTCCTCGTTGAACCTCGACGAAGGCATGAACGACTTCAGGAACGTCTCGTTCTCGGTGAGGCCGAACCGGCTCTTCAGGCTCTCGCGCGCCGCCTCGTAGCTCTGTCCCGAGTCCCACGTGAAGGCCATCGAGAGCAGCAACTTGATGCGCCCACCGTCGGTGCTCAGCCGGTTCTGACTGACCCCCAGGGCCGCCATAACGTCCGCGTTCACCTGCTCGGCGTTCTTCTTCTGGATGCCTGCTAGATGTCCCTCGACGTCGTTGATCTGGGCTTCCTGCTCAGCCAGGGCCGCGTGCTGGCTGCCCCAGGTCATACCGGCAGCCGTCGCGACGACCGTGAGGACCGCTGCCGTCACCAGGACCGAGAGATTGCGCCGGAAGTACCCCCGCCGCGTGGGTACTGCCGTCTGCTCCGTCATCGCTTCCCACCCTTCTTCTGTGCGCCCGAGCCGCTGAGTTCAGGGACTCCGGACCCGGTCGGCTGCTTGATCGCGGGATTCTCGTACTGAGCACCGGTGGCCGTCACCACGAGCGCCAGGTCGCTGAAGGCCCCCGTCGAGCCGTTGCGCACGTAGCGCGCGCTCGCCCAGGCGAGCACCTCACCGCTCTTCGTGTCCCGGCACAGCCAGACGACCTTTGCCTGGTTCGTCGCGCCCGAGCCGTCCTTCACGCTCAGATCGGGCATCACCGTCTCGACCTTCCATGCGTACGTGCTCGGGGCAGCCGCGTTCTGGCCGTCGTAGCGGATGTACCAGGCGTGGCGCGGATCGATCTCGGTGGTCGCATCGAACGGCGTCAGCGACGAGGTGCTGTACGCCTCCTTGTCACTGACCAGGAAGGAGTCCTTGCTGAACAGCGGTGCCATGTCTCGGCGGTGCTTGATGATCTCCAGCGTGGCCTTGTTCGGGGACCCGTTGTCCGGGCTGGGCTGGACGCCGGCTTGGTGGTACAACGTGGCGAAAGTCTGCTCCCCGGACGCGACCTTCTTCGCATCAGCGGCTGCCGCCTCGGTGAGCTTGGACAACTGCGCGCCGGTGTCCGCCTTTACGGGCGTGGACTGGGCATCGTTCAGCTGCCCCTTGAGCCGGACAATCTGGGCGTCGTTGTCCGCCGTGCTCGCCTTGAAGCTCTCGCCGACCACGCCCGTGGCGACGACCAGGGCGAGGATCCCCACGCCCATCACCGCGGTCACGCTGCGCCGGATCAAACGTGCGTTGTCCTCAGGGGTGCGCACCTGGACCTTCTCGCGCTGGCGCACCGTCCAGCCCGCGAAGCGCTCCTCGAGCTCGGCTCCGGTGACCTTCTTGCGCGTCTTCGGTGCCGCGGGCTTCTCCTCGGGTATCGACCCGGTCTCCTGATCGGGGCCCGAGCTCTCGGACTCGTCATGGACTGTCGTCACGGAACACACTCCTCACTCCACGTTGCCCTCATAAACGACTCAAGTCTATCTTGAAAGGCATTCGGAATAGACCTTGAATCCATTCGATAAGGGCTCCGAAAAGTGAAGCCGGCACGCAGGGCCTGCACCGGACATGAAGAAGCCGGTGCCCAGATCGCCCGGCACCGGCTTCTCACTCCCAGATCAGATGCAGCGCATCAGACCGTCTTGATCTTGCCGGAGGGGAGCATCGAATCCGACATGTCCACGAACTTCCAGCCCTCGGCCGCCATCCGCGCCGCGCTGTCGACACGGATCCGGCCCATGAAGGCGCAGTAGCCGGCCTCGCCGAGGATGACCTTGTCGCCCTGGACGCCGAGCACCACGAGGGTGTGGCCGACAGGACCGGAGCCCGGGCCGGAACCCACCGAATACGCCGTCGGAGTCGAAGACAACTGCTTGCCGGCCTCCCCCGCGATCGTGTACGCCGTCTCCTTGCCGTCACCGGCCGGGTAGGTCTGGAACGTCGTGTACTTGTTCACGAAGTAGGTCGAGAACGACACGCAGTTCTCAGCGTGATTGCTCCCGCACGAGCCAGGACCACCCTGGTCGCCGTAGCGGTCGTCGAGGAACTTGTCACCCTCCTTGTTGAAGAGGTCGACGAGGGCCTGAGCCTCTTCCTGGGTCATCCCGCCGTCCTTCAGCGAGACGGAACTGCCGCCCTTGGAGGTGCAGTTGCCCAGGATCGTGTTGATGCCGTTGACGATGTTCTCGATGATCCCGCCGACGATGTCCTTGACGTCGCCCACGATCGAGCTGTCGACTGACCAGCCGCTCATCTTGCCGAACCACATCTCGGCGTTGTCGCCTCGTGCGGTGAGCCCGGCCGCGCCGTCAGTGGAGCGCTCCCAGTTCTCGTGGAAGTGCAGCGCCGCCGTACGCGGCGAGCCCTGCGACGTCTTGAGCATGTCCTTGAAGACCGTGACATCGCCGGGGTTGTCACCATCGACCATGAAGGCCAGCTGGGCCTTGATCGTGAACCAGTCGACGCCCTTGCTCTTCGCGTACTGGCGCAGCAACGTGTTGCGGCCGAACGTCCACTGCCCGAGACCGATGCCGTTGTCCGTGTTCTGTGCGGCGCTGGCCTTCTCGGCGGTCATGGCATACGTCCCCGAGGGGAAGTTCTGCACGCTCGTCGGGTCGATCCCAGACTCCTGCGACCAGTTGCCGAGGATGCCCGCGATGTTCTCCTTCGGCATCCCCCAGCTGCTGAGTACCGAGTAGATCTCCTTGGCGTTCTTCTCCACGTCCGCCGGGACGGTGGCCCCGGAACCGTTGTCGACGCTACCCGCGTTGACGACGCACGCCGTCCCGTTCGTGTTGATGCTGCCTTCGGTCAGCGCCGTCGAGTTGAGGACGCCGGTCAAGACCGTGCCCAGCAGGGCCACGGTGGCGGTCATCGCGACCGCCCCTGACATCGCTGCCGCTACGGGGGCCATCGTCGCCGTGACAGTGACGCCCAGGACCGCGCCGGCCCCCTTGGCTATAAAGCTGCCGATCGCCATGAACGGCGCAGCGATCGCATGACCAACCGCCTTGACAATGCTGACGATGAGCGTCCACAGCAGCTTCCCGGCGTTGACGGCCATCGCCATGGCGGCGAAGAACATGGACTTGAGCCAGTGCAGGAAGGCCATGGCCATGACCACACCCATGGCCGGCGGAACAGCAGCCGCGCCACCGCTGACGGCGACGCCCTTGGCCGCCTTCGAGCCCAGGCCCTCGTCGTCCTTCGGCGCACCCTGCTCGTAGCCCGTGCCGCCGGCACCCAGCATGCGCTGGTCGGCCGGCTTGGCGTCCGGGCTGCCACCGGTGACCTTGGACACGCCCTTGACCGCGTCCTGGGCCCCTTCGTCGCCGACGTTCTTCGCTGCGCCAACGGCAGCTCCCGGAAGCCCGCCAGCCTGTGCGCCGGCCACGGCACCGGAGACGGCAGCTCCCGCGTAACGCCCGGCGTTACGGCGGGTCGCGCTGCTGCCGTCTCCCTCGATCGCCTTCTGGGCCGCGCCTCCGGCCATGTTCCCGGCAACGCCGTTCATGCCCTGCTTGATCTTCGACCCAGCATTCGCGGCACCGGCTGCCTTGCCTGCGGTTTCTGCGGTGTCTGCCGCGTCCGGCATCTTCGGCGCAGTGTTTGCCGCGCCAGAAGGACCAGAAGAAGCAGCTCCCGGGGCCGGGAGCTGCTTGGGCACGCTGGCCTTGCCCTCGGGAGGCTTCTCGATGCCCTCCTCAGGGCCGAGGCTCTTGGTCCCGCGACCTTGCCGGGGCATCCCCTGACTCACCGACGTGCTCGGCTGGTCCTTCGTCGTCCCCTTCTTGGGACTCCGATTCGGCTTGTCGGTGGCCATGTCGTTTTCCTTTCCGGGTCAATGTCAGGCAGCGGGATGCGTCACTTCATCGCCGTACTCAATGGAGCGTGGTGAGGAAGTCCTTGTCGTCTCGAATGGTGCTGTTGGACTGCACATCCCGCAGACTCACGTCCAGTCGGAGCAGATCGAGCGACAGATCAGACTCGTACTGCGACTTGTTTCGGGAGTAGTCCTGATACGCCTGTGAAAGGTTGTTCATGATGTTCATGAGCGGGCGCATCGTCACGTCAGAGGACTGGTAGTCCTTGGTGAGGCTGGTGCCGTCCGAGAGGATCCACTGCATGTCCGAGATCTGCTGGCTCGTCGGATCCGAGCCCTCGTCACGCTTCTTGGTGAAGAACTGGGCGTAGCTCTGACCGGCCGGCACCAGGGCGTCGAGGTAGCCGTCGTAGACGTTGCCTGCACGCCAGTTGAGGTCGAAGCCGCCGGGGACGACATGCTTGGTCTGCAGCGCCAGCGTCGAGACGCCGTCCTTGGCCGCGGCCGCGGAGACGCCCGTGATCTTGTCGATGGCAATCGAGACCGGGACGGTCGGCGGACGCAGGAACAGGCCGTCGATCTTCGTCGTCTGCAGGTCGGAGGTATACGACTGAATCTGCGTCAGATTCGTGCGCATCTCGACGAGCTTCTGGTCCAGGGCATCCCTGGCCTCGGCCTCCATCTCCTTGAGCGCGACCTCGTAGTAGGCCTGCGCAGGGTCGAAGGTCAGAGCGTCGAGCGCCGCGATCTTCTGGACCCCGGACGCGCCGGGGTTGAAGAAGACCCGCCACTGGTCGTACTTGGAGAAGGTCTCGTCGCCGGCCAGCTTGCCGCTGCTATGCGCCTGCTCCGCTCCGGGCGTGGTGAGTTCGGCATTCGCACGGACCGTCAGGTTCAACACCTGACGGTCGAAGGGCCGGTCGGCGTTGAGGAGGACCCCGACGTAGCCGGTCGAACCGAAGGCGATGAAGGAGCCCTTGATCCCGCTGGTGCTGACCGGCTCGCTGTTCAGCGAGGTGTCCGACCCGAGCAGGAACGCCCTGTAATCCGCGGCGTTGTACGAGATCTGAGCGGTCGGACTGAAGTGCATCATCACGAGCGCCTTGCTGCCGCTCTCGTTGGTGTAGACCCCGTCGACGGTGCCGTCGAGATTCGTCTTCGACGTCTTGAAGTCGCTGGTGTACAGCGCCGTCTGCGACAGCGAGTCACGCCCCGCCTGGTACGCCGAGGCACCCGATGCGCTGATCACGATCGCGCCCGTGACCGCGAAGATGCCGAAGAACACCCCAAACCGCTCGATCGCGTGGTGCGAGTCGAGCTTGAACTTCCTGCTGAAGGCCAGTGCCTTGTCCTTGATCCCCATGTTCTGCTCTCTTTCGTGCCTGCACCGTGCTGCGGGCCCGGATATGGCGAACCGGGCCGGAGGAGGCCTTGCACCTCAACCGACCCGGTTCGCTCGACGCCTCTGTCCCCGGTCGTGTGCACGTCTGTGACGGCCTCTTACTTGGAAGGGCCGCTCAGGAACCCGCTGAACTGATCGGTGGTCTGGACGATCACCGTGCCGCCGCCGAGGTCCGTGATGGTCTGCTGGCCGCCGGAACCGATCGTCGAGATCAGCGACCACCCGCCGGTGCCCAGGGCTCCGCCGACGAGAATGAGGAGCGCGATCGTGCCCCAGCCCTGCTGCTGACCCGCGGACTGCGGGTTGGCCATCAGCTTCTTGATCAGGAGCACACCGCCCCAGACCAGGCCGGCAGCACCGAGCAGCATGAGCAGAAGACCGCCCCAGAGCTGGATCTGGGACTTGGCGTTCTGCAGGAAGCTGGTCAGGTCCCAGGCTGCACTCGGCAGGGAAGCCTGTGTGAGGACGGCTGCCTCGTAGATCTTCGTCATGGATCTTTCCTCTCGCCTTTCGAATCATTCGGTGGCATGACAGTGAGTCACAAGGCAACAAGCGCAGCTCATCCGCCCGGTCGGGCAGTGATAGAAGCCGGGGCGGTCGGTAGACATGCTGTCGGCTCCCCCCCGCTGGCTCGTATACGTGCGCATCTGCAGTGACTAATCTACCTCATTCGAATGGCTAGTCACATAGGCCGTGAAAGGGTCTATTGACAAAGACCCAAAAGGGGCTCGGAAACGAGGCGAATCGGCATCGCGACGCGCGACCGCAGGGTCGCGGCGGAAGCCTGTGGAATCCGCAGTGTGAGATGTGTAATGTGCCGCTCCAGCACTGCTGCGGCGCTGGCCTGCTCGATTTCGAGGCGGGCCACCCTCACACACCCGATCGCGATCTTGACCAGGAAGTGCCAAACCGCCATGAACCCACTGCCCGGCGACCTTTTCGCCCGCCGACTTCGTCAAGAACGCGAACGCCTCGGCATCAGCCAGGCAGAGCTAGCGCGCCGTATGGCCGCCCTGCTCGGCACGAACGTTGACTCCACCGCCATCACACGCATCGAGCAGCAGACCCGCGCGGTCAGGCTCGACGAGGCGGTCACCGCTGCCGAAGCTCTCGGGGTCCCTCTGATCACACTGGTCAGCGACAATTACGCCCGCGAAAACGAAGCCGAGATCCAGAACCAGCTCGCCGAACTCGCCCTTGCCGAGCAGGAATGGGAGAGGCTGCGCCAGAAGATCCACCGGATCACCCAGACCATCCAGCATCTGTCCGCCGAGCGGGAGGCATTCCGCTCTCACGCGCTGGACGTCAAGCCGGAAACCGCCGGCGACTACGAGCTCGACCCTGAGACCCAGGCCGCTCTCGACGCCCGGATGCGTGATGTCCGCAACAAGCCGGCCGGAGAGATCACCGACCCAGGCGCATGACGCTGTTGCGGGCGGCCGGGTTGAATTCCCGGTCGTAGACGCCGTCTCGGGCTTCCTCCACCGGCCGGCCCGCATGATTCCCCCGGTGCTCGCGCCGTTTCGTCTTCCCTGAGCGACGTGCCCTGCTCACAGACGGTAAAAGCCGGATGCCGACGGATCCATCCCGGCCTCTTCTATGCGCCTGTGCAGCATCGCGTGCAGCGCGTCGCCGCTCACACCGGCTTCCTGAATCCGTACGTCCCTCCTGTTGCGGTACGTCGCTCGCAGCAGGGGAGCGGGCGAGGCGAGGTCCGCGCCGCTGATCAGCCTCGCACGGCCGCCGACACCGAAGACATGCGCGTCGAGTTGGTACCTGTGCAGCTGCCGCATGATCGTCCGCCGACGCTTACGGGCGTCTTCCGTCGTAGAGGCCGCCACCAGACCCATCGGTGATCCGGTGCCGCACAGCGCACAGCTCGATGACGTCCGCCTGAAAGGCAGGACGACGATGTCGGGCAGCACATTGTCCCGGTTGGCCTTCGACTCGCCCACGTGCACATAGATGCCCTCGATCGGATGCAGCTCCAGGCTGTTCAGCCGCAGGGCCGCAGTGTCTCGAGCGGTGCGGATAGGCTCGTAGGTATGGGAATTGACTGGGAGAACATGCTCGGCACAAGCGGGAACGGCCTCAACGATGCATACGACAGGGCGGTCTCCTCGGTCATCTACAGCGAGAGCCTGGGGGGCGACCATCGGCCACTCCCAGTCGGTGAAGAGTGCGACGACGCAGACGGCCTGCGCTGACCTGAGGGCACACACAGAAACTGCCCGGTCCGCTTTGATGGACATTGGAGATCAGAGGCTTCGGGCCCCGGAGTGAACCGGTGGTCAAGCGAGTACACACGGCCGTCGGTCCACACCGTGGTCACCGTGACGACGCCGTTGTCGGTCTTGCCCAACCGGCCCAGCTACTGCCGACCCACATGTGCGGTGGCCGTGCCGTCCCTGCGGTCCCCGGAGTCGTCGATCACGATCACTCCGTCGGCGTGCGGAGCGGTCGCGGTCTGACCGCGCATCAGGTCAAGCCGTCGGCCGTTGACCTGCTCGGTGTCCCAGACGGACTCGGACAGAAAGTACTGCAATCGCTGCGCCGCAGCTGTTCGCGCGCCGACAACCGGCTCCGCTCCGGCCAGACAGGTGATCGTCTTGCTCCGCTCTAGGGTCAAGTAACCCCCGCCGCTGGGCGAGGCTGGCAAAGAGGTCGTCGAACCGGCTCGCGTACTCTTCCAATGGACCTGGCGCGGGCGGACACGAACGGCGGGCAGTCATCTCCAGCACGGCAGTTGACTCGTACCCACCGCTTTGCGGCCGAACCACCCAGCCGTCAACCCACGGCTACCGGCGGGTTTAACGAACTACCGATAGGACCCGCCCAGTCGGCGGGGTGCTCGTGCGCTACGCCGCCTTGACCATATCGGCCCGGGTGGCTTTCTCCCACTCGACCAGGAGCCGTTGGTACTCCACCGCGCGCCGGGGTGTGTTGGGCTCCTCCATGAGTCGTCGGATCGCCGTGTTGATCCGCGCAGCAGCAGGCTGCAGCCGACCGTGAGGCCTGGAGGGGGAGGGCATCCAGGTGCGGGTGGTATACGGGGAGCTGGGCGATCTTGCGGACGGACGCCTGGAGAAGCTGGGCGCCGGCGAAGCAGACGGGCTCATCCTGGCCGTCGCTGGCCTGGAGCGGCCAGGCGGCCCGCCCACTCGTGGGCGTAGATCATGACCTTCCCGTCCGGGGACGGTTCGCGTTACCGCGCATCGGGACCCACGCGGCCACGCTCATCCTCGAATGCCTGGAACGCAGCGGCGCAGCGAAGGCGAGCCGAGCTGTACATCGAGGCGATGACGGCCCGCGGCTGGTCTTTCCACGACGGCAGCCTGCGCTAGAGCGGATCTTCGTATCAGTGCGCGGGTCTTGAACGACTTGGGGCGAGCATTCCGTATGATCGATCAAGAGCGGGAAACGTTTGGATTGCATGGCAAGACGACCGTTGTGGAGTGCCGAGGGCTCGCACTAGGGTCATCGCTGTCACTCCGGCGACGGGGCAGGTGTGGCAGCAGTAGCCTGACCTGAAGACAGGGGCTTGTGCCCGTGACCCGGGCAGCAGTGCCTCAGTTGTGCCTGGTAGGCGGCGTGGTCTTCGTGGATAGTGGCAGCCGCGGCCTGCAGTGCTGGCGCGTTCAGACCATTCCGTGAAAGGTTTCCTACCGGTAGGTAAGTAGGCGGTCGTCTGTGAAGGGCGAGCCTCCTTGAGGCGAGGGCAGAGGTAGCAACATGGCTGTGGCGGCGCGAGGTCCGGCGGAAGCGATCTCCGGAGCGGCGGCGCCTGGCACTCTGTTCCCTCAGGGCGCCGATATTGGCGTGTTGAACATGTTCGGTATCGATGCCGTAGTTGCATACAGCGAAAACGAGGACGAGATCGAGCGACGTACTCGCGTCGGCACGCAGGAGCTCACCAATCCTCGGGCGCTGGACCTGCTGATGAACCTTCCACTGGGCGAGCCTGTCCCGGTCACTTCGCTGAGCGACACGGAGCAGCGCGTGCTGAGGCGGATGCCTAGGGGAACGGTTACCCGGCATGACAACGTCGTCGTCCGCGAAGCAACCCACCCCATCCGAGTCGATCTTGCCGTCGTCCCGGGTAAGGGCTGGGCCTCCGCTAAGGGAAAAGCCGAATGGTTCACACCTTTCTGCGCGCGGGCTGTCTTGATCGACCGGCCTCTGCGGCGTCGAGATGACGCCGTGATGGAGGCAGAGTTCTACGGCATTGGGCTACTCGTCGCGACCAGCAATGACGTTGAGGTCGTTGTCCCGCCTCGCCCCTTCGTTCGGCGTCGGCACACTGTGGCCGGCTGGAGGTTCGTGGAAGAGGCGTATAAGCAGCTCTTGGCTCGGTGAGCCGCCTCAGGGCGTGATCGGCAGCGTTGCCCAGGCCTCCAGCGGGTCAGGGACTGCAAAGCCCGCCTTCGAATTTGCCGACAGCCCCAGACGCTGGTTTTCCAGGGCGTAGTGCGCGATGGCTGCGGCACACTTGTCGCGCCACCACGCTTTGCGCTCCAGCCCGGGCTTCCTGCTGGTGATCTCGATGACCCAGGCGCTCCAGGTGCTGATGTTGTGGTCTTCCGACTCGCGCCGCGCTTCGCCGCCCGGATCGTTGAATCGGTCCAGGCCTCGACCGTCACAGACGTCGCAGCTGCACGTTGCTGGCGGGTGATTGGCGTACAGGCGGGCCAGTGACTGGGTGCCCTTGAAGCACATCAGGCTCGGCATCAGCACTGACGGATATTGGGGTCCACCGCCGTTGGGGTTGAACAACGCCCGCTCGCCAGGGGGAATGCTGTGCCGACTGGCGCTGTCGGCGCCGATACCGGCAAACAGCCCGCCGTGGGCGAGTACGTCCAGTGCGGCCAGATCGGTCCGTAGGAGGGCGACATCAGGCAGCTCGGCTACGACGCGGCGCAGGTTGGCGGGAACATTCTTGGCCTGCTCCATCGGATCGAACTGTCGGAACAGCGTCAGGGTCTTCGGTTGCGGGATGCGCTTGCCGACTGCGATCAGCTGGCTGAGGAATTCATCGGTGAGCCAGGCGATGTCGATCGGGAGGTTGACGATGGTGTCTGCCCGCTCGATGCGTTCGGACTGGCGCATGACCGCTTTGAGCGCCCTGGAGGCTCCCGGGGGGATGTATCCAGTCGGTGTGAGAGCGGCGCTGGCGCCGCGGGCCTTCTGCAGCTCAAGCGAGGTGTCGACCGTGTCGAACAGCTCGTTGCCATCCAGCAGAAAGGGTTCGTCGGCTGTCGCGGTGTGCGTCTTGTAGGCCGCAGTATCGATCAGCAGGGCACCTGTGTAGCCGGAGGTTCGGAGCTGGTAGGCGCGTTCACCCGCCTTCTCCCCGCTCATGACGACGCCGCCGAGGTCATCGTCGAGCGGAGTCCGCATCTGCGGTACGAAGCGGGCGTTCTCATGCAGCAGTACACGCCCCTGTAGCAGCGGCGTGGCCGGTACCGACGCATCGAGGACCCGCAGGGCGGGGGTTCGGCCGGGGAACGGCGAGTTTGCCATTGTCACCTACTTGTTGGTGATTCCGGTGGCCGTGTGGGCACCGGGGCGGAGGAAGGACACGAGTAGATCTCGGTGAACTCCTCGAGTTCCAGGCCGGCTAGGTGGGCTGCCTGGGACAGGTCGAGGTTGTGCTGTTGCCTCAGTCGGGTCACGACCTCGGCAAGGTGACGCGGGGTCTCGAGCTCGAATGGAGCGGGTTCGGTGGTTCGGTAGCCCAGGGCGGACATCTCCACCATGAGCGAGCGGTACTGCCACTCGGTGAGGACGCCGAGTGATTTGGCTCGGCGGGCGAGCGCTGCCATCGAAACCCTCCACCGACGCTTCAGTTCCATCAGCCGCGCCAAGTCCACGCGCGGCCGAAGTTCGGCCACGATGCTCTCGTGCGGCATGAGGAATTCGGCTGCGAATTCATCGGCTTGCTGTTCCTGCAAGCGTCCGTCCCCAGGCTCAGTGTGCATCACGATGTGCCCGAGTTCGTGCGCCAGGCTGAAACGATAACGGTCCGCAGGGGCAGTCGAGTTGAGCAGGACGAGCGGGCGTTCACCGTGCGGCCACTGGCTCACGGCATCCAGCTCACGAGTTTCGAGATCGCGGATCACGAGCAGAGCGCCGGCGGCTTCGAGCACCTCTACCACATTGGAGACAGGGCCCTGCGGGAGCCCCCACTCCAACCGCAGCGACTCCGCGGCATCAGCCGGCGTATCAAAGTCGTCCACCGCGATGTGCCTGAACGCGTGCTTGTCGTCTTCGTGACCCGCTGCCGTCAGGGCATCCACCTGGAGACGGGTAACTGCCAAGGTCGCGTGCACACGCCGCAGTGCCAGTGCGCCCATGGACGCGCGCTTCCGGTGGTGAACGAGACCGACGCCCATCCCGCCACTGTCAGTGGCGCGGCATAGCATCTGGGGCGTGTACCTGAGAGCTGCGGCGAACAGGGCGAGACGCTCGCCCCTCACTGCCAGGCGACCGGCTTCGGCTCGGCTGACATACCCCTGCGACACCGTGTCGTTGGCCGTACGGCATGTCATTTCCCGTGCTACGTCAGCCTGCGTCCAACCACGCGACTCACGGGCCAGCGTCAACATGGCGGGTTGTGCCACCAAGTCGACAATGTCATCCACGACCACACCCACCTCCCGCGCTCAGGCTCGTCAGCGTGCCACCACCATACAATCCAGCGCAGTATACGCAGAAACATACCTCAAAATATTCCACTCATGACGTGCCCACTTTGCTCTCGGTGCAAAGATCGCCTGACGACACGGCTCCGCCCCTGTGCCCATCAGGTCAGACATCCGATCCGTTGTGGGTCGAGACGTTCACGGGCCTGCGGATGCGGCAGTACGAAGGCTTGTTACGGGTGGTGCGGGAGCGGGGCGGCAGCGGTCCTGGCGGCGGCGGGCGGCCGTGGTGTCTGCCGTTGGCAGATCGGGTGCTGCTGGTGGCGGTCTACTACCGCACCAACTGACCGTGTGACAGCTCGCGCCGCTGTTCGCCGTCTCGCCGGCGACGGTGTGCCGGGTCATCCAGCGGCTGCGGCCCCTCCTCGCCCTTGAGCCCATCTCCCGGCCCGCCGACACTACGGACCGGCTGTGGATCGTGGACGGCACGCTTGTCCCGGTCCGCGACCGGAAGATCGGCGCCTCGAGCCGCAACTACCGGTTCTCGGTAAATGTGCAGGTCATCATCAATGCTGGCACCAGGCTGGTCGTGCCCGCCGCTTGCCTGGCCCGGGCAACCGGGCCGATGCCCAGGTCTGGCGGAACTCCGGTCTTGCCCAGCACTGCGACGGCGTCACGGTGCTGGGCGACGGCGCCTACATCAACACAGGCCTGGTCGCCCCGCACCGAAAACGGCCCGGCCGGCCACTCCTCGCGGGTGAGGAGGAAGACAACGCCGAGCATCGTCGGGTCTGTGCCCGCGTTGAGCATGCCTTCGCCCGGATGAAGAACTGCAAGATCCTGCGTGACTGCCGCCAGCCCAGCGGCGACGGCCTCCACCATGCGGTCCAGGCCGTCGCCCACATGCACAACCTCGCCTTGGCAGCATGATCAGAGCAGTAGAAGGCCCGGCTTGACCTGCCCGAACACGATCGTTAAGTCCGGTAAGTTTGCGGGAAGTTGCTTGCCGCCTGGCATCCCCTCACGGTCCTCACGCAGCGCAGCAACAGTGTGCGCACCCGGAGTTGGCGTGCGGCTGCTTACCTGCGACATAGGGGCGAATGTGCCCACTGGCAGTAGCGGGTCTGCGCTGCACGTCCCGGAGTCCGGGATGCGTAACTGCTCTGCGTGGTACGTATTTCACGGGTGGATGGTGCCTGAAGAGAACCAGGTGTGGAGTGTGGGCTCTGCTCCGTCCGGGAGATCGTCGATGAACACCACGGCCAGGCCACGCTGGGCTCGCGAGCAACAGACGTAGAACAGGTTGCGTGACCGTTCGGTACGGTCGGGGTTGTCGGTGCCGGCGAGCATCTTGCTGATGCTGTACCTGTTCCAGGCGCGGTCGTCGACCACCACTACGACGTTCTCGAATTCGTCACCCTTGACGCCGTGCTGGGTTGAGAACGGGGTGAGTTCGTCGATGAAGTGGGTGACGCTGGTGACTTCACGGTAGGACACGGTGCGGAGGTTGTTGGAGAAGTCCGCCCGTCGCTGGTTGCGTTCGTCCAGGTCCGTTGCGGATCTCCGGCGTTCCAGATCCTTGAGTTTTCCCGGCTGGGGGAGGAGATGGCCGTCGGCCATCAGATCGAGCACCTCACCGATGGTGCCGGTGCTGCGTACGGCGTCGAGTGCACGGATGGCGTCACTGATGGCGCGTTTGTGGGCGTGACGGGTGATCCGTGTCCGTCCCTCGTCCAGCAGGTCTGTCAGCCCGGCGAAGTCGTTGTCGCGGAACGCGGCGCTGATGGCCTCGATGCGGGTGAGGTACTGGATGTACGGCTCGTTGCGTGCCATGAGGTCGTCGGGACCGTAGCGGCCCAGCTTTCGGTACTGCTCCAGGAGGTTGGCGTACTCCAGGGTGCCGGCTATCCCTCGGTGGGTGAGCAGCAGGTATTTGCTGTTCTCCCGTGTCCAGCCGTTGCGGGCGAGTACTGCTTCGGCGGCGGTGAGTCGCGCAGGGCCGGCCGGGATGCTGCTGTTGAGGAACAAGTGGACCTCGCCAGTCTGCTGCTTGCCGACGGCGTCCTGGGTGAGCTCGGGACGCATCCGGTTGAGCACCTCGACGACCGGAGGCGAGCACCGGTAGTTCTCGTGCTTGGTGATCTCGGTGAGAAGGCCGGGCCGTTTTACTGCTCCGACGCCCGACTCGTAGATCTTCTGCATGGAGTCGCCGAAGAGACCGACCACGCATTTCTCGCGGCCTGCACCGGCCAGGTGGTCCAGCAACAGCTGGATCGTCTTGGGCGAAGTGTCCTGGTACTCGTCGACAAAGATGACCGGGTACTTGCTGGTGATGATGCGTATGAGCTTGGGGTGGGCTGTGACGAGGCGGAGCGACAGCGCGATGACGTCGTCGTGGGAGATGCGCCCCTCGTGCAGCCTGCGCCCGCGGTCGGAATACTCGATGACGGGAGGATCGGTGACATCATCAAGGTCTTCCGGTTTGGACAGGTCCTTGTTGTAGTCGAGGATCTGCTGCCAGAGCTCAAACTGGTAGGGCTGGATGACACTCCACAGGAATTCGTGGATGGTGTCGACGTCGACGAGCGGGTCTGCGGCGATGCGTTCGACGATCTTTTTCTTGGCGACGTTGGTGTAGGTGATGCAGGCGATCCGCCGGCCGTGTACCTCCAGATCTGCGCGGTGGTGGGTCAGGAGGTGCTGCAGGGCGCGCACCAGGGTGGTCGTCTTGCCGGCGCCGGCCCCTGCTTCGACGAGGAAGCTGCGCCGGGCCTCCAGCTCCGTGGTGACGGCTTCGAGGGTGTCTAGGCGAGCCACTGCAGTCCTTCGGCGATGTAGCGGGGAACGGCCCAGTCCTCCAGGAGCATGACGTCGAAGGCGAAGTCTGTCTTGTGGTCGCTGAGTTGCTGTGCGATGTCGTAGGCCTTGGCTTCGATGTCGTCGGCGGTGGGGTCGGCCCCGACCTCCTTGACGAAGGCCGTCTTCAGGGCGAGCTGGCGGAAGCCACGTACGAGGGGTTCTGCGTTGGCGATGATGAAGGCGTCCTCGAAGCTCCGCGCGCAGGCTCCCGAATCCTTCTCCGGGATCTGGTAGGCGACGCGGACGTGTCCTTGCTCTTTGTCGGCCGGGTCGGTGGCGAGCAGCTCGGCGATGCTGGAATTTGCGGGCAGCCAGTTCTTGAGCGTCGCATTCGAGGTGACCGTCGGCCCCTGGCCGGGTGGGCAGGCCTTGCGGTGCTTGGGGCACACGGAGTCGATGTCGGTGATGACGAGGGTTTTGACGTTCAGGAAGGCGAGCAGTTCCCGGAAGCGGACGGCGTAGGCGTCGCCGACCTCGATGACCGATACGTACTGGTGCAGAAGACCTTTGGCGCACCGCCGGACCATTTCCGGCAGGATCAGTCGTTCTGCGGTGCCCTCGATCAGGATCACCTTGTCGGCGAAGAACATGTCACACCGGTGCAAGACCATGTACTGGCGCAGGAAGCGCAGGGTCTCGTCCCCCTGCGGAGTGGCCTTCACGTTGGCCTCGAAGGTCGAGAGATCCTTGACCGTGAGTTGCGGCTCGGAACGGTCGAAGTAGCGCACTGTGTGGAAGCCGCTGCTGGCGACGATGTGGGAGGAGTGCGTGGTGATGACCACCTGCACCTTCCAGCCCGTCTTACGGTCGATGAAGTCCTGGATGTTCTTGATGAACGTCTCCTGCATCTGGGGATGCAGATGGGCTTCGGGCTCCTCGATGAACAGCACCTGCAGCGCCGGCTTGGGTGTCGTGCGCTCGTAGGTCTGGTGAAAGCTGATGACCTGCAGGATCGTAAAGATCAGCTTGCTGTAGCCCAGCCCGTTGTGCCCTTCGGGAAGATGGAAGTCGTCGTCCCCGGACGGGTACTGGATGCGGGTACTGCCGCGCAGGATGCCTGAGGCCTCGATTAGGGAGACGATGCGGGGCTTCTGAACCGGGGTGATGGTGCCCAGCCCGAAGGTGCGCAGGTCCTCGAAGATCGGGTCGAACAGCGTGGCGTAGTTGTCGTCGAGCTGCTGTGAGGCGGACGCCAGAGCGGTCTCGATCTGCTCGATGCTCTGATGACGGTCCTCGTTCCCGCTGTTGACCTTGTAGTAGGCCTCGAACGTCTTCGACAACGTGCGGGCCTTGTCGCTCGGCGTGTCATCCATCTTGGTCTGCGCGTAGATGAACTTGACCGACAGGATGGACTCGGCGGCGCCGCGCTTGATCTCCTTGCGGACGTTTTCGTCCAAGGGGCTGACCGCGCGATAAGCCGGGGTGAAGTAGTCCGAGAAGTTCTTGCGCAGCCACTTGATGCGATCGAACTGCTCCCGCTGGCTGGCCGACCAGAAGTCCTTGAGGAAGTCGTTTGGGCGGGCCACCTCCAGCGCTGCTTCGATCTTGACCTCGAAGCAGGTGTCGTCCAGGTCGAGGATCACACCCGTGAGGGGCGCGAGGTCGTCGTCTTCCGCGTACTCGATGGTGAGGACCAAGCGGATGGCCGGGACGAGGTCGTAGGCCTTGGCCAGCAGGTCCTCGCTCGTCTCGGAGTCTCCACGGCCGGCATGCGCCTGAGCCTCGCCGAAGATCTGCCGCGCCTGTTCGATGTCGGCGATACGGCAGGTGGAGAAGTCTTCCAGGACGAACCTCGTGTCCTCCTCGCCGAAGAACTTCTCGAAGAGATTGACGAACGATGTCTTGCCGCTGTTGTTGCGCCCAACGATGAGAGTGGCCTTCGGGTCAACTCGGACGTCCACCCTCTCCAGGGCGCGAAAGTTGATCACTTCGGCATGGGTCAGCTGCATCTCACTCCCGACATCGTCCCCAACCCCGCTCCCGGGACGGCATACGCGTGCGACTACCGAGAGTCAGAGCAGTATCTGATACGGAAGGGGCGGAGTTGCCTACTTGGCTCGAAGTGATCAGAGGTGTGGCGGGTTGGATCTGTTTCGGTCGTTGCTGATCGGTCATCCAGCCGAACCTCGCACACCACCAGGATGGTGCTGCCCCCCGTGCTCGCGCCGTCTTCCCTAACGCAGCGCCCCCAGGGGCACAGGCAAGGGGGAAAGATCGCGCAGGGGATCGTCCCCCATACGCTGTGGCCCAATGCGCTGCGCGGATTCTTCGTCGAGCTCGGGGATGTGTGTCGTGCTTATCAGCAGCGCACGGAACCTGGCCAGTTGCTTCGTGGTGTAAGCGATCAGCTGGCGGGCGTGTTGGTGGTGTTGGGTAGTGCGGTGGTGCTGCCGGGCTGGTCCTTGATCGACTGCTGTGATGGGGTTCCGGCACGGAGGAAGCTCTGGGAGTGGCAAGAAGTAGCCGCCAAATCAGTGCTCTCTACGAGTTGAGTTCCACAGCCTAGGGTGCTGTCCAGGGTGCGGACATGTGAGCTGACCTGTGGAAACGCCTGTGTGCAGGCTGGGGCGGGCGGAGCGCTGGGTCGGTACTTGCCGGGTCGCTGAATCAGATGGTTGGACGGTCTTGCCGGTTTAGCGGCGTTGGTCCGGGTATGTCGATGACTTCCTGGTCCCCAAGGCCACGGACGGAATGCCCTCGCGTGGGTGTCGTGATGGAGTCCGTGGTGACCAAGCGCCTGGGCGCTCTGCCTGTCGCTGCCGAGTTTCTGCGGCGGCTGGATGTCGAGGATCGTCGACGGGCTGCGGCCACCGGCTCCGCGGGCGGACCTGACGCACGGCCAGGTGATCGAGGTACTGGTGGCGAAAGAACTGACCGCTCCCGCGCCGCTGTTCCGCGTCAGGGACTGGGCATACTCGTGTGAGGCCGTCAAGGGTCTTGGTGGAGGCCGATGCGTGTCCCGGCTGGTGCATTGACGGATCTCATCGGCGTCCTGTTCGGGGCTTCGGCGATCAGCATTGTTGTCGCGTCCGGCCGGTAGCAGCAAAACGTCTCCGCAGGGACACCGCCGGAACTCGAAGATGTCCATGGCGAGACGCCGCTGCGATTTTGGCACCACATCTGACTCGCCGCGAGCTGTGCGAAGACCGCCGCTCAGTATTGATGGCGTTGTGTGACCTTGTACACCGCGAGTCGTGCAGAATCGGCCAGGCCTCAGCGCAGACGATGTCCTTGTCGTCCAGTCATATCCCGGTGTGCCGGCCCTCGGGCCACCATCGGGTGTGGCTCTGCCCACGGCGTCGTGCGCGGTAGCGCGGGACGGTACAGATCTCATGGGCCGAACGGCGGGCGAGGAGCGACCGTGAGTCGGTCTGGTGGAGGGGCCTTTCGAGGATGGGCGGCGTGCTGCGGAGCCGGTGCACGTGCTCAAGATCAGTCAGGAGCTGGGCGAGGCCGCGGAGGGCCGTTCACGGCGCCAACCCGCGGAAGGGCGCCTCACACGTGGGGTGTGCCGAAGGAGTTCGCGGACGTCATCGTGACGGCCATGGTTGCCCTGAAACGTGAGCGGGGACGGCGCGGCGGTGGTGGAGCACCAGCTCCAGGGCCGCGCACCGGATGAGATCACGGAGGCCGGGGACATCCGGCTCCTTCAGGTCCTCGCGATCAACGGGGACATGGGGGAAGTCGCCATAGCGGTGTACGGGGCACGGGTCCGCACGGTGAGGCAGTCGAGGTGACGCACGCGGGGGAGGACATGGAAGCGCGCCTCGACCGGCTCATCCTCACGGCCGCGGCGCTGGACGACCTCACCGGGTGCTGCCTGGGACACGATGGATGAGCGGCTGCGTTTCCGGGTGGCGAGAGTCGCGGCCTTGGCCGGACATGAACAGCTGACCCGCTCTACCCTCTGTGCGGAAGGGCCCGCACGGACGTGCGGGCCCTTCCGCGTCATCCCCTACTTGGCCGTGCGTTCCGCCTCCCAGGTGGGAGACGAGTGGGAGACGAGTGGGAGATGATCATGGCGTGATGCTGCAATCAGGCGCTAGGAAATGCTAGATAGCGCTACCTGTGAGGCCCGGTTTCAGCCGCCGGATTCGCCCGCGTGCGGGCTCAGCACACCGGCTCCGACCAGCACGAACAGCAGGATACCGAGGACGATCCGGTACCAGACGAACGGCATGAAGGACTTCGTGCTGATGAACTTCATGAACCAGGCGATGACCGCGTAGCCGGACGCGAAGGCGATCACCGTCGCGAACAGCGTCGGCCCCCAGGCCACATGGCCGCCCTCCAGCGCGTCCTTCGTCTCGAAGACCCCGGAGGCCAGCACGGCCGGGATGGCCAGCAGGAACGAGTAGCGGGCCGCGGCCTCGCGCTTGTAGCCCATGAACAGGCCGCCGCTGATGGTCGCGCCGGAGCGCGAGACGCCGGGGATGAGCGCGCAGGCCTGGCAGAGGCCGAAGACGAGGCCGTCCTTGACGCCGAGGTTCTCCAGGGTTTTGCGCTGCTTGGGCGCGCGGTGCTTGCCGCCCGTCTCGTCCCGGGCCGCGAGCCGGTCGGCGATGCCGATCACGACGCCCACGACGACGAGCATCGTGGCCGTGATGCGCAGGTCGCGGAAGGGGCCCTCGATCTGGTCCTTGAGGGTCACGCCCAGCACCCCGATCGGGATCGATCCGACGATCACCAGCCAGCCCATCTGGGCGTCGTGGTCCTTGCGCATCGTCTTGTCGAACAGCGACCGGCTCCAGGCCGCGATGATCCGCCCGATGTCCTTGCGGAAGTAGATCAGCACCGCCGCCTCCGTGCCGATCTGGGTGATCGCGGTGAAAGCCGCGCCGGGGTCCTTCCAGCCGGAGAACGCCGCGGTCAGCCGCAGATGCGCACTGGAGGAGACGGGGAGGAACTCGGTCAGCCCCTGGACGAGTCCGAGGACGAGGGATTCAAACCAAGACATGGGGTTACGGAGTCCAAGTGCCGATCGGAGAAGGGCGCGACGGCGACGGCGGGCGGCCGCGCCCAATGATCAAGGGTGTGCAAAGAAAGGGTAGCGGTCTCGTGTGTCAGGTCCCGCACAGGGGCGCGGCGGACGGCGCCACCGACCGCGGTCCCCGGCCGCGCGGCGGGGCGTCCGGACGGCTGACCGGCCGCGTTGCCGAGCCGCACGCCGGGATGCCCGCATGGTTGACCGGCTGCCCGGCCGCCGCATACGTTGCTGCCGACGGGAAAGCGCTTGCTGTGCACAGGTACCGCACACGCGCCGAGTGCTTCCCGCACGCTTGCCGGACCCGCCCGGTCCACGGCCGTACGTCCGAGGAGTGCTGATCACGCCCATGTCCCCCACCACTCCGCCGCCCGGTCCGCTCGACGGCCGCCGGATCCGGGCCGCCGTCGTCGGCGCGGGCGCCATCGCCCGCGGCTCCCATCTGCCCGCCCTCCAGCAGCTGGCCGCCGAGGGCGAGACCGAGGTCGTGGCGGCCGTTGACATCGATGCCAACACCGTCCGGGCGTTGTGCGCGGACGGCGGCGTGCCGCACGCCTACACCGACCTGGACCGGATGCTGGCGGAGCAGCGACCCGACCTGGTGACCATCTGCACCCCGCCCACGCTGCACCGCGAGCAGAGCGTGGCCGCGCTGCGGGCCGGCGCCTGGGTGTGGTGCGAGAAGCCGCCCGTGCCCACCCTGGCCGACTACGACGCCGTGGCGGCCGAGGAGGGGACGCCGGCCGGCCCCTTCTCCTCGATCGTCTTCCAGCACCGCTTCGGATCGGGAGCCCGCCATGTGCGCCGGCTGCTCGCCGAGCAGGCCTTCGGCCGGCCGCTCGTCGCCCACTGCCAGACCACCTGGTACCGCGACGCCGCCTACTACGCCGTGCCCTGGCGCGGCCGCTGGCAGACCGAGGGCGGCGGCCCGGCGATGGGCCACGGCATCCATCAGATGGATTTGCTGCTCGACCTCCTCGGCCCGTGGAGCGAGGTGCGGGCCATGGCCGGGCGCCTCGTGCACGACGTGGAGACGGAGGACGTGTCCACCGCCCTGCTGCGCTTCGAGAGCGGCGCGCTGGCCACCGTCGTCAACAGCGTCCTGAGCCCCGACGAGGTCAGCCGCATCCGCGTCGACTGCGAGCGCGCCACCGTCGAGCTCACCCACCTGTACGGCCACTCCAACGCCGACTGGCGCGTCACCCCCGCCCCGGGAGTCCCGGACGACGAGGTGGCCGGCTGGCGGGACTTCGGCGCGGACGTGCCCAGTTCGCACCTGGCCCAGCTGCGCGAGCTGGTCGCCTGCATGCGCGCGGGACGGCGGCCGCGCAGCAGCGGCGAGGACGGACGGACCAGCCTGGAGCTGATCACCGCGCTGTACAGGTCGGCGTTCACGGACACGACGGTGCGGCGGGGCGAGATCGGTCCCGGCGACCCCTATTACACGGCCCTGCACGGCGGAGCCCCGGGCTGGGCGCCGGCGGCGGCGTCCGCGGAGGTGTCCGTATGACCGCGGAGCTGCGTCTGGTGCACGCCCACGGCGACCGCGTCACGGTGACCGACCAGGCCACCGGCGTCGAACTGCTCGCCTACGTGTACCGGCCCGAGGCGGCCTGGGAGGCGCCCAAGCCGTACATCCACCCGCTGCGGACCCTCGCCGGGGACGTCGTCACCGACTACCGGCCCAACGACCACCGCTGGCACAAGGGGCTGTCGCTGACCGCCTCGCATCTCTCGGGCGCCAACCTGTGGGGCGGCAACTCGTACGTCCACGGCGAGGGGTACCTGGAACTGCCCGAGCGGGTCGGCTCGATGGCGCATGTCGGCTTCGACGAGGTCGCGGCGGACGGGGGCCGAGCCGTCATCGCCGAACGGCTGACGTGGCATCCGTCCGACGGCGAGCTGTGGGCGGAGGAGGCGCGCCGCGTCGAGGTGCACGACGTCGAGCCCGACTCCGGTTCCTGGGCGCTGACCTGGACCAGCGCCGTCACCAACCGGCGTGACGAGCCGCTGCGCTTCGGCAGTCCGACGACCGCCGGGCGGGAGATGGCCGGCTACACGGGCCTGTTCTGGCGCGGCCCGCGCGCATTCCGCGACGGCCGGATCATCGGCCCCGACGGCGAGGGAGCGGGGCTGATGGCCTCGCAGAGCCCCTGGCTCGCCCTCAGCGGAGAGCACGACGGCTCCGACGGTCACGCCACCGTCGTCTTCGCGCACGCCCCCGAGAACGACCACGCCGGCGCCCGAGGGGCCCACCCCGCCCACTGGTTCGTCCGCAACGAGCCCTTCGCGGGCATCGCCCCGTCCTGGGCCTTCTTCGACGAACTGGAGCTGGCCCCGGGCGACACGCTCACCCGCCGCTACCGGGTGGTGGTGGCCGACGGCGCCTGGGAGCGCGAGGAGATCGCCAAGTATCTGCGGGCGCACCCGTGGTGAGCGCGTACGCCGGCAGGGGACGTCTCTCACCTCGCTGAGGCCTTCGTGCGGGCCGAGGAGCCGTCCGAGCGCGGGAGGTTCGGCCTGTGCGGACGGCTGGACGTCCACGCGTGAACCCGCGCCCGGGAAGCTGACGTTACGGACGGCGCAGGTGGTGGCGTTTGCGCCAGGCGACCGCCGCGCCGATCAGCGCCGGCAGGGCGATGCAGATCATCGCGATCAGGAAGGCCGGCGAGGTCGGCGAGGAAGCCCTGGCCCCGGCGACGACATAGGCGGCCGTGTTGGGGATGGAGCCCACCGCGGTGGCCACCAGGAAGGACGGCCACGTCATGCGGGAGACGGCGGCGCAGTAGTTCGCGGCCCAGAACGGCACCCCCGGGAACAGCCGGGCCGCCAGCATCGAGCGCAGCCCGTGCCGGCTGAGCTGGCCGTCCGCCGCCTTGAGCAGGCGGCCGCGCAGCAGGGGCCGCAGCGCGTCCTGCCCCAGGACGCGACCGAGCCCGAAGGCGATCCCGGCCCCCAGCACCGTGCCCGCCAGCGCCGCGCCGGTGCCCCACTGCGAGCCGAACAGCGCGCCGGCGGCCAGGTTCAGCAGCGGTCTCGGCACGAACGCCACCGTGCACAGTCCGTACGCCACCGCGAAGAGCGCGACCGCCGACGCGCCGCCCAACTGGGGCGGCCAGCCGGCCGCGAGGAGCTTCTGCGGCTCGAAGAGCAGCACGCTCGCCGCGGCCGCCGCCAGGAGCGCCACCAGCAGCGCCAGACGGGACCAGGGCGACAGGAGCACTCTGCCGCAGCGCGCGGCGAGGCCGCCGGGAGCGGCAGCCGAGGACGGGACGGGCGGCGCGACGACGGTCGCGGTGACGGTCGAGACGAGGGGCAGGGGAGCAGGCGCGAGCAACGGAATGACGAAGTCCGTGCCGGTGGCCCGGGGAAGGGCCGTGGCGGTGCCCCCAGAGCGGGTGGTGGCATCGAGCATCCCGTGACACTAACGGACGAACATGTGTGATCGCCGTATGGTTCGTCTCATGACCGTCACAGTCGCGGGCCCGATCGGCGCGCCGCGCAGCGCTCTCGCCGACGCCGTGCTGGAGCGGCTGACGACCGCGTACGCCGGCGCGGCCGACCCCGCCCGTGCGGCGGCCATGCGCGCGTACATGAAGGACGTGGCCCCCTTCCTCGGGCTGCCCACCCCCGACCGCCGGGCCCTCTCCCGCGCCGTCCTCGCCGGCACGCCCCGGCCCACCGAGGCCGACTGCACGGCGATCGCCCTGCGCTGCTGGGCCCTGCCGCACCGTGAGTACCACTACTTCGCCGTGGACTACCTGCGCCGCCACTCGGGACGCCTGTCGTCGGCTTTCCTGCCCGTGGCCCGCCGGCTCATCACCACCACCTCCTGGTGGGACACGGTCGATCTGCTCGCCGCGCACGTGGTCGGGGCCCTCGTCGCCGCCGACCCCGGCCTCACCGCCGACATGGACGACTGGATCGTCGACGAGGACCTGTGGGTGGCCCGCACCGCGCTGCTGCACCAACTGCGCCACAAGGAGCGCACCGACGCCGACCGGCTGTTCGCGTACTGTCTGCGCCAGTCCGGCCACCCCGACTTCTTCGTCCGCAAGGCCATCGGCTGGTGCCTGCGCGAGTACGCCAAGACCGACCCGGACGCCGTGCGCGCCTTCCTCGTCCGCGAGCGGGGCCGGTTCGCGCCGCTGACGGTCCGTGAGGCCCTGAAGAACATGGACGCGGCCCCCGACCTGGCCTGAGCGGTTCCTCCCCGGGCTCGCCGCGCGGGGCGCGTCCGGTCACCGGGCGCCCTCCCCGATCCGGCGAAAACCATTCGACACGTGACGAACCGTCGGCGAGGATCGGCCTCATGTTCCGGCAGGCCTTCCACTTCGCAGCGTCCGCAGTCGCGGATGCCCCGAAGGCTGCCGTCCCGATCCTCGCGGCCGCTGCCGACGGCGCCCGAAGCTGACCCTCCCCGGACTGCCCGGCGGACCCCCCAGGGGGAGGGTCGGCCGCTTCCTCGGGGTCCTCCTTCCTACGGACACGCTTCGAGGTACAGCCATGCCCAAGACCGCTTACGTGCGGACCAAGCCGCATCTCAACATCGGCACCATGGGTCACGTCGACCACGGCAAGACCACCCTGACCGCCGCCATCACCAAGGTTCTCGCCGACCGCGGCACCGGCTCCTTCGTGCCGTTCGACCGCATCGACCGGGCCCCGGAGGAGGCCGCGCGCGGGATCACCATCAACATCGCGCACGTCGAGTACGAGACCGACACCCGGCACTACGCGCACGTCGACATGCCGGGCCACGCCGACTACGTCAAGAACATGGTCACCGGCGCGGCGCAGCTCGACGGGGCGATCCTCGTCGTCTCGGCGCTCGACGGGATCATGCCGCAGACCGCCGAACACGTCCTGCTGGCCCGGCAGGTGGGGGTGGACCACATCGTGGTCGCGCTCAACAAGGCCGACGCGGGCGACGAGGAGCTCATCGACCTCGTCGAGCTGGAGGTCCGCGACCTGCTCACCGAGCACGGCTACGGCGGCGACGCCGCGCCCGTGGTGCGGGTGTCGGGGCTGAGGGCCCTGGAGGGCGACCCGCGCTGGACGCGCGCCGTCGACGCGCTGCTCGACGCGGTGGACACCTATGTGCCCGTTCCCGAGCGCTATCTGGACGCGCCGTTCCTGCTGCCGGTGGAGAACGTGCTCACCATCACCGGCCGGGGGACCGTGGTCACCGGCGCGGTGGAACGGGGCACGGTGCGGGTGGGCGACCGGGTCGACGTGCTCGGCGCGGGCCTGGAGAGCGTCGTCACCGGTCTGGAGACCTTCGGCAAGCCGATGACGGAGGCTCAGGCCGGCGACAACGTGGCCCTGCTGCTGCGCGGGGTGGCGCGCGACGCCGTCCGTCGCGGGCAGGTCGTGGCCGCGCCCGGGAGCGTGACGCCGCGGAGACGGTTCGAGGCGCGGGTGTACGTGCTGTCGACGCGGGAGGGCGGCCGTACGACGCCCGTCTCGACCGGATACCGGCCGCAGTTCTACATCCGCACGGCGGACGTGGTCGGGGACGTGGACCTGGGGGAGACCCCGGTCGCGCGGCCCGGGGACACGGTCACCATGACCGTCGAACTGGGCCACGACGTCGCGTTGGAGCCCGGGCTCGGCTTCGCCGTCCGCGAGGGCGGGCGGACCGTGGGGGCGGGGACCGTGACGGCCGTCCTGTAATGCGGGCCGACGCGTGCCGGGCCGCGGCCCCGGGAAGCGGGTCCGACTGCCGTGAGCCGGTCCGCGGCCCGGCTCACGGAGTGGGGGCGCGTCCCGGCGGGCGCGTCCTCCCCGGCACAATGAACAGGTGAACGACGAGCCCGTACCCGTCACCCGAGCCGTCGACCACGGCACCGCCAAGCTGATGCCCGACGTCGACCGGGAGCGGGCCTGGCTGCTGACGGTCGACGGGGCGCCGCAGTCGTACGTCGACCTCGACGAGCCCACGCACCTGGAGTTCGAGTACGCGCGGCGCCTCGGGCACGTCCTGGACCTCGTCGCCGAGCCGGGACGGCCCCTGGACGTGCTGCATCTCGGCGGCGGCGCGCTCACCCTGCCCCGGTACGTGGCCGCGACCCGGCCGGGCTCCCGGCAGGACGTCGTCGAGTTCGACCGGGGTCTGCTGGATTTGGTCGTCGAGCACCTGCCCGTCCCGCCCCGCGCCGGCGTCGTCCTGCACACGGCCGACGCGCGGGCCTGGTTGGAAGCGGCCCCGGACGACTCCGCGGACGCGCTCGTCGCCGACGTCTTCGGCGGCTCCCGGATCCCCGCCCGGCTGACCTCCCTCACCTGCGCGCAGGAGGCGGCACGGGTCCTGCGCGGCGACGGGGTCTACCTGGCGAACCTCGCCGACGCGGCGCCGTTCGCCTTCCTGAGGTCCCAACTGGCCAACCTGGCCGAGGTGTTCGAAGAGCTGGTGCTGATCGCCGAGCCGGCCGTGCTGCGCGGCCGCCGCTTCGGCAACGCGGTGCTGGCCGCCGCGCACCGCCCGCTCGACCTGGCCGCACTGGCCCGGCGCACCGCCTCCGACGCGTTCCCGGCCAGGGTGGAACACGGCCCCGGCCTGCGCCGTCTCATCGGCGACGCCCGCCCCGTCCGCGACGAGGACGCCGTACCGTCACCCGAACCGCCAGAGGGGGCGTTCGGCATCGGCTGAGGGCCGGCCGGCGGGCCGCCGTCTGCCCGCTCCCCGGGCGGGCCGGGCAGACGGCGGCTGTCGCCGCGAGCGGCCCGGCCCGCCCGGGGGGCCGGGCCGGCCCCGGAGGCCCGGGTCCGCAGGGGTCCCGGGTCCGCAGGGGGCCAGGTCTGCCGGGCGGCCTAGTTCTGGGTGGGCGTCCCGTGAAGTCGTACGGTGCTGAGGATCTGCATGATCGTGGCCTTCGGGAGTTCGTCCTTCACGCCCTTGGCGCCGTACAGGTTCCAGGACACGTAGTCGCTGTTGGAGTTCTTGAACCCGAAGGTGATCGCCTTGCCGTCGCTGTCGCACTTGCCCTTCTGGGGCGTGTTCGTCGACTGCGCCCAGGCGTAACTGCCCTTGACGCCGGAGGCCGTCGTGAAGGGGGTGGCCTTCTTGTCGAAGGTGATGCTCTTCTTGTCCGGCTCGGTGTAGCCGCCGAACACCCACCACGCGGGCGTGTTGATCGCGATCTCGTCGGTGCTCTTGGCGCCCTCCGCGCCCTTGCTCCCGACCATGGCCAAGGCGGTGTCCTCGACCTTGCCGTCCTTGTCGGAGTCCACCGAGCACCACTTCGACTTGAACTCGGCCGTACCCCCCTGGAGGATCCGGTCGTAGCCGTCCTTCTTCTTCTTGTCCTCCCACTCGAACCCCTGGCTGAGCCCCGGAGACTGCACCTCCCAGTCCGCCGGCACGTCGAAGGCGATGCCCCACTTGGGGTTCACGACGACCTTCCAGCCGGCGATGGTCGGCTTCTCCGCCTCGCCGTTGCGCGGGTTGTCGTCCGTGCCGGTCGACGAGGACGCCGACGCCGAGGCGGGTCCGGAGACCGAGGGGCTGCTGCTGCCCTTGCCCACGGGGGCCGGTTCGTCGTCGTCGCCGCCCAGTACCAGGAACCCGGTGACCCCGGCGGCCACGACGACGGCCGAGGCCGCGACGATCGCCACCAGCTTGGTCCGGTTGCCGCCGCCTCCGCCGCCGCCGGGTGGCGCCACGGCGCCCATGGGCGCCGTGGCGCCCCATTGCGGCTGCTGCGCATAGGGGTTGGGCTGCTGCTGGTATCCGGGTTGCTGGTACGGGTTCGGCTGCTGGTATCCCGGCTGCTGGTACGGATTGTTCTGCGCCTGCGGGTTCTGCTCTCCCCCGGGCGGCTGCTGTCCTGGCCACATGGCCAGAAACACTAGTGCCGTCGGGGACACGGTTCGGTCACCGCCCCTTGTCAGGGACGTACCGAATCCGGGTCGGACAGGGGCGACCCGGGCGCAGTGCCCCGGTACTTCCGGATTGCGGGGTTCCGGCGTCGGGCCGGCGGCCCGGGCGAGGGGAAAAGGGCGACGGTCCCGGGTCGGGCGTGGGGCGAGCGTCACATCGGCTGGTCAGCTGAAGCTACCCGTAGGTAACATCACGGCATGAGCGCAGACCAGATGTCCATCGGCGAGATGCTCGCCGCCACGGTGCCCATGGCCAGGACCCTGAACCTCCAGTTCATCGAGGCCGGTCCGGAGAAGGCCGTGGTCGCGCTGCCGGACCAGGGCGAGTTCCACAACCACGTCGGCGGCCCGCACGCCGGCGCGATGTTCACGCTCGGCGAGTCCGCCAGCGGCGCGATCGTCCTCGCGGCGTTCGGGGACCAGCTCTCCCGGGCCGTGCCGCTCGCCGTCGGCGCGGAGATCGCCTACCGGAAGCTGGCGATGGGCGTCGTCACCGCCACCGCCACCCTGGGACGGCCGGCCGCCGAGGTCGTCGCCCAGCTCGACGCGGGGGAGCGCCCCGAGTTCCCGGTGGCCATCGAGATCCGCCGCGCCGACGGCGCCGTCACCGGTGAGATGACCGTCACGTGGACCCTGCGTCCCAACGGCTGACACCGCCCACGACCGACACCGCGTACAACGGACACCGCGTACAACGGACACCGCCCAGGGGTGACTCCGCCCGTGGGCTGACGCCGGCCACGGCGGATCCCCGGTCGGCCCCGGTCCCGGCGCAGACCGCCACGTGGTTGTCGTCATCGCCGGTGCCGGTGCCGGTGCCGGTGCCGGTGTCGGCGCCGTCGTCGAAGCCGTCGTGTCAGGCGGCCGTCCGGTCGCGCTCGGAGGCGCCGTCGTCCAGGTCCGCCACGAAGTCCTTGAGCCAGGCGACGAACTCCGGCCCCAGGTCGGGTCGGTCGCAGGCCAGGCGGACCACCGTGCGCAGGTAGTCCGCCTTGTCGCCGGTGTCGTACCGGCGGCCGGAGAAGACCACACCGTGCACCGTGCCGGCCTCCGCCAGCTCCTGGAGGGCGTCGGTGAGCTGGATCTCGCCGCCGCGCCCCGGCCCGGTGCGCTCCAACACGTCGAAGACGACCGGGTCCAGGACATAGCGGCCGATGACGGCGTACCGGCTCGGCGCGTCCTCGCGTGCGGGCTTCTCCACGAGTGCGGTGACCCGTACGACGCCGTCCTCGCCGGACGCTTCCACGGCCGCGCAGCCGTAGAGGTGGACCTGCTCCGGCGCCACCTCCATCAGGGCGACCACGCTGCCCGCGTACCGGTCACGGACGTCCAGCATCCGGCTCAGCAGCGTGTCGCGCGGGTCGATGAGGTCGTCCCCCAGCAGGACGGCGAACGGCTGGTCGCCCACGTGGTTGCGGGCGCAGAGCACCGCGTGGCCGAGGCCGAGCGGGTCGCCCTGCCGGATGTGGTGGATGTCGGCGAGGCGCGCCGGGTCGCGCACCGCGTCCAGTCGCACGGTGTCGCCCTTGGCGGCGAGCGCCTGCTCCAGTTCGAAGGCGTGGTCGAAGTGGTCCTCGATGGCCCGTTTGTGGCGACCGGTCACCATCAGCACGTCGTCCAGTCCGGCGGCGGCCGCCTCCTCGACGACGTACTGGATGGCCGGCTTGTCGACGACGGGCAGCATCTCCTTCGGGGTCGCCTTGGTGGCGGGCAGGAAGCGGGTGCCGAGACCGGCGGCCGGAACGACCGCTTTGCGGACGCGGGGGGCGGAGTGGGGGGCGCTCATGCCGACGATGCTGGGCCATGCGGATGGGAGTACGCCGAGAGCCGCATGGGAGATTCCTGTGCGACGCCGGACTGGCACAGGGCTGCCACCGGACTGCCGTCGGTGCCGTCGGCCGGCCACTGGGCGGCCGTCGCGCGCGGGGCGTGAAGTCGGAGATTCTGTGTCTCATCCGGCTTTCCCCGTACACAAGTTGAACCGGGCCGTCCGGGACATTTTCGAAAACGGGTGCGGCTACCGCCGGTAACTTATCTGAAATTCCCTCTCTTTGAACTTGGGTCACTCGGACTCCTTGTTTCCTGTGAGGGGCGTGTGCGAAGGTGAGCCTCCCCTTACGGATGGGTCCGATCAGGCCAACACGCCTGGTCAGACCAAAGGTACGCACCAATCAGGCACCTGCTTTCCGACGACGTGTTTTCCGTGCCGTTCGTCGGCTTGGAAGGAAATGGTTCCGTGCAATCCCCCAACCCCCCACGCCCGCCGCACC
>NZ_JAHHIU010000079.1:0-124517 GCF_024539815.1 Streptomyces hayashii
GTGGCGTGGGGGTCGGCCACGCCTGGCTGCCAGCTCAGGCGCGGGGGGCCGGCCAGGGCGTGGATCCGGTCGACGACGACGTGCAGGTCTTCGCCGAGGGCGCGCACCGTGGCTGCGGCGTCCTGGAGGTCGTCGTGCAGGTCGAACCCGTCCTCGCGTCCGGACTCTTTGGCCTTCTCGGCTGCTGCCTCGAAGAACTCGGCGAGGCGTTCGAGGAGCCCGTCGGTCGGTTCCAGGACCTGGTTGGCGAGATGGGCGGCTTCTTCGTACGACGCGGCGGCGTTGAGCCGGTCGGTGAGGTCGAGTACGGCCCGGCCGTGGACGTAGTGGCCCGCCGGATCGGTGGGCGTGCCGACGGGGTGAGCGTGTGACGGGTGGGCGGCAGAAGTGTTGTCTTCGAAGGACATGGTGGTTCCTGCGGGATGGGAGGCAGCGATGGCTGTGCCGTGGGCGCTGTGGGGTACGAGATGCAGTCCCAGTGCGACGGCTTGGGCGAGGTCGTCGGCTACGGCGGCACCACTCTGGTGGAGGGACGCGGCATTCTCCAGGCCGCCGGTGACCAGGACGATGTGGGCTCCGACCGTGCGGGCCGCGAGGGCGTCGTCGCGGGTGTCACCGATGAGCAGGACGTCATGGTGACCGTCGGGGGGACGGCCCATCGCTTCCAGGTGGGCGGCAAGGGCCTGGGCCTTGGTCGTGCCGGGCGCACGGCGTCCGTCGATGCGGTCGAACAGGTGCGTGACGCCGGTCTCGGCGGTCTCCGCCAGCAGCCTGGTGTGAGGCAGGAGGGACAGGAGCGACTGGGTGTAGCCGCTGTCGTGGAGGTGGGTGAGAAGCGCTTGTGCGCCGTTGCGGAGCCGGACCGGGCGCTGGCTGAGGGAGCGCATGAATTCCGCTTCGGCCGTTGCCCATTCATCGTCGGTCAGGGAACGGCCGAGGACCCGGGCGTAGAAGTCAGGTATCGGCACACAGTGCAGGGCCTGGTAGATGTCGCGGTCGATGGTGTGCTCGCCGAGCAGGCCCAGGGTGGAGTTCATGGCGCCGAGCAGGTCGTCGAGATCGTCCTTGAGGGTGCCGTTCCAGTCCCAGACGATGTGGGTACCGGGCGACTGCGTTGAGCGTGTGATCAGGGCAGCTCCGTTCAGAGGTCAGAGGGTGCAAGGCGTCGGTATCGGTTTCTGAGGTGGCGCGGCAGGTGGTTGGTGAGTCGGCTGTCAGCGTCGTGGTCCTCCGGCCCCGGGCTGCGGGCCGGGCGGGCCGGGCGGCGTGCCGGGCAGTGCGCGGGGTTGCTTCAGGAGCGCGTCCGAGTCCGGGGGCGGGTCGTAGTGCGCGCGGAGGATCTTGAAATCCGCTTCGGTGGCCATGGCCAGCGCGGAAGCGATGCTGCTGGCGGCACCGCGCAGCAGCCAGGGTGGTGACTCGGGTTCGGCTCCGCGGTTTCGGCCCTTCCACGTGGCGGTGGCGGCCAGTTGATCGATGACCTCGTTCAGGAACGGCCCGACCGCGTCCAGCAGGGCGTTGAGTGCGCTGCTGAACTCGGCCGGTGTCTGGGCCGCGTCCACAGCCGTGCGGTAGGGGCTCAGGTCCGGGGCGGGGAAGGGCTCGGGCGGCAGGGGGTGCCGGGCGCGGAAGGCTTCGGCATCGCGGTCGGCCCAGCGCTGCAGGTCTGCCTTGGTGGCGGAGCGGGTGTGGTAGGCGTGGATCTGCTCGGCGGTGCGGCCGACGTTGTCGTACAACTCGAAGTCGGGGTTGTGCAGGGGGGGCTCCAGGTCTGGCGTGTCAGAGGTTGTTGCCCGGCGTTCGCCATGTCAGCGAGACGGGCGTTCACCGTGCCGATGAAGATTCAGGCGAATCGGACAGGTTCGTCGGCGAGGTGTCACGTCCGTCGGCACGGTGTCGCACGGATGCGTAAGACGGCTCCCGGTGCGACGACGCCGGCGGTGAGCGGGCGGCTCTATCAAAGGGTTTGGGCTGCCACGTGTCGTGGAGGGCGGGAACCACCGGTGTGTCCACGCGCCACCGGCACCCTGCCGGCGAGCGAGACCGTCTCGTCCTGACCGCACCGCCGGTTCCCGCTTGACGACCCGCGTCATCGGCAAAGGGCCGCTGCCTACGAGCAGTGCACCCGCAGACAATCATCGACACGCTCAACGCCCGATTTCCGCCCGCGATATCGCCATCGTGGAGGTCGGCCGGCACAGAGGTCCCGCCGGGAGGGCTGCTGGGGCGGGCCGTGCGCCGGCAGAGCAGGTTGACGGGGTTTGCTGGGCGGCGTCCGACCGAGGTGTGCGTCCGGCGGGCGTCATGGAGAGCGCCGTGGAGCGCTGCTGGGCAGGTTCGGAGGCGGTGGTGGCGGGCGCCGTGTTGCCGAGTCAGGGGGTTCCCAGCCGAACGTGTAGTCGTCGTAGGAGTCGATGGACCCGGACTCGATCTGTGCCTCGCGGGCGGCGAGTTGGGAAACTATGCCGTCGTGGTCGGCTTGGCACTGGCGATAGTCGGCCCACTCCTCATCGGAGAGGCCCGCAGGGCGTGGCAGTGGTGGTTCCTTGCGGTAGGTGGGGTTGAACGTCCGATCCGCGCCTGCTGCGCGGGCCGGTATCGGGACTTGTCGCGGACGGCGTACCGGACGTGGACCGCGCGGTACGGATCCGGGAGAGTTCGTCGGAGCTGGTGCGCAGCTGCTGCGCACCGGTGCGCAGGAGTCCGGCGACCCGGTCGAGATGGCCCTTAAGGGGTTCACGTGCGGACGCCGGAGTCGCAATCCGTGGGCTGTTGGCCGGCTGCAGGAGGTGCTCGTGGAGGAATCCGAGCTGCTCGATGACCTGCCCGAGGTGTCCGAGGGCGGCGCCCAGAGGCGCCGCACATCGGGCGAGTGCGGCGGTCCCGTAACGTTCGGCGGGGCCGTGCGTTAGCCGCTCGTACACCTCGTGCCGGTAACTGGTCTCCAGCTCCTCGGTGATCTCCGTCAGGATGTGGCCGACGTCGCTGACCAGGGTGTGGATGGCCGGGCTGATGTCGTCACCGCGCCGTAGCTGTTGGGCTGTCGGCAGCTGCGCGGTGATCCGGTCGAGGGTGCGGGCCAGCTGGTGGAAGTAGCGGGGGTCGGCAATGTCGGGCATCAGCGTGATGGTCTTTCAGTCGGCGTGACCCCGTAGGCGGTTTGAGCGCATGCGGGCGTCATCGCGGGGGTTCGGTGAGGCGTCAGCTGGAGCGGAGGCATCCGCGTGCGATCACTCGCCTGCGGGAGACACCTGTGCCGGTCTGCCCCCAGAGGGGCAATGACATGGGTCGCCGGAAAACACGAAGTGCCACATCAGGGTGGCCGAGACCGGACCGATGACGGCGCGTACCGTGCCGGCCACCAGACCTGACTCCGCGTACGCCGCGCCGGCTTGCACTCCTGCGATCACCCAGATCAGGACCTGCGGTCGTCCTGGACTCAGCTGGCTGCCGCCCCGTGCGGGGGAAGCCATCAGGACGCCGGCCACCAACGCTAGTGCTCCCGCCACGACGAAGACGGTTCGCTCCGCTGCGCCGGTCATGCCGAGATGGTGGCCGGCGAAACGCCAGTTGGTGTCGGCGGCGTAGGCGGTGCAGCCGACTGCGGCGATGGCGACTGCCAGGGAGGTGGTGGGGTGCCGATGCGGCCGAAGTGTCATCGGGCGTCACCGTCCTGAGCCTGCTCCCGGTCGAGGTCTGCCCCGTACCCGGCGACCAGAACATAAAGAGCAACAGCAAAGAAAAGGATGAAAGGCGCCAGGGCGGACATCCAGGTGACGGCCACGTCATCGAGCTGCCACAGCCTCCCCTGGCTCCGCCGCGTTCCCAGATGGCCGAGCGTGAGGACCGTGATGCCACGCACGGGGATGGCGAGGAAGGCCATGACCCACGCGTACACGCCCATGCCGGATTCGTCGGACTCCAGCCGTACCGCGCTGAAGAGCGCGAAGGCGATGAATCCGTCGATGACAGCAAGGAACAGGTAGGGCAGAGGGGTGGGAGCGTGTGTCGTGGCCGGGAGCTGCTGCAGCAGCTCGAAGGCGAGCAGGTAGGTGCAGGCGGCGGTGAGGAACCCGGTAGCCGAGGGGCTCCTGGGCCGGCGCAGCCGGTGTATGGCAGAGCGTTCAGGCCGGGCCGGTGGTGCGGTGGGGCGCGGGACGAGGGCCTCCTTGTACGCCACGCGGGCGCTGAGCGTGTCTGTGATGGTCGGGACGTCGGCATTCGTGAACCGTCAGCCGCAGTGAACCCACTCAGCGCAAGCGGGCATCGGTGTCGAAAAGTGCCAGTTCGTGGGGGTGGAGTTGATGTTGGACGATGAAAGATCGTCCGGCGACCCGCCAGAGCCCGCGTCCGCGGTTGAGATGGGCGATGGCCTCGGTCTCCACCGCGGTCAGGGCCAGCAGAGCGGCTGCGGCGTGGAGTTGGTCGGTCTCCTGCCGGTAGATGATGCGGGTGGAGCAGTCGGCGAGCAGACCTTCGGCCAGGGCGCGTCCGCGGGATCCGGCGTCGCCGGCGGTGAGCAGGTCGGACAGCCGGTGGATGACCATCAGGTTGGCGATGCCCAGGCCGCGGCTCAGCTTCCACTGGGACTGCATGCGCTGGAGCAGGCCGGGGTGGCGCATCAGCCTCCATGCCTCGTCGTAGACGATCCAGCGCCGACCGCCGTTCGGGTCGGACAGTGCGGATTCCATCCATGCGGACGCGCAGGTCATGGCGAGGACGAGGGCGGTGTCGTCGCCGGCTCCGCCCAGGTGGGACAGGTCGATGGTGAGCATCGGCGAGTGGGGATCGAAGGCGACCGTGCTCGGGGCGTCGAACATCCCGGCCAGGTCGCCGTGGACGAGGCGCCGCATGGCGTGGGCGAGGTCGCGGGAGGCGTCGCCGAGACGGCCGGACATGATGCCGCCGGCCACGTCGAGTTCGTCGGGGTTGTTGAGGGTGGCGGCGATGTCGCCGAGCAGCGGGGTGCGACCGGTCGCGGTGGCGCGGGTGACGACGGCGTCCAGGGCGACGTCGAGGCCGGTGTGCTCCATCGGCAGCAGGTCCCGCCCGAGCACGGTGCGGGCCAGTGAGCCGAGCAGCAGCAGGCGGCGCTTGCGGATCTCGCCCGCCCAGTCGGCCTCGGAGACGCTGGTGGGCCGCGGCGCCGCGTCCAGGGGGTTCAGCTTTCCGGGCAGGCCCGGCCCGAGCGCGATCGAGGTACCGCCCAGCGCCTGCGCCACGGGCGTCCATTCGCCCTTGGGATCGCACGGGACGTAGACCCGGTATCCGAAGGCGATCGACCGCAGCGCGAAGCTCTTGGCCAGCGCCGACTTGCCCTGACCGATCACGCCCGCGAGGAGCACGTTGGGGTTGGTGAAGCCCTCGATCTTGCCGTACAGCGCGAACGGGTCGAAGCAGAAGGAGGCTTCGGCGTGGACGTCGCGGCCGATGTAGATGCCCTCGGCGCCCAGGCCGCCTTCGGCGAGAAACGGATACGCCCCGCTCGCGGTCGCGGTGGTCATGCGGTGGGCGGGCAGTTTGAGCCTGTTGTGGCGGGCGGACGCGGGTCCGGGACGTCCGGAGGGCGGGAAGGGGGGCGACGGCATCTCCCGTTCCTCGACGCCGGCGCCGCTGGCGGGGGCGGCGGCTTCGGCGCGGGCCTTCGCGGCGGCTTCGGCGAGCTGCCGGCGGGCGGTCTTGCGGGAGGCACGGTCGATGCCATGCGGGGTGAACAGGGGGCTGGCGCTGGCGCGTCGGGCGCGGCGCGCGGGCCGGTGGCTCATGACGGTGCGGCTTTCACGGGACGGCGGTCTGGACCCGGCGCGGGGGTCAGACGACCGCCGAAGCGGTGAACAGCACCGGGCTGCGATCCCGTTTGCCGTCGCTGCTCCAGTCCAGTTGGACGCAGCCGTCGGTGAGGTAACGACCGGATCCTGCCGTGGGCTTGAGGGTGCCGGTCGAATAGGAGCCGTTGCCGTTGTCGCTGCTGCTGCTGGCGACGGTGGTCAGGGCGGCGAGGGGGGCGAGGACGGCGGAGGCGGAGGTGGAGCGCTTCAGGGCGCGCATTCAGGGCCTTTCGACGGTGCGGGGTTACTGGCTGCAGGTGGTGGTGTGGCCGTGCAGCGGGGTGGTGAGGTCGCTCGGGGTGGTCTTGCGGCGGACGACGTGACCTGCGGCGAGGTGGCGCTGGCAGATGGTCAGGACGGGTGGCCCTTCGGGCAGCCGCTCGGGGTGGCAGTCCGTGTCCGTCGGCGTCTTGTCCGCGACGGGCAGGAGGTGGAAGGCGTCGTGCACCGCGGCGGCGGCCTGCCACAGTCGGGTGTGCGCGGTGGCGAGGTGCCGGCCGGCGGCGGGATGCGGGGGCCGGGTGGATTCGGCGAGCTGGTCGAGCAGGTGGTGCAGCGCGGTCAGATGGGCGTGCAGCACGTCGAGGTGCACGCGGTCCGCGGGTGAAGCGGTGTGCTGGGTGCGTGGGGTGAGGGTGCGGGCGTGGTGGCGGATGCCGGCGCTGGCGGCCCGCAGGTACGGGTACGCGTCGCCGACGGGAAGAGCAGAGATCAAAGGGGAAGAGTTCCTTCCTGCCGCGGTGGCAGGACCTCGGCTGGTGCCGGTGCGGGGTCTACAGGGCAGTGCGGGCGAGGGGGAGGGCGCCGAGGGTGAAGGCGTCGGGCTGTTGGTAGTAGAGCCTTCGGAGGTCGACCTGTGCGGTGACGGCGGCGGTCTCGATCTGCGCGCACGCGGCGTCGAGCGCCGCGTCGGTTCCGGCGGACACGGTGAGCAGCCCGGTCAGTGCCACATCGGCGTGCCCGGCGATCAGTTGGCGTTCGCGGGTTTTGACGTCGGCGTATTCGACGGAGTCGGCTTCGGAGTCGACCTGCCCGCGGCGAGAGCGCTCGTTGGCGTCCGCGATGATCGCCGCTTTTTTGCGCTGGACGTCGCGCATCGCGGACTCGAGTCCCTGCGGCACGTAGATGAGGGAGAGGGAGCGGCGGACTCCGGCGGTGAACATGAGGCCGTGCAGGAAGCCTGCGGAGGTTTCGGTGCGGGGCCAGTCCTCGACCCAGTAGGTGGTGTGGCGGGCGGAGTCGGTGGCGAGCCGGTCGTACTCCTCGACCTGGACCACGGGCCCGGCGGCGGCCGGGTGGGCCTCGGCCCGGCCGGAGGTCGACCACTGCTGCAGCGCGGACAGCGCCGCCGGGTCGTAGGCGGTGCGGATGACGGCGGCGATCTCCCGGGCGGTGAGCCAGCCGGTCACCGTCAGTCCGGCGCTGCGCGCGGCCTGGGCGATGGCCGCGGTGGTCTGTTCCAGCACGGTGAAGGCGCCGGGCAGTCCGCCGCCGGCCTGGCTGATGAGCCGTCGGGCGGCCTTGAGGTCGAGGGAGATCGCCAGGTACGTCTCGTGCGGGGCGGCGGCGGGTCCTGCGGAGGAGACCAGTTCGCTGTAGACCTGTCCGGCGAGAGGGGTTTCGGGGCGGCCGTGCCGGCTCCAGTGGCGGGTGAGGGTGTCGCCGCTATCGGGCACGGTGCGTTCCAGGACCTGCACGGTGGCGACGTGTCCGGTGCGGGCGATGCCCGCCAGGGCCCGCCCCCAGCTGCTGACGTTGTGGTTCTGGGCGGCCGGGTCGAGGAGCGCGAAGGCGCGTGAGGAGACGTGGGCGACGGCGGTCAGGGTCTGGCTGTGCGGGTCGTGCACGGCGGCAGCGCCGTTGGCGGAGTCCCCCGGGGTGACCACTTTCAACGAGGCGGCGGTGCCGGGCAGGTGCAGGATGCCGTCCTGGCGGGGACGGGAGACGGGCCGGGCCAGCCAGAGGGTCTGGCCGGTGCGGCGGCGGTGGGCGTAGCGGGCGACGATCGGCGCCCAGTCGATCAGGGAGCGGCCGTTGCGGCGCACGGCCACCAGGGCGGCGACGACGGCCCAGATCGGGGTCAGGACGAGCGCGCCGAGGAGCCCGGTGATCACCACCGTGATGAGGAGCAGCGCCAACGCGGCGGAGACGAGCGTGAGTTGGGGCAACGAGAGGCCCAGGAGGATGCCGCGCCGGGAGCGGTGCGGGAATTTGACCGTGATCGGGGAGGCAAGTTCAGACAAGGAGCCGGTTTCCGGTGGAGCGCGGGGCCAGGACGGCACACCCGGAGGCTGGGGGTGCGGGGTGCCGTCCCGGCGTGGGGGCGGGTCAGAGGCCGGTGGGCGAAGGCGGCTGCGTGCCGGTCCCGGTCGAGCTGCTGTTGTGCGGGGACGGCGGGGCGCCCTGCGGCGGCGGAGCCGTGGCCGGCGGGGATGCTTGCCATCCACCCGCCTGGCCGGCTGCGGTGCCGTGCCCCGAGCTGCCTGAGCTGGGGCTTGCGCCCATCTGGCTGCTGGTGTCGGCGGTGACATGGGTCGGCGGGGGTTGCACGGCCTTCTCCAGACCGCTCTTGGCCCCCTCGCTGCCGGACGACGGTGCTGGGGAGCCGCTGCCTTCGGTGCCGGCGTTCGGCGTGGGGTGGGCGGCGATGTCGCCGGGGAAGCCGCCGGGCACGGAGTCCGGGCCCTGGGGTGCGGCGCCCGCTCCGGCCGCGGCACCGCTGGTCCCTGCGGTGGCGGCCATGGCGGCGGCCTTGCGTCCGGCGCGTTCGGCGTGCTGACGGGCCATCTGCGCGCCCGCTCCGCCGGAGCGGTGCAGGCTCTCGCCGTCCGAGCCTTCCGAGGCGGCCCAGTGCACGAACTTGAAGGTGGCGTACGGGCACAGCAGGACGAGCGTCAGGATGACGATGCCGGCCATCACGTCAGCGAGTGCGGCGGTGCCGTCCTTGGCCTCGGTCTTGCCCATGGCCGCGATGCCGAGAACGAAGATCACGGTCATCAGGAGCTTGGAGACGACGAGGGTGGCGGTGGCCTCGATCCAGCCCTTGCGCCAGCGCCGGGCGGCCTCCCAGCCGCCGCCGGCTCCCGCGAAGACGGCGAGGGTGACCATGACGAGGATGCCGACCTTGCGGACCATCATCACGCACCAGTAGAGGAAGGCGCCGATCGCGGCGCCGACGCCGACGAAGACCGTCACCAGCCAGCCCAGGCCGGACAGGGACGCGATCTGGCTCACCGTGACGATGCGCCTGATCGCCGTGGCGATGTCGAGGTTGGCGGCTTTGAACAGGCCGTCGCTCAAGGCGTCGACCACTTCGATGGCGACGGTGGTGAACGCGATCGCGGTGAACGCGAACAGCACGCCGGTGGCGGTGCCGGTGAATGCCTGGGCGAGGGCCTGGCCGTCGCGGCGGATCGCCGCGCGTACGAGCTGGGCGCAGAACGTGGCGACCAGGACGATCAGGCCGATCGGCAGGATGAGCTCGTAGTTGTCCCGGAACCAGGTCGCGTTCAGGTCGACCCTGGTGGTGGTGTCGACCGCGGCGGCGGCCAGATCGGCTGCGGCGGCGGCGAGTTCGCCCGCCGATTTCGCCATCCAGTTGCCGATCGCCGCGCCGGGATCGGAGGCGAAGGAAGCTGCGTCGCCGACGGCACAGACAGCGCCCGCGAGGGGGAGATCACAGAAGCCCAAAGGGGAGTCACCCCTCCTTTCTCAGATGGGCTCGGGGCAGGTCAGGGCACGACACTGGGAGCGATGGACACCAGGGAACAGTCGGCGTTGGGGCGGCACTGCACGGCGAGGGTGATGGAGCGGTCCTCAGCACCGGCGCCGCCCTTCGCCCAGAAGATCTGCTGCTTGCCGGTGACGGTGACGGCGTAGATGTACGCCTCGGTGATCGCCGACGGATCGTCCGCCAGGGCCTGCTTGAACGCCGAGGGGTAGTGGGCCTCCGTGACGGTCGCGGTGGCGTACTGCTCCTGGTCCGCCATCCGCGACCACAGCACCGGATCCGGCACCTGCGCGGCGAACGAGGACCAGTCGGCGTACTTCGTCTCCGCCGTCAGCCACGCCCTCATGCCGGCGAGCTGCTGGTCACGGCTGGTGGTGCGGGTGTCGTACGACCACAGCACGGTGGCGGCGGCCTTGGCGAAGGCGACCGGGTCCGCCAGCTGCGGGGGCTTGCCCACCGAACCGGCCCCGGCCGGCGCCGTCGGGCCGGCGGACGAGGAGGTGCTGTTGCCCGGCGGGGAGGAAGAAGCGGCGGCCTGGTTGCCGTCGGCTGTGGTGCGGCCGGTGAGCAGGGCGACGACGGTGGCGAGGGCCAGCAGGAGGGCCAGGCCGGTCGCGATGACCGTGACGCGCTGCCGGGTCGACCAGCCGAGGCCGTAGCCGGACAGGGAAGGGAACCGTTTCGGCATCAGTGAACCTGCGACCCCAGGGCGGAGAAGAACGCCACGACCCCGTTCGCGGCGCCGAGACCGAGGGCGGCGCCCGCCGCGACGACCGCGCCCTTCTTGCCGTTCGCCTCGGCCTGGTGGCCGCCGGTGTGATGGCCCCACGCCCACACGCCGAGCGAGACGGCGAGCGCGCCGACCACCGCGACGATCGCGAACAGGTTGATCGAGTTGACGACGTTCTTCAGGACAGCGAGGCCGGGCAGGCCACCGCCCGAGGGCGTGATGCCGGGGTCGTAGGCCAGGTACTGCACGGTGTCGAACAGGTGCAACGAAACTCCTTGGGCACGCCGGAACCCGGCGCGCGGGAATCACAGAAAAGAGGAGGGGAGGCGATTGCCTTGAGGAGGACCGACGGCCGGGGCGGGAGACGGCCGGCCCGGTCGACGCCTACGAGGGGAGGTGCGGTGTGCACCAGGACACGGCAGGTGTCGCACCGAGGCTGAGACGAGGCCGCGGACCGGGGGCGCTGCTGTCCGACCGCGCTTCGGCTCAGAGGCCGAACCGGCGGCCGGGGCGTCCTACTTCGGGATCGGCGGGGTGGGCGCTCCGTTGGTGCCGTACGGATTTGCGCACTGGTAGATCACGTAGCCGCGCAGCTTCTTTCCGTCGGACTTGCGGGTCACGGTGCCCCGGGTCCACCAGGTCTTGGTGGCGCTGCGGTAGACCCACTGGTCGTAGGCGATCTTGTCTTTGCGGTAGGCGACGCCGACCGTGGCGGCCGTCGTCGAAGGCGACGTGCGGACCTTCACCGCGCTGCACGAGATCGTCGTGTGGCCGGTGTCGTACGCCTGTGCCGTGGACGCGGTGGCCAGGCCGCCGACGGCGACGGCCAGGCCCAAACAGGCTGCCGCGAGGGCACGCTGGGCGTGGTGACGGGATATCAAGGAGATGCTCCGTGGTGTCAGGGGAATGGGGTGGGCGGTATGGCGTGTCCTGCGGGCCCCGTCCGCAGGGGCGGAAGAGGCGGGGGATATCCCCGGTCAGGGGCGCTAAGCCCGGGCTGCCGTGTCCCGAACGGGGATCAGATGACGCGGCGAGCGGCGAGGATGTCCCAGTCCGCGAGCGGCGTGATGCGAACGGGTTTTCCCGTCCTTGGTGCCTCGATCGCGAGTCCCGATCCGATGTACATGCCGACGTGTTCGGGGCGTGCGGCACTGCCGCGGGAGAAGATCAGATCACCCGGCTGAAGGTGCTTGGTGGAGACGGGCTTGCCCTCGTTGATCTGGGTGTACGTGGTGCGGGTGAGCTGGATCCCGGCGTGCTGGTACGCCTGCTGGGTCAGGGAGCTGCAGTCGCAGCGGCCCATCGGGTCGGGGCCGTGCGGCGCGGTGCAGGTGCCGCCCCACTGGTACATCGTGCCGAGCTGCTGCATCGCCCAGGCGATCGCCTTGCGCGCTGTCGGATCGGCGTCCTTCGGGATGGAGTAGCCCTTGGGTACCGATCCTTCCGGGATGGTGCCGTACCCGGAGCCGTCCTCGGTCGCCGCACAGGACGCCGTGGCGGAGCTGGTGTCCGTCTCGCTGGTGTCCTGGCCGGCGTCGGGGAACGTCGAGGCGATCGCCTTCTGCAGGGCGGTCGCCAGCTCCTCCCACTGCGCGTAGGCGTCGGGGTAGGCGGAGCGCTGGACAGCCTGTGCGGCCTGGGTGACGGCCAGCTGCTGCCAGCCGTCCACCGCGAGCAGGTGCTCGTAGAACTGGGTGGAGGCGTAGACGGGGTCGTGGATCTCCGTAGCGGTGCCCCAGCCCTGGCTCGGCCGTTGCTGGAACAGACCCAGCGAGTCGCGGTCGCCGGAGGAGAGGTTGCGCAGCCGGGATTCCTGCATCGCGGTGGCGAGCGCGATGATCTGGCCCTTCTTCGGCACGTGGAGGCCGATCCCGGTGCCCACGATGGTCACGGCGTTGGGGATCTGCTCCTCGGGCAGGGACAGTCCCTCGACATGGGCGGTCTTGGCGTCCTCGCCGTTGAGGATCTTGGTGACCTGCTCGACGACCGTGTCGGCGTCGATGTCGCCCACGCAGTTGAAGGACGTGTAGGTGGTCTGGGCGGCCTCGCTGCTGGTGGCCATCAGCATGGCCGTGCCGGCGAGGAGGAGAGGGGAGAGGACGAAGACGCCGATGCCGACGGCCACGCCCTTCAACCGGAGGAACCTCCCCGGCGGCGGTCGCGGTCCGGGGGCCTGGGCAAGGGCGGGTAACGAGGCGTCATCAAGGGTCCTTTGGATGCGGTGTCCGGCGTGCCGCGTGCGCGTGGCGTCGTGGAAGGGGGCGCGGCGGCCGGGGTGGGCGATCGAGTGCCTCGGCTGGGCGCAGGCGAGTTGCCGCTCGCTCGGCGTGGCCGATAGGCGCTAGGTGTGCCAGGGCAGGGGGAACCTCCAGGAGCCAAAGGGGGAGAGAGCCAACGGTGGTGTGCCGGGCGGTTCAAAAACAGTAGGCCCGAATCGGCCGTTGACCAAAAAGTCGGCGGGAGGTGCCGGATTCCGGTCCCTCGGTCGGGCACTTCTTGGTCGTCGGCCGATTCGCCTCTACAGTTTTAGGACTCCCTCGCCCTCCCCGGCCTGTGGCCTCGGGCTTCTCTATGCCCATTTTCGGTTCCGCGGGGACGTCATGTGCGAGGCGGTCCTTTCCTGCGCATGCGCATTCACCGACCCGAATCGGGGTTCCTCTTTGCCTTTTTCCCTGCACCAGGGCGACGCCTTGAGCGTCCTTTCCAAGCTGCCGGACGACTGCGTCGATTCCGTGATCACCGATCCGCCCTACAACTCGGGCGGGCGGACCGCGAAGGAACGCACGACCCGCTCCGCGAAGCAGAAGTACACCTCGGCCGACGCCCAGCACACGCTGCCGGACTTCACCGGCGAGAACATGGACCAGCGCTCGTACGGGTTCTGGCTGACGCAGATCATGACCGAGACCCACCGGCTCACCAAGACCGGCGGCACGGCGCTGCTGTTCACCGACTGGCGTCAGCTGCCCGTCACGACGGACGCGATCCAGGCGGCCGGCTGGCTGTGGCGGGGCGTGCTGGCCTGGCACAAGCCCCAGGCCCGCCCACAGAAGGGGCGCTTCACCCAGAACTGCGAGTTCATCGTCTGGGCCTCGAACGGCGCGATCGACGGCACCCGCAACCCGGTCTACCTGCCGGGCATGTACTCCGCCTCGCAGCCGTCCGGTTCGGCGCGGCGGCACATCACGCAAAAGCCCGTCGACGTGATGCGCGAGCTGGTCAAGATCTGCCCCGACGGCGGCACGGTGCTCGACTTCTGCGCCGGATCGGGGTCCACCGGGGTCGCCGCTCTGCTCGAAGGCCGCGACTTCGTCGGAGTGGAGAAGACCGAGCAGTACGCCGCCGTCGCGGCCGACCGGCTCACCGAGACCCTCCGCGAGACCCTCGCCCAGGAGGACCTGGTCCTCACTGCCTGACCCACCAACAGGGCTCATTCCGGGGAGAGTCGGCGCCTTTCGCAGTCCAGGCCGGCATCCCGGGGGGACTTCGCCCTTTCTGCGGTTCGGCCTGTTCACCACCGCTTGACGTGTCCTGCCATTCCCACGGCCGAGGAGGCCATTGCTTTTATGCCCGAACCTGTAGAACCCCCGGATGAGGGGGAGTTGGAGCCGGTCCGCCTCCCCGATTCCCAGTTGGAGGGGATCGAGGCCAGTGTGCGCCGGCTGATGGAGGAGTCGGCGCAGCAGGCCCGCCAGCTCGACCACCTTTCCTCCCCTCCGGACCCCGGAGGAGCCCCGTTCGCCGCCTTCGGCCTGCCGGGCTTCGGCGGACCGCCTCCGGCGCCGGAGGCGCGTCCCATCCTGGATCTGGAGGGCGAGGCGTACGAGGACGAACTCGACTCGCTGTCGGACTGGGTGGACGACTGGCTCCTGCCCGTCTACGGGGCCGAGGTCACCACGGCGGCGCCCTGGTGCCCGCAGTGGCAGGAGCACCAGGACGTCGTCGCCTGGCTGCACGCCCTGTGGATGGCCTACCAGCAGCACAAGGATCCCGAGGCGGGCCTGTCCGGAATGGCGGTGTGGCACCGGGACTTCCTCACCCACACCATCGCCGCCGTCCGCGCGCCCGGTGGTCCGCTGTCGGCCTGCATGACCTCACCGGAGAGGCCCGCGCACCGGATCCTGCCCGGACCGCCCCCGTCGGCGCGCACGCAGAAGACGACGACGCAGCCCGAGCCGTCTCACTCCGGTGAGCCGTACGAGCGGGCGGCATGAGCGGGGGGCAGCCACGGTCGGCCTTCGGCCTGAGCTTTGATCCCCGCGCCCTGACCGACCTGCTCCAGGCCCCCAGCGACATCCGCGACCTCACCCTGGCCTACCTGCAGGACGTCGTGAACGGCGAGCGCTTCGGGCTGCGCCTCACGGGCGACCTGGAGGGCTACCGCAAATTGTTCGTGGACGCGCGTAAGGACTGGCGGGTCGTCTACGGCCTGCGTCCGGCGCCCGAGACGTCGGCGCACCGACGGGAGATCCACGTGGTGGCCGTCAGGCCGCGGGCCGGCAACGACGTCTACGACGAGGTCGGGCGGCGTCTGGGGATGTCGCGCCGTCCGCTGAGCGCGCGCACGCACGCGGCGCGTTCCAGGTCGCCGCAACTGGCGACCCGGAGCCCGGTGCCGAGGCCGGGACCATTGCCCTCCGCGATGCCGGGACTGCCCCGCCCCGCGCACAACCCCTCGCACCGGCACACCCTCTGAGCACACGGAAGTCCCCGCCCATGCCCCGTGATCTGGCGTCGGCAGCAGCCCGGCGCGCGGTGTCCTCGCTCGACTCCCGGATCGAGGCCGCCACCGGTCACGACGTCGACACCCTGTGGGCTCACCGCGACCGCGGCGTCCTCGACGAACCGCACACCGGCCTGGTCGACCGGCACCGTGAGCTGACGCAGGCCGAGACGGGCGTGACCTTCTACCGCACCCTCCTGAACCGCCTGTCCAGCGGCGAGTTCCCGATCGATGCCGCCCTGTTCGAACGGATCGGCCGCGTCGTGGACCAGTTACGGGATGCCGCCGGCGTTCGGGATGCCGCTGTGCGACGGGTGCTCGCCGCCCTGGAACCGGTCGAGGCCGCCGCCCGCACGACTCCCGCCGGCGCGGCGGCGGGATCGATCTCCACTGCCGATCAGGCGGCGCTGCTTGCCATCGCCGGCGGGGCCAAGCTCTACGAGCACCTGCTGACCGGCCGCCTCGCGGTGACCGCGGCCTCCGGTACCCGCATCCCCTACGCCGAACTGCAGCGCCTCGCATCCGGCGGTCTCGTGTCCGTCGACACCAGCCGGCCCGTCCACGCCGGACAGCCCGTCAGCCTCACCGACGCCGGCCGCGCCGCACTCGCCGCCGGCCGCCGTCCCTCGGCGGGCGGGGCGCAGCAGGTGGCGGCGCGGCCCGGAGCGTGGCCGTTCACCCCAGCGCACCGGCGCTGACCCGCCGACCGGAAGGATCTTGTTGCCCCCCGCCGCACCGAAGGCTGCCCGAAGGAGGCTGCCGGAAGTCAACTTCAACGTGGACAGCCTCGGCGCCGACGAGCAGATCCTCCGTGACTTCTACCGTCAGGTCCAAGTCCACGAGGACATGCTCGCCCCGCTCGCAGAACACCACACCGCCGACGGCGCCCACAGCTACTACGTCCTGTTCGACCGCACCGCCACCTGGAACCCGGGCATCCCCCAGTACGTCGCCGTTCACCTGCACCGGCATCACGAGCAGCGGACGTTCGACTTCGAGCACGCTGCGCTGCCGCTGCCCTCGATGGCGCAGTCCTGGCTGATCCACCGCGGCTGTCCCGCCGACGCCATCGCCCTCAACCCCGAGCTGGGTCCGTCACCGGCGGACGAGGCGACCAGGGCACTGGAACAACGCCTCGCGGGTGACGGAGACCACCACGCACTCGGCTACTCCTACACCCGGGACGACCCGGACGACATGGTCACCGTGGTGGCCCTGCGCGCCCTGGACGAGAGAGCGGCTCTTCCGTTCCGCGTCGTGGTCGACGAGGTCGACACCGGCGCGTGGACGCACACCCTGCGCGAGGGCGCCTTCGCCACGGTCGACGAAGCCCTGAAGTGGTGCGACGACCGGCTCACCGGCACGGCCGGCCCCCTCCCGCCGGTGAGGCCGGCCACCTCGCTGACCCGCCCTGTACTCCCGCCAACGGCATCTGTTCCGCGCCCGCCCGGGAAAACACGCTGAGCACCAACGCCGATGGGCGCGGCGCAACATAGCCGACGATCGCCGGTTGGCCAAACCGGCGATTCTCCGGACTCTTATACCGCCGCCGGGACAACAACCCCGGCCGATTCTCACCGCCCCTTTCCCGCATGGAGGTTTCTTCCGCATGCCTTCCACCCGAATAGCGATATCCGCGGCCTTGCCCGGGGTGTTCGCTGTGCCGATTGCGTCGGCTTCGGCGGCCACCGCGGCCCCGGTGTCGGCTGCCACGGCGGTGCCCTCATCGTCGTGCACGTGCTGACGAGCGGCACGGCAGCAACCGGCCGGCAACTAGGCCGAGTTGGCCACTTCTCCGAATTCTCACGCCAATAGGGGCCGATGCGCCCTGCCGACAAGGAGTCTTTCTTGTCCGACGAGATATCCGACGGCACCGTCGATGTCGTGGACGTGCTCACCGAACAGATCGAAGCCCGTTTCGGACTCAGCATGGAGCAGCTGAAGGCCGCCGTCACCGCGGCGCCGGCCGCCAATCCGGACGCCACCGACATCGTCAAGTGGCACGGGCTTCTCCTGGAATCCCAGACGGTCCTCGACCGCGCGGAGCACGACCTCCTGTCCGTACTGGAGACCCAGCCCGACCCCCTCGTCGACCGGACGCATGCCCTGGTCCGCCGCGTCGAGGCGGCCGTTCTCGCGCGTGACGGGCGAGCCCAGGCCGTGCGGTGGTATCTCGACCCGACGGCCCCGGGGAAGCAGGGCCTTGCCGCCGAACGGCTGGCCCGCTTCCGCGCCACCCACCGGGTACCGGCCGTGCCGACCAGCGCACCGCCCCGGCCGGCCGACGCGCCGCAGCCCGGAATGGGCGTGGCACGGTGAGCACCCAGCGCAGGCCCAGTTCCGTGGACGGCCGACTGCACCAGGTCTTCGGCGCTGCGGTCGATGAGCTGTACGCGACGGCCGTACGCCCCGATGCCTCCCCGGCCCTGGCCCGCGCGCTGGAGCTGCGGTCCTTCCTCGCCCTGGCCGAGGAACAGGTCGCCCGGGTCCGCGACCGCGTGCACGAGGCCATGGCACCGGATCGCGACATGGACGAACTGTCGGCGGAAGACCTGCGGATGGACGCGCTGTGGCTGGACGCGGCGCTCGACGCCCGCGACGGCTACCGGGCTGCGATCGACGACCTGCTGCGCACCATGCCAGCCCCGCTCCAACCCTCCCGACCCGTCCGCAGAACACAGCCGACGCTCACCACGACCCTGCCCCCTGCCCCTGCCGCCCCGGCACTCCCGGGTGCCGGGGCGGCCCCCGCCCGCCGACCGTAAAGCCGCCCACCTTGTCCCACCCGACGTCCACCGACATCGCCGGACGCATCACCGACCTGTACGGCGCCCCGCTCACCGACCTCGCCACCCGCGCGCCGTCCCAGCCGCCCGGCATGCTCTCCGCTCTCCTCGGCCTGCACGACGGCCTCACCTTCGCCGAGCGGAGCATCACCTTCCACCGCGACCGGCTCGCCCAACTCGTCCACCCGGAACGCCGGATCGGCGCATACGAGGTGTCGCACGTTCTCGACTGCGCCCGCCGGCTCGCCGAAGCGGTCGCCGTCCGAGACGTCCAGGCCGCGACGGCTCTGGCCGTGCTCCAGAGCCTGGGCCGCGTCACCTCACCCGAGCCGGCCCCGGCCCCCGCGCCCACCGTCGCCGCGCCTCCCATGGCGGCGACGAGTACCGCTCCGAGCCGCTGACCCCTCGCGGACATACCCCCTCTTCCTCATCCAGGAGTTGCTCCCTTGGCCCTCACCGGTCTGCCGCCCGACACCGACGCCGACATCGCCCGGGTCTCCCAGGCCCTCGCCATGATCACTCCGCGCTGGAACGCCCGGATCCTGCTCGCCCTCGACGGGCAGCCGCTGCGCTACAAGGAGATCGCGCGCAAGGTGTCCTGGCTGCTCAACGGCCAACTGCATCTCAAATTGCGGCAGCTGTGCGATGCCGGCCTCGTCCAGCGCATTGAGCACACGACCCGGCACGTCACCTACGGCCACACCGACCGCGCAGCCGCGCTGCTGCCGGTCCTGCCGCTGATCGTCACCTGGGCCGAGAAGAACCTGGAGAAGCCGGAGAGGCCGCTGCCCGCGATCGAGCAGATCGAGGACGGCCTCACCCTCCTGACCCGGCGGCACGCCGCCGCGCTCCTGTGGGTGCTGAAGGCCCGGGGGGAGAGCAGCGGCCGGACCCTGGCCACGTTGGTCATGCCCGCCAGTGACTGGACCAACGTCTACCCGCCGCTGCGCCAGCTCGTGGCCGACGGACTGGTCGACACCGACGGCATCGGACAGCCCTACCGCCTGTCCGCCGCCGGCGACAGTCTCGGACCGGTGCTCGGCGCGTTGTCCGCATGGTCCGCGGGACAGCCCCTGACGCAGGCCGCACATCACCCGGTCTGGGGACGGCCGGAGGCCATGCCCGCGGCACAGAAGTGGGTCAGCAACCCGTCGCGGCTGCCTGCTCCGACCGCCACGCCGACGCCGACCACAGCCCGTCAGGGCCCGTCACCGGCCTGGCAGCCCGGTGGCCTCTTCTCGCACGCCGCCCCCGCCCGCCCGGCGGCGGTACTCCCGGCTGGAGGACCGCGCCGATGACCACCCTCTCCACGGCCGACGTCCAGCACGCCCACGCCGTACTGACCTCTCGCGCCCTGATCCGCCTGATCACCGAGATCGACGACAACGGCCCCATCCCGCCGAGCGCGCTGGACCGCACCCTCACCGACATCCCCGCGCACCACCTGCGCCACAGCGCCGACCGCGCCCGCGTCCTTGGCCTTGTCCACGTTCAGCCCGGCGCCGGCCTCAGCCTGACCACGTCCGGCGAAGGGCTGGCCGACGTGTACGACGCGATGGCCCGCTGGGCTCGCCACCACGCGTATCCGGCGCCGGTCTGCGACTTCACCGGCCGGATCCAGCACACCCTCGCCCTCCTGACCGAGCCACCGGCGCCGCCGTCAGACAGCGGCCCCCAGCGACGCGCAGACGTTCCCCTCTCTCGCGCGAAGGACGGCGCGGACTTCGCACGGTTGCGTGACCTGCTGGAGGAGTGGCTGCACGCCAACCCGCAGTTCGTCGGGGTCGCCGATCCCGAGATCGCCGCGTGAGGGCAGGTACTGCCCGTCATGCCCGCCGACCCGTCCCGTCCTTGGTGCGCGGCGTCTACCTGCCCCGTTCCGCCGACGGCGCCGCGTTCGCCATGGCCACCTACGGCATTCCCCTCATCGTCGTGGCCACGACGGGGTCGGCGGCCCTGACGGGACTCGCCTTCGCACTGGAGTGGCTGCCGCGGCTGGGCGCGTTCACGGTGGCCGGCACCCTCGTCGACCGTCACGGAATCACCCGCGTCTTCCGCACCGCGTGCACCGCACGCGCCCTGGTCGTTGCGCTGGCCGCGCTCCTGCTGGCCGTCCCCGGCACGGGTGTGCCGGTGGTGGTGACGGTGATGACGCTCGCCCCGCTGACAGGTTTCCTCACCGAGTTCAGCTATGTCGCGGCGGAGACCGCCGGCGGCGAGGCCAGCCGGGCGGCCGGAGCCCGGGCACACCGGGTGCAGTCCGTTCTGCTGGGGATCGACCAGACCGCCATGCTCGCCGGGCCGTTGGTCTCGGGCCTGCTGCTGGAACACGGCGGACCGGCTGTCATGCTCGCCGCGCTCGCCGCGTTCTCCCTCCTCGCCGCCGCCCTCGCCCCCCGCCACCGGACCGCAGCGGGCGTCGCCGTGAGCAGCAAGGGCGGACTGCGCACCGGCTGGCGCACGCTGCGCGGACTTCCCGCTCTCGCCTGGCTGGTCGGCGGCCTGGTCGTCTCCAACACAGCCGTCGCCCTGCTCCAGGCGGCCATGCCGGTCATCGTGGTCAGCCAACTCGGGCGCTCCAGCGCCCAGGCCGGACTCATCTGGTCCGCCGCAGCACTCGCCTCCCTCCTCGCGATCACCACCGCCCGCCGGGCGATCGACCGGTGGGGCCTGTGGCCCGTCGGCGCCACAGCCGCCACGATCGCCGCCACAGCGACCCTCGCCGTCGCCCACACCCACACCTACCGCGGATACCTCCTGCTCATCGCCGTCCTGATGGCCGGCGAGGGCGGCCTCACCGTCGTCCTTCGCACCCTGCGCTCCCACCTCATCCCACCCGACGTGTTCGCCAGCACCCTCGCCGTGACGATCCTGCTCCTCCTGCTGCCCTTCCCGCTGGCCGGACTCCTCGTCGCCGCCGTCCCGGCCGCCCAGCTCGGGCACGCCGTCACCGTCGCCGCCCTCCTGCAGGCCCTCGGCCTCGCGACCGCCTTCACCCGGCTGCGCACCCTCCCAGCCCTCCCCACCACCTGACCTCCCGGCACGAGAGGACCCCCGCCGCACATGCCCACCACCCTCCAGGACGGACTTCCCGGCCTCGACATCGCGCACCGGGACGCACCGTCCATCACCGACCAGTTCCACGTGTTCGACACTCAACACCCTTGGGTCTACCGCGCCCTGGAGCAGCTCGTCGCCGAACGCCTCGGCCAGGGAGCGACACGGGTCGGAATGAAGGCCCTGTTCGAGGCCCTGCGCTGGCGCCACCCCCGCGGGGTCAAGGGCCTCAACAACAACTACACGGCCCTGTACGCACGCCGGTTGATCGCCGCGCACCCGCACTGGGCCTCCGCGATCGAGACGCGCCGCCGACGCAGCCCGTGAACCTAGCACCATCCCTGCCGCCCGCCATTCAGATCTTCGAGGAGCCCGTTCTTGTCCGACCGTCCTGTCGTCCTGGTCGTCGCCGCAGCCGACATGGAAGCCGAGGGATACCGCAGCACCTGCCTCAAGTCCGTGGCCGCCGCCTACGACGTCGTCCTCATCACCGGCGAGGAGCCCTCGTGGGAAGTGCCGTACCTCCGCGACTGCGTCGTCGTACCGGACCCGACCGATCAGGCGGCGCTGTCCGCAGCGGGCCGGGTGCTGGCCGAACGCCACCGGCCGGCCGGGGTGTTCACCTGGACCGAGTGGTATCTCGTCCCGGTCGCCCGCCTCGCCCGCCGGCTCGGCCTGCCCACCACGGGTCCGGAAGTGATGCAGGCATGCCGCAACAAGGCCACCGCACGCACCCTGTTCGCCCGCCATGGCGTCCCCTCCGCCGCCTCCCTCAGCGTCCAAAACCTCCCGGAGGCGAAGGCCGCCGCCGTACGGATCGGCTACCCGGTCGTCCTCAAACCCGCCGCACACGCGGCCAGCATCGGCGTCATCCGGGCCGACACCCCCGAACAGCTCGCCACTGCCTACGAGTTCGCGCACAGGGCAGCCGAGCTGGGAGTCGAGAATCGCACCGTCCTGGTCGAGGAGTACCTCGACGGGCCCGAGGTCTCCGTCGAGTGCGTCACCCACCGCGGCCGGACCACGGTCGTCGCCCTCACCCGCAAGACCGTCAGTGATCCGCCGTACTTCGAAGAGCTGGCGCACTCGGTCGACACGGCCGACCCCCTGCTCGCCGTGGTCGCACCCGCCGCGCGAGCGGCGATCCGCGCGCTCGGGATCACCGACGGCGTCAGCCACGTCGAGATACGCCTGGTCGACGGCCGCCCCCGCCTCATCGAGGTCAACGCGAGAATCGCCGGCGACATGATCGGCCACCTGGTGAGCCTCGCCACCGGCATCGACCTGCCGCGCGCCGCCGCCGACATCGCCTGCGACCAAGCCCCCGACCTCACCCCCACCCAAGCGTCGGCCGCCGCGATCCGCCTCATCTACCCGGACACCTCCGGCACCCTCGACCGTCTGGCGTACCTGGGGGAACGGCCGCCGTGGCTGGAGCGGCTCCACTTCCAGCACCACGTCGGCGACGACCTGGTGCTGCCCGCCGACGGCGGCGACATGTTCACCGCCCGCATCGGCTACCTGATCACCACCGGGCCCACCGCCGACGTGGCGCAGGCCCGAGCCGAACAGGCCCTGAGCCACCTCGACGTCCACATCACCCCCCGCACGGCCGGCGCGTCCACCGACGAGCGGGTGGCATGAGCCGTCCACCTGCCTCCGCCCGCCGCGAGCGGATGGTGCTGAGCGGCTACTTCCTGGGCCTCGGCGTGGTGATGGCCATCTGGGGCGCCCGGATGCCCGCCGTCCAGCACTCCGCCCAACTGAGCACCGCACACCTGTCGTTGGTGCTGCTGGCAGCCGCGCTCGGCATGGTCGTCGGCCTCATGACCGGCGGCCGGCTTGCCCGGCCCGAGCGGCTCCCCGCCCTCCTCGTCGGCGGTGGAGCCGGTCTTGCCGGATGTCTCGCCGTCCTGGGCCAGTGCACCACCCTGATTTCGCTGCTCCTGGCCGCGCTGGCCTTCGGGAGCGCGCACGGAATCCTGGACGTCGCCCTCAACTCGGCGGCGGTGCGCTGCCAGAACGCCAACGGCCGGCCCATCATGGCGTCCCTGCACGCCGCCTACTCCGGCGGCGCCCTCGCAGGCGCTGCCCTCGCCGCCGCGACGGCCCGCACGCCGCACACCAGCCTCTTCCTGGTGACCGGAGGGGCCCTGAGCGCCACCGTGCTCGCCACCGCCTCACGCACCCGGGCCCTGTCCGGCACCGGTCAACCAGCAGCGTCCTTCCCGCACAGGGGCGCCGAGGGCCGGCCAGGGTTGTCGGTGGCGAAGCTGTGGCTGCTGGGCGCCCTGGCCGCCGCGATCCTGCTCGGTGAGGGTGCGGCAGCCGACTGGGCCGCCGTCCACCTGCACAGCCTTCACGCCACGACGGCCGTCAGCGCCACCGCGTTCGCCCTCTACAGCGCCGCCATGATGTCCGGACGGTTGACCGGCGACAAGGCCACCGCCGCCTTCGGTGCCCCCACCGTGGTCCGGGCCGGCGCGCTGCTGGCCGCGGCCGGGCTGGCCACCGGCGCGTCGGCCGACAGTGTGCCGTTCGCCCTGGCCGGGTGGGCCGTCTTCGGCCTCGGGCTGTCCACCACCATCCCCTCGCTCATCACCGCCGCCGGGGCCGGCGGCCCCACAGCGGTGGCCACGGTCTCCGTCACCGGCTACCTCGGCCTGCTCGCCGGACCCGCCCTCATCGGCGCCCTCGCCAGCGCCACGTCCCTGCCCACGGCCCTGCTGCTGCCCGCCCTGCTCGCAGCCGCCGTCGCTGTCCTCGCCCACCGCGCCCTGGAGAAAACCGCCCCTTGACCCGTACCACCGCACACCCCTACCTCGACGCCGCGATCCTCGACTACAACGGAGTCATCGGCCTCCAGCCCAGCCATGATCAGTGGCAGCACCTCGCCCGCACCGCCAACTGGCCCGAGCAGGACCTCGCCGGCTTCCAGACCGCCGTCTGGAACGCCCGACCGGCATACGACGCCGGCCAGTTGAGCGACATGGCGTACTGGGCCCAAGTCCTCGGCGCCCACCCAGGCCCACGCCTGCTGCGCCGACTGCGCGCCGCCGACACCGATATATGGATCACTACTGACGACCGGGTCCTCGCCGTCTTGGAGCGCGCCCACTCCAGCGGGCTGCCGCTGTTCCTGCTGTCGAACGCGCCCGCGCACCTCAGCGACGTCCTCGACGCCACGGACTGGTGCCGCCGACTCATGTCCGGAGCTTTCTACTCGGCCCGGCTCCAGGTGAACAAGCCCGACCCCGCCGCCTACCGGCAGGCCCTGTCCGCGACCGGAGCCCGTGATCCCCATCGGGTGCTGTTCGTCGACGACCGGGCTGAGAACTGCCAGGCCGCCGAAAGCCTGGGCCTGCGCACCCTGCACTACACCGATCGGATCGCCGACCTCGAAGCAGCATTGCTGCACATCCCCGGCTGATCTCCCCAAACCCTCACCCTTCAGGACCCTTGTGTCTTCCAACAATGACCTGTGGACCGGCGGGGACGTGTACGTCTCACCCCGCTACCTCGCCGGGCTGCCCGGACACGCCGACCCCAGCTTCCACCCCGTGGCCCACTGGCCCCACCACCGCCCCGACACCGGCCCGTGCCAGCTGGTGGTCACCTCGCCGGACCACCGCATCCGCATCGGCTGGTTCGGGGACGACCACGACACGTGGCTGATCAGCGCGGCCGAGGACCCCGTCTCCGCTGCTCGCTGGACGGCGCGCATCAACCAGAACACCCCACCCGAGATCACCGAAGGACTCACCCGCGCCCTCGCCACCGAGTGGGACGAAGACAGCGACTCCTTCCTCACCTCGCGGTCGTACTCCTGGAGCGACGCGGTGCGGCCGTTGCTCGACGCGGGCTGGGAGCAAAAGCCCCTCATCCGCGGCGTGTTGGAGATCGTCTCCCCGGACGGGCTGGCCGGAGCGAGCATCGACGTCGTCAGTACGGGCGCCACCGCCGAGTCGGTGACCTTGTGGGCCGGACCGCCGGGCTGGGGAACCCGCGCCGAGGCGACCTTCACCGCGCGCACGCCGAAGCACCTGATCGCCGCCACCGCTGCCGCCTTTGCCGATCCCACCCCGGTCCTCCGCTACGAGGCAGGTCTGCATCCGCGGCTTGCCCAGCTGGCCCGGCTCACCCCCGTCGAGCCACCCCGGCCTCCCGCGCCGACCCCGCTGGAGGTCCAGCGTGCCGCGACAGCCCGGCGCCCGACCACGGTGGCGCCCCGCACCGTACGCCGATGGACCACCAGCACACCTCCGCCCTCGCCGGCCATCGCCTCCCGCCCCGGGCCTCGCCGCTGACCGACACGACCCACCCCGCGAAAGGCAGCGAAATGCCCCTGCACGCCGAGCAGTTCTTCACCCAGCAGCTCGCCCTCACCGACGGCAAGGTCATCGGGGACGCCTTCTACGCCACCCCGCAGCCGGGCTCCCCGCTGCGGCTGAGGATCGGTTTCTCCCGCACCATCGGCGCCGACGAGTACGACGGGCTGCGGGTGCAGATCCTCCACGCCGATCAGGGCGGCGTCCTGGACACTGTGATCCTCACGTTCGCCGACCACGACACCTTCCGCAGCCGCGACACCGCCATCGGCCGGCACCCGGGACACGACGGCTACGCCCTGGTGCGCGACTGGCACCAGCGCGACGAGCCGCCCTGGCAGGGCGCCGCGACCACCAAGCTGCGCCGCGCGGTCGAGCAGTACACCCGCCTCTGGTTCCCCCTACTGCCCGCCCCGTCCCAGCCGAACAAGGCGATGACACAACGGGCCCTGTCCGGTCATCCGCCGGCGCCGTCGCCGGACGGGTCCTGGCTGCTGGACGCCGGCTTCCATGCCCGGCTGCAGTCCGCCACCCGCATTCTGCTCGACATCGTCGCCGACAGCCTGGACGACGGCTTCACCATCATCCAGGCCCTCGACGGCGCCCGGTTCCACGCGGGTGAACTCCTCGGGATCCCCGACGAATTCGGCGTCCTGGTCGAAGCGGAGACGGCGGCCGAGATCGTCGGACTCGCCATGAGATCGCCCCTCCATCCCGGCGTCCGCGAGGACCTGCTCCTCCTCGACCAGCGGCCGGCCGAGGAACAGCAACGGGCTGTGCGGGCCGCACTGCGCCGCTACACCAGCGCACCGCCCCGCCTCCCCAAGCACATCCCCGCAGTGCCGCCGCCTCCGGCATCCGCCCGCACCCGCTGACCCCCTTCCCACCAGGAGCCGCGTGCCACCCCACGACGACACCCCCGGCGGCGACGTCTACGTATCCCCGCGCCATCTCGCCCTCGCCACCCTCAGCGGCGACCCCGCCCTCGCTCCGCTGTACCGCCTCGGCTGGCCGCTGACCTACGACGAGCGCGGCAACCTCTACCTGAGTTCACCCGACGGCAAGGTCCGCCTCGGCTACCTCTCCGAGGGCCCGGACGACGGTCTGTGGCGCATCAACGCCTACGCGGACCCGTTCGGCCCGCCGGCCTGGGGCGTGTGCTTCAACGACGGCTGTCCCACCGAGTTCGTCACCGCGTTCACCACCGTGCTGGCCGCAGTGTACGAGGAGGGTCCCGGCTCCTATCTCGCCAAGCCGGTCGTCGGCCGCAGCGACAGCGACTTCTTCCTGGCCTTCGTGCCGCTGATGAGGCGGGGCTGGCAGATCGACCATCCCCGGTGGGGGGTGTTCGCGGTCGAGTCGAGCGACGGGCTCGCCACGGTGGAGTACGCCACCGGCGCTCTCGACCCGGCGGCCGAGCTGACCACCCGCGAGGCCCGCTGGCACCTGTGGGCCGGACCCTCCCCGGAGCACCCGCTGTGGTACGCCACCGCCAGCACCGACACGCCCACCGCACTGATCCGCGCTGTCACCGAGAGCCTCTGCGACTCCGCGCCCCTGCCCCGGTGGAGGCAGGAAACCCACACCTACGCCGAGGGCCTGGCCCAGCTCACCCCCGTCCTCCCGCCCGGCCCGCCGATGCCGACGCCCCTCGATGTCCGGCGCATCGCCTCCCGCCGCCCGGCCGCGCTCCCCGCTTCCAGCGTCCCGCGCTGGAGCACCGCCAGCCGACCGGTACTGCCCGGCCCGCGCCGATAACAGCGGCTCGACTGCGACCGGAGACTCTTCTTGTCCCTGCAGGCCCCCGCGTTCTTCGCCGAACTGTGCCTCCCCTTCCACGACCACGCCGTCGTGGGCAACACCTACTACGCCGCCCCCGTCCCGGGCGTACCGCTGCGGCTGCGGATCGACTTCACCGCCACCATCTACGCGGACACCTACGGCGGGCTCCGTGCGGCGATCATCCACCCGGACCGCGGTGAGATCGATGCGGTCGCCCTCAGCTTCGTGGATCACGGCACCTTCCACCGTCGCGACGAAGCCCACAACACCCGGCCGAACACCAAGCAGTACGGCACGTTCGACACCTACCACCACCCCGGCCGGCCGCCGTGGGAGGGCGCCGTCACCACCGGGCTGCGCGATGCCATCGAGCAGTACAGCGCCGTCTGGTTCCCCGGCGCCTGGACCGCGACCGCACCGAGCCGCCCTGCGGGCCGGACCGCGCACCCGTCTCCCGCCATGCCGGTCACCCGCAGCGGCGCCCGCGCCCGCTGAGCCGCGCCCACACCGCCGGCCCCGGCGTCCCGCACTCTCCAGCAGGAGCCCTGCCCGTGATGACCCACCCCTTCGAACACCTCGACCCCGCCCAGAGTGTGCAGGTCCTTCCCCGCCACCTTGCCGGGCCCGGCGCCGTTGACCCCCGCAGCGCTTGGGCCTTCCCCTTCGAGGAGGGCTGGCCGTTCGCCCAGACCGACAACAACACGGCCGCCGCCTTCAGCCCGTGCCTGCGACTGCAGACCACCTACGACCCTCAACCCGACAAGCCCGGCAAGGGCACGTGGACCATCAGCGCGCACCGGGCCCGGTCCACCCCACCGGCCTGGCGGATCACCTTCGACGCCACCACCCCCGTCGAACTGCTCCACGACGTCCACACCGAACTGCTCGACCTCTACCTCGAAGACCCGCACGGCGACCAGGACCGGCTGTTCCAGGACGAGACGGCGCCGCACGAGGCGTACGTACCGCTGCTCACCCGCGGCTGGAGCCACGACGTCAAGACCGACGGCACACAGACCTTCCTCACCCCGGAAGGACTCGGCGGTGTACGCCACCGCTACGCCATCAACGGCTCCAGCGGGCCGGCCTGGAGGGCCTGGGGCGGATACCCCAGCGAACCGCACCAGTAGGCGCACTTCTCGTTCGGCACACTCACCACCCTCGTCGCGGCCTTCACCGCCTCGCTCATCTCCACCGAGCCGCTGCACCGCACCGTCCAGGACGTCCCCTTCCACACCCGCCGCCACCTCTACGTCGCCACAGCGGCAACCAAACAACCGCCCGGCTACTCACCCGCAGCCTCGCCTCCGGCGACTGCCGCTGGCCGGCGGACCCGATGACCTCCCCACCACCCGAACAAGGAGTCCCCTTCTCGTGCATGCTCGTTTCGTCCGTGGCGCCGGCAGATCCGCTGCCTTCGCCGCCGCGCTGACCGCCACCCTCACCTGCGCCACGGCCGCGACCGCCCAGCCGACCGAGCCGACGCCCTCGGCCTCCACTGGTCCCGCCGAGACGCCGACAGCGGATGCGGGCAGCGTCGCAATCACCACGAAGGACACGGCCGGAGATGTCCTCCCCGGCGCCGCCTTCCTCCTGCTCGACTCCACCGGCCAGGAGGCCGGACGCGGGAAGACCGACGCCCAGGGGAAGCTGACCTTCCCCGACCTCGCACCCGGCGTCTACCGGCTGAAGGAGACGGACTCCGGCAGCCCGCTCCACGACGTCGCCGCCGACCAGGACGTCATCGTCACCCCCGGCGCCACCGCCCCCGTGACGGTCATCGACCCCTTCAAGCCCGCCCATCTCACCCTGAAGGCCAAGGACAACAAGACCGGCAAGCTGCTGCCCGGCTCCACCGTCAACATCGGCACCGGCGACACGACCCTCCTCACCCTCACGACGGGCCCGAAGGGCACGGCCTCCGGAGACCTGCCGATCTCCAGCCGTACGACGCAGTTCTGGGTCAAACAGACCAAGGCGCCCTCCGGCTACGCCCTGTACAAGCCCTCGAAGACGTTCACCGCAGGGCCCGGCACCCCGGTCACCGTGACCGTCACCAACTCCAAGACCGCGACCGGTTCGAGCCCTGTTCCGACCGAGAAGGCGACGGACCAGCCGACCAGCACGGCGACCACGCAGGGCGACAAGACGGTCGGCGGCACGTCGGCGCGTCCGGCGGACTCCGCGACGCCGGACAGCGACTCCTCGCCGACGGCCGACGCGTCCGACGAGACCACGTCGAAGACCCCGGTCGGCTCCCTCGCCCACACCGGAGCCGATGCCAGCCCGTTGCTCGTCGGCGGCGCAGGACTCCTTGTCGCCAGCGGTATCGGAATACTCGTGGCCGCCCGTGCTCGCCGCAGCGACGAGAGCGCTCCAGCCGGTGAGGGCTGACACAACTGCACCAACGTTGACACCAGGGCCTGGGAGTTCAAGCGACTCCCGGGCCCTTCGCCTTCCTCACGGGACGACGAAGTGGTCGCCAGTCGCCCTCACCCTTGGTCGATCTCGGGCACGCCCGCCTCAGTGAGCATCGTGAAGAGGTCGCCGATGGGGCCGGAACGGTCCGTCCGGTCCGTGGTGAAGATCAGGCGCTGTGCAGCCCGGGACAAGCCGACGAAGAAGGTCGATGTCCCCTCGCGCCGGTCGCTCCCGTACGCCCACCACTGCCTCGCGTGGATGCCCAGGAAGAACACGGTGTGGTATTCGAGGCCCTTGCTGCGATGGGCGGTGAGCAGGACAACGGCATCAGCACCCTCGAACTCGTCGAGCACGGCCCCCCAGCCAGCGGCGCCGTCGATCGCGGTCTCAAGGCGTACCTCGAACGCGTCGAGGACGATATCGAAATCCTCCCCAGGCGCTGCCGACTTCACGTAGCGGCGGAGGGCGTTGCCGTCGAGGAGGCCGACGACCTGCTTGACCGTGTCGGCGGCCGATGTGGTCGCCGGTGGGTGAGAGCGGAGCCAGGTGCGTAGCTGGGCGGTCAGTTCGGCCAGGTTCTCGCCGACGCCGTGCTGAGATGCGTCGCCGTCGGTTGCTCCGTGGACGCGTTCCATGGTTGCCGAGACGTCCCGCCAGACCTTGGCGAGGCCACGGGGTTCGTTGGCCAGCCGGACGACACCCAGCAGGAGGCGGGCGGTCTCGCTTTTCAGGAGCTCTTGCAGGGTCATCTTGCCGAGGCGGGCGTCGTCGTTGCGGACTCTGATGCCGTGGGCGGCGAGGCGGGCACGAAACAGCGGCTCGAAGTCTTTGATGGTCTGCCGGGCAATGAGCGCGAAATCTGACGGCGTACGGTCCGAGGCGGCGATGTCCCGGGCGATCCAGTCGGCGATGAAGGTCGCCTCCCGGTCGCTGCTGGAGAACGTCCACAAGACGGCAGGCTCGTGCCCGACTTCGGCGGTCGCCTTCGAGGTGGCCCGTATCGTGGTCGGGTCCAATTTGCTCGCGATGACGTGCTGCAGCTCGACGAGGGCGTCGCTGGATCGGAAGTTCCACGCCAGCGCGTAGGAAGTCGCGTCGAAGGCGTCGGTAAAACGCTGAAGGGCCTCGGGCAGGGCGCCGGCCCAGCCCATGATCCGCTGCTTGCTGTCTCCGACCGCGGTGACTGCAGTCCCCTCGCCGAACACGGAGGTGAGGAAGGAGAACTGCGCGCTGGTCGTGTCCTGGAACTCGTCGACGAAGACCACGGGGTACGTCATGCGCAAGGCGCGTCTGAGCTTCGGTACCGCGCGGACGAGCAGCTCGGCGAGCCGGTTGAGCATGACGAAGTCGACGTCCGCTGTTCCTGGCCGTAGGTAGCGTGCGCGCCACCACTCGCGTACGGCGTAGGAGACGGCGTCGACTTCGTCCTCCGTCGGCAGGCTCTCGGGCAGCTGCGAGCCGCCCACGACGTCGGGGAGGAAACGCCCGGGCTGGAAGCCGAGTTGCCCGGACAGGGTTGGCGGTGCCGAGAAGGCGAGGTCGTTGAGGAACTGGCTTACCTCGGGTTTGGTCGCCGTGCGGATGTCGTACCCGTCGTTCATCTGCCAGTCCGCTGGCAGGGCCGCCGCGAACCGGTCGACCAGACTTTTGGTGAACGCGTCGAACGTCATGGACGCGAATCGGCCGGCATGTTCCGGAACCCGGGAGGCGACCCTGCGGCCGAGGTTGGCCGCGGCATCCTTTTTGAACGAGATGGCGAGGATGCGCTGGGGCCACGGGCAGATGCCGGTTTGCAGGAGGTAGGCGGCGCGCTGCGCGAGGAACTCGGTCTTGCCCGCGCCCGGACCTGCCACGACTGCGACATTGCCGGTGTCCCGTAGAGCGTCCCACGCGGCTGGTTCGAGGTCCGAGATGCCGATCGGCTGCCATTCCTCGGCAGGTATCAGTGTCGTGGAGCGCGGCTCGGGCGGGTTCGTGGGGCCCGGATGGCTGGGGACGCTCACAGGGAGATCTTCTTCTGGATGTGGCGCACGAGGGCCCTGAGCACGTTGGGCGCATCCGCCTTCAGCTCCGCGTCGCTCAGGCGGCCGAGCGCGCTCATGTGGGAGCTCGGCTTGGAGCGGTTCACGAACAGGTAGCGGTACCAGCCCAGCCGCTCAAGGCGCTTGGCGTTCCTCCAGTAGTCCGCCCTGGTCCCGTTCTCGCCCATGACCGCGATGGTGGGGTCGCCGGCCCCCGGTCCGCGGTCGCCTGATTCGAGGTGTGTGTAGGCGTCCTCGAACGCCCTGAGCATGGCGTAGTCGAGGTCGAGGGGCGTGGCGTAGAAGACGCCGAACGTACGCAGGTGCGCCAGAATCGGGCGAATGGCATCGACTTCGAGGTCATCGGTGATGTCGTCGATCGTGTCGTAGCCGGCGAGCCCTTCCAGCGGCTTCAGGCCGCTGGCGGCAAGGCGCTTGCAGGCGTCACGCAGCCGGCCCGGCCCTGCACCTTCCTTGCCGTAGTCGAGATCCAGCAGGGTGGCGTGCGGGATGTCCAGATCGTTCAGCAGCCTCCACATGTGGTTGGTGTGTCGGCCGCCGAGCGGCACCATGGCGATGAATGACGGATCCAGCTGGATGCCGTGTGCCTGGGCGATGCGGGGGATCACGAGTTCCTCGGTGTCGCCTTCGCCGAGCACCACGAACTTGGCGAAGTACAGCTCCGGGTGAGCGCGCACGGCCTCGCGCACGTACTTGCCGGCCTCGGTGGTGTTTTGCGGGAGGGTGATCTCGCGGACCGATGCGGTCGTGGTGGCGGGCTCCGTGCGGAGGTACCGGACGTCTTCGGGGCGGATGCGGGACAAGACGCTGGCGGAGTGGCTGGAGAGCACCGTCTGCGTCGCCGTGCTGCCGCTCAGCTCCTGCAGCTGGGTGATGATCCGGGACAGGAAGAACGGTGAAAGGCTGTTCTCGGGTTCCTCGACCGCGATCAGGGTCAGGCTCGGCAGGTGGGCGCCTTCCAGCGCGAAGTCATCTGCGTGCAGACCGTCGTTGATCGCGCCCTCGACATCGAGGGCGGCAGCCACCAGGGCGAGGTGCAGCAAGGATCGCTGCCCGTCACTCAGCGTGCGGGCGGGGCGAGGGCGACCATTGTGGTCGGGTTCGAAGACAAGCTCGGAATCGCGGACCAACTGGTCGAAGTCGCCGTCGAGGAGCCTCAGCTTCGGGTCCGAGTGCACCCCTGCATCGTGCAGTTGCTGCCAGCGCGCGGTCAGCGCTCCCTCGACCGCCCGGACGACAGGTTCGGCTGTGAACTTCTCGGCGACCTCCGCCGCGTGCTCACTGACAAGGTCACGCAGGCCGCTTGACCACTGCGCGGCACGCCAGAGCCGACTGCGGAGGAAGGAGGTCACCTGGCGTACGCCGTCGCGGGACGCCGGAATGTAGACCATCTGGATACGGCTGCGCTCCACCGGAGTGAGTGGCGCGTAGTCATCCTCGCCGTACTCCTCGGCAAGGGTGTTGACGATCAGCCGCGTCTCGGTGATGGCACCCTCCACCGTGCCGTCATCGACCCATTCGGCCCGGAGCACCACCCGAACCTTCAGGTCGCCATCCTCCGTGGCGGCCATGCGCCTGAAGAACTCCGGGACTATCCGGGGCACTTCGTCCTGCCCCTGATGCTTCTCGCCTTCCGCCGCCCCACCGTCGTCGTCGCCGTCGAGTTCAGGGAAGGCGAGCACTGCTTCGATCGTCAACTCGCGGGTGGGAGGCACGGCGGTCTCGTCGAGGGGCACGTGAAAGTCGTCCACGCGTACGGCCCGCTCCTTCGCGGATATCCCGAACAGCCGTACCAGCGCCTCGCAGGCCGCGGTCTTGCCCGAGCCGTTGGCGCCGATGAGCGCAGTGATGCCCGGGCCCAGGCGGACGGAAGTGCCCTCCGGTCCGAAGCACTTGAAGTTGTTCAGCACGAGCTTCTCGATGAACATTCGCCACTTTCCGGTCCAACGATGTCATGAACGGCAATACCGCGCGGATGACGGTATCGGAACCGCACGATCTCCGGCCAGTTCGATCAAAACCGTTGGGCACCTGACCGGCGGCTCCGTCGCGCGGGGACGTAGCCGGCGACACACCAGCGGTTGGGCAACCAGCCGAGTGCCTGTTCCACCTGCCTCGTGGCCGCCCCGGCGCCCTTCGCGCGGCCGTCCAGGACCGAGCCGCGAGTGGAACCCCGCGGTCGCTCGCTGGGAGAACTGATGATGCCCGGGCGCATGAAGGGCATGCCGCTATCCGGCCCAGCCGATCTCACGGACCTCGATGGCCCCTATGCGGCGTGTACTGAATCCCACAGCGGGCGGAGGCACGCGCGCCCGGAGACGGCGCCGGACCGGTGAACGGCCTGACTCCCGGTCGATGCCCGGGCGATACGCTGGAGATCCGGACAACCAGCCTCTCGCGTAGGAGACTTACCCTTGCCGCAGCTCGCCTTCGTGCACACCTTCTGGACCGACTACGAGCAGCTGGACAAGCCCGTCCGGGCCGGGGTTCGCAAGGCGATGGCCAAGTTCCAGTCGCTGACGGTGGCCGAGCTCTACGCGGACAAGGGGCTGGGGCTGTCCGTCGCGCGCAAGGCCCGTGATCCGCGGATGAGGACGATACGCATCACGGCCTTCTGGAGGGGCGTGCTCCTCGCGCCCGACGACGGAAGCGAGACCTTTCTCCTCCTCACGGTGCTGCCGCACGACGAGGCCCTGCAGTGGGCTGCCACCCGGCTCGTCTCCGTGAACTCCGCGTTGGGAAGCCTGGAGGTGCGGGACATCGCGGCCATGGAGCAGCTGGTCACTTCGCGGCGCGCCCCCCACGCTCCGACGACTCTCTTCGCTCGGTTCTCCGCCCCCGAGCTCACAGAGCTGGGCATCGACGCCCAGACCCTGGAGGCCATCCGCACCATCACGGACAGGGCACAGTTCGACGCCTTCCAACCGCTGCTTCCCGAGGACCAGCGCGAGGTGCTCCAGTACCTCGCCGAGGGGTTCGATCCCGCAGAGGTCTTCCAGAACGTCGTCGCTCCCCGGCGGCCGACGGACGCGAACCCGCCAGCTTCGGCGAGCCTCGCGGACGCCATCGCCCACACGAGCGACCGAATCACCCTTTTCTCGGAAGCCGGGGAACTGGAGGAGATCGCTGGCAAACTGCTAGTCGCGCCACGAACGGGAGAGCCGGTCAGCCCCTCCAGACCGGGCGAACGCAGGGACTACGCGTGTGAACGGCTACCCCTCGCCGACGGCGGCCAGGCAGACGTCTTCAAAGCGGTGCACAAACCCAGCGGCGATGTCGTCATCCTCAAGAAGCTGAAGAACAAGCACCCGTCCGAACGTCAAGTTGCCCGCATGAAGCGGGAGATCGAATGCGGGCGCAACCTGATCGGGAACCCGCACGCGATGCCGGTCCTGGACTTCGATACCAAGCACACCTGGTTCGTCATGCCGTACGCGGAGGCCACCGCCGAGAGCTGCCGCGAGGAGTTCTCCGATGATGCGGTCCTACGGGAGCTGCTGGAATCCCTCTGCTCGGTCCTCGCGATGGCGCACCGTACGGGATGGATCCACCGGGACATCAAGCCGGCCAACGTCCTGCGTCTGAAGGGCCGCTGGGTCCTGGCGGACTGGGGGATCGCGCGGCGGCCCCTGGGGCAGACGACCGATCCGCAGCGGACCCGCGTGGGCGTCTTCCTCGGCTCCGAGGGTTTCGCAGCCCCTGAGCACTACAGCGACGCCCACCTCGCGGACGCCACCGCCGACATCTACAGCCTGGGGCAGCTCATCGGATGGGCCGTCACGGGCGAGATGCCCCTCGTGAACGTCCCGTTGCTCCCCAAGGCGGGCCCCTGGCGTGCGATCGTCCGGGAGGCGACCCACAGGGACCCGGAGCGACGCCCGGCCACGGTGTCCGCCTTCCTCGATTTCGTCGCGCACGAGCTGGACGGGCCGGCGGAGCCCGTTGCGCTACGCGGCGAGCACCTCCAGCGGGAACTGCTCGCCGGGTCGACAGGTGCGGTGTCAGACCTCCTGACGCTGGCCGCTACGCATTCCGACGACGCAGCTCTCTACTTCGACGTGCTGATCAAGGTTCCCGTCGCCTCGATCATGGCGGATCTGCTGGCCGACGACGCTCGTGCGGTCGAGGTCGTGTCCGCGATGGCGACACTTTTCGGTTCGGACGTCTCCCACGGTTCCGAGGAACTCGGCGCCACCGTCAGGTGGTTGGCCGGTATCGCCGAGGAGGCGGCCCGGGCGAGGGAGCTCGATCTCCTGGAAGCGTGCTGCGGTGGCGCGTTCGAATGGATCCCCCTCCTGGATGACCAGAGCGGCCAGGCCGAGGGCTTCTCCTGGTGGACGACCCTGAGCCGGGACGCCGCCAGCTCGGTGGCGGCGATGCTGCGACAGCACCCGGAGTGCGTGACGTACTTCGGCAACCTGGCGCACGACCTCCGCATCGACCATCGGATTCGCGCGGCCATCGCGCAGCAGTAGACCGGTTTGGCGCAGTCGGCGCCGTGCAGCGCCTCAGTGATCAAGGAAGCCTCCGCCACGGCTGCGGTCCGCTCGTCGTTGCTGAGCCGGAGCCAGGATTTCATCCGAGGCCATAGCGGTTCTGACGGCATTCCGCACCCGCCCCGACGACGATGAACCCGGGCCGGACCCCTCGCGTCAGGGAGCGGAGACGACCGATCGGGGGGCCATCACCTCGGCAAACGGCGTGCGCACGTCGGGCACGGCCACGGGACTGATGTCGGCGCCGGCGGCCCGCGCGGCACGGAGAACGGTGCCGAGGTCTCCGTCGGCGATGGTTTCCACGGGGCACTGCCCGCACTCTCCGGACCGGACATGCCCGTCTGCGCCGGTTGACACTGCGCGCGCGTGTGCGAACACCCCGGTCGGGCCGTCGGCGCGGACCGCGTACCAGGTTCCCTGCTGCTCCGGGGGCAGGAGCGCCGCGGCGACGCCCGGGTACATCGGAAGATGGATCCGGCCGTCGTGGACGCGGATCACGAAGACCTGGTCCAGGCTGTCGCAGCTGTCCGGCTCAGGTGCTTCCCGCTCGTACCAGGCGAGGGCCTGCGCACGGCTACAGGGACCCCACAAGTACTGCGCCGGATAGTGCGTGGTGGCGTTCCGGGCGTCGTACTCCATCAGATGGGGATCCTCCCGCTCGCCGGGCCAGAACACCGCGCGCACGACCACGAAGGTGAACTCGTCGTCCTCCCGCTGGTGGGCGAGTTGGGCCGCGTGACAGGCCCTGACAGAGCCGGTGGCGGTGTTCCAACCGATGGCGACCACGTCGCGCGTGATCGGCGCCGGGTAAAGCCGACCCCCTGGAGTCGAGTGACCCCACAGATGGTTGATGATCTCCGCGAGGTCGGACAGATCTCTATAGGCATCAACGGGAGAGACGAGGTGGAACATGCCGTGGGCGGTGATGTTCCGCAGGGCCCTCTTGGCCCTCTCGATGCCGCGGTTTCGCTGACCACGCAGCAGGCCCTCGCGCCGCGCCCACGTCAGCAGGCCGTCAAGCATTCCGTTGAACGGGGTCCACGTGTTCGAACTGCCCATCCGGATCTCGGGCCGGCGAAGCCTCCTGTACTGATCGTGGAAGTCTGCATAGTTGACGTAGGAGATCTGACGCTCGCTGCCTGACGCGTTCCGGGCGGTGACCGTGCCGTCGTGGTGGGCGACGAACCGGTCCCGCAGCGCCTGCTCCAACGTCAGCTTGGCGGCGTCCGAGACCAGCGTGAACAGGTCGTAGCACAACAGCCCCTGGGCGTAGCCGGCGCACAACTGCTCGAACTTCTGGCGAGTCGCCTGCGCCACATCGTCGGCGAGGACGAGATTGCTGATCAGGCGCTGCTGATAGTCCGCGGCGTCCTCGGGTCGCATCGCTCCGCCGAGGCCGAACGGCGTGAAATGTAGGCCGCCCGGGTCCACGGCCTGGAGCGCGGCGAGAGGGTCCTTGGTCGTCGTGGTCACCGGTACGGCCCTTCAGATGGGAATGTGGCGAACCCGACAGGATCGGGCACGGACAGAGGTCGGCGCAACCCGATTGCCTCGGCTCGCCGACCACCGACCGAGGGGATGGGCTTCGCCGTGGCCGGACGTAGGATCCTGCGACGTGACCGCAATTTCGTTCGATGACCTGATCAACCTGGAGCGCGCCGCCGTCGAGGCGAACGACGCTGTCAAGGGCCTGCCCTACAGCGCGGAGGTGTGGAAGCCCTGGGTCGACGCCTCCGCGGAATTTCAGGCGAACGTAACGGCGTACGCGAAGGCGGAGAGCAAGAACCGGGTCTCGGTCGAGATGGATGTGAAAAAGAAAGTCCGGCACGTGGCGTCGGCGGAGGACGCGGCATGACATCGAAACAGGGTGGTGCCGCTCGCCCGGCAGACGCTCACCCCGTCGAACAGTCTGCTCACGCGCGGTGCGCTGGAGCGACTGGCACGGGACCCGCGAGCCTCGGTCGGCGCGAGGGTGGCTGCCCCGGCATTGTGCTCTTGCGGAGGTAGTCACGAATGCCTGCGGCATAGCGGCATAGTCGGGGCCGCTCGCGGTCAGGCGCCCTGGATCCAGGGCGCCCGTCACACACGCAGCGCACGCCGTCCCTCCGGCGAAGATTGGATCCGGCCGGGGACTTCGATGTATCACCTGCTGATCCAGTTCAGACGCAGATTTCTGGCGACCGCCGTGGAGGCGGGGCTCGTGCCTGCCATGTGCAACTCTGAGCGGGAGAACATTTCGAGGGGGACGTGATGGGTAGACGGGGGACTCCTGATCGGGCGGACTTCCCAGAGGCGACTAAGCAACTGTTAGCCCGGCGTGCTGCCTTCCGTTGCTCCAACCCGGAGTGCGGAGTACTGACGATTGGCCCCGGCATGGGCAGTAGTGACGTAGAGAACTCCGGGACGGCGGCACACATTTACGCCGCTGCAGACGGAGGTCCGCGCGGTACCGGTGGGCTCACGCCACAGCAGCGAAGCCACCCAAGCAACGGTATCTGGCTGTGTGCTCGTTGTGGTCGCCTCGTCGACACTAATCAGGGAGGGGCCTATTCCGTCTTTCTCTTGCGAGGCTGGCGCGATCTCCACGAAACGCGCATCCGCATGGAGCACGCCGGAATTGCAGGGCCCGTTGGATGGATCAGCTCGATTGAGATCCTTGAAGACGTATGGCTCAACGCACCCGCAACCGTGCGGTTCTCGCGTTGCAACATGTTCATCGGCCCCAATGGGGTGGGCAAAACGCACTTCCTGACGCTGCTTTCCGGACTCTCCGAGCCGTCCCGGGTCATGCAGCGCGCCGCCTATCCGGATTCGGCGGTCCACGCTGCCATCAACTGGTATGACCCACAGCCGCGCAGGGCTGAACTCAAGGCAGAAGAAGACAGGCTCTCCTTCTCCTTGGACGGAGTCGAAGTCCCATTTGTCGTGCAGCCTTACCAAGTCGTCTCACCGACTTGGTCGCAGGGACGTGCTGCTGGCCGTCTCTCCGAAGTTGCACGTGACCTCGGCTTGGACCCGTGGAACGCCCGCCGGCTGTTTCTAAGCGTTCCAGAGATCGTTGGCGGCTCCGTCAAGGAGGTGAGTATTGAAAACGACTGCATCCGAGCCGTCTGCAACCTTGGAGAGGGAGATCACCGTTACGACGGCGCAGAGCAACGCTGGCTGCATCCAGTCGTCGTGATGGAGTTCGTTATCGCGCTGGCGGAGACTTACGCGCGCGTTAAGCCAACGCTCCTCCTCTTGGACGGCGCGTTGGAGGACTACGTGCATCCCCGAATCTTCCACCACTTCAGCAAATTGCTCAGCTCCCCAGCAAGAACCTTTCAAACGGTGGCGGTAAGCATGTACCAAGGGGCGCTGCAGAATCCAGACTGGACGGTGACCCATTTCGTCCCTGACGGCGATGGCCAGCGCCGCAATGGCAGTGCCCTTCCTGTCCATTTGGTGCAGGACGACGATCCACTGGACACCTACGCTGCATGGGAAAGGGGCGAAGGGATCAGTGAGTGGATAGCGCGACGCCTTATCACGCAGCGCACCTAAGCACGTTCGGGTTCGCACGTAAGCCTGTATTGTGCATACTGGGCCGCGACGCACGGCCCCAAGTCCGGTCCGTTCTGGGCTTCCTTTACTTTGAGTCGCATCCGACATTGAACGGACGGCAGCTCTGAGATTCTTATGCGGAATTTGAGATCCCACATCGAGGCATTGTGGCAGTTCGCCGGTGGCAGACAGGAAAGATCCTAGAAACACTGGCCAACACGTGCAGGGGCATGTCAACGTAGATCACCTTCCGGTAAAACCCCAGTTCAGGAAGGTGGTTGCTCGTGATCATGGCTCCTGTGAGCTCCGGAGTCTCCACAACCGTCGAGGCTCTGTGGCTGCGTGAGTGGTTGCTCGGCCCGGGCGAGCCCATGCTCGTCATGGACCAGTTCTCTGCCGAGGACTTTCATCTGGTCGTGGACGACAGGGCCGACGTGCACGTCAACTCGGCGGACGGCCGTTTCTACCTCGGATGGTTTCCGCTCGGCCGCCCCGGTGCCGACGGGGAGGGATGGAAGATCGCCGTCACCGGTACGTCGAAGGTGCGTGGCTACAGCCTTACCTTCGACGCGGAGAGGCCGGCAGCCGTCGTCGCTGCGTCCATGGCGAGCATCCTGGAGACCTCCCGGCGCATCTGACGCCAGAACCATGGGCCGGAGATCCTTCGTCGGAAGGCATCCTTCGCTCACTGGCGGTCCAGGGTCGGCCCGTAACCCTCACCCGTGTTCCCTCACTCAAGGAGGCTGTCCGTGCCCTGCTCGGAGATGACCGTCGGCGAACTCATCGACCTCTTGTCCGCCTACGACCGCAGTGCTCCCGTGCGGCAGGCGATGAACCCGTTCTTCCCGATGGCCCACCGCCTCGCCCAGGTCGTCGAGGCTACGGACGGGAGCGGACAGACGGTCGTCTATCTCGCGGAGGGCCGGGACGAGGACACCCAGCTCGGCCATCTGCCGCCCGAGGTCGCCGTCCTGCTGGCCTGGCAAGGCCCCGTCCAGGCGCCCCCGCGCCGTCCCCGCCGCACCGCCGGCGGACAGTAGATCCCCGACCAGCCCCTTGGAGGCGCCCCTGAACCCCGACTTCCCGTTCGACCCGTCCACCCCGAACAAGGCCCAGACCGCGTATTGGGTCGGTCCCCGTCACCTTGCCGGCGACGACGGACGGCTCTACGACACCGTCGCCGACACACTCACCGGCCTCGGCTGGACGAGCCTGACGATCCTCCGCGGACGGCGGGAGCCGGACGAGGCGCCGGAGGACCGGCAGGTCCTGCGCTCCACCGTCCTGCACCTCAGCCCCGACACCCTCCGCTGGGCCCAGTGGGTCCTCGCCGACGAGCCCTTCTATCTGGGGGAGTTGCCGATCGCCTGGCACGTGTCCGCCCGCGCGGAGACGGCCAGTCCGCTCGCCCAGTGGTCGGCCTACTTCACACCCGACGTCCCCGGCGAGGTCATCGTCGACTTCCTCTTCGCGCTCGACGCCCGCGATCAGCCCGCCGACCAGTTCACCGGGCCCGAGCCGGTCCTCGATGCTGTCACCGCGCACGGGTGGCTCCGTGACATCGACCGGCCCAGCACGGGCGCGATGGACCCGACGTTCACCTCGCACCTCACCTTCGGCGAGGTGCCGCCCCTCATCCAGGATGCCGACCCGCGCGCCCTGGATACCGGAGTGGACGAGACGGGCCCAGCCGGATGGCAGGCGTGGGCTGAACCGGTGCTCGGCGCCCCTTGCCTGTGGGCGGCCTCGTTCAGCGGCAGCGTGCCGCACGACCTCGTCGCCGCGTTCGCCGGCTCCCTCAGCTCCACGGCGCCGGTCCTGCGCCGGGTGCTGCCGGAAAGCACCCAGGACCGGCTCCTGCGCGTCCCGTCCGGCTGACCGCCATAGACCGAATGACAACACCCCGAGAGACAAGGAGATCTGTTGCCGAGGTTCTGGTGCGGCATCGACTGGTCGGAGTCGCTGAACGACGTCGCCGTGGTCGACGAGAGCGGCCGGATGATCGCGCACACGAGGGTGGAGGAGACACCTGCCGGGGTCGAGGAGATCCTCGCTCTCCTGCGCGGTCTGAGCACCAGCCACCGCCACAGCCGCAAACAGGTACCCGTGGCGATCGAGACCCACCAGGGCCTCCTCGTCGCCGCTCTGAGAGCGAAGGACCAGCCCGTCGTCACGATCAACCCCATGGTCGTGGCCCGCTACCGGGGCCGTGTCAGCCCCGCACGCCGCAAGTCGGACCGAACCGATGCCGTCCTGCTCGCCAACATCCTGCGCACCGACGGCGCCCTCCACCGTCCCCTGCCCCACACCTCGCACGCCGCGCAGGCCGTCACCGTCCTGGCCCGCGCCCAGCACGACGCCGTCCACACACGCGGACACCACGCCAACCAGGTCCGCAGCCTCCTGCGCACCTACTACCCGGCCGCCCTGCTGGCCTGGAAGGACCTCCCCGACGGCCTGGTCCGCGCCGAAGCACGTGCCCTGCTTTCTCTCGCGCCCACTCCGCGACAAGGTGCCGGCCTGAGCAAGCGGAAGATCGCCGACACGATCTCCGCAGCCGGACGCTTCCGCCTCGTCGACGAACACGCCGCCCGACTCCGCGAGGTGCTCCAGCAGCGCCATCTCCGCCAGCCCCTGGAGGTGGAGGAGGCCATGGGGCACCGGATGCTCGCCGCCCTGCGCCAGCTCGACGACGCCTGCGCGACCGTCGAGCACCTCACCCAGGCCACCAGTGACGCCTTCCATGCCCACACGCACTCTCGGGTGTACTCCTCGTTCCCCGGGTGCGGACCGGTCATCGGCGCACGACTCCTCGGCGAAATCGGCGACGACCCCGACCGCTTCACCGTCCGCGGCCTGCGCGCCTACGCCGGTGCCGCGCCGCTGACCTGGGAGAGCAGCAGCAGCCGGATCGTCACCCACCGAAGGGTCGCCAACCGCAACCTCAAGGCGGCCGGCCACTACTGGGCCTTCGCCAGCCTGACCCGCTCCTCGGGGTGCCGCGCCCACTACGACCGCCGCCGCGACCGAGGCGACGGGTACGCCGCCGCGCTGCGCAACCTGTACGGCAAGCTCCTCTCCAGCCTCCACCACTGCCTGAAACACGGCGTGCCCTACCAGGAGGAGACCGCCTTCCCCGCGCACGACAAGTAGAACGTGCGGGCGGGCGTGAAGGCGGTCGGGAACACACCTGAGAATCACCCCGGGCCACCGCGAGCCCTTACGCGGGAACGGTGCCCGGCCGCCCTCCGCCCGTCCGACACAAATGAAGCCCGGTCTGCCCTTGGGGGTGGACCGGGCTTCACGCTGTTGTCCGGAGCCGACGTGATGTTCGGGCCAAGCGGTGCCGTACTCCGCCTCCGAAGAAGGCCGTGCGGCACCCTGAGGTGCTGGCCGCGTAGTCCTCGGTCCTGCCCTCGTCTCGACGGGGCGGAGACCGGATGCTTGAATCGAACACATGAACGAGCTGCCTCCGGATTCGACTCGCCTCCGCGCGATCCTGTCGCACCTCGACCACCAGCTCGCCGACACCGAGACCGTCACCACCTACCTGCGACTCCAGCGCCAGGCCGTGCAACGAGCACTCGCCGCAGCCGAGCGCCAGACCATACGCCGCCCCTCTGCACCCAAGAGGCGTACGCCCACCGCCGACGCGAAGCCCAGCAATCCGCCGTCGACCGGCTTCGTCGTCGAACGACGGGACCGGGGCGACGCCCCCAAGGGGGCAGTGATCCACACGTCTAGCTGCTCCTGGTCGCCCCGTGACGCCCGCCCCGTGGAGGTCGCCTTTGCCCGGGACGCGCTCGCGAAGGACCAGCACTTCTTCGCGGCGTGCTCCTTCTGCCGGCCGGACAATGCGCTGGGGTTCTTCGAGTGACCGGTCGGAGTGCGAAGCCCGACATCCCGGATGATCCTGGAGGCATGGCTGGACCGATTCGCGTGGTCGTGCATCCGCCTTCACCGACGGGCGGTCGGCGGGTGCGTGTGGATGGCGAGATCCTCGGCCTGGCGCACAGCCTCGTGGACATTGCCGAGTTCCTGCGGCGGGCCGGCCTGGAGGTCGACCCCGACGAAGTGCCGGGGCTGTTGTGGATCGACTGGCGCGGCGGTGGCCCTGGAGAGTGGGGTGGTCTTGATGCCCGGACATCCTGAGTGGCAAGGCTGGAACAACCTGGACGGTCCTCCGCCTCTGCCTCCGCTGCCGAGAGAGCTGGTCGATGCTCAGCCGGAGCAGCCGCTGAGCGCGGAGCAGCGAACGATCAATCTGGACTGGATGGTCAACGGGTATGTCGCGAGGGGCTGGCGCTTGGAGTCGCGCTCGCCCACCCAGGTTGTAATGGCTCGCGGCGAACCGGTGAACCATGTGCTGCACGCGATCTTGACGATCTTCACCTGTCTCGTATGGGGCTTTGTCTGGCTTTTGCTGATCGCTTCAAACAAGCAGGAGCGCGTGGCGCTCACCGTTGATCAGTTCGGGCATGTAACCAGCGTGCAGGCCCCGATCTAGGGCGGTCGCCGAGTTATCCACAGGCCCGCACACGGCGCTCGCAGTCGTCGTACGGTGCTGCTCCTGCCAAGACCGGGAGCACACGATGACGTACCGAATCGACCTGTCCATCCGCGCAGAAGACGCCCTCGACGAGCTGCCAGACGAGGGCCGCCAGGAGATCATGGAGACGATCGCGACAGCCCTCGTACGACGAGACAGGTGGCCGGCACCAGGAGGCTGGGACGCGGCCCTGGCGGTTGGGCCGCGCTCCTGGATCACCTTCGCCGCCTACCCCGACGGCATCGACGTCCTCGACTTCGGATGGGGCGGATGACGCCCGTCATACCGCGTCACTCGACGCCTGCTCGGTCCACGTACGTCCGCAGTCCTCGCACCGGATGACCTGCGGTTCGCCGTCGCCGCCCTCGACGGCCAGCTGGCCTCCGCACCGTGCCGGGCACGGCTCCGGGACAGGCGCCTCCCGCGGGGCGCCGCCGAGGGTGCGCCGGATCAACCTGGCCCCGGACGCGGCTACCTCGGCGACCGCCTGGCGCTCGCCGTCGGGCTCGTCGTCTCGCAGCTGGAACAGAACCTCCCGGCGCGGGGTGGTGACGAACGCGTTGCACCCGCGGGCCATCCTCTGGAGGTTCGGCATGCTGCCTCTTGATTTATCGACGGCGTCGAATTGGCCCCGGGCCGACTTCACCAACCGCGCTGGATCACGGGACGCAACGTGTACACGTCTGGGGGCACGGTAGCTGGATGCCGAATACGTGGCATCCCTTGGTAGAAGGGGGATTGGGAGGGAAGGGGTGTGACCCGTGTCAGCGGGCCACCGCCGTGCGTACGGCGCTGGTGATGTGGGTGTCGACGAGGGCCGGAGACCCGGAGACGATCACCAGGATCGTGCCCGTGCGGACCGCCGTCTGCTTGACGACGGTGCGCTGCCCGCCGGTGCTGTAGGCGAGCAGCTGGCTCCACTGCTCGTCCCCGAGGCGGGGCGCCGGGATCTCCTGAACCTGTATGTCGATGAGCGTGCTGCCCGCCAATACCTGGTAGTTCGGACAGGACGCCATCGCATCGAAGATCCGGTCCGTGCCGGTGGACAGCTTCGAGGTGGTGTCGCTGTACAACTCCTCGGTGACCTCCGAGTTGCTGCCGCCGGCGTAGGTGAAGGCGGCCTTCGCGCGGTGGGGGAAGTCGAGCGATCCTCCGATGGCCGCGTCGCCGCCCAGGTCGTTCAGGGCGGGGCAGCCCAGGACGGTCACGTCGTCGCGCTGGGAGGAGGAGTTTTCCGGCTTGGGGGTGTAGCCGCTGCCGAGATCCTGCTCGCTGAGCAGGCGGGAGGCCAGCGCGGCCGACGACAGCGGGGTATCGGTCGCCGTGCCGGCGTCTATCGCGGGTGTCCCGGTGGGGGTGGAGGTCGGAGTGGTGGGCTTCGGCTCGCTGGTGTCGGTGGAGCAGGCGTACAGGCCGAGGGCGGTGGCGGCGACGAGGCCGAGGGCGGTGGTGGTGACGCGAACGCGCATGCGGAACTGACCCCTTGGTGCTTGGCGACGGGTGGTCAGTACGGGCCCGAAGGCCCGGCGGGGTCGTTGGAGTGGGGGTCAGTGCCCGAGGTGGCGCAGGCAGTCCTCGAACGTGGCGTGCGTCGCGTCGGCCGGTCGGGCGTGCCGGTTGTACCAGGCGGTGTCGAGACGCGTCTCGTGCTGCTGGTGGCCGGCCCGGCAGCGCAGCCAGATCTCGTCACAGGTCGACAGGACGAGCCAGTCCCGGTATGCCCCGCAGGCGCCGCACGCGGCCATCTCGCCGTCGATGACGAGCGGCTGGGGCCAGGGCATCATCCGCCCGGCAAGCTGGTCATGGCTCGGAACCCGCAGATCCGGCGGAAGGAAGTCGTCCACCACTGCGGCCGACTCCTCCGCTGCTATCGCGGCCCGGATCCGTTCCACTTCCGGCGGCACCAGGCTCTCCAGCCCTGCCCACATCCGGTCGTGGACACGGCGCATCTCCTCGATGTCCGCTCCGCTTCGGCGGCGTATCCGCTCAAACAACTTGCTGCTCTCCCTCGTCTCGTCCAGCACGCGTCATGATCGTGCCTCAAGTCCCCGGCCTGCTTCAATTCACAAATCCCACAGTCACGCCCGTCCGCGCCGGGGCCCGGACCTCCGTGGTGCCTGCCGCCCCGTACTGCGTGCGGACTCATCCGGCTGAGGGGCGCCTCCCACGATGCTGCTGGTGTCGGCGGGCAGGCCCGCGGCCCGGCGCAGGCGCCAGACCAGGACGTCGCTGACGGACTCGGCCGTGCCGAGTTCCCGCCGCCCGGTGGCGTCGGCCAGGAGCCCGGCGGGATCGTGGCCGGCGGCTTCGGCGTCGGAAAGGGTGGCGGCGAGCGCGTACCAGCCGGGCTCGGCGAGGATCTGCTCCGCCAGGTCCGGCAGCGCCTTGCGCAGGAGCGTCGTCTGCCGCTGCAGGAGGGGCCGCCCCAGGTGCCGGCCGCGCTGGTAGAGGGCGCCGAGCGGCTGAGCGGCAGTCAACTGGTAGGCGGCGCGAAGATGTTCAGCGGCCTGGTGGGCGGCGGCGGCCTGCTGGGCGTGGCCCTTCTTCGCGTGCCAGTGGGCGGCTGCGGTGATGAGGAAGAACAGCATGTCGATCGCCATCGCGGTCGTCGCGCCGTCCTCGCCCCGGCCGAGGGCCGGGCCGCCGCGGACGAGGTCGCGGGCGGCCTGCCGCAGCGCCCGGTCGTGCCCGCGCTCCGCCCGGATGTGGGAACGGGAGGCCCGCTCGAACACGAAGGCAGCCTCGCGCAGTTGGGCCCGGGTGTGGGCGGCGGACGTCTTCGCCAGGGCGTCCAGGATCTCGCCGGCGGACGCGATGTGGGCGGCGGCCACCGCGTCGTCGCCGCGCTCGATGACGACTACGGCCTGCCAGGCCGCTGAGGCCGTGCGCCGACGGGCAGCGGACGGTCCGCCCGGCGCCGTACGCTCCTTCGGACCGGCCGGTACGGCGTCCTGGTCGTGAAGGCCGGTGGACCAGCGTTCCCGGATCCGGGGCAGCGACAGGTCCGGTGCGAGGCGCGCGCCGGGGTAGAAGACGGGCTCGTCGTCCTTGTTGCGGTCGTCGGGCAGCGCGACCTTGTAGCCGAGCAGGTCCCCGGAAGGGGCGGCCCGCTTGCGGATCAGAAGGCCGGCGGCGGCCAGCCGGTCGAAGAACTCCTCCTCGCTCGTCGCGCCGGCCACCGCGCGCCGTACGGTCTCGCGCAGTTCCTCCCGTGCGGTGCGCTCGCGGCCCTGGCGCTCGGCCTTGTGGCGTTCGGCGCTGGTGGGCCGCTGGGCGGCGGTACCGTCGCCAGGCTCGACTTGGTGGAGCCCGAGTTCCTTCTCGATGAGCCGTGCCTCGGCCTGGGCGCGTTTTCCGGAGCGGAAGTCGTCGGGGCGGCTGCCGTCCTCGCACACCAGGGTGGCGACGATGTGGATGTGGTCGTCCGCGTGGCGTACGGCGGCCCAGCGGCAGCCGGGCTGCCCGTCGCCGGGGTCGATGCCGGTGGCGGCCACGATCCGCCGGGCGATCGCGCCCCACTCCTCGTCGGACAGGACCCGGTCGTCCGCCGTCGCGCGTACGGAGGTGTGCCAGACGTGCTTGGCCGGCCGCGCGTGCTGCGGCAGGGCCATCACCGGCTGGTCGAGGAGGAGTTGGAGGTCCTTGAGGGTGGCGTGCGGGTCGCGGCCGGGGTCGGGGGAGATGCCGTCGAAGGAGGCCACGAGATGCGGGTCGATGTGCTCCTCGGCTTTGCCCGGACCGTAGAGGTAGGTGAGCAGGCCGATCGTCCGGGAGCCGGGATCGTTGACACTGGGGATCACGTGGCGTGCTGCTCGATCAGCCGGGCGGAGGCTTCGCGGACGCTCTCCGCGGCGCGGTGGACGGCCGCGATCGCCGCGTCCAGCTGGGGTGCTTCCACGCCGGAGTTGAGGGCCTTGACCGCCTGGTTGAGGTTGCTGCCGGCCCAGCCGAGCTTGCGGCGGCTGTCGAACAGGGCGGTGATCACTTCGCGTTCGCCAGCGATTTCGACGCTCGTGCGGTCGAGGTCGCGGGCTGCGGCGAGCGCGGAACGGGCGAGGAACCCGGCGACGGACAGGTTGCACCGGGCGGCGGCGGACTTGACCGACGCGAACTCTTCTTCGTTGAAACGGGTATTGGGCTGGTGCAGGCGCTTCGTCTCGCGCGGCTGACGCGGACGCTGACGGGCACGCTCAGCGCGCTCGCGGCGGCTGCGACGCTCGGTCGGCTTCTCCTCCTCATCCGGCTTCGATCCGCCCCCGGTCGAAGCCTGAAGGACCTGCGCCCCCTGGTGCAGGTCCTGGCCCGCCCCCTCGGGGGCGGGGTTGGCGGAAGCTACGCTTCCGCCCCAACTTGCTCGCCCTGAGACCGAGTTGGAGTCGGGATCAGGTTCCGGGGTGGTGCCGTTCTGGGCGGGGTTCGTCATCGGATTTCGGGCCCCATGGTTCGGGTGCGGTGCTGGATGGTCGCCGCCAGCGCGACGACGTCGGCCGGTCCCAAGAGGACGCGGACGGGTCCGTCGGACCGGTCCTGGACGAGCCACTGGCCGTTCGGCGTGAGGACGGCAGCGTGCAGGAGTCGCCGGCGGACCAGGACGTCCGCCCAGGCGCCGGCCTCGGCGGCGTTGGGCTCGGATGAACGAGAGGGAAGCGGAATCACGGCGTGTCTCCTAAAGCGGGGCGGTGGCCCGGCACGGAGCCGGGCCACCCGTTGCGGATAGGGGAGTTGAGCTGGGGTTTTGCCGGGTCAGCCGCACTCGGGGCAGCGCCCGACGTGGCTGTTGAGCGCCCGGGCCATCCGCTGCTTCGTCGAGGCAGCCTGCTTTGCGCTGGACTTCGCCGCCGGCCTGCCCTCGTGCCGCTTGGAGTGGGCGAGCATGAAGCCGATCTCCCGCTCGTACTCCGCGCGGACGGTGTCGAACTGGTGGCAGGTCTTCATCGGGCGGTGCTCCTTGTCTTGGTGGTGTCGTCGCTCCGCAGTTCCTGGAGGACGAGGCTCAGCCGGTCGTTCCGGCCGCCCGTCAGGCCCTCGCGGCGGAGGATCTCCCGCAGCTGGACCCGGGTGACGGACTCGTTGCCGTCCCGTTCGAGCAGTGCAGGGACGTGGGGGCGGACCTGCTGGACGAGCTGGTCCACCGACTGCTCCAGCTCGCCTGGCGGGCGCTGTGTCTGCGGGGTGCGGGACCGGCCCCGCTTCCCCCTGTTCTTCGTCCTGGTCTTCGCGGTCGTCTTCCGCCGGAGGGGGACCTTGTGTCCCCGGTCCCCGGTGGGTTCGGTCCCCGTGTCGGTGGTGGTCGGTCCCCGGTCCCCGGTGGGTTCGGTCCCCGTGTCGGTGGTGGTCGGTCCCCAGTCCCCGGTGGGTTCGGTCCCCGACTCGGCGGCGCTCGGTCCCCGAGGTGAATCATGGCCCTGAGCAGGCATTTCTCGCGTCAGGCGCTCAGTCCCCACGACTAGGGCGTCCCCCTCCGAGGTTTCCGGATTGGCGGGACCAGTCCCCGGGACCGCGCCTGCTTCTGGGGCCTCGGTCCCCACCCCGGTCCCCGCGTTCTCGCCTTCGGTCCCCGCGTCTGCCGACGCCTTCGAGTCCGCAAGTTCGGGGACCGGTCCCCTCGGGGCGCTCGGTCCCGTGCCTCCGTCCGATTCGTCGGGACCGTGGGGACCGGCTACGGGGACCGGCGCCTTCGAGGCTGACTGCGAGGGGACCGTGGCTGCCGTTGCGGTGCTCTGCACCGGGGACCAGGGCGAGGGCAGCGGGACCGTGGCGAGCGCGAGTGCGTGCCGGCGTGCGGCGAGCTGGTCGAGCAGCTGCGCGCGCTGGAGGGGGTCGGTGCCGACCGAGGCCCTGCCGACCGCCTTCGACAGGCGTCGCGTGAGCCGACGGCCGCGTCGGCTCCGCTGCTGCTCGGGTGTGCGTTCGGCGAGGCGGGCGGCGAGGGCGACCGCGCGGGTGGTCGCCCGGTCCCGGGTGATCTGTGCGGCGTCGCGGTCTCGCGCGGCGATGCCGAGGCGGGACAGGAGGCGCTCGCGTGCCTCCCGGCCCAGGACGGCGATCAGCCCGTGGGAGGCGGCGCCCGGGGTGCGCAGGCGCAGCTCGATCCCCATCGCGAGGTGCCACAGCATCGCCGCCATGACCGGCCCGACGAAGGCCCGGACGGTGCCGCCGACAAGGCCGCTCTCGGCGTAGGCGGGAATCACCTGCACTCCGGTGATCACCCAGACCAGGGTGCCCGGCATGCCGGGGGCACCCTGAGTGGCCAGGTTCTGGCGTGCCATCAGCGCGGTCGCGAAGAGCGCCAGCTCGGCTGCGGCGAACATCCCGGCCCGCTCGGCGGTGCCGGCCATGTCGAGGTAGTCGGCCGCGAAGCGCCACGAGGTGTCGGCGCTGTAGGTGGTGCAGCCGAGGGCAGCAAGGGCAGCGACCTTGACCGCCGGAGTGCCGAGACGTTTCTGCGTGCGGGTACCCCGGCGCCGGATCGTCCGGGCGACCAGCACCAGCACCAGCACCAGCACGAGGGCGCCGGGCACGCCGGCGCCGAGGAGGAGAGGGAGGTCCGGAGCGGCGCTGAGGGTGAGGATGGGGTGGATCATGCGGCCTTTCCGAGAGAGGCGTGCGCCGGAGTCGACGCCGCCGGGCGGGCTACCGGCTGCTGTGTGCCAGGTGCGGCGGGCGCGGGGCTGCCTGCTGCCGGATTGGTCGTCTTCCGCTTCTTCTTGGGCCGCGGCACGCCGTAGGTGCGGTCGCGGTCGAAGACCTTGTTGGCGGCCTGCCGGAGCAGGTCTCGGGCGTGTTTGTGGCTGATCTGCAGGGCGCCGGCGAGCCTGCCGGGCCGCCAGCCGCGTACGTAGGCGTGGTCGATGACGACCTGCCGCTCGACCTCGGTCAGGTGCACGTCACGTCCCTGGAAGAAGGCCGTCACGCGCCGGTAGTCGAGACGCTTGGGCAGGTTGTCGTGCAGAGGGCGCCGCTCGGCTTCGGTGAGGCCGCCCCAGACGCCTTCCTTGAGGACGTTCTCCAGGGCGAAGTCGAGGCACTCGCGGCGTACCGGGCACCAGCCGCACAGCTCCTTCGCCTCCGCGATGTCCTCGTGGTCCCGGGGCCCGGGGAAGAAGACGGCGTCGGCGTCCTCGACGTCCATGCCGTGGCACGCCCCGCTGGTGTGCCAGCTGGTGTCTCCGATGCCGCGCAGTCCTGTGGCCGGCGCGTCGTGGGTGGTGATGTGGCGCAAGGCGGTCTCCGATGTGCTGCCGCGGCGGCCGGCAGGGGCGGTGCTCGGCGGGTGCGGCGTCGGGTGCCGGCTGCGGTGCGCGGGCGTGCGCCGCAGCCGGGGCGGGACGGTGATGTGGGGAGGCGGTGCATCGGACGGGATGTACGCGCCGGATGTGCCGGTCAGGCCATGGCGGGCTGTTGAGCCTGCTGGGCCTGCTGGGCGGCGAGGTCGAGGCGGCCGGGGTGCGGGGTGGCGCGCGGAGCAGTTCCGCGTACCCCGTCGTCGGGGCCGATCCTGCGGCGGCGGCAGGGCTCACCGGGCTGGGCCAGGCACCACTCGCAGCGCACGCTCAGGGCGTCGGGCTCTCCTAGAGCGATGGCCATTTCACGGGCTGCCCGGGCGGGCCGGTAGGGCGCGAGGGCGGCTCGGGCAGCGGGCGGGATGCAGGAGCCGACCCGCTCCAGCATCGCCTCCAGCTCCGGGTCGGTCCCCTCCCGACCGCTGGTGATCGCCCGTGCCTGTGCGGGCTCCGCGAGGCCGGCGGCGACGGCGCGGCGCATGCCGGCCAGCTCGGCGGTCCAGGCGGCCTGGTCGTCCGGATCGGCGGACGGTGTCGGGTCGCAGTGCCGGGCCAGGCGGTCGCGCCGGTAGCTCTCCCAGGGCCGGACCACGTCCGCGGGCAGGATCTGGTACGGCGAGGTGCGGATGTGCTGGCGGGCGGCCACGCGGGCGTCCCAGCCGTACGGGGTGGCTATCGGCACGTCGCCGAGCAGCTCGTGCCACTGGGCGAGCTGGTCGCGGGCCTCGCCTTGGTCGGTGCGGATGGTGCGGGGGTCGAGGCGGCCGAGGTAGGCCAGCAGGGCGGCGGTTTCGCGGCGGTCCACGGTCAGCCCTCCGTTCCGGTCGGCTCGTCGAGGGCGGCGAGAAGGGCAGCGGTGTGGGCCTCGGCCCGCGTCATGCCGCCCGGCGCGACGGTGCTCTTGCCGGGCCCGGCGTAGAGGTTCGGGCGGCTGGGGGCGTGCTCTCGGGCGATCCAGGAGCGCCAGTCGGCAGCCCAGGCTTCCGCCAGCCTCGGGGCGTGGCCCGCCCGGTGGGCACGCCACTTCGCGTCGGCGGCCCGCAGGCCCTGCTCGCCGAGGCGGTCGAGATGTCCCTGCTGGCGGGCCCAGGTGTGGGTGGCTGGGTCGACCTGCCACTCGGCAGCCGAGGTGACGGCAGCACCACCACTGCTGTACCTACGGTTCAAATCCGGTTCACTACGGTTCTGTGTGCCGGTTTCCGGTACATCGCTGTGCCGGTTTCCGGTACGTCGAGGTGCCGGTTTCCGTCGGGACCTGCCGGTTTCCGGTACTGCCGGTTTCCGGGCCCTCGCGGGGGATTCCGGCACCTCACGGGGGCGGATTCCGTACCGCCGCAGGGCCGAGATCCGGAGCGCCGGGGTGGCCTCGGGCCCCTCCGCCGGCGCCTGGTCGGAGTCCTCGTCCTCCGAGGTCTGTGCCACGGCCTTGGCGGCGAGGGGGAGGCGGTAGACGGTGCTGCGCTGCGGGCCGGTGAGGTCGTCGAGCTGCTCCAGCTCACCGGCGTGGACCAGGCGGTCGATGGCTTCGCGCACCGTGGAGACGGAAGCGCGCGTGCGCTTGGCCAGGCTCGACAGCGAGGCCCAGGAGACGTACTGCTCGTCGGCCACCCGGTCGGCGATCGACAGCAGGACCAGACGCGCGGTGCCCCGGCTGGTGCTGTGCTCCCACACCCACTCGCGGGCTTCGCTGCTCATCGGCCGCTCCCGGTGAGCAGGCGGGGCCGGCGGCCCGCCGGGGCCGGGATGGTGTGCTCCGGTTCGGGGCGCTGAGGTGCCGAGGAGGAGGTGGCTGCCGCGCAGGCCATGCGGTTGGGCCTTTTGCGCAGGGCAGGAGGCATGTAAGAATCCCCTTTGCGGTGTTGCCACGCTGACGCGCCCCGTGGAAGGGATCAGCGTGGTGAAGGTGGGCAATCTCCGCCCTTGCCGGGGCGAGTTGCCGTTGAGCGTTCGGCGTCCGGGAGTTAGCGCTCCCGGACGCCGCCGCTGTATGCGGACCTACAGCTCTGGTCGGTACCTGCCGTGCTCCTCACGCTCGTGGGCCCGGGCGGGGTGCCCGGGGGACGACGAACATACGCACGGACCCGTGTCAAGATCCAGAGTTGGTTCTTAATCTCTGTACTAGTTGCAGAGAGCGACAGGGAGCCTCGCTTTTGCGCTGGCCCGGAAGTGCCGACTCGTGCCGCCACATAGGACCCTTAGGGAAATGGCCCCTTTTGTTCCACCCTGCCAGGTGTTCGGCACTGGACTGGACGGCTGCGAGCCATCAGGCAGCACCCCTGCGGGTGGGGTTGCGGCGCGGGGCTGTTCCCGCACGGCCCCGACAGGGTGCGGTCGTCGGTGAGGGCGGGGCCGAATCCGTGGTCCCGTCGCCGGCAACGGCTGGGTACCGAATCCGGCGGCGCGTTGCGCAGGCGCCGACGGCGACGCAGCATGCATGGAGGGTCCTTCCTGAGGCTCGCACCGTAGAGAGCTGGAGCCGGCCAGCAGGTGCGATACGGAAACGTACGCCAGTTGCGTAAATGTATCAAGCCTGGGCTACAGTTGCTCTAGAGGACGCCCCCACCAGCCCGATCGCCACCCTGCAGGAGTTCATGTGTCCCCACGTCAGTTCGACGGCAGCCGCGTACGTGCTGTCCGGCGTGGCAAGGACCTCCATCAGAAGGAACTGGGCGAGATGGTGGGCGTCAGCGCCCCCGCAGTCGCGCGATGGGAGAGCGGCCAGGACTTCCCCAAGGGTGAGAAGCTCCCCGCGATTGCAGCGGCGCTCGGTCAGCCGCTTGATGTCCTTTTCCCCCACGACGGTCCGCCGGACCTGCAGCTCCTGCGCTGCGACGCCGGCCTCAGCGTGGCGCAGGCCGCTGCGATCATCGACGCGAGCCGCGTGCCGGTGAGCAACGCCGAATCCGGCCGGCGCCGGCTCAGTGATGCTTACGTGCAGCCGCTTGCGCAGGCGTACGGGGTGACCAAGGAGGAATTGCTGGCCGCCCAGGACTGCTCGTTCGGGATTCGCCCCAGGGGCTCGCGTGACGAGCGGGCGTCCGCACCTCGCACGGTCGGGGAGAAGATCAACTATCTCCTGCAGCACGGGTACGTTGGTCAGGAAGCGCCCTCTGATGAGGAAATTGCGCGGATCGTCAATGAGCATGCGGGCGTGGCGGCCGTCACCGCCGACGGCATCGCCGCCCTTCGCGCGGGTGCCACAACCGAGGCGTCTGATGTGGTGCGTGCCGGCCTGGCCCAGGCCCTCCAGGTCGACGCGGCTCTCTTCGAGGACGATGCCGAGGTCGACCCTGCGGCCCGCGAATTCCTGGAGGGACTCCGCTTCCTCGGCTCGATTCACCGAGGGCAGATCCTCGGCCTGGCTGCCCGCGGCAGCAGCAGGGGTCTGTCCGCCGAGATGATGGCCCACATCAACGAGCTCGTCGGAGAGCTGAAGCACAAGCTGCCAGAGGCGCAGGACGGGGAGTGACGCCGTCGGCGAGTAATCCTCGCGGGCTTCGGTGTCTGAGGCGTTTCCGCTCTGCCGGCTTAAAGGAGAGGAAGCGGGAGGAGATCCGCGCCAGGAACGCGGTCACCCGGGCGAAGGCCACCGCCGTCGAACAGGCGCCGCACCCAACCGCCCGGCAGGCTCTGGCAGGTCGCCCGCGTCTTCCGCCTCCGCGTTTACCAGGCCCTGGCCAAGCTCGCCGACGAGCACGACGTCACCGCGACCGTGGGCTTCAGCACCGGCGATCCCCGGTACGTCGGCGGTGTCCCCCTCGTCGACGAAGGCGGCGTCCCGGCCGCCGTCTTCGGTCCTGACCCCGGGCGCGTACGCGGTGAGGCGTTCCTGCTGCTGGCCGGACTGCTGCTGATCTTACCCAGCAGGGCCGACCAGCGGCCGGTTCGAGAATGGCAGTCGTCTTCGTCGCCCTCTGCGTTCGCCTCACCCTGGGCGGGGCAGTGGCCGGTCAGGGTGGTGAAGACCAGCGCGTCCAGGCGGCGGGTGCAGCCCCCGGCTCGCGCCAGGCGGGTGGCGGCCTCGGCGACGGCGCGTTCGTCGGCTTGGTGCAGTGCGGAGCGGATGACCGTGTCGACCTGGGTCGCAGTCGGCGGCTCGATCATCTCCGCGCGCATCTGCCGCAGCAGCTCGCCCGCACATGCTCCTCGCGTCGCTCGTCGTGCCAGATCACGTCCACGAGGTGCGACACGAGCTTGACCAGGTCCGTCTTGGTGCACTCGTGCCAGCCGGTCAGATCCCGCAGCTCGCTGCGGTGCCGCTTGGCCGCGCGGGAGGTGAAGTCGTGGAAGGCCAGCTCGGACGCGGCGACGCCGACCTGCGGCACAGCAGTTGGAAGCATCTTGTCGAAGATGATCTGGTCGCTGATGCGCCGGCGGTGGCAGCCGAGCGGATGGTCTGGGTGGTACACAGGGCGCTCGGGCAGGAGCGCCGCGAGAGTGGTTCAGCCAGCCATGATGGCGGCGCGGGCACAGGTCCCCCAGTGATCACAGAGTGTCGCAACTCCATGATCACTGTGACCTGTGCCCGTTCCGCAGCCGACGTCCTCCAGCGTGCCTAGCCGCGCGACCTCTACGACGCCGTAAGGTCCACGCCGAGCAGCTCGGAGAGAGTGGCCACCGTCTGCCGGGGGTCCAGGTTGTGCACCCCCGCGAGGCCGAGCTGCTCCGCTGCCCGAACATAACCCTCGGTGTCGTCGACGAAGATGCACTCCTCGGCCGGCAGATCCATGAGCTTGAGCGTGATCTCGAAGAGCTCGGGGTCAGGCTTGCGCAGCAGGTGCTGCTCGGAGATCACCACGACGTCGTACAGCCGCTCAAGGTCGTAGCCGTCGTACAGGTCCCAAGGCGCGAGCCCTACGGAGTTGGACAGGATGCCCACCTTGATCCCGGCTCGCCTCGCCGCAGCAGCCGCATTGATCATCAGCGGCTCAGGACGCAGACCGCCGAAGATGCGGCCCATCAAGTTGTCGGGGGAGACGCCGAGCTTCTTGCCCGCGATGGTGTTCCACTCGGTCTGACTGACCGCGCCACGCTCAAGATCGCTGGTGAGCCGGACGCCCTCTTCGTCCTTGTACAGCGCGGAGATGCATGCACCCTGCGGGAGTCCCTCACGCTGCTCGAAGGCGAGCACCACGGGCAGCAGGGGGGTGGTGAGAACGCCCCCGAAATCGAGGATAAGACCGGAGCGGTTGGACATGCGGGAACTCCATTACTGAGATTTCGACGCCAATCCAGACCGGACGGCGTCACGGCCCGGCTACAGGTGGCGACGGCGGTATCTGTGCGTCGCAGGCCGGGTGCACTTACAGGCGGAGCAAGACCTATCTGTCCGCATGACCGACGGTACCAGCTCATTTCATGCAGCAGATGGTGCTAAATCTCACTTGCCGACATGCCATCAAGATCGCTATGTCGCATGGTTATGCGCACCGGGTAATGAGGTCTGAACCGAGACATCGGCCTGTGAAGCTCATTGCAGGCTATCGGCCTGGTTCGGATTCCGCCTCTGCGGAGTGCAGGAGAAGCTCCCGAGCTTGAGCCGTGGTGATGCGCGAGTAGGCCGTGCTGACCCGCACCAGCCACGCCGCTTCGCTATCGGTGTCAACGAACGGTTTCGCTCTCAAGGTAGCAGCGGCGTACGGATTGGCCGGCACGGTGTCAGCGGCCTGGAGTCCGGCCTTAATCCAGTACGCTTCCGCAGCCGGCTCAGGGTCGGGGAGCGAGGCAGTGATGTCCTCGGCGGCGAACATCAAGTCTTGTGGAGCGTAATAGCGCAGCTTCTCGCAGGCGTCAGCAATATCCTGGGTCCATCGGTCCAGGCGGACATCGATGGGGACGCGTATGTGCATGAGTTCCACGAGGCGCCGCTCGGGCGGATACAGGCTCGTCCCAGGAAAAGCCTCCACCAGGTCAAACCAGAGTGGATAAGTCCTGTAGAGGGTGCGCCAGGTCTTCCACTGGGCCGCCGCCGTGCTGGTGGTGGGAATGCTCGCACCTACGGCAACGATCAGAAACAGCAGATCCATCCATATCGCTGTGGCGTCTACGAGGAGCTGCACTGTGGATGGGCTTAGTGGGAAGGCTACCGCAGTCCAGAGGATGGTGATACGGGCCAATGTGTGGGCCAGCCCCATCCACATCGAAATCCCCATCAAGCCCAGTCCCACGCGCATGCTTGTGCTCTCGGCCACTCGCGCCGCCCTCGTCCACTGATAGCCGCAAATCGCGGTCGTGACAAGGGGGAAGAAGTAGAAGACGGTCATGTAGACCGCGGCTCCCCATTCTCCAGCGTGGTCGATGAGGAAATTTTGGCTCGGCGTGGGGCGGTCCACCACGGTGAAAAATAGGACCGTGAGCAGAGTGACGCCTATCGCCCCAGCCTTGTAGGATGCGCGGGCGACCCAGCGGGAGACCGCTACGTGCCGTGGTACGACTGTCTCCGAGCTTTTCCCGTAGCTGGTGGCGACGTAGGTCAGGGCCGCGATGATCGATGCGGTGCTGGCGAAGTGCCTGAGGAGGGCACTCAGGTCCACCACGGGAATACGATCTAGCGCATTCATTGCTGCTGGTGTGTAGAGCCACAGGGCTACAGCGAATCCCGCATAGCCGCCCCAGAGCGCCCTGCGGTGAGAGTCACCGTACCGAACTGCAGGGAATCGCCATACGGCGATGATGGTCATCACTGCCGCAGTCAGGTATGTAAAGTAGTCGAACATGCAGCCAATGACTATCTGTGCTGGCTGCACGTTTTGCCGATCCGTAAGGGCGACTGACTGCAGCATTAATTGCCAGTAGGAAGACTATTCGGTGTGGCGAAAGTCGCGAGGTTGGGAATTTCACCTCGGTGGTCGCCGTCCAATCGTGGTTAGCGTCGGAGCCGCGGTGGAGCAACTGGGTGAACAAGTGACGATTCCAGGAGGCTGACCATGTCATCTCCTGTGATCGATTGACGACGCGCCAACCGTTTTATCAATGAGGCTGAAATCTCCGCCTGCTTTTCCTCGGGGCTGTCAAAATCTACGCGCCCTTGGACCACGCTCGATGGGAAACGTCGAAACACTTCCTGACGGATGCGTTCAGGGACGTATCGCTCGATCTCGGCAGCCGTCAGGGAGGTCCCGTGGTCCAGCCATTCGTGCGCGAGCTCATGGAGAATGATGTGCTCGGTGTGATTGCGACTTGAACGGCGGCGATAGAGAACGATTGTGAACTCCGGCGCTTTGACGCGAAGACCGCATGCTGTGCCCAGGCCCCCGTCATGATCGTCCAATGGCACTAGCCGAATCTGGCGACCCGACACGCCCTCCATATTCCGCACCAGCGCCTCGACGCTGAAAGGGGCGGGGATGGGGAGATCGGCGAGCCGCCTCTCGCATTCTTTCACGAGTGTGCGCTGTGAAGGGTCTCTACGCCAACGCATGGTCGCTCCATTGAAATGCCACTGAGGTGTTCACCGCCAGTCCCATCCCGATGCTCATACGCGGGGCGCTAGCAGCCAGGAGGTTGCGGCGGTCGGCCGGCATGGCCTGCCTGCTGATCTTACAAGGCGGAAAGCGTGATCCATGTAGGCGGGCGTGTTGTGAAGGTCACCCGGGCGCAATGGTCTCACAATCTAGATTCCAAGATCGAAATTAAGCGGCGACGCCTTACCTTTTCCTTAACCTCGATCTTTACTGACGGTCCGTCGATTTTCCTGGCGGGCCGTTTCGGCTCTGAGGGCTGACCGGGGCGAGTACTACAGCCTCAGATCTTGTGACTGATGATCGGTGCTGATCGTTGTCCGGTCATGCTGATGGATGTGAGTACGGAGCACGTTGAGGGGTGGGCGGAGGAACTGGCCGCTCTGACGGGTGGGTTGGGGCATCTGTTTGCCCGGCCGGAGCCGCGGGAGGTGTTCGCGGATCTCGTCGAGGGGCTGCTGTCGGACCTGGGCCGGAAGAACGGCTGGACGATGGCAGGGCGGGCCGGGCATGCCACCCCGCACCGGATCCAGAAGTTCCTGGGCGAGGCGTCCTGGAGCGCGGAGGGACTGCTGGCCGAGGTGCAGGCTTACGTGGCGCGGGAGTTGGGGGATCCGGGTGCGACGCTGGTGCTGGACGACACCCAGGTGATCAAGAAGGGTGACAAGTCCGTCGGGGTCGCCCACCAGCACTGCGGGACGACCGGTGACGTCCGAAACTGTCAGGTCATGGTGATGCTCACCTACGCCGCCGCGCGCGGCCACACCTTCTGTGACCGGCGCCTGTACCTGCCGCAGTCCTGGACGAAGGACCGTGAGCGATGCCGGGCGGCCGGGGTGCCCGACGAGGTCGCCTTCACCACCAAGCCGCAACTGGGCCTCGCCATGCTGGAGGCTGCGGTGGCCGACGACCTGCCGTTCTCCTGGGTTGCCGCGGACGCGGACTACGGCAAGGACCCCGCTCTCAGGTCCTGGATGCAGGAACAAAAGATCCGCTACGTACTCGCGGTGCCGGTCACGCTGCCGGTTCAGGGTCCGCCGGGCAGGCCGTACCTGCCGAAGGTCGCGGCGGCCGGTGACCTGCTGCACTACGCCACCGCACGTGATGTGTGGGAGCGTCGCAGCCAGGGCGAGGGCTCCAAGGGGCAGCGCAGTTACGACTGGGCCTGGTTCGAGGTCACCCTGCCCGGACAGATGCCGGCCGAAGGGTTCGCCCACCGGCTGCTGATCCGCCGCAGCACCGAGAAGAAGCAACTGGCCGGCGGCCGGGTCGACTTCGAGTACACGTACTTCCTCATCCACGCCCCCGCCGCTGACCCGGTCACCGAGGCGATCGTGAGGGCCGGGGTGCGCTGGAAGATCGAGGAGAACAACGAACTCGCCAAGCAGATCACCGGCCTCGGCCAGTACCAGGTCCGCCGCTGGACCTCCTGGCACCGGCACGTCACCTGCGCGATGCTCGCCCTGGCCTTCCTGACCGTCCAACGCGCCCGTCACCCCGAACCCGAACCCACCGGCCAGCCAACCGGCCCGGACCCGGCAGACAAGGGAAAAGCCCAGGTGACAGCGGGAAAGGGCGCCACCTTCCGCTGATCCGGCTGACCGTCCCGGCCCTCTCCTGCCTCCTCGCGGCCACCGCCCTGACCACCCACCACAGCGACGCCTACCACCTCCAGCAGCATCACTGGCGAGCCCTGCACCAGACCCGGGCCACCGTCAGCCACTACAACCGGCGCGGCGACCCCCTACCCACCCGCCTACGCCCCTGGCGACAACCCGGGCAGAACCGATCACAACCTCAAAATCTGAGGCTGTAGTACGAGGCTGGGCCCCGGCTGTTGCGCCGGGTGGGCGCCGGGTTCCACGGCTCCGGTGGGGTGGTGCGGGTCGCAGGGGCGCGAAGGTGCTGGTTAGTCAGGGTTCGGGAGAGTATGGAGCCGGTTGAGGGCGTCTGTGATCACGTCACGTCGGTCCAGGGCCAGTGCGCCGCGAGGCGGAGGATGCGGCGGCGTCCGGTGGTGACGAGTCGGCCGGCTGTGGAGAGCAGGCGAAGCCGCAGGCGCCGGGGTTCCCAGCGGCGGGCTTTGCCAAAGGGGGCAGGTCGCGCAGGCCGGTGGCGCGGGCGGCGCGGATGCGGTCCTCGGCTCGGGCCTGCTGGCGGTCCTTCGCTTTCAAGGCGCCGCGATCATGGGCAAGAGCAACACCCCGGTGTACTGCCAGGACCTGCACACGGACAACAGCCAGTTCGGGCCCACGCTCAACCCGCAAGGCCCCAAGCGCACCGCCGGCGGTTCCTCCGGCGGCCCTGCCGCCGCAGGTGTGGCTCGCCCTGAGTAGCCGCAGTCGTAAAAGGAGCGCGGACCGCGGGGGAGTGCTCACCGTTGCTGGGCCAGGGTAAAAAGCCGATGGGCGGCTTTCGCCCACGCCCCCTCGGCATCGGGACCTGCGTAGTGCGTTTCCAGTTCGGCCACGATGGCCGCGCCCTCAGCGAAGCGGCCAACGGCGAGGTCCATCCACAGCAGAAGCAGGCGGTTGTTCGGGATACCGGCGCCGGCCTCGGCGACCAGGTAGGCCGCCCATGCCGCCTTCGTCAGCTCAGTGTGGGGAGGGGGAAGCGCATCACCCACGATCCGCAGCAGAGCGCCGGTGCGCTGGACCGCGGCCAGTGACGCGGCGTCGGCCAGCGCCGGAGTGGCGTCGCCCAGCAGCGTCAGGACGTCGGCCTGCTCCAGTTGGTGCCACGCGAGCCACTGTGCCCGCACCGCCTCGCCGGCGTCCAGCGACGTCGTGCCCTGGGTGCAGCCGTGCGCGAGATAGAGGTGGACCTTCTCCGTGCTCGTGGCGCGTGCTGTGACGACGGTGCCGAGGGGGTGCCACCATTGCGCCATCAGGCCGGTTTCCTCGGCGAGTTCACGACGGGCGGCCTGCGCCGGCTCCTCGCCGTCGTCGACCAAACCCCCGGGCAGATCCGTGATCGTGCCGTGCAGGTAGTGATGCTGGGTGACCGTCGCGACCTTGTCTCGCCGGACGGCAAGAACGCGGACCGAGTCCGGGGCGGCGACATGCGGATAATCCACCGTGGCACCGTCGGGCCGTACGGCCTCATCCACGGTCAGGCGGATGCGATCCTGCGGGCCGCCCGCGTGTAGGACCCGGCTGCCGTGTTTGTGCCATCGTCCGTCACCGCTCATGCGCTGGACTTTACGTGCCGCCGGTGATCACTGTGTGAATACGAGCGGTGAGGACGAACGGGCTGCCGTGGCCCTCCGCGCGTCCCGCTCGACGGGGACGGCAGGGATCCGCGATCGGTATCGGAGCCGTGCCGGACAGTCGTGGTCAACCGTGGTGGCCAAGGTGGCCGTGCCGACGACGCCCGTCCCTCACAGGTGTGAAGGCGAAGGGGACGCGGGGCACTCCGGTCTGCGATCAAGGACGATGGGTTGCCGGCGGTGGGGTATCGAGGTTCGAGTAGGCGAGGCGGGGATGAGGGACTCGGAGAAGAGGATCGCCGTGCTGGACGCGCTGCGTGAGCACGAGCGAGGCGCGCAGGATGCGTGGGTGCTGGACGATGCGGTGCCCGTGTCCCTCCAGCGGAGTGCGGATGCGGCGGTGCGCGAAGGACAGGTCGAATTGGCGGACAGGGGGATCCGCGCCGAACTCTCCGTCCTCACCTCCCGGCCGGTGCGCTGGGCGGCGCGACTGACCCCTCATGGTCGCGACACTCTCGCGTACGCTCACGCCTGCCCGCTGGAAGTGTCCGATGAGCCTCCACCCGGTCTGGGTGAACGGCTGGTGGAACTGCGCCCGGCCCAGATGCGTGCGGTGCGCGTCTTCGTCGGCCTCGCCCGGGCACTGGCTACTGCCCCGGCCGACGGGCTCGTCGAGCGCGTGCACGCCGCGTCCTTCAGCCGGGCGGACAACCGCTGGCGGCTGTGCCTGAACGACAGGCAGATCGCCTCGGTCGCCTACGGGCTCTACCTGCACCGGCTCAGCGGTTCCGAGGCCGAGGCCAACCGCTTCGCCCGCGACTACGGTGTCGCCTACCGGCCATCCCCGGACGGCGGCACGCCGGTTTTGGTCGTCCTCGGGCAACGCACCAGCGGCTCGGAGGGCGCGTGAGTCGAGGCAGACCTTGACGACCGAAACCCTGCCAATTGCCGGGCTCGCGTACGCCGGGCCGTTGCTCGGCATCGTCCCTTGACGATGCACACCGTGTTCAGGAGCGAGCAGCCGAGGGCGGCGGAGGCGGCACCTCCTCTGCAGCGGGACGGTGAGCCCGCTCCAGCGACCGCACCCACCCGGGAACCCCCTCGCCCATGCCCATGGTGGCCAGTGACCGCTCGCGACGGGGCTCGATGACCTGGCCGCTCTCGTCGGCATACAGAGTCTCCGCGTCTGCAATACCGGACCACCACACCGGCGCGGGCCACGTCGAGTGCCGGTACTCGAAAGAGACCGACTCCACGCGCAGCAACTGGGCGTCGGGGGCGGCGAAGTCGGTCAGGACGTTCCCGCCGTGCCAACGGGCGTAAGGCTGGTGGCCGTCGACGAAGCGCACCGTGACGTTTCTGACCGTCTCCACCGTGCGGGCGCCGTCAGGCCCCATCCACAACTCACCCCAGGATGCCACGATCTCGGCGACCTGGATGGCGTCGTTGTGCAACGGGTACCGCCCGTAGCGAGGGTCGTCCTCAGGGCGGTAGGTGACCTCGTACCGCTCGCGGGCCGGGAAGGAATCATGCGACCGGACTGCCTTGAGCGGGCCCTGTACGTGCACCGCGGCAAGGTGAGGCGCGCGATCGGACCAGGTGGCGAAGATCCACCGGCCCAGCTCCCAAGGGCCGCAGTTTCCCGTCAAGGAGTCGTCCAGCTTGTTCAGGTACTGGCGGGCCAGCTCAGTGTCGACCCAGGTGTCGAACTCGGCCAGAGCGGTGTGCACCGCGACCGATTCGTCCTCGGTCAGGTTGTCTTTCGCCACGACCTCCAGCCGTACCGTCCACAGATGTCCGTGGGGGTGGTGGCATTCGTGCCAGGACGGCAGAGTCTGCTGGCTGTGAACCGCGGTGAACTCGCCTTCGCGGGTCAACGTCATCATCGGCTTCTCCCAGGGGACTTCAACCAGGCACGGCCCGAACGAGCCTGTAGGACTGGCGCGTTGGGGGCATCTCGGAGCAGTTCGGCGACACCCCTCTCACAGACGGTAGACGATCAGCACGCCGCCGCGGGGACCAAGTGGCGAACGTGGCCGCAAGGCGGAGCGCCGCCCAGGGCCCTGTACCGGCAAGCTCTCATGAGGTGGAAGACGGCTGGTCCCTGCCTGCGGCTGTCATGGCGTCGATCAGCAGGCCAACGGCTGACGACCGTGGACGGCGGCGAGGGCCGAGAAGCGGGAGGGCAGGCTTCTGCGGATGCGGCACACCGGCTGGCTGGATCTTGGGGGTGCTCCCTCGGGTTGGTCTGTGCAATCGATCACCAGTCGGCTTCGGGGCGGAGGACGCGCGCGTCCGTCGTACGGGCCTGCTCCCATGCGTACAGGTGGTAGCCGTCGGGCAGGTCGTGCAGCGGGTGGTGACTGCGCAGGCTGCACACGATGACGCCGCTGGACTGGAGCTGGCCCGGCCAGCCGTTCGGGGCGGTCGCCGCGTCCGTGTCCCGGAAGGGGTTCTTGGCCACGATTCCGATCACCCATTCGTCGGGAGGCTTGGGCAGGTCGGCGCCTTCGTCGTCGGCCGGGTCCGGCTCGTCGAAGGGGAACGGGTCGTGGGAGACGAGATAGCCGACGACTTCCAGCGGCAGCGGCTCCGGGAGCCAGTCGCGCGTGACCGTCTTCGCTGTCATAGGGCGGAAGTAGCCGGTGCCGACGGCGTCGAACTGCTCGAAGACGTGACGGAGCGGCTGGGTGTCCAGCGGGATGCCGGTGAGCTGGAACGACACGTTGCAGTGCTGGACCACGCGGGAGGGGTGGCTGGAGACGTCGGCGGCCAGTGTGTAGAAACCTCCGTCCGGGAAGGTGTCGACGTAGGTCACCTTCTCCGTGTGGTGCACATCGTCCTCGTCCAGGCTGTCGTAGCGCTCCTTCCAGTTGCGCAGCGTGTCGAGGAATTCGCGGGCGCCCACGCCGTGCCAGTTGCGGGTGGCCTGCTGGATCGCCCACTGGGGCTGGGAGGTGGTCCAGCCCAGCGAGGTCAGGGCGTACAGGAGGTCGGCGAGTCCGTTCTCGTCGAAAGCGCCGATCGGCAGATCGAGACACACTCCGCTCCCGCCGGCCGGCACCCAGTCCACGTCCGGCAGCTCCTGGACGAACACCAGGTCGGTGAATCCTCCATCGCCCGCCACGTAAGGGAGCGGGACGAGGTCGGTGCCGAGCAGCCTGAGATCGGAAGCGGGCAGGTCGGTGGAGGGGCGCCGTCTGCGCCGCCGGGGCTTGGCGCCGGCGGCCAGGTGCACGCGGCCGTGGGTGACGAGGTGCTCCCGTTTACGGTGCAGCAGACCCGCCACGGACGCGGGCGCGGCAAGCACCTCGGCCAGCTCCTCCTCACCGAGAAGGAGTACCAGCTCCTGCCCGCGGCACTTCACTGCCTCCTCGATCACGGTGCCGGTGAACCCCGACACGCTCACGATCACACCGACGACCTGGGACGATGCCGCCCGCTGCAACCGCCGCAGGACGGCGTCGAAAACGTCCACGTCGGCTGGAGCGTTCTGCCACTTCGCCTCGATCAAGTACCACACGTCGCCGTAGCGGGCCACGAGGTCTGTCTGCCGTGGCGCCGCGATGCCTGCATCGCGGTCGACACGGAAGTGCGCCTGCTGGAAGAGCCGCTCCAGCAACTGCTCCAACTTCAGGCCCCGTTGTTGCGCGTTCGTCACGGCCCGCAGGCGCCCGAAGTCTGCCGACAGAGATCCCTGCGGCATCGCCACCCCCCCCTTGCGTGGCCATGCACCTCATGGCCACGGCAGCAGGGTGACACAGGAGCAGGTCCCGCACCGATCTGACGCCATCGTTGCGGCCGGGCGTCCGCCTCGGCGAACAGTGCCTGCCCGGCGCGAGATCTGCTGGTCAACCTGTTGGAGCGGCCGTCGAATCGCTACCGTGCTGCCATGGGATCGAACCTGCGCACGGCAGCGGAAGAGGTTTCGGCGATCGGCCGGAACGAGCCTGGATGGGATGCCGCTGTGGCCCGGGCCGCGCGGCTCATCGAGCCGCATTGGCTGACGAAGGAGTGGGAGTACAGGCGCCATCTCGCACTGCAGAGCCTGGCACTGATCCTGTTTGCGCTCGACCGCGATGAGCAGCTGGACGACCCGGCGACGCTCACCGCCCTCGCGCCGTATACGCACACGCCGGACGCCGAGTATCTGCGCACAGCGGACGCGGTGTCCGCCACGCGCGCATTGTTTGCCGAGCGCCTCCCCGACGACGGCGGACCACTCAGCCGCCTGGTCACCTCCCTGACGACACCTCAAAAGGTATGGGTGACGGTGGACCTGCCGTCGATGGAGACCCCCGACTTCCGCATGCTGCTGGCACCCGCCCTGGAGTGGCTCAGCAGTGGGCTACCAGCAAGGCGGCAGGCAGCCTAGAAGAGGACAACCCGGAGGGACGGACGCACAGCGCCAGGCGGGTCAGTGCCCTTCCGTGGGATCGTGCGGGTGTACGGAGGAGACGGACGCATCGGCCGGGGTGATCGCGAGCCGGTAGGTGTCGGAGAGCACGGTGGCGTCGATGCGGCCCGGCGGACGGGGCTGCAGCAGGCCGGCGGGAAAGCCTTCCGGGATATCGGTCTGCTGGTCTGCCCACCACCTGATCCAGCCATAGATAACCGACGGGTACAGGCCCACCGGCCCAGATTCGTCGCTGCGGACCATGACCGTATAGCCGGCCGGTTCCCACACCGCGGGCGGCTGGACGCGCACCCACACCAGGGCTGAGCGACTGCTTGTCACCGCGGCCACGACCAAGGCGCCGGGAAGCGACCGCACCCTCTCCCGCAGCTCCTCCTGTGCGGCCTGCCAGCTGGGGTGTTTGCGGGCATCAGCAACGACGACGGACGCGCTCTGGACAACCGGCTCCGGAACAATCAGTGACCGGCCGGCCGGTGCCACCAGATGCCACGTCCCCTCCGCCGTCGGCGGATGCGCGCCTGCCGGCGCGTGCCAGTTCACACGGACCCGCACGACCGAGTCCGCCCCGGTATCCACCTGCGTTTCCACATGCCCCGCAGCCACAGCCTCGTCCGTCGGCACATCGAGCACGCCGGGCCCCTCTCCTTGACACCCATGGATCACCCGCCCGGTACGGCAGATGTACTCCTCCTATCCTCCCTGCGGTGCGCAAGTCCAGTGGCCCCACGGTGATTTGCTCATCCCGGCACTCAGCGGGGTGTGGTCTGTGGCCATGACCTGACTGCCTCCCAGAGGGGCCGAGGCGGCCGGATCACACCTCGAACTTGCTTGTGAGCGTCCGGAGTGCTGAGGTGTGGCGGCTGACCGGGCCGATCTGTTGCGCAACGGGCGGCGGCGACCGGATTGCATCCGGCTGCTGGGCCGGGGCCCGACCGTGATGCCCCAGGCCGTTGTCAGTGCAGGGGCGGAGAATCGGTGGATGGCCTTCGACCCGACGCCGGCTGGCGAGTCCGAGAATCTCGCCGCTGCCTTACGCGCGCACCTGTCCGAGACCCGCTTCACCTTCACCGGCCTGACCGGCACGGAGGCGACCGGGTACATCACCCGCGCGGTAGAGGAATGGGGGGAGGCGTCAGGCTGGCGGAGCAGACGGGAGGCGCCGATGCGCTACATCGACCCGCCTCGCATGCTGAACGGGGGCTGCCGCACCTACTGGTCGCCGCCCTGGTCGTCCTACCTGGATCTCCGCCTGGTTCGCAACGACGGTACTCCCGTCTCCGTGGAGATCGACCGCGTGGACGACAGCACCGCCGTGGACAAGCTCCGCGACGAGGCCCTCCGCGGGCACCCAGCACTGTGGATCCGCTGGCACGGAGCGCTGCGTGCCGAACTCCCGGCCGGTGTCGCCCGCTTGCACCTGCCGACGCAGTCCAGCCGTTCTCCCGTCCGGTACGCGCTGACCCCGGTCACCGGAACGGCAGCGATCACCCTTGGCCAGCCCGTTACCTCCGAGGCTCGAGCGGATGCCCAGCGCAGGGACCAGCAGCGGAAGGCGAAAGAGAAGCACGTTGCCGCCTTACCCCGGGATCCGGGCCCCATCCGGTGCTTCTAGGGGGTGTCGGCGACGGGTGATCCGAAGGAAACGCCGTGGACGTCCCAGAGGTCAACACCCACCGGCTAGGCTCCTTCGCGGTCACCAGCCCGGACGCCGCCGAAGCTGAACCGCACCCAAATGTAGGGTCCGTGAGTCGATGAGCATCGGTTCCTGCGGAAACCCGAATCCGGGCCTGACGAGCAATGCTGTTGTCGGTTGGGAGCAAGCAGTCCAGGTCCGCCGAGGTGTCCAACGGTCACGATCTGCAGCCGCCGTGCCGGCGACAAGTTCGCCGGTGAAGTCACGACCGTATGCCGGTTCAGGTGATTCTCAACGACGCTTCGCCCTCGTCGTCGCCGGGATCATCATCCAAGTCGGCGAACTTCGTGAGGTTCGGGGGCAACTTGAGGTCGTATTTTTCTGCGAGGAAGAGCGTCTGCGCGTAGAGGCGCGCCTGCTTCGCAACATCCCCGATCACGTAGGCGTTGGCGCTAGTCGATACCACGACGGCGACGACGGGGAGGCCCTTGGCGGCTTTGCCCACGGATACGTTGGGCACGCCGTTCCACTGCTTCATCAGTTTCTCTAGCGCGGCGAGGATCCGATGGTCGTGGCGAAGCTTCTTGCTCCAGTTCTTCCGACCCTTCGCCGCAGCAGCAGCGAGATTAGCTTTTCGCGCTGTCGTGGCCTTAGTGGCCTGCGTACCGAAGGAGCGGGTGGCCATCCGGCGAACGACGTGTTGGAGTTCAGGGTCCTTGGCATCGAATCCGTAGGCGTAGCAGACTCTGGTCGCAATCGCGTTCATCAAGATCTGCATCACCAGAAGATCGGCGGCAATCGCCAACGCGCCGCCAGCGAAGGGAACCATCGCCAATGCACCCAGAGCGGCTCCCTCTGCCGCGCCGAAGGACCGCCACTGCAACACGAGCCGACTCACGACCTCGTCCAAATCGGCAAGGTCGAGCTCGCGAAGGTCCGCCAGCGATGCGACGTCCCGGCCCTTTCTGCGATGGAAGTCAATCACCTTCTGCGGGTCGGTGAGCTCGACGACCCAGTCGTTGACGAGCTCGATCGTTCGCACGATTCCGCCGACCGCCGGCGCGAGGGCCGCATCGGTGGCCTGCATGCCGAACTCCTTGAGCGACTCCGGAGTGACCTCAGCAACAGCAGTAGCAGCGCGGGTGGCAAGCCCCTTCGTCCTCTCGCCACCTGCGCCCAAGGCGGCACGAGCCTTGGGCGGTACCAACTCGCGGCGCTGCGCCTTCTTGGCCCAGTGCGCGTTGAGTTCGCGCCACCGGCGTGATTCGTACGGCGAGATCGACGGGCTCATCATGGGTTTGAGATTAATACTCCATCGGATCATGATGGGAATTCACGAGGAAATGAGGGTTTCCGGGTCTGGTGGTGGGGGCGTGCAGGCTCGTTCTTCCCCGACTGCGGGATGCGCCTGGCCGCGGAATCGCTGCATGGTGCAGCCGGGAAACAGACTCCAGTAATCTGCCTGCGAGCCACGGCGCTGGCCGCAGTCAGCTGCTGGCGGCACTGGGCCCGAGAGCGGCCGTCAGTACCGGCTGCCATCGTTCGTCCCCGCTCGGCGCCGACGGCAGGATGATCGTGCGCATTCCCAACACCTCACCTCCACGGTCGGCTTCGGGGTTGTCGCCCACCATCAGCGTGTGGTGCGGCTGCACCCCCAGCCGCTTGCACGCCGTATGGAAAATGACCGGGCTTGGCTTCCTTGCGGCAACGTCGTAGGACATTACGCAGTCGGAGACCCATCGCAGCAGGTCATGCTGACGCAAGATGGGCCGGAGGTCCCAGCCGATGTTGCTGACCACCCCGATCCGGATTCCGGCCCTGCACAGTCTGACTATCGCGCGGCGTGCGGCCGAATCAATGCGCCATCCCTCGGCGCTCATCGTCCTGCGGTACAGCGCCCCGGCGGCATCCGGCCAGGGCAGCCCGGCATCGTCCAGGAGACGGTGATAGACGTCCCGGTGGGCCTTGGGGTCCAGTTGCTGCCGCCACCACGCCGCAAGACTGTGCGGGGACAGATCCGCCGGCCGGCGACCGCCCGGCAGACCCGCCGCCTCCGCCTGCCGCGCCCAGGCACGGCGATCTTGCACCGGGACCGGGATGCCCGCCGCGTCCAGGGCGCCCGAGAGCCATTCCTCAGCACTCTCCAGGTGTGCCATCGTTCCTGCCCAGTCCAGCAATACGGCCTCAACAGGGCCCGGCCGCGCAGGGGCGAAGGCCGGCTCCGCCGTGATCTCGCGGGCCGCCAGCGCGTGGACGTACGCGTAGCGCGCGGTCACCTGGGCCACCTCGGTCCCGGTCGGCGAACACCGAAGTAGCGTCATATCCGCCTCAGCGTCCTGCCGTTCGGCGTCAAGGCGCTGCATGGCGGCACCATCGACTTCATTCTCACGGAACAGGCGGTGCAGGCGGACGGGTCCTGCGCCTGAACGAGCGCGGTCAATGAGGATCATCGCCTCAGCTATCTCATGCTTCTCGGGCACGCGTCCCCCTGGTATGTGAACGACTGGTCGGCCCTGCATCAGAGAGAAGAACCCCGTGCAATCGCACCGAGGTGCTCCACGTGATCGTTTTCTCGCTGCTGTCGAGCGTGAGGTCTTCGAGGCCGAAAGCCGAGAAGGGCAGCGGCGCGTGCCGTGGCCCCACCCGACATAGCAGCCGCTGTACTTGATCGGAGTCGGCCCCACTGTGGGCATAGGTGATCGTGACGTGCTCGACGAAGAGCTGGACGTGTCCCTCGCCGACCGTTCCGGTGCTCACCGGACGCCACCCAGTGGGATCTCCGCCAGAGTCTGCCAGGTGATGGTCTTCTCAGTGTCGTTGGCGACGACGTCGACCAGGGTGATGCACTCGATGTGCAGGGGGGCGTGGCTGGGGCGGACACGCCGGACGCGTCGGTGGATCTGGTGGAAGTGATCCAGGCTGACCTCGGCGGTGGCGTACGACTCGGTCAGGTGGAGCACGCCGGTGTCGTAGGCGGTGGCCTCGGGTCCGCGCACGATCTCGAAGGCGCTTGTGGCGGCGGCCCGGAGTTCATTCAGCGGCTCGTCCGGACCGAGATCGAAAATCACACCCGAGGCGTACGGGAGAGGGCTGCCGACCGTGATGGTGAAGGGAGCGAGGGTCTTCATCTGCTCGGTCAGCGCGGCGACAAGGGCCTGCCGTTCGTCTTCCGGGATTTCGGAAGCGGGCTTCAGGCTCAGTTGGTAGAGCGTGATGTGAAACCACTCGTCGCCGACGTGGGTCAGGGGATCGCCCTGTGTCGCGCTGCGGACGCCGCGGATGAGCTCGGCGAGTTCCGGATTCCGGCCGAGATCGACGGTGACGTAGGCATGGAGCAAGGACGGCGTGCGACCGGCTTCCCACAAGTCTTTGCCCTGCTGAAATGTGAACGGCTTCATGACGAGCCAACGTACCGACGCGACCTCCAAGTCCGGGGGGTGAAAAGCGATGTTGGTGCTGCAACGCACGGAGTCAGACTTACGAGAGGGCTGCCGCCCGTGTCCTCAGCTCTTGGGCTTCGGGCAGGTCGGGGAAGCGGCGGAGGCGTACGCGCATGTCCTGGACCGCAGCACGGACTTTGACGGAGTGAACGCCGTCGGCGAAGTCCAGGAAGTCTGACCAGGTGACCATGGCACCGTCCACATTGCCTTGGCGTAGGCGTACGCCGCCGAGGTCGGCCCATCCGCTGATCGTTTCTGCGGTGAATCCATTCCCCCGGCGGAGTGAGATCCCCTGCCCGGGGACTGCTTGGGCGCTGGCTGAGGCGGTATAAGAACTTTCGCCGCGGCCTCGCCGCCACTGCCCTGGCCCTCGCCGTCCTCGCTCCCGCGTCCCCGGCGCACGCCGACGAGTACACGCTCACGGAGGCCATCACCTCCCTGCCGGTCGCCGAGGAGATCCGCGCCGGCTACAAGCGCGAGCTCTACCCGCATTGGAAGGACGACGACAAGAACGGCTGCACGGCCCGCGCGGACGTGTTGATCGCTGAGGCGATCGAAGCCCCGACCGTGGGAGCCGGCTGCACCATCACTGGGGGTGTGTGGCACTCCTACTACGACGACGTCCTCGTCTCTGGCCCCACCGGGGTCGACATCGACCACATGGTTCCCCTCGCGGAAGTCCACGACTCCGGTGGCTACGGCTGGACCACCGAGCGGCGCCGGAGGTATGCCAACGACCTCGGCAGCGACGTCACCCTCGTCGGTGTCACCGCCCGCTCAAACCGTCAGAAGAGCGACCAGGACCCGTCTACGTGGATGCCGGCCCCGGCGGTTCACTGCCGGTACATCGGCGAGTGGGTGACTACCAAGCACCGGTGGGCGCTGGCCGTGGACCAGGCCGAGCGTGAGGCGCTGCTGCGGTACGCGGCCGACTGCCCGAACGCGGTGCTGGCCTTCGACCGGGCGTCCTGACCACCGGCTGGAACCAGCTCTCGGACACCGGATTCCTAGTCCTTGTGCTGGACGGCCGGCACGAACTGTTTCATCGCGCTCCTTGTCCGGTGCGGCCGAGGTGGATCTCGTGGACGCGGTGGAAGGTGTAGGTGTTGGCCACGGAGTCCTGCCGTTCCAGGACCAGCCAGAGAGAGGACACGGTGGCCGAGACGCGGGCACCGGGGCGAAGACCGCGTCCGAGTTCGGAGGCGAGACGGTCCGAGCGAGCCGCCAGTCCGGGTGTGTCTGTGTCCAGCAGTAGTGGTGCAGTCGGGTATCGGAAGCCCCCGAATAGCTCGGATCACATCGAGCCGATCTTGTCCGGTCCCGACGAGGTGCGTTGGATGGCTGAGGATTCGGCCGTGTGGGTGTGGTTCCTAGACACGGCGCGATGCCACCGCATGCTGCCTGCGCAAAGCTTGCGTTTGACCGCTGACTCCAGGAGGTTCCTATCGGGAAGGGTTCGGACAGGCGCGACGAGAACCGCTCGGCGGCTTCGACCCGTGGTTCTCAACTCGGGACAGAGCCGGGTCCGCGACAGAGAGGAGCCTGATGCACCGGATCGGAATCATCGGCACGGGCGACATCGCTCGTAAGGTCTATCTGCCGTTGTTGATCGGCAATCCAGAGGTCGAGATCGTCGCCCTCGCCAGCCGGACTCGCGGCAAAGCCGACGCGCTCGCGCGAAAATACCGCCTTGATACGGTGGTCAACAACGTCGAAGAGCTATTGAGGCTCAGGCCGGACATGGTCTTCGTCCACGCATCGACGAGCTCTCACTTCGAGCTCGTCCGAGCCTGCCTGGACTCCGATACCCACGTCTATGTGGACAAACCGCTGTCCGAAACCCTCGATGAGACCTATTGCCTGGAGCAGCAGGCGAGAAGGCAGGGACTGCTACTGGCAGTCGGGTTCAACCGTCGGTTCGCCCCGATGGTCCGCGCGGCGGTGAAAGCCGTGCCGAATCCATCCATAATCATTTCTGAAAAGCATCGGATGTCGCTCCAGTCAAGTCCGCCGTTCAGTACGGTCTACAACGATCTGATCCACGCCATCGATCTGGCCTGCTGGGCGGGTTCGATCCCCACCGATGTGGTCGTTCAAGGGGCTGGGATCGTCGACGACGATCACCTGCGCGCCGCGACAGCTGCCCTGTTGGCGCCGACGTGTCATGCGCACGTAGCCATGGCCCGCGATGCCGGCAACGACATGGAGCGGTTCTTCATTGCCGGCGGCACCACCTCCGCAACCGTCGTTGACTTGGATAGGGTGGTGGTCCAGGAGAATGGCAGGACAACGATACAGACGTTCGGCAGTTGGGATGGCATCCTTCTGCGCCGCGGTTTCGTCGGACTCGTAAACCACGTACTGGAGTCGTTGGCTTCCCCGGAAGAGTGTCTGGTTTCGGCAACAGCGGTTCTTCGAACACACCGCCTGACAGACCAGATCGCCCAGAGCGTCACCAGACGGTAAGGGCCGGCGAAACAATCAGCCGATCTCGCCGAATCGGATGATTGGCTTCAACAGTTCTCCGTGAAAGAAACGGACAAACACCTCGGGTAGCTCAGCAAGGCTCGCTGGACTACCCAGGACCGATAGGAGTTGCGGACCCACCCGTGAAAGCGCAGCCCAATTGGCCTCGACCTCGGACATTGGAAAGTAGAACGTACGAAGCGTGAACAGGTTGGTCCGCCTCGTCCGTGGGTTCGCAGGTATGACGAAAGGCTCGTCGGACTCGCCAAGCGCGAGAAGTACGGCGCCAGGGCGCACGAGTCGTTGTGCTGCCTCACGTGCCGCGCGGGATCCGCTTGCTTCGACGACTATGTCGAACTGATTCTCGGCGTCGAGGTCATGGAGCCTCCGAGCCCCCATGCCCACCGCCGCTGCGAGTCGGCTGGGGATGGGGTCGAACACCTCCGGCGTAGGGAGCCCCATGTCCAGAGACATTGCCACAACGCCGAGCCCGAGCGGGCCGCAGCCGATCACGGCCACGCGCTCGACAGCCCTCATCCGCGTCTGAATTGCCCACCGCAGCCCGTGGGCCGCAGTCCCGACAGTGTCAAGACCTAGCACCGCAACATCGAGCGGCATCGAATCGGGAGTGGGAACGAAGCACCTAGCCGGAACGTCCACATGAGTCGCATAGCCGCCGTCCCGTTGCCAGCCGATCAGCTCCACCAGCTTCAAGCAGCCGTTCGTGAAACCGATCGCGCAAGACGCGCACGCCCCGCAGAAAACAGGAGCGTAGACCACGCCACGTTCCCCAACTCGGTACGAAGGGACATCGTGACCGGCTTCCACGATGCGTCCCGCGATCTCGTGACCAGGAACGACCATGCTGCCGTCACGGTACAGCCGCTTGTCTGAGCCGCAGAGGGCTGCAACTTCCACCGCTACCCTGACCTCACCAACGGCGAGCTCGGGCAGTACTTCCTGACCCACCTCGATGGACCTGTTGCCGTGAAATCGGGCACGCCTGGCTTGAGTCAAATCACTGCCTCTCAGACTCACGGGCCGCCAAGTACATTGCGGTCCTCCTGACTTGGCGACTTCCTCTATCCGGAGATGCCCGGGCTGATAATCGGCCACAACCATTCGCTGAAGTGGTGCCGCCGCTGGGAGTCAACCGGCCAGAATTCATTTGGCAATGGCTTGGTCAGGCTGGCCACATCTGCCAAAGGAATTGGGTCTACGGCAAGTGCGAGCGGATCGCTCCCGACACGCCGCGTTCCGGCCATCACGCCGCTGCGCCCCTCCAGCACGTACCGTCCCGCCCATTCGCCCGTCAGCCGAGCACACTCACGGTCTGCCGCGCTGGCAAACGTGTGAGCGCTGCGCTGCTGGGTACCGAGCACCTCTCCCCGGGCCGAACGGCCGAATTCCGCTTGGAGAGTCCGTGCCAAACGCCGTGCGACCCCGCCGAGCAGCAACGTACTGTGGTTTATTGCCCGGTAGTCGTCGCGCGAACTTGGAAAAGGGTACCCTTCGCTGCAGATGATGAAGGCCCTTGACCTTGCCGATAACGCCTCCTCCACCGCGTCGAAGATCTCCGGGATCGACATGTTGGAAGACTCGGGTATCAGACACAAATCGGCGACCAGCTCAGATTTCTCCAGGATGAACCCGGCCGCACCGGCCGCCGCCAGCCAGCCGGTCCCACGCCCCATAGTCTCGACGACACGAATGGGTTCCATCGAGGACATGGCCAACTGATCGCGAGCGATGCTGGGAATCGTCAGAGCGAGGTAGCGCGCCGCGGACCCGAAGCCGGGGCTGAAGTCGACACCGAGGAGGTCGTTGTCGATGGTCTTCGGGATCCCGATGGTCCGGAGCCCAAGGTTGCGGCTGCGTGACTCTGCATCTACAGCTTCCAGCAGCGCCATGGTCCCGTTTCCCCCAGCCAACACCAATGCATCGATACGGGCAGCTTTCAACTGGTCGACTATCGACGCGATTCCGAGGGGTGTCATTGCATGCCGTCCGCTACCGAGCTGACACCCGGCGACGGGGACAGAGGAGAGTCTGGCCCCACCCAGAGGAACAAACGCTCCTTCCATCAGGCCCCTCGGGCCGCCTGTGACCCCTTGGACGTCGCAGAACTGCGCCAGCACATCGCGGCAGGCACGCAGGCTCGCTTCAACGACGACTGTCGGAGCACCCGCCAGGCCCAGCACCACACTATGCGGCATAGCACCGGTACGACTTCGCGGCAATCGGACTGGTCATCACGGGACCTCCACCCCTCGCCAACCTACGCGCCTCATCATTCCAGAGTCGAGGCTCGCCTATTGCGAACCTCCCCACTCACGCCCACACTCGGCTTTTGACGGACACCATCTGAGGTGATCTCGTGTGACGGAGGGGGCGAAGCATCTGAGCACGCTTGCGTGGGCTTCGGGTGACGGCCGAACCCTGGAGCGCTCGTGGCTGCGCCTAACCGTCAATCATCCGATTTGGTCGTTGGCGTTCGGCGAGGCGACCGACGGAGTCTTCCTGGCCGGCGCTTGCGCAGATGGCACGATTCGCCTGTGGGAGGCGGACACGGGGGCTCCGATTCGGCAACTGCGGGGGCACACCGGTGCCGTCCTGTCCGTGAACGTGGGCGTAGTCAACGGCCACGCGGTGCTGGCGTCGGCCGGGATCGATGGCACGGTTCGTCTCTGGGACCCGAGCGGTGGCGACTCGGGCCACCGAACTCTCCAGGGTCATGTCGGGGGAGTTCGGGCAGTGGCGTTCGGTAATGCTGACGGCCACACCTTCCTTGCATCCGCTGGCGCGGATGGCACCGTCCGGCTCTGGAATCCCGAGACGGGAACTCCTGCTGCCGAGCCCTTGACCGGCCACTCAGGTACAGCATTGTCCGTCGCCTTCGGGCCTGTCGGAGACCGGTACGTGCTCGCATCTGCGGGCGACGACGCGACTGTGAGGTTGTGGGACGCCGAGACAGGAGTGTCTCTCGTGGAGCCGCTACGGCGCCATAGAGGCGGTGTCAGATCTGTGGCGTTCGGTCAGATTGACGGGGTTTCACTCCTTGCGTCGTCCAGTGACGACGGCACCGTTCAATTGTGGGACCCTCATGCGGGCGTTCCCCTCTTCGGGCGTCTCACCGGTCACTCCGGCATTGTGCGAGCTGTCAGCTTCTCTCAGATCGATGACGTCAGTCTTGTCATGTCTGCAGGAATCGACGGCACGATCCGGATGTGGAATCCGAATACCGGTTCCGGCTATCCCGACCACATCACCGCGCCCGCCGACGACCTACGGTCCATCGTGTTCGGGCAGGTCCGAGGAGAAAACGTTCTCGCAGTCGGTTCCGGCGAGGGGGTTTCGGCGTCTCGCCTCGCGGATCAGATCGACACGACCAAGCTGCTTGCTCCAGACATCGTTCGCTCAGCGATCGTCACTGCGGACGCAATTGATGCCACCGACTTCTTCGGCCGCGTGATCCTTGCTCGTCATCTCCGCGGAGTAATCGGCCAGTTAATCGCTCCAGACGGCGCTGTTTCGCATCGCAGCGTCGTCGTCTGTATCGACGGACGGTGGGGATCAGGAAAGACAACGCTCGCTCGGCTCCTGGTCGAGGAGATGCAGAACCACGCTCCGAGCGCGACGCTTTCCTATGGCCAGGATCAGACCATGGGAGACAAAAGCCGAGATGGCGCACCGTTGCCGTGCGACCCAGTTGTGGTCAATTTCGACGCGTGGCGTGAATCCGAGATCGCCCCGCACTGGTGGGCAGTGGCCGCAGCAATCAATCGAGGCGTCAGGAACGAGCGAAGTCTCGTCTCTCGGATCGGAATGACGGTAACCGGGGTCGGACGCCGGATCGCGAGGTCGCCAGCTTCCCTTGCGGCAATCCTCTTCGTCTCAGTGGTGGTCTTTGGATTTATGGCCATCAGGAGCGCGGCGCCTGCACAGCTTAACCAGACGCTGACCATTCTGCAGACTTTCTTGACGGCAGCTACTGCTCTCTTCGCGGTCGCCGCTGTCGTCACCCGATCTCTATTCTGGGCTTCCCCTGCCCTAGGCCGACTTCATCTCAGGGCCGAGGACAACCCGCTCGGGGAAGTCGCCGACATGGTCACCAATCTTCGCCGCTGGAGTCCACGCACAGGCAGCAGTCCGTTCGTGGAGACCGCCTTCTTCATATTGTGGATCATTGTCGGCACAATCGCTGGACGGCGGATTTACTCGCGCCCTGAAGTGGTTTTTCCGAGAGTGGAATGGCAGGTCTGGGTGCAAAGCCATCCGATCGCCGTCCCTGTCGCAGTCGCGACTGCACTGACGGTCGGACTGGCTGCCCCGGCAGCGGTGAGGTCGACCACGAGAGGGCCCCGCCGACGTGCTCGGCGCAATGATGGTCGGTCCACTGCCCGCTCCCTTGGTCCTCGCTCTCACTGGTACGCACGGCGGAGCTGGCGGGTCATCTCGGCGATTATAGTTGGATCAATCGTCGGCGTTGCGGGAGCGGCAGAAATACCGGATACGACCGGTCCGGCCTGGCTGCCACTTTTTGGGCTGGGTGCGATAGGAATCGCCGGGCTCGTAGCTCAACTGAAATATGTTCGATCCTTACGGCGTGGGAATCGGCGTCCAATCGTACTAGTCATGGATGAACTCGATCGCTGTTCGGTGCCAACGGTGGTTGCATATCTAGAAACGGTTCATACTCTATTGCGGGAGCGCTCACCCGGCCCGTCATTCATCCGGAACGGGTGGCGGGATCCAGCCCCGCTGGTCGTGCTGGTGCTCGCTGATGGCCGATGGGTGCGGACGGCATTCACCACGGAGTATGACGCTTTCAAGGAACTCGGCTCACCCGTACGTACGTTGGGTGGAGATTTTCTCCAGAAGCTCTTCGACCACACAGTTCTGGTTCCCGAACTCACTGCAGAGCACGTGGGGCATCTGCTGGATCGGATAACCTCGCCTGTCGCTTCGGCTGATGCCCTACCAGGTGAGCAGGTTCCGGCCGTGCCAAGCTCATTCTCAGACGCAGAATCGCAGGGCAGGCCGCCACGCCAAACCGACACAGAGGTGTCCGGGGCCGGTGCCGTGGAGCTGGACGCCGAACGAGAGCGCATAGCCAATGAGGCGCTAGCAGCCGCCACACCCAAAGCCATCAAACGCCGAGAAGCTCATTTGCTTGCGTCGTACACAATGCTTCTACCGTCAAATCCTCGTCTTATCCGTCGCGTGGCCAACACATGGGCGATGCTGGAAGCACTGAAGCAGCATGTCGGACATGACGAGCCAGACGATACCGTTGTTCGAGCTGCGATAATTTACGTGACTTTTCCGTCGCTTGTCGACGCCCTCTTGGACGACGTGCGCGCGCCCACTGTGCCAGACCGAATCGATGATTCCGTAACCGAAGCCGACCATAACAGCTTGTGGATACGCCCCGATGTGCTAGACATCATCACGCGCGAAGACGGAACTTTGGTATCGCCGGAATCTATTGCTCGCTGCTACGGGAAGGCTTATTCGTTGACGCGCAACCTGACTTTCGGCATCCCTGAGCAGCCTGATGGCGAGTGAGGACAACGGGAAGGAAACGACGTGGCTGGGTACGCGATCTGTAGTGTCGAACGGACTGGCAGCACATTTTACTCCGCACTGCTCGAAAAAACTGGCACAGCCGGTCGGCCTGTCGTAGAGCCATTCAACATGAAGGTTCAGTCCACCGCCTTTCAGCATCATCGATTCGATACGTATGGCAGCTACCTCGATTTTGTGCATCGACAAGCTTCCACTCCGAATGGGGTATTTGGCATCAATGTGATGTGGCGGCACGTCGCCCGTCTTGTCGGGGAGTTGGAACGCGCCCGATCCTGGAATGGTGAGACATCAATTCAGATGATCCGGTACTATCTGCCGGGCCTAACTCACTTTATATTCACCCAGCGTCGCGATGCGATTGCTCAGGCCGTATCGTGGGCCATTGCCTACCAGACTGATCGCTGGAAGAGTACCGACCCCGACCTCGGCCGGAAACCTTCGTACGACTTCTCCCTCGTCGATGCGCTATATCAGAATGTCGTTGCCGACAACTTCGGCTGGGAGACCTGGTTCAAACTGAACGGTATCGAACCACTCAGGCTGACCTATGAAGATATAGTAGAAGATCCACACAAAGAGATCTTTCGGTCTTTCGAGTTCCTGGGGCTGGAAAAGCCTGCGGAACTTTCGCTCGTCACTCATATTGAGAAACAAAGGACCGATCTGAATCAGATGTGGCGCGACCGTTATCTTGAGGATAAGGCGCGCAACAACGTCACCCAACTACCAACACATTGGCTACCCGACCAGGGTCGAACTTGACCCTGAAGCTTCTATAGATCGTCAAGCCGTAGGAGACGGCGCGGATTTGCCGGTGAATGCGCTGGTGAGGTGGTGGTAGACCTCGCGCGCGACGAAGCGCTTGAGGCATCGGAAGATGTCCTTCGCTTCGAGGGTGCGCCGTGCGACGTACTCGCGGGTGCGCGGGTCGTGGCGCATGCGGACCAGCACGATCGTGTGCAGCGCGCGGTTGGCCTGGCGGTCTCCGCCGCGGTTGAGCCCGTGGCGATCGGTACGCCCGGAAGAGGCCGGGACTGGTGCGGCAGCGCACAGGTGGGCGAAGGATGCCTCGGAGGCAAGCCTGTCGGGGTTGTCGCCGGCGGTGACCAGCAGCTGCCCGGCGGTCTCGGTTCCGACGCCCGGCAGCGCTAGCAAGTCGGGTGCGGTGTGGGTGATCAGCGACCGCAGGTCGGCGTCAGCATCTGCTATCTCCTCGCTCAAGTGCCGGTAGCGCTTGGCCAAGCGCTTGAGGGCCACTTTGACGGCTGTGGCCGGGGCAGCCAGATCGGTGGCCGGACGACTGGCGGCGAGCCGTCGGACCAGCTCGGTCGTGGTCAGCGGGCGCAGTGCTTCGCGGACCTCAGCGGGCGCGGAAATGATCAGTGATTTGATCTGGTTGATGGTCTGGGTGCGGGCTTTGACGGCGCTGGCACGTACCACGCGCAGTCCGCGGATCGCCTCGACCGCGCCGTCGCGGTGTTTCGGGGTGCCTGTGGCGCGGCCGGCGAGTACTGCGGTGGCGGCGGCGTAGGCGTCGATGGGGTCCGACTTCCCCGCCGTTCGGCGAGCTCGACGATCGGGTCCGACTTCCCCGCCGTTCGGCGAGCTCGACGATCGGGTCGGTCCACCTCGATGACGGCGATCTGGTTGGCTCGGAGGTGGCGGCCGAGTTCGGCGCCGAAAGAGCCGGTGCCCTCCATGCCCACAACCAGCACTCGGCCGTGGGAGTGCAGCCACTCCAGCAGGTCCCGGTAACCGGCAGGCGTCGTGGGGAACGCCTCGGTGGCCAGGTGTCGGCCGCTGGTGTCGATGACGGCGGCCTGGTGAACGTCGGTGTGGGTGTCGATCCCGCCGATACTCGTCGAACGCGGCAGCGGTCTGTTGAGCCAGTTGCCGAGTCGGACACAGGTAGGCGACCCGGTCCTGGGAGGTGCGCCGGCGGAACTCTGCAATCAGGCCACCGACGAGGGTCTTGCCAGCACCGGTGGGAAGCTCGATGGCCACGTCTGATGACCCGGATTTACTCTGGTGCCAGGAACGCAGTACGTCCTGTTGATGCCCCCATACAGCTGCGGGTCCGCGGTTGGCCACCGCGAGCATCCGGTACAGATGCAATGGGTCATCGGGCAGGCTGGAATCGGTGGACTTGCGTGTGAATGCCACGAGCGGCTCCGTCCCGCTGCTGGCTCGGCTCCGTTTCCTAGATCAACGCAACCTTTAGCCTATTGCGCCGAGAAAGGCAAAGGGGCGAACGGCCTTAAGTCTGTAGTGACTTCCGAACGGGATCGTGGAGACAAACTACGGCGCAATCTACGCAAGAGCTTGCTGGCGCGCAGTTCATCCGGCTCCCACTTGACCTGGTCTGGGCCCGCGTCGTTGCCGGACCGTTGCGGTCTACCCCGGGAGCGGGATGGCTGTGCTGAACAGCCGAGCCCGGGCTGCGGACGAGAAGGTGCTCTCGAAGGGGGGTAGTGCGTCCTGTCCCGGACCGTGGCCGACCGTCGCTCCAAGGGGCCAATGGGAATGCGGTGGGAACATGAGGACTAAGACCATCATTCTTCGCATGTTTGCCCCCGACAGCAGTAATGTCGTGGGGCAAGAGCCACACGGCTGCGTGATCAGTTCACGTCTCTGGGGAGGGAACGTGCTGTGGTCGAGGGGTGGGATCCGCAAAGCATCGTACGACGCTATCGCGGAAGTTGGAGGTCGCAGAGTTTCCTCGCCGGGCTAGATCAGCAAGCCCTCGTCTCCCTGCTCGCCGAAGGGACGTTGGTGCACTTCGGCAAAGGCGACGTGCTCGTGCGCGAGGGTGACGTGTACGACGGGGTGTATCTGCTGCTCTCGTCGTACGTCAAGGTCAGCGCGAGCCAATACGGCGGCGGGCAGACCCTCCTCGCCGTGCGGTTCGCGGGGGACGTGATCGGCGAGATGGCGGCGATCGACGGGAACACCCGGTGCGCCACCGTGGAGGTGTGCAGCAAGGAGCCGGTGGCCGCCGTCCGCCTGGAAGAGACGCAGTTCGAGCGGGCCGTGGCCACAGTTCCTGACGCCCGCCAGCTTCTGCTCGCCTCCGTGGTGGGCAAGCTGCGGACCTCGACCCGGCGACGCGTCGACTACGCGAAGGCTCCCGTACTTCTGCAACTGGCCTGTCTCCTGGTGGAGATGGCTGACGAGCATGGTCACACGCCGCGCGGCCGGAGCGTGGTCATCGGGGCGAACCTCACCCAGGTGGAGTGGGGCATGCTGATCGGTGTCAGCCCGCGAACTGTGCAACGCGCCCTGCGGGAACTCAAGTTGGCAGGGCTGATAGATCCAGGACGCAACCGCATGGTGGTCAAGGACGTGCTGGGCCTGCGCGCTCTCCTCACCGAACGGCTGTAAAGCCGCCATTTGGCGTACGAGTGCGCCTACTTGGGGCGCTGTTCCCATACTGAACTCCCGGGCGAGGTCCGACCGCCCGGGACCGAAGGTGAGTTTCTGCCGACACCGACGAAAGAGTGTCCATGAATCCACAGATCGAGCTGGGACCACAGCGCCGACTGCACACCGGCGACGATCTCTCCGGATATAGCGACAGCCAACCGCACGTCCAGCGTGGGCTGCTGGAGGCCATCGCCGTGGCCCGCGAACGAGGAGCGCGATTCGCCGGGATGGACCGCGAGGCGGCCTACATCCAGCCGCAGGGGGACGGCGAATTGGTGCGCTGGCCCCCGGTGCCGTCGACGCTTGACGTAGTTCATCGCTACCCGCCAGCGGTGTGCAACGAGTTGAACCAGGCGAACGCCAGCCGTAGCGAGGCTGCGGCGCTCCGCCTGCGCCTGGCCATGGCCGAGGCCCTTTCGGAGGAGGCTCCCGGGGGGCTCACCGGAGACCCCTTCATCGTGGTCAGGAGATTCCTCGACTGCTGGCAGGCTCGCAAGGCGCTCGCACTGACCCCGGACTGTCCACTTGTCGTGGTCGTGGACCAGAGCATTTTTCGGGACATGGTGGAGAAGGAGTTTTGGGGGCTGCGACCCGACCAGTACGTCGAGATCCTCGTGCGCGACGAGGAGAAGAGGTTCGAGGCGCCGGCCTGGCTGACGCTTCCCGGCAGCACACCCGCACAGGTCGAGGCGGTGCGTGAACAAGTCGGTGTCGGTGTCGGGCCGGATCAGGCAAGGACCGAGGCCCGCCCGTCGCGGCCCACTCCGGCGTGGACCCGCTCACCGAGGTCGGGTGCGGCGTCTGAGCGTGCCGAGGCGGGTGCGGAGGGCGGCGAGGCTGACGGTCCCCCTGCGGCTGGCCGCTCCCGTCGTTCGAAGTGGCTCAACAGTGCGCTGGCCGTAGCCCTCGTGGGCGGAATCGCCACCGTTTGCGCGGCCGTCATAACCGCGTTGCTCGGGGGAGGCGATGACGACAAGCGTTCCCCGGAGCTTCCCTCGCCGACGACTAGCGTCACGAACGTGGCGCCTGGCGCCCCGGGACGGGTCCGCTGGACTGATGACGGCGGTTCGACCCTCCTTCGTTCGTATGTGAGCCCTGAGCCCGGAAACGCGACACCGAGCGGTCGCGCCTACCCGGCCGGTGAGACGCTCACGCTCGTCTGCCGGATGACCAAGGGCCGTTCCATCGCCGTCGGTGCAGGCTACTCGGGCCCCGATCCGGACTCCACCGTCTGGTACCGCCTGGACGACGGCGCATGGGTGCCGGCCGTCTACGTCGACCTCAGCTCCAAGTCCGTCCCCGTGTGCTGACCGGATTTCGAGGAGAATCATGATGTCTACTTTCCGCGACGCGCGGCAGCGCGTTCGCCAACGTGGTCGTGTACTGGCCACGGCGCTGGCCCTGTTGGCCTCTGCCACCCTCGGCGGGTGTGGTTCAAGTACATCGGACGACGGTCAGCAGCAGGTCGCCGCTGCCGAGACGATCAGTGCGGAGCGGACCAGCACGGTCGACGCGGGTGGCCAGCCGGAGGGGGTGGCGCTACGCGGCTGCCCGTTCGTCGTGCACGACGTCCAGCATGCTGATGTGGCCGTGACCTGCCTATCCGTGCATGAGCGCTTGCCCACGGGGACGCAGGTGGAAATGCGGTGCTGGACAGACACGGACACTGCGACGCTCGGCGCCTGGGGCCAGGCCCAGGAGAACGAGCCGCGCGTCCAGCGGTGGTTCTACGTCACCGTCGCCGATGGTGAACACGCCGGCAAGTCCGGCTACGTGTACTCCGACCTCGTACCCCGCGAGGAACAGACGAACACGCCCCGCTGCAACCCGGAGATCCTGCGGGCGTATCCGTTCTCCCCACGGGTTGAGCCCGAACCGCTAAAACTGGAGATCACTGGAACGTGCACCACGGGGGGTGGGACGCTGACCGGACGGGCCTCTGGCTTCGTCGCGGGTGAGTACGCAGTCACCGCCTACTATCCCGACGGCCGGGAGTACCACTTGGACAGCAACTCCATTACCGCGCGCGACGACGGAAACCTGCCTTGGACCTGGTCGTGCGCGGGTGATCCGGCCGGCACGTACACGACCGAGATCAGCACCCTGGACGGCCGGGAGAGCACCGGACGGGTCTCCTTCACCATCAGGCTGGCCCCGAACACCCCGCCTCCCACTCCGACGCCGTCGAAGTCCGTGTCTGCGCCGAGTCCCAGCCCGACGCCCGAGCCCACGCCCCCCTCTCCAACGCCCCAGCCGGTGACAGTGACCGTGTCGAATCTGGTGACCAACGGCGCCGACCGGATGCGGGAGGACACCCCGGCGTACCTCTCCACCCGAACCGTCGGGTTCTGCCGCCAAGTCGGCTGCAAGCTGGACGGGACCGAGATGAGCAGCGGCTTCACCGCGCGAGCGGTCTGCAGGGTGGCTGGCGATCGCATCACCAACGGCGAGGATGCGAACGCGGTCGACGACGGCAACCCAGGTCTGTACAGCAGTACGCTCTGGTATCGGATCCGGTGGGCCGACGGAAGGAAGGGCTACCTGTCCACAGTCTGGCTCGTCACCGCCGACCGTGACGGGGCTGACCTCCCGATTTGCTGAACCCTGTCTGAGGGCCCGCCCGTATTCTCGGCGGGACACCCGTGAGGGTCCGGTCGGGGGCGATCTGGTCGGAGCCGGCAAGAGCCGCCTTACTGTCCTGGACGCCGTACGCCACCAAGGCGGGGGTTACGGGGCGGGTGGCGAGGACCAGGTCGATCCGGCGTTCGCCGAACGGGTCGGGGTCGCCCTGGCCGTCCTTCCAGTGGCCGACCGTGGCATGCCAGGGCACGCCCAGGTGGGCGGCGGCGTCGACCATGTAGCCGCGACGCAGCAGGAGTTCGGTCTGGCGCCGGTCGGCCAGCTGCTCCCCTCCGATGGTGCCTTCCTGCACCTGGTATTCGAGGTCGTCGTGGTCCTGCTCGGCGTACACCTCATGGTCGTAGTAGCGCAGCGTTCCGTCGGGGCCGGGTACTTGGGCGGCGGACAGGGCGTTGAAGTCGCCGACGACGAGTGCGGGCATCACTCCGCCGGGGCGGCGCAGGGCGCCTTTGATGCGCCGTGCCTCTTCTGTGCGCCAGTTCGGGCGGAAGGGGTCGCCGTGATAGGCGACCAGGGTGAGGGGTTCGGCGGCCCCGATGTCGAAGGCGACCGTGGTTAGCCCGTGCCAGAAGTCCGGGGCGCCGAAGGGTCGGTATGTGCCCGGCACGACGCTTGCCGCATCGGGGTTCCACAACACCGCTGTGTACCAGGCCCGGTGCACGTTGGCGGCCATGGTCACCCCGTACGGGCGTCCGGGAGTGGCGCGGACGGAGGCCGTCAGTCCGCAGTCCTCGGCGAACGCTGTGATCGTCTGGGCGGCGACGGCATGCCACTGGTCGGGCGGCGTGGCCGCCTCGTCGACCACGACCTCCTGGAGACCGAGCAAGTCGGGTGCGAGTTCCTGCACGGCCGTGACGCGGTCGTTCCATTCGGTGGTGGCCCGGGCGTCGAGGCGGAGTTTGTAGGCGTTGAAGTTGCCGGCACCTATGGTCACGCGGTCTCCCCCTGAGGGTCGGTTGGATACGGTCGCAGGCCGTCACGGCGCGAGGGGCGGGGTCTGGTCGGCGAAGGGGGTGAAGTGGGCGGGAGGGTGGTCGATGGGCAGGTCGGGACGCCAGGCGGTGAGGATCTGCGCGCTGCACACGAACAGCCCTGGTGGCAGTCCGTCCAGGGGCCACCAGCGCCAGTTGCCGACGCTCTCGCCCCGCTGGTTGGCGGGGGTTCCCTGCCAGGTGGTGACGACGGCGCCCACCGTCATGCGGACGACATCGCCGACGTGGTCGAGGAGCGTGCCCAGCAGGCGGACATCGGCCGGGTCTGCGGTCAGCCCGGTTTCCTCGGCGAGTTCGCGTACCACGGCCTCGGGCAGCGTTTCGCCTTTCTCGACGCTTCCGCCCGGAAGTTCGGCGGTGCGCCGGTGGTGCCGGCCCAGGAGGAGGCCGTCCGGGCCCAGCAGGATGGCGCCGACGCCGAGTGCCGCGTGCGCCTGGGGAGGCCGGGTGGTGCGCGGCCGGGAGGTGATGCGGGCGGGGCGGCGGACCTCGAAGAGCCGGTAGGAGGCGTGGTTGGTCTCCTCCGGCGCGTCGAGGACGGTGATGGTCTCCACGCGCAGCCCGTACTGGACGAGGAGATCCTCCCAAAGCTCGGGAGTGAGCACCCACATCTGCACGGTCAGGTCGCCGCCGTCGGCCAGGCGCAGCACCTCTGGCCTGGGATTGACGGCGGTGGTGGGGCTGTGGCCGTGGGAGTTGGTGTGCAGGACGGTGAAGTACAGGCGTCCGCCGGGCTTGAGGGCCGTGGCCAGGGCGGGCAGCAGCCGGTGCGGGTCGATGAAGGGGAAGGCGTTGACGGAGTAGATGACGTCGTACGGCCGGGCCGTGCGCAGGTGCTCGACGGCGTCCGCGAGCACCAGGTTGAGCCCGGGCAGCTGGTGATAGCGGGCGCGGGCCCGCTCGATCTGGGTGGGCGAGGAGTCGACGGCGTCCACCAGCGCGCCGTGCTCGCGGGCGAGATGGGCGGCGTGCCGGGCCGGCCCGCAGCCGAGATCCAGCACGCGCAGACCGTGCAGGTCGCCGAGGACCTCATCCCCCGGACCGGTACCTCCGGGGCCCCAGCCGATCCGCGCCACCTCCGGCAGGGGCGTCGCCCTGCGGACGTGGTGGCTGCCGTACGCCGTCCACACCTCGGTGTTGACCAGCTCTTCGGGCGTCATCGCGTGCTGCCTCCGGTCTGCGTCGGCCAGGTGAAGTCCAGCCGCACATGCTGCTTGAGGACCGACGGCCCGTCCGTGGGGTGATCGTCGGCGAGGGAACGCGGGACGGCCCGCAGCCGCGGATAGCCCGCCGCCCGATGCTCGCGGTCGAAGCGCCGCACCTGCTCGGCCATGCGTGTGGCCAGCTCCTTGGCGGCCGGGCCGTAGCCATGGACCACGAACTCGTGCCTGCGGCGCTCGCCGTCCTGAGCGACCTGAACCCAGGCGAGCCGGGCCAGCGAGTCGTCCTGGAGCGTGACGATGGCCGGCCAGTGCGAGCGCGGGGGCGGGGAAACGACCCCGGTGTCCAGAGCCGGGTCGACCGAGAGGCGGGCGACGTGGGGAAGAGCGGTGGCAACGTAGAGCTGGAGGCGGTCGAACGGTTCCTGGTCGACCACGGTCACCCCGGTGCGCACCTCATGCCGAGGACCGCCGAGGACGGAGTCCAGGTGGGCGGTATTGACGGGGGTGCCGTCCTCGAAGCGGAGACCGATCTCGCCGCCGCGGAGGGACAGCAGGGGCGCGGTGTGGGCACCGGCTCCGCGCATGGGCACGAATCCGCACACGGTGAACGGGTCCTCGCAGTCGAGGAGTTGGCCACTCCTGGTGAAGGTGATCGACCAGACGAGGCCGTGGATGCGCAGCGGTACGACGAGCCGTCCGCCTTCGGCCAGCAGGTCTAGCCAGGGTAGGTCCCAGGCTTCCGCGGTCACGATCACTGCGTCGAACCCGCCGTGCGGGACGAGGTTGCGCGGAACGTGTTCGCCGTCGGCGGTGACCACACGCACGTGGTCGTAGCCGGTGACTCGCAGGCCGAGCCGGGCTCGGATGGTGACTTCGTCGTCGATGTCGAGGGTGGTGACGCTGCCCCCGGCGCCGACGATCTCCGCGGCCAGGGCGGCGTTGGGGCCCCGGGAGCCGATCTCCAGGATGTGGTGCCCCTGTGCCAGGCGGGCCGATTCGAGCATGTCGGCCTGGAGCCACGGCGCGGACACCGAGCTGACGGCTTGTCCGCTGGCGTCGCAGATGCGGCCCACGACGTCGTTGGCGTAGGCATCGGCAACAGACGTTTCCGGGACGAACGCCTCGCGCGGCACCGCGCGGAACGCGGCCTCGACGGCCGACGTACGGATCCAGCCGTCATCCAGGAGTTGGTCGGTGAGCGCATGGCGCAGGGCCGCGGTCGTCTCGGCCGGTACGGCAGGCGGCACAACGGTGGGAGTCACAGGGCGCTTTGCTCCTTGCAGAGTCGGGGAGTTGGCGCATCACGGTGGGGGAACGTGACGCGCCGTGTCCGGGGCAGGCAGTCAGGCGTACGACGGCAGGTCATCGTCGGTCGGCCAAGCGTGCAAGCGGTGGCGGGTGCCGCACCCATCTGAGGCGGCACCTTTGGATCAACGGTCCTGCGAGAGCGCGAGCAGACGGGCGAACTCCCCGTTGGCTGCGGCGAGTTCTTCGTATCCGCCCTGTTCGATGATCCGGCCTGCTTCCATGACGACGATCTGGTCGGCGATCTTGGTGTTCTGCAGCCGGTGCGTCACGACGATCGTGATGCGGTCCGCGGCCATCGCCTTGAGTGTTTCGAAGGCCCGGTGCTCGCCTTCGGGATCGACCTGGGAGGTGGGCTCGTCCATGATCAGCAGCTCTGGGAGGCGGTACAGGCCGCGGGAGCAGGCCACGCGCTGCCATTGCCCGCCTGAGAGCTCCACCCCGTTGAAGATCTCCCGAGCCAGCAGGGTGTCGAGACCGTCCGGCAGCTCCTCGACCGCCTCGCGCAGGCCGACGGAGTCGATGGCCTGCCATACCGGGTCGTCGCTCTCGCTGCGGGGCTGGCCCAGGGTGACGTTCTCGCGCAGCCGCAGCGGCCACTGCGCGAAAACCTGCGGAACCAGCCCGGTCAGCGCCCACACGGTGTCCGGGTCCACTGCGGCGAGGTCGGTGCCGTTCCAGGCCACCGTGCCCTTGTCGGCCACGAGGATGCCGGCGAGCAGGCGGGTCAGGGTGGTCTTGCCGGAGCCGTTGACCCCGACCAGCGCGAGGATCTGCCCGCGCCGCAAGGTCAGCGAGACCTCGTCGACGGCCGGTTTGTCCTTGCCCGGGTAGCGGTAGACGGCCCCTTCCACCCGGACCTCCTCGACCGGTGCTTCGACTGTCAACTCGCCGCGATGCGGGGCTTGTTCTTCGGCCTCGTCGATGAAGTCAGCCATGTCGCCGAGGTAAAGGCTGGTGTGGAAAACAGCGGCGGCGCTGCGTACGACCTGGGTCAGTGCGCCCAGAGTGGTCTGCACAGCGAAGACCGCGGTCGCGGCGATCGCGAGCGCGATCCTCCCGGTGGCCGCCAGCCAGTACAGCGCCGCCCACGTGGCCACCAGGAACACGCCACCGCACGCCGCCGACCCGAGGGCGATCCTCAGGATCCGGGGAGCTGCCGCGAGGCTGCGGGCGTCAGCCTGCTGTGACAGCGTCCGGTACCAGTAGAGGAGGTAGTCGGCCATCGAGTTGGCGCGGACCTCGTCGCCGAATTTCGGGCTGGTGGCCCACCAGCGCATCATCCCCCGCGCGTTGCGGTTGGAGATGTTCGCGTAGTGGATGTCGTAGTCCACGCGCGCGCTGAGCACCGAGCCGATCCCGGCCGGGAGCACGGCCAGCAGCAGGAACGGCAGCAGCCGCCAGTCGAGCACCGACAGGACACCGCACGCCGTCACCAGCTTGATCAGAGAGGTCATTAGCTGTTGGGCATCGGCGACCATCACATGGGTGCGGATCACTCCCATCTCGGCGGCTTCTTGCCGGTCGTGGAATCCTGTCTGGCTGTAGGTGGCCGCCTCCACCTGGAGAACCGAGTCGACCAGCGTCGTGTCGGCCTCGGTCGTGAGCTGCGGCGTGATGCGCCGCTCGCCGTAGGCCGAGACCGCGCCGGCGGTGCGGGCCACGGCGGCCATGACCGCTACGACGATCAGCGCGGGCAGCGCCGTGTGCAGCCGTTGTTGCACGCTGCCGTCGTCAAGGAGCGGGGGCATCGCCCTGGAGGTGGCGGTCAGTTGGCTGGCCGCGGCCACCCCGACCATCACCTGGCAGACCAGCAGCAGGACGACCGCCGTCCGGTCGACCGCCCAGGACATGCCCGCGATCCGCCGCAGCACCGACGGAATCCGGGCGCACAGGGCACGGAAGGACACCCCGTCCATTGGGTTCGACGAGTATTGCCCGGTGTATTTGATCTCTGCGGGTGCCGGCGGAGGCAGCGTCTTCCGGCTGGACACGGTGCTCTGGGGCCCGGAGCTCTGCGCGGGCACGGTCGGACGTGTCATGCCGCACCCCCGTGCGCCGCGATGGTGATGGTGCCGTACAGCCGCCCGGCGCTGAAATTTTCCAGGACCTTCCGGGTATAGGGGTGGCAGTCGGAGGGCGGATTCCCGGGATCGATCCACAAGATCCCGTCGTGCTTGTGAGGCTCGGCGTTGCGTGGCTCGCCCTGCCAGCGCTGCGCGGTGAACACGGCCCCGATCACCCGCCCACCGTCCGTGTCCAGGTAGTGCACCAGCTGGCAGAACGCCAGGTCCTCGGCCGCGACATGGACGCCGGTCTCCTCGGTTATGGCTGCACCTTTTGGTGTCTCAACGACAGGATTGCTATGCCTCCAGAAGGCATGTCTCATGAGACGCGAGGACGACTTGCCCCAGCACGAAGCACCCGAAGCCGTGGCCGCACTGCACCGAACCAAGAGTCAGCTGGCGACGGTTCCAACGTTGGACATCGACGCCATCGGCGTACTCCAGCGTGCCGGCGTCACCGAACGCCAGCCGTTCTATCTCGGCCCTGACGGTTCGTACGACCTTCACCTCAACAGGTTCTTCCGGGACCTGCCGAGCTGGGGAGTGAGATCCGAGAACGGGATTGATGGGTACGCCTCGGACATCATGCTCCAGTGCCGGTTCCTCCACGAGGCTCGCGGAGGGAAGTCAATCTGGCAGATCGACAGCGAGGACCTGCGTGCTTACAAGTACGCCCGGCTTCACGCCAACGACCCGGACGACCGGATCACGGGCAGCACCTGGACGCGCACGCTGGCTGCGTTGGACAAGTGGGTGAAGTGGTCTCTCGACGCCGGTCTGCTGGCGGAGGAGCCGTTTCGCTACGTCGACAAGACCGTGATGACGCCGCAGGGTCCCAAGCAGGTGCGGGTGAACGCCGAGTCAGAGCCGGGATCCCGAAATACCAAGATGAAGTTCCTGCCCTATGAGGACTACCTGTTGTGGCGGGATGTGGGGCTCCTTGGCTACCTGCCCGATGGGGGCCGTGATCCGAAGTGGCGAGGGCGCAACGGGGAGCGAAACAGCCTCTTCGCTGACCTGCTGGTCTGCACGGGGATGCGGCTGCGCGAGGCGGCGAGCCTGGTGCTGCCGGAACTGCCACCAATGGCCCAGGGGCGCGGAGACGTGCACTTGTCGTCTGCCGTCACGAAGCGGCACACGCCGCGGACCGTGTTCATGCGTCGGAAGGTCCTGCGCGATCTGCATCACCATGTCGGCTTCGAGCGCGACGAGCTAGTCCAGCGCAAACTGGCTGAGGGCGCCTACCGGTGGGAGGACCCGTTCCTGGTGCGTCAGGCGAACCGGCAGGCGATGGTGGTGACCGGCAAGCGCAGGGCCTGGAAGTACTCGGACCTCGGGTACGCCGACCGGCTTCGGCTGATGGGCACGGGCGCCGGGGGCCGGCCATCGGGGCCGCTGTGGCTGTGGCTGGGTGAGAACGGTCAGCCGTTGTCGAGCGCCACCTGGCAGTCCGCGTTCCGGCGGGCGAACGAGCGGTGCGCGACTTTCGGCATCGAGTTCGACGTCCATCCCCATACGCTGCGGCACACCTTCGCCGTGCACATGCTGGGCCTGCTGCTGCGGCAGACGATCCGGGCGCTGGGCATGAACGAGGACCGCCACTTCACGTCAGCCCAGATCAAGCGGATGCTGATCGGCAATCCGATGCGCAAGCTCCAACTGCTGCTCGGGCACGCGCATGAGGAGACCGTCTACATCTACCTCGATGTGCTCGATGAGGCCCAGGAGATCGTGCTGTCGGCCCTGGCCGAGTGGGATGAACAGTCCGCGGTTCTGGACCGCATCGAGGTTCCGGCGGGGGTGCGTCGATGAGCAGGGGACGCACCCGATTCACCTCGGCAACTCCCGCTCCTGCACCGGCTGACCCCGTGCCCGTACTGGGGCCCGTGGTGTTCCGCGTCCGGTTCGGTGAGGCAGAGGAGCACGTCGACCTGTCCGACCTGCCCTGCCCCCGTCTGGCCCGGGCGCTGGGACAGGCAATCGTGGCGGTAACACCACCCAAGGCCGTGGTCGGGAATCGCGTGGTCTCGAACTTTCGGTCGCTGGTGGTGCGCGTCCGTGATTTCCTCCGCTTCGCGGTTGCGGTGATGCCCGAGCGCGGCGAGGACATCGACCTGGACGATCTGGACTCCGGTCTGGTGGACGCCTATGAGGAGAGGCTGACGGACCACTACGGCCCGAGCAGCGGATCGGCTTCGGTGGCGATGTGGCAGATCGTGCGGCTGCTGAGGCAGGTCAACCAGGCCCATCCGGGGCGCTTCGATGTGGACCTGCGCTCGCGGATCGCCTACTCGATGAGTGAGAGGCGGGCTACCGGGAAGCCACTGGACGCCTACCCCGTGCCGGTCTTCGAGGCGTTCGAGACCGCTGCCCGGGCGGAGGTCGCCAGGATCCGCGATCGCATCCTGGCCGGAGAGCGCCTGGCCGCCGCAGGTAGGAATCCGGAGATCCACGGTTGGGGGCGGCTTGAGAACATCCTGTGGTTCATCAACGAGCACGGCCCCCTGACCGCTGCCTATCGGAACATCCGGGGTGTCGCCGCGAACGGGTACGTCCGCGGCGTCAACAGCCACCTCTACTTGTCGAGGCGGGACTTGTTGTCCTTCCACGTTCTGCTGGCCTGCCAGACGGGGATGGAGCCCGAGGCGATCAAGGATCTCAAGGTGGGCTGCCTGACCAACGCGGCTCGCGGCTTCGTGAGTGTCCAGTACTACAAGCGACGTGCGGGCGGTGATCCGCACAAGAGCATGCGCATCCGCGACGGCGGTAACCTGCGCTCTCCTGGCGGGGTCCTACGGCTGGCCATGCGGTTGACCAAGCGCGCACGCGAGCTGGGTGAATACGACGACCTGTGGGTGAGCATCTCCTGCGCGACCAATGCATTGGGCCCTGCGTCCGGGGCACGGGTGCTGCTGAGTGCGTGGGATCGGGGCCGCTTCCTGGTCGAGCACGGCTTCGATGCCATGCACGACAGGGGTGGGAAGCCGGTCAACCTGGATTTGCGGCGCCTGCGCAAGTCCTTCAAGTCGAAGCAGTATCTGCAGTCCGGGGGTGTGCTGCCGGATTTTGCCGCCGGACATACCCGCGAGGTCGCAGGGCGTCACTACGCCGACATCGGCGCTCACGAGGAGATCCACGACCAGGCGGTCGAGGCCGGCCTGAGCGAGGCCCTCGCCGTCCACCAACGGCCACCGGTGGTACTGGACGAAGAGGGCGGGCGCCTGGACGACGGCAGCCAGGAAGTGCCCCCGGAGGCAGTTCGGGACGCCCTGTCCGGGGCCACCGACGTGTGGTTGTCGTCCTGCCGGAACTTCTTCGACTCGCCTTACTCCCTCAAGAAGGGCGCAGCGTGTCCGGTTCCGCCCTGGGTCTGCCTGGAGTGCCCGAACGCCGTCTTCACGACACGTCACCTGCCCGCCGTGCTCTCTGTCCTCGGGACCATCGAGGCTCAGCGCGAGGAGTTCTCCACGGCCGAGTGGACGGCCCGTTTCGCGGTCGCGCACGAGCGGATTACCAAGGGCGTCCTGGCCCGCTTCAGCGCGCTTCAGATCGCCACTGCCCAGGCCATTGCGGAGGCCGATGGTCCCCGTCTGGCGCTGCCCGCCTCATTTCTGGAGACGCTGCGATGACCCTCCCACTGTCCAAGGCGGCGCCGGCCCCCGCACCGGATGACTACGTCCTGCCCAATCGGTTGAGCAGGTATCACGCCTCTCGGGGTCCGCGGTTCGGCGACGACGTGTGGGATCTGGGTGACTTCTTTCCCCGGACCGAGGCGTCTGGCCGCATCGATTTCCTCCGGTTCGAAGCCGGGCTCCATCGGCAGACCGCGAAGGAGTTTCTCTACTCGCGGCTACGGCGCCGCACCGGACGCACCCACCACCCGATGAAGCCCACTTCGGCCCCACAACAGTGCACCCGGCTCGTCAGCCTCTTCCAGGACCTGCGTTCGGTCGGCGTCCGGCGTCTGCAGGACGCCGAGGCCGGCCATCTGGAGACGCTGGTCACTCGCTGGGAAGCGCAGGGGCCGCATGCGGTCGTCAGCAAGGTCAACCTGCTCAAGCACCTCTCCGGCCACGGCCCCTTCCTGACGGGCGACCGGCTGGCCATCGTTCCTTGGCCGCATCGCAGTGCCAAGCAGGTGGCCAAACTGAAGACGCAACGGGAGAACAGCACTCCGCGCATCCCCGAGGAGATCATGCGGCCGCTGTTGTCTGCCGCCCTGTTCTACGTCCAAGTCGCCAGCCGGGACCTCCTGGCTGCACAAGCGCTACTGGAGCGTCTACGGGAGGAGCAGTCCAAAAGCGACATCGTCCCCGGCCAGACGTGTGAGCGGCTGGACGCTTTCATCGCCGAGCGCCGTGCGCTGGGTCGTGGCATGCCGGCCCTGCCGATGGAATATCGAGGCGCTTGTTCCGCGGATGTCGTCGACGGGGTGGTGCAGGCCCCCAATCTAAGTATGACCGCAATGCTGATCCGGGCTCACCGCGTACTGCACCTGCGACGGGAGATCGAGGCCGCTGGCAGGGAGCTGGGCTGGGAGGAGGGCGGCCTTGCCGTCCCGATGTCGAAATGTCCCGACAGCGGCCTGCCATGGCGCTCCGAACTGTCCGCCGCATCCCTGGCCAGCGAGGTGGTCCATCTCAGGACAGCCTGCTGGATCGTGATCGCCTACCTGTCCGGAATGAGGGACGTGGAGGTGCGGGAGCTCGGCCGTGAGTGCACCTTCACCGAGCCTGGGGCCGACGGCCGCACCCGCTACAAGATCAAGGGTCGGGTATTCAAAGGCCGCAGGCTTACGGGCGACGAAGCCGAGTGGGTGGTCCTGGACGTCGTGCACCAGGCGGTCGAGGTCCTCAAGCAGATCAACGACGATCCCACCCACCTCTTCGGAACCTGGGTCGGAGAGAAGGCCGGCTACGGCCTGTTCAGCGACGTGACGCTGCGTCTGAAGAACTTCCAGCAGCACCTCAATGACCTCTTCAGCATCCAGGGTGAGCCCTACATTCCGTTGCCCCTCGTCGACGAGTACGCCGATGACGAGGCAGTTGACGATCCCGAGCTGGGCCAGGAGGCCGCAGACGAGACCGGGGACGACGCCGGCCCGGGGCCGGTTCAGCCCTGGTGGTTCGACACCCGGCAGTTCCGGCGCACGCTGGCCTGGCATATCGCACACCAGCCGTTCGGCGTTGTTGCTGGCACGAGGCAGTACAAGCACAACGCCTTCGCGATCTTCGAGGGCTATGCGGGCACCTCTGCCTCGGGCTTCGCCGACGAGGTCGCTTCGGAGAAGGCGGTCGTGCTGCTGGACTACGTCGAGGACCTCTATCACGACCACAACGAGGGTGGCCGGTCCGCCGGTGGGGCCGCCGGCCGCGTGGCAGCGGACTTCGACCGGATCAGGGCCGAGCTGGGTGACCTGCCCGGCACGGCCGCCAGCCCCGAACGGCTGAGAGCCGCGCTTCGGCACCTCACTCGCACCCTGCATCCGGGCATCCTCAACGACTGCTTCCACCACGCCGGGACCGCCGTCTGCGGCAAGCGCGCCAAGCCCATCGGCCGGCCGCTTCCCATGCTCAGCGCCTGCTTGGCCTGCCCGAACGCGCGCCGCTCGGCCATTCATCTGCCCAGAATGGCCCGGGCCCGTGATCTCGCCGCTGAGGAGTTCGCCCGCACCGACGACGTTCCCGCGTTCCAGCGGATCGCCATCGAGGAACACCTGTCGACGCTTACCCAGCTGATCGCCGAACTCCGTGACGAGAAAGGAGTGTCCGCGTGACCACCAGCAGCATCACCCAGAGCGTCTTCGCCCGTCTGGTCCGTGAGCACGAGAGGCTGACCGACATCGACCGGCAGATCATGCGGGCCTTCGAACGACTCATGGACGGCCGCCCGGCGATCACCGACGGCTCCGTGACATCTGTGAACATCGCCGCCGAGGGCGGGGTGTCACGAGCTTCCTACTACCGCTCGCCGGTCGCCGCCGCGATCAAGGAGATCCTCTCTGCCCCCGAGGTCAAGCGTCCCGAGGTCGACGAGCTCAAGGCCGAGGTCGCCCGACTGCGCAAGCAGGAACGCGCACTCCGCCGGGAGCACGCCGCCGAGGTCAGGGAGTTGAAGGACACCGCGGCGACCTACGCCAACCAGATCCAGATCCTGGCCTTGCGCAATGCAGAACTGGAAAGGGATGCCGGAAAGCTCAGGTCACAGCTCTCCGATTCCAGCGACGGAGTAGTCCGCGCACTGCGACCGACCTGACAACCCCGCCCTGCCAAGCCCACCGTGCTGGCGTCCCTGGGCTTGCCCGAGGGAGCGACGTCCGCGACGAGGATGTCGGCCGCCTCTCGCCGTTCGTGCGACAGCACATCAACATGCTGGGCCGGTACTCGTTCAAGCTGCCCGAGCTGCCCGGCGGTATGCGCCCGCTGCGCGACAAGGACGCTGCCGACGACGAGTGACGTCGTACGGCGGCGCGTCGAGGTCGCCACCACCTTGACCTAGGCGTCCGTGCTGGCCAGAGCCCCGGAGCTGGTTCCGCGAGTCGTCGCAGCGGCCGGGGCCGTTACGGCTTCGCGGACCCGCTCGGCGGCCGGTCGGCGGGCCCGGTACGCCTTCTGTCGGCAGGTGAGGCGGTCGTAGAGGGCGTCCCGGCGGTGGCCGCGACGGCGGCGTACCCCCGCGGTCGGTCAGCGGGCGGTGAGTCCGGTGAGCAGGAGGGCGAGCCATCGGGCGCGGGCGGTGGGTGGCTGGTCGGTGGGGAGGGTGTAGAGCATCAGGTACAGGTCGTCGACGGTGAAGTCGGCGCGCAGACCGCCCTGGGCTTGTGCGGTGCGGATGAGCCGGCCGAGGGCCTGGGTGACGCGGGTCTCCACCTCCTGCATGGCGGGGTGGGCTGCGTGGTCGGCGCCGAGCGCGTACGAGGCTGCTTTGACGGCGCGGTTGTGGGCGACGGTGTCCATCACACGGCTGAGGAAGCCGGTGAGCTCCGCCATGGCGGGTGAACCCTGGCTCTCGCGTTGCAGGCACTCTTCGGCGTCGTCGGCGAGTGTTTCGAACGAGGCGGCGACCACGGATGCGACCAGGTCGCTCTTGTTCGGGAAGTGCTTGTACAGGGTTCCGACCGCGACGCCCGCAGCAGCGGCGATCTGCTCCATCGACACCTCGGGCCCGTGCTCGGTGATCTGCTCATGCGCCGCGGTCATGATCCGGGTGCGGTTGCGGGCCGCGTCGGCACGCAGCGGTCGGGGTGAGGTCATGAGGGCGGCCCTCCGGAACCATTTGACGAAAGATGAATGATGCTTCACTCTACAACATGAAGCGTCATTCACCTTATGGAGGTTGATCATGGCCAGCACGACCGACCGGTGGACCGAAAAGGACATCCCTGCCCAGGACGGCAAGGTCGCCGTCGTCACCGGCGCCAACAGCGGCCTCGGGATGCAGACCGCGCGGGCCCTGGCCGAGCATGGCGCGCACGTCGTCCTCGCCGTGCGCAACCTCGACAAGGGCCGCGAGGCCCTCGCCCGCATCAGCGAGCGCGCCCCGGGCGCCAAGCTCAGCCTCCAGCGCCTGGACCTCGCCTCCCTCAAATCGGTACGCACGGCCGCCGATGAGCTGCACACGGAGCATCCGAAGATCGACCTGCTCATCAACAACGCGGGCGTGATGTTCACACCCCGGCAGAAGACCGAGGACGGGTTCGACATGCAGTTCGGGGTCAACCACCTCGGGCACTTCGCGCTCACCGGCCTGCTGCTGGACCTGATGCTGCCCGTGCCCGGCTCCCGGGTGGTCACCGTCAGCAGCTTCGGCCACCGCATCCGGGCCGACATCCACTTCGACGACCTGCAGTTCGACCGCTCCTACAACCGGGTTGTCGCCTACGGTCAGGCCAAGCTGGCCAACCTGATGTTCACCTACGAACTCCAGCGCCGCCTCGCCCCGCACCACACCACCATCGCCGCCGCCGCGCATCCCGGCGTGTCGGATACCGAACTCATTCAGAACATGAGCGGCCTGGTGCGCAAGGGGTCCGAACTGGTCCAGCCTCTGCTGACCCAGCCGGCCGCCATGGGAGCGCTTCCCACCCTGAGGGCGGCCACCGATCCCGCCGTCACCGGAGGCCGGTTCTACGGCCCCAACGGCGTGGGCGGAACCCGCGGATACCCCGAGGTGGTCGCCTCCAGCAAGAAGTCCCACGACACGGCCGTCCAGCAGCGCCTGTGGGCCGTGTCCGAGCAGCTCACCGACGTCCGGTTCTCCGTCTGAGGCCTCCCCCGCGATCCGGCCGACCAGGAGGAGAGAGTCGGCCTGCGCCGCTACTCGCGGACCCCGGAGGACCTTGGCCGACTATGCCCCTGGCGGCGTGGGCACCGGGACGGCGGTAGGGCACACCGGTGACAGCAGGGTCAGCGGCGCGCGTCGCCGGGTGCGAGCAGGCTGGTGACCTCGGCGATCGCTTCCGCCGACGGGTGGAAGTAGCGCCGTACGTTCTCCGGCTTCTCGTGCCGGGACTTGGCCATCAGCATCGGCAGTCTGGCCCCGGCCTCGCCGAGGTGGGTGAGTCCGGAATGCCGGTATTCGTGCAGGCCCCAGCCCGTGCCCGGTACGCCGCCGATGGCCGTGTGCGCATCCAGCAGGGCGCGGGTCTGGCCGTAAGACAGCCGGACCAGCCCGGTGTCCGGGCACACGTCACGCGGCGCGATGACCTTGCCGGGACCCGGCTTGCGGTGGGTGACGAACACCGGCCCCCGCGTACGGCCCTTCAGCAGGCGGGGCAGCAGCCGGGCGGTGCCCGCGTCCCAGTAGACGGTCTCCAGCTGGCTGGGTTCCTCGGGGAACCGGCAACAGTTGATTAGGCGATCACACCAGTCTCAGCCCCCATCTACACTGCAGATGAGACACTTTCTCGTGGGACACAGAAGTTGCTCACATAACCTCGGCCAGTTCGCGCAGCGCGCCCTCGTCGAGGAACTCGCCGTCCTCCAGTTTTCCGCCGACCACGGTGATCTGGTTTGGGGAGGTCTTCGACGTCTCGTTGTGCCGGACCGTCAGGATGCGCCCGTCGTCGCGCTGCAGCAGCACCATCACGTTGGACGGACTCAGGTACGCGCTCACGCGGCAGGCACCTCCAGCCGGGCCAGGGTCGCCCGCCCTCGCCCGACGATCTCCCGGTCGCCGTTGGGCACGCCCCAGGCGATGGCGCTCGCCGCGTCCAGCGCGGACAGGCAACGCAGCGCCCGCTCCTCCTCGTCGGTGAGTACGCGGCCGTACCCGTCCCAGAACGCCTCCTCCAGGTCGGGGCGGTCGGGCCAGGGGCCGCAGGCGAGGGGGACGATGTCGGCGACCACGGCGTGCGGGCGGGCCCGTTCCAGGTCCACCGCCCCGAAGCCGTTGCCGGTGAGGCTGGGCTCCAGCAGCCAGTTGCGTTCCTTTCTCTAGGCTCTCCGGAGTTGTCGTCCGTCTTGCTCATGGAGCCTCTGGGAGAGAAGTGTCGGATCGTTGGGGTGTTGCGTTCTACGACTTCCTGAAGCCGCCGCCGGACCTGGGCGGGGGTGTACTGGAAGGGTTCGGCGATCTCCATGAACGGGCGGCGCGAAACGGAGCACAGCATGGCACGCCGGTCCTGGTCACGGTCTCGGGCTTCACTGATCCGGGCGTGAATCTGTTCTTTCGTGTCTCGCCGATGGCGGGGCGCGGAATCCGAACCTGGCGGCGGTACGCGTACACGTTGGTCGTGTGGCTGAACTTCCTGCAGGTGTTCGGCAGAAGCTGGCGTGAGGCCACAGCTCGGGACGTGGAGGCGTTCAAGGACTGGCGGCTCACGGACGTGCGCAACGATGAGCGGATCATGGCAGGGAGCTTCGACGCCGACCGAGCCGCTCTGAACACCTTCTACACGTGGGCTTCCAGCAAGTACGGACTACTCAACCCGGTGACGGGAATCTCCCCGGCGTCGGGTACTGGCGGCTGGTCCGGGCAGGAACTCGGGCCCGGGGGCCGCCGGCGGGAGGGCATCCGGCCGGCGGGCTCCCGCCGGCGCCAGGTGAAGTGGATGCTTCGGGTGCCCTTCGAGCAGTGGCGTGACGTCGGTCTGTGCGGTTACGGCTTCGACGGTGCGCGGCGGGCCGGATGGCGCGGGCCGAACGAGGACCGCGACGCGGCGTTCGTCGACGGCCTGTACAGCACCGGGCTGCGTCTTCAGGAATGGGGCAGCGTCCTTGACGTGGAGCTGCCGCGCTCTTCGACTGCGCGTCTTTCGCGAGCCTGGCTGGCTGCGGCGTGCCTGAAGGGGGCGAAGGAGGGCCGGTGGTACCGGATTCCGCGAGCGGTGCTGCGTGAAGTCGAGGGGTACGCCGATCCGTTAGAAGGCTCGCGGACGGAGGCGATACGCAGGGCCCAGTATCGGGGCAGCTACGAGCGGCTCGCGTACCTGCGGGTGGTCCGCGGCTACAACGCCCGAAGCCGGGTGATGTATGTGGAGGGCGGGGGCTCGCTGTCGGTTGACGTGCTGGGCCCCGATGAGCGGCGTCTGCTGTTCCGTCGGACCGCGTCCGGACTCGAGCCGCTGGCGGTGTGGCTCTCACCGAACGGCCTGCCGAAGAAGGTGGAGGGCTGGGAGGACACATTCACCGCGGCCAACGAGAGGGTGCAGCGGGTCTGGACGGAGGCGGGCGGGGAGGGGCTGGTGCCCCTGTGGTGCCGTCCGCACATGTGCCGGCACTCGTTCGCGCTCAAGTGGTACTCGTTGCTGTCGGCGGTGTGGCAGCCGCACCTCGACGGGTTCACCGAGCAGGAACTGCTGGACGTACGGGAGATGTTCGGCGGTGTGTGGTACGCGCTGTCGCTTTTGATGGGGCACGCGGACCCGTCCACGACGCGGGACACGTATCTGGAGCCGTTCACTGCGCTTCAGGTTGACTACCTGATGGAGTTGCTGGACGGCGACGAGGCCAAGGGTATCGAAGCGTTGATCCGTACCGTGGCCGAGCGGGGCGGGCGGACGCTGACCGGTGTCGCCCGTCCTGGCGCCCAGCCTGTCGCCGGGGGCGGCGCGTGAGCGCCGGGGGACGGGGCGGGCGCCAGGCGGCCATGCCGCCGACGGGGTGGCAGCCGCCGGAGCGGATGCTTGCGGCATCGGGCGGTACGGCGGTGCGTTTCATCGAGCAGTCGGGGGCGCGTTCGCGGGTGTTCGACTTCGCCGACATCCACGACCGCAAGGGTCGGCGAGTGGTGATCGCCGAGGGCCTGCAACGCTGGCTGGCGTCGGCCTTTGCCACCCGGACCTCGAACCGTACCGGGGTGACGCGGCTCGGGGGTGCCGAGGGCATCTATGCGGTGCTGTGCTGGCTGGCCCGGTTCTTCGCGGCCCAGAGCCCTCCCGTTCGGGGACCGGGCGACGTCACCGCAGCTCACGTGCGGGCGCTGTGGACGCATATGGAGGGGCGTAATAACGCCACTCAGCGGGATCACCTCTACCGGCTGCGTCTGCTGTGGCGCGATGACGACCGGTTGTCGGATGAGGTGCGGGCGGCACTGTACGAGCAGCCGCTGCCCGAGGTGACGGACATCGTGGATGTGCCTGCGTACGACGACGCGGGTATGCGGCGGATCATGACTGCGTTGCGGCACGACATCCGGGTGGCGCGAGACCGGGTACGGGCCGGCCGGGATCTCCTGGCGCGCTACCGCGCCGACCGGGTGCCGCACGAGCATCCAGATCTTCAACTCGCCGGTCTGCTGGACGTGTTCGACCGCACGGGGGATCTTCCGCGTTCGCCCGGGGGCTGGCTGGTGCCGGCGACAAGGAAGGCAGGCGGGGTCGGTGAAATTGCTCAGCGGTTGTGTCTGACATCCAAGGAGCTGACGGCGTTCTGCTTGTTGCTGACGACGTTGACGGCGGAGAACTTCGGCACGGTGGCCGCGTGGCCCGCAGCGCACTACCGGCCGGACGCCGGGATCGAGGGCATCCCAGCAGTTGCCCTGGTCGAGGCGTCCAAGCCCCGGCGGGGCCCGGAACGTGAGCACATGGTGACCCCCGTGGAAGACGTGCCGGAAAACCTGGCCGCGCTCCTGGTGGACGGTGATCCAGAGCCTCGGCTCTTCCGTTCCCCGCTGCGGGTCTACGAGTTGCTCGTTGAGCTGACGCAGGTCGCGCGCCGCCATGGTGGTCATGACCTGGCTCTGGCCGGGTTCCACGCGACGGGCGCCCCCAGAGACGGACGCTGGCCGCGCGGGGCCGACGCCAAGAACATCGCCCGCTGGTCCCTTCAGCATGGCTTTCCCACCAAGGAGCCGACTGCGGAGGGGATCGAGCCGGTGGAGGCCAGACGGCTTCGGCAGACCGGAATCGAACGCAAGCGCCGCCCGGTCGCACACACCCCGTCCACCATGAACGACCACTACCTGGCCCGCAGTAAGACGGTCGTCACCCAGTCCCGCACCGTTGTCGCCGACGCACTGCGCGCCCAGGTGGCCACGGCCCGAAAGCGGCGCAGCGTCCCTGTCCTGACGGCCTCGCTGGTCGCCCGGGCCGCGACCGATCTGGACGGAGCGGCCCGCGAGGCAGACCTGGACCCGCAGGTTCTGCAGCGCCTGGTCACCGGCCAGCAGGACACCGTACTGACGGGATGTGTCGACCACCTCAACAACCCGACCACCCAGCCGGGAGAGCCCTGTACGGAATCATTCCTGGCCTGCCTGGGGTGCGAGAACGCCCGAGCACTCCCGCACCAACTGCCCCTTCAGATCGCTGCCCTGGACCAGTTGAACATCCTGCGGACCCACGTCGATCCGGCAACGTGGAAGGCGCGGCACGCGGTGCACCAGGAACGCCTGGAGGACCTGGTGGGCCACTACCGCGAGTCGGAGCAGAACAAGGCGCGCCGCGACCTCACCGAGCGGCAGACGAAGATGATCGGCGACCTGATGAGCGGACGGATGGACCTGCGATGACCATGCCCCTGAGTGACGAGGCGGTCGCGCCTTCACCCCACCGCCTTGCGGACGTCGTCGTCCTTCGCGCACGCCCGCTGTGGCACGGCATCGATCCGGTGTCGCTGTCACGGTTCGCGGACTGGACCTGGTCCCTGGCCGAGGCGCAGCCGGACCAGCACACTCAGCCCGTCATGCTGTACTGGTCAACGTTCCCGTCCGTCCTGGTGGACGACTTCAAGGTGTTCACCCTCGCGGTGCTCGACTGCCCCTATCCACCGCTCCTGAGCAGGATCACGGGACTGGACCGGGCCAGCGTCGCCACGGTGCTCCTGTGGTTCAAGCGCCTCCGCGTCTTCGCAACCTGGCTGCGGCATCGCGGCATTGCCCGGCTCCGGGACGTGACCGATCACGATCTGGACCGGTACCTCGACCACGTGCGGGCGATACAGGCCAGCACCAACACGCGCCGTCAGCTCCTGAACGCCGTGCGCGCCATCTGGGCATACGCGCCGCAACTGCCGTCAGAACACCGCATGTCCGTCACGGTGCCTTGGCAGGGCCGCTCCCCCGGGGAACTGACCGAGGACATCAAGACCGGCCGGGGCAACAAGACCCCGAGGATCGAAGCCGCCACCATGACCGCGCTGCTGGACTGGGCTCTGCGCATCGTCGAGGACATCGGGCCGGACGTCCGCGACGCGTGGCGAGAATTCCGGCAGCTGTACACGGGCACCCACCTCAGCCACCGCCGGTATGACGGGCTGCCACAGGCCGAGCGGATGAAGCTCTTCCTCCAGGCCGCGCAGGAAGAGGGCAGGGAGCTGCCTGGCGATCCGGAGCGCCCCGGAGCCATCGGCTTCAAGTACGTGGCTTGCCTCGTCGGGCTGCCCGCGCTGTCCGATTATCTGTCCGGAGCCTCCCGGTCGCTGGCCGAAGCTGCCGGGCTGCCGGTGGCCGAGGACTTCTTCATCGGTCGCATCACGGGACGGATCGACGGTCGTCCCTGGCGGGAGCGGCCGCTCACCGTGTCCGAACTCCCCGCCCTCGTCTGGGTGGTGACTGCGGCATGCTTCGTCATAGTGTCGTACTTGTCTGGTATGCGCCCTGGTGAGGTGGCCAATCTGCGTCGCGGCTGCCGGGCGGAGGATGTCGAGTCCGGGGAACTGCTGCTGCTCGGCCACCGGGGCAAGGGGTACGACCGCAACGCGGCGGAGACGCAGCGGCCACCGGCCCGTCCCTGGGCAGTCGTCAGCCCGGTGCATCAGGCCATCGCCCTGTTGGAGTCGCTGCACGAGACGGACCTGTTGTTCCCCACTCGACTGCCGGGCAGCGGCGGGCGCAAGAGCCGCGCGGGCGCGCGGACCTGGGACACCAAGAAGATCAACACGGAGCTGAAGCGGTTGCAGGACTGGGTGAACTCCACTTTCACGTCCGCCAGCGGCACCGCTGCAGTACCGCCCGACCCGGTCAAGCATCTGCACGCCTCCCGGTTCCGCCGGACGCTCGCGTACTTCATTGTGCGCCGCCCCCGCGGCCTGATTGCCGCCGCGTTGCAGTACGGCCATCTCAAGACGAAAGTGACCTTGAATTATGCCGCGAACGACGACGACTCGTGGCTCGACGACGTCGCCGTGGAACGCCTGGAGATGGTCCTGGAGCAGTCCGAGGACGACTGGACCCGCCTGGAGGAGGAGCACGAGCACGTCAGCGGCCCGGCCGCCGCGGAGTACCGCGGCCGCACCGCCGGCGCCGCGGCGTTCCTCGGCCGTACCGTGCGGGCACAGGCCAGTGTGAGCCGTCTCCTGGCGCAGACGGACACCGACATCCACCACGGTGAAGCCATGACCTGCGTGCATCGGGCGGAAACCGCGGTATGCCGCAAGGAGAAGCTCCTGCTCGGGCTGCCCGCCGACGACGGACCCGATGAATCGCTCTGCCGCAGCACCTGCGTCAACCTCGCCTACACCGACCGGGACATCGCCGAGCACCGCACGCGCCTGCCCGTCCTGATGACGGAGGCACGCGATCCGATGACTCCGCGTCCGCGCCGGGACCGTGCCGCCGCACAGGCCGATCAGATCCGCGCGGTGATCGAACAACACGAGACGTCGCGGCCAGGAGAGGCACACGCGAAGGGCGGTCAGGCGGTATGACCCGCAGGAACAGAGACCGGGATGCGGAGCGCGAGGCGATACGAGCCGCCGCGACACGTCTCTTGGCCGGCACACCCTTTCGCTCGGCGGCCGGCAAACTCACGGGGACCGAGCTGATCGCCGAGTGCGGGCTGCGGCGCGACGTCGTCTACGGCGACCACAAGGACCTCGTGGACGACTTCAAGGCGCGGGCCAAGGCGCAGAACTTCACCCCGCAGGTCGCGCAGCGCATGGCCGAGGCCAACGCCGCGTTGAGGGACACCCTGGCGAAGACCAAGGACGAACTCGCCGCGGAGCGAGGGCGGGTCCGCGCTCTTGTTCGTGCCACCGCCGAGCTGTCACTCGAGCTTGACCAAGCGCGCGAGGAACTCGCAGTGGCTCAGCACGTAACACGGTTGCCCGGCGCGCGGGGGTGACAGCTCATGGTGTCGAGAGCATCGGTTCCGGGATGCAAGGTTCAGTCGCCGGCCGGGCGTCCGGCTTCGACGATGCCGTGGGTAGCCTCGCTGATTCTGCCCGCCGCGGCATCTGGATCGGGCTGTCCGGCGTCCAGCCAACCGACGACGGCCTCGATGGTGAACACGGGAATCACGCGTGCCGCCCAGTCCAACCAAGGACCGGCGGGCTGGCAGGAGCGCGGCGAGGCTGTGCTGGGCGACCTCGGCCGAAGCCGGGGTGAGGGGCAGGAGTGCCGTACTCGGTCACGCACGCCGACCGGGCACGGCACCACCCACGGGTACAGGCAGGCGCTTACCTCGCTGCGGTCAGGTTTCCGGCACGTGCCTTGCGGCGGTGCAGGGCGAAGGCCGCGCCTGTGGCACCGGCCGTGAGGAGTCCGGCGGCGATGGCGATCGGCAGGGCCGGGGAGGAGGGGCTGCTGTCGGCAACGTTCTGGGCCTTGAGGTCCTGGGCGTAGGGCGGGTATGCGGCGTGGGTAGCGGCGGACGTGGCCGTCTGTGTGTAGTGCGGGATGCGCTTCACCGATTTGATGGAGCCGTCCGAGTTCAGCAGCACCTGCTTGTTGTTGGGGTGGCGGAAGTCGAACATGCCGGTCAGGCCGCCTGCCCGCTGGTCGAAGGAGGCGTCGCCGATGCGGCCGGTGTGCCAGTTGTTCTCGATGAACTTCGTGATCGACGCCTGCTCGGTGGCGGTGTGGTCGACCTTGTTGACCTTGCTGTAGGGGGAGATGACCAGCAGCGGCTGCCGGGTGCCGGGGCCGCAGCGGTCTGCGTAGCCGCCCTTGGCGGTCGGGCCGGACTGGCAGGCGGCGCTGTCCAGGGCCTTGCCGTTGGAGCCGACGGTGGAGTCCTTGGAGCCGTTGAGGACCTTGGAGGTGACGTGGTCGTACCAGCCGTCGGAGTCGTCGTAGGCGACCACGACCGCGGTGGACTTCCACTCCGGCGACTGCTGTAGCGCGTTGATCTCCTTGACGAGGAAATGCTGCTCGTCGGTCGGGTCGGAGTAGCCGGCGTGGCCGTCCTGGTACTCGCCGGCCTTGAGGAAGCTGACCGCCGGGAGGTTGCCGGCCTTGAGGGTGGCGTCGAAGTCGGTGAGGTCGTAGTTGTGGTTGGCCCGGCCGTTGTGCCCGATCTCGGCGATGTTCTTCGGCGCGAGGTGGTGCGGGTTGGCCGTCGACTTGTAGTAGGCGAACGGGTTGTGGTGGGGGCTGTAGTCCTCCACCGCGGCGCCGCCGACGTTGGTGTGGGTGGTGCCGGCGCACTTGGCGTAGTCGCCGCTCGTGCCGTTCCATGCGGTGCTGGGCCGGAAGCCGCCCTGGAACCAACCCCAGCTCACACTCTTGGAGTTGAGGAGGTCGCCGATGTTCTTGCCCTGCATGGACGCGAGTGCGCTGGTGGCGGTGTGGTCCTTGTCGGCGCAGTCGTCGAAGGCCGGGTCGGGGTCGTTGATGACCGTGCCGACGCCCTTGGCGTTGGGGGAGATGACGGCGTACGAGTCGGGCGTGGAGGTCTGCTTCGGGTTCTCGGTGCCGGAGGCCGGGTCGACGGAGACCACACCGTGGGTCTGACCGGCGACCAGGTTCAGCGCGCCGGGCGTGGAGGGGCCGTAGACCGAGCTGAACGACTTGTCGTTGAGGGCGTACTGCTGGGCGTAGTTCCACAGGCCGGTGACGGTGTTGCCGTCGTAGTAGTCCATCACCAGGCCGGGCTCGCCGAACAGTCCGGTGCACTTGCTGACTTCGGTGTTCTCGACGTACTTGTCGGCCTTGCCGTTGTCGGCCGCGTACTGCTCGGGGCCGTAGGAGTGGTTCTGGTCGCAGGTCATGGCCTGCGAACTGGCCAGTCGCTTGGGTGCGTACAGGTTCGGGTTCTTGGTCAGCAGCCCGGAGTTGAGCAGGTTGTTCGCCTTCGGGGTGTGCGCCGCGGCCTTGAACGTTGTGCCGTCGGTGTTCGCGGCCTTGGGGTAGGTGGCGAAGTAGTGGTCGAACGAGACGTTCTCGTCGTAGATCACCACCACGTGCTTGATCGGCGTCGCGGTGTGCGTGGCCGAGTGGCCGTGGCCGCCATGCGCCGAGGCGGCGAAGGCGGGGACGGTGCCGCCCGCGGTCGCCAGGGCGGCGGCGCCGAGCAGGGCGCCCACGCGGGCCAGCCGGCCTCGCGCGCCTGGGGTTGTACGTGTGCCGATCATGCTGTCTCGCCTTCCGGGGAGCTCAGAGTTGTCGCTGGGGTGGCATCCACGGCCGTGCAGGAGACGGCAGGATCCCCGGCCATGCTGGGCGCCGGGCAAGACGGGTGAGCGAACGCCAGGTCAGGAAAGACCCATGGTCTTTCAGGAAACTCCCATGGACTTTTAACCGGTTCTTGACCGGTATTGGCGGGCAGTATCAGGCCAGCAAGGTGCGTCCCAGCCAGTCGGAGACATCCCGCGTTCCCGGCAGGGCGAAGAAGTAGCCGCCGCCGAAGGGGGTGATGTAGTCGACCAGTGGCTCGCCTGCCAGTCGCTTCTGCACGGTCTCGAACTGCCGGGCCAGATCCTGCTGGTAGCTGCAGAACAGCAGGCCCATGTCGAGGTTGCCGTTGGAGTCCAGGCCGCGGTCGTAGTTGTAGCCGCGGCGCAGGATGCGCTGGTCGTCGGTCGTGGCGGTGCGCGGGTTGGCCAGCCGGATGTGGCTGTCCAGCGGGATGATGTCGCCCTTGGGGTCCTGGGCGTACTGGGGGGTGTCCTTCTCGTGGCGTCCGTCCAGGGGCGCACCGGTATCGCGGGCGCGGCCGAACATCCGCTCCTGCTCGGTGAGAGAGACCCGGTCCCAGAACTCCACCAGCATGCGGATCAGCCGTACGACCTGATAGCTGCCACCGGTCACCCAGTCCGGCTCGCCGCTGCCCGGGCCCACCCACACCAGGCGGTCCATCTCACGGGAGTCGGCGACAGCGGGGTTGGCAGTGCCGTCCTTGAAGCCCAGGTGGTTGCGCGGGGTGCCGGAGGGGCGCGGCGGGCTGACGAAGCCGTCCATCCGCCAGCGCGCCTGCATGCCGCCGCGGGTGTGCCGGGTGATGTCCCGCAGGGCGTGCAGCACGGTGTCGGGGCTGTCGGCGCAGAACTGCACGCTCAGGTCGCCGTGGCACCAGGCGTCGTCCAGGTCGTCGTCGGGGAAGGTGGGCATCGCGGTGAGGCGGTGGGGTTTGCGGCTCGTGAGGCCGTAGCGGTCGTCGAAGAGGGAGGCACCGACCCCGACGGTGACGGTCAGCCGGTCGGCCGGAATGTCCGTGCCCAGGGTGCCGGAGTCTGAGGGCGGGGCGGTGATGCCGAGCGCCTCCGGGCTACCGCCGGTGGTCAGGAAGCGGGCCCGGTCGGTGAGCGTGCGCAGCAGGTCGACCAGTTCGCCGCGGTTGACGGCGGTGGTGTCGAAGGACACGAACGCGGTGGCGCGCTGGGCCGGGGTGGTGATGCCGGCCTGGTGGCGGCCGTGGAAGGGGACACTCGCGCTCTCCCCGGACTGTTCGGCGGCGGTGGCGGCGCCGTGGTCGGCGGCGACGAGTCCGGTGCCGGCCACGGCCGCCGCGCCCGCCAGGAAGCCTCTGCGGCCTACGGTGTTCACGCGGTCCTCCGTACGTCGGTGAGGGCGGCCACGTCCGCCAGCCGCTCGGCCAGTTCGCTCAGGTCCGCGTTGACCTTCTCCCGCTGGGTGCGGGTGAGGTCGGCCAGTGGCTTCCAGCGGCCGTCGTGGTCGAAGGCGTCGAGGGTGTGCTGGGCGCGGTCCATCCAGGAGTCGAGCCCTGGAAGGCCGGTGTCGCGGGTCTTCAGCAGCGGGCGCAGAAAGCCGAGCAGGACACGGGTGCCGTCGAGGTTGGCACGGGCGGTGGCCAGGCTGGTGCCGCTGCCGTAATCGGTGCGGGCGGTCAGCTCGAACTGCACGGTGTTCTCCACGATTTCGTGCGCGCGCAGGCCGACGTCGGCCGGGTCCATCCGCTGCGCGGGCCAGCTGTCACGCAACGCCTCGACGGCTTTGGCGAGCCGGCCGGCCGGTCCGCGCAGGCTGCTCGCCGACTCGCCGTGCCACAGGCCGTACTCCAAGCGGTGGAAGCCGGCGAAGTCCTTGTCGTGCACCTCGCCGGGCAGCCCGGCCGTGGTCCCGTTGATTGCCGCGTCGGCGTCACCGAACGTGCCGTAGGCGGCGCCCATCCGCTCGTACACGAGGTGTGCGGGCAGCCAGGCGGCACGGGCGGCGGCGAGATCACCGCGGTCGACGGCGGCGCGCAGCGCGTCGGTCTTGTTCGCCAGCTCGATGGTGCGGTTCTGGATCCACTTCTGGTAGGCCAGCGTGGGCGGGATGAGGTCCTGCTGGGAGACGGGGACGGCGGCCGGGCCGCTCTTCACCGTGCCGCCTCCGGTGATCCGCACGGTGGGGCCGGTGACGGCGTCCGCGTCGTCGGGCAGGCACTTGAAGGCGTACGAGCCGTTGCCGAGGGTCACCGGCATCGGGCGGACGGTGCCCGGGGCGAGCCCTTCGACCTCGCCGTAGACCGCGCCCGTCCTCGGGTCGGTCAGATACACCTCGGCCGCCGCGCCGGAGGTGTTCCTCAGGTCGAACACCTGCTGCCCGGGCTCCGGGTCGGTCCAGCCGCGCCCGCAGCCCGAGGGAGTGACCTCGACGGTGGTGTGCCGCAGGCCGTCGGCCGGGGTCGGCTTGTGGGCGCTCCTGCTGGGGCCTCCGGCCGCGAGCAGACCGGCCGTCACGGCCGCCGCGGCTGCCAGAGCGCCGCCCGCGAGCAGCGCAGTGCGCCGCAGGGCGGAGTTGCGGGGTGCAGGTGGTACGGGGCCGGCTTCGGTGTCGAGGGCGGCTTCGGGCATGCCGGGCCTCCGGGGAGTCGTACGAATTTGCGGCGGCGCAGATGAGCCTAAGCGGGCCGAACCGGCCACAACCGCGTTCCTGACCAGGTCCTGACCAGAGGAAAAGCCAGAATTCGTCCGCAGTTCATCCAGCCATCTGGCGGCGCCACGACCGGTGAGGCTTCGACAGTACGGCGATAACCATAGGGCCCTAGGGGTTGAAAGTATCGGGCGAGTGGGGCAGGGTGTGGATAGTTGAAGGGCAAGGCGCCCGGACTATCGATCTATCGGGGGGATTCATGATCCACATCACGCTCGGGGCGATGCGCTACGTCAGTCCGAAGGAGGACCAACTGGGCCGCGACCATGTCGGCTGGGACCCGAACATGGACGACGAGGCCCTGTTCCGCGCCAACCGGGGATGCTGGGTTCTTGGTGAACGCGCCGACCGGGAGCAGTACGCCCTGCTGTCCGCGCAGGGCGTCGTGCGCCAGGCGATCGAGATCGACCGCCTGGTCGCGGTGTCCGGCGGTCGCCGGGCGATCGAGGGCCGGTTCCTTGAGGCCGGGCACCCGGTCCACGACGCGTACGTCGGAAAGCCCCAGCCCATCGAGCCGGTCCGCAACCCGGTGACGTACTTCGAGTCCCCGCACGCGGCACGGACGTGCGGCTGCGGCTGCGGCGCGCCGGTCACCCTCGGCTGGTTCCTGACCGGGCACGACCAGAAGGCCCTGCACGACCGCGTCGCAAAGATCGGCACGGTCCGTGAGTTCATCGACTGGTTCGACCGCGTCTACGCCGAGGACGCCCGGACCATGTCGTCCATGATCACCTCCGTCACCGCGCACACGAACGACAAGAACGTGTGCAGCGCGCACGGCGCCGCGGCGAAGTGCGCACCCCTGATCGCCGACGTGGTGCTCAGCGACGCGGGCAGCGACCACGTGGAATGGGCCGTCTGTTCCCGCTGGCTCCGGGAGAACCCCGACGCGACGGCCTGGCTGGAAAGTCATCCGGAAGCCGCAGCACTCTTGAACGCCTCCTGATCCCCTTCAGGGCCGCTTTCGCAAACGCCTCATCCAGCACCTGCCGCCTGGGCCGCGATCACCGCGACGGCATGCCGTCTCGCCCGCCGGCGGCCAGGTCGACCCGGTCAGATCAGGCGGCCGACCGGATTCCCGCCCGGATCGTCGGCCAGCACGATCGCGGCCTTCACACGTTTGCCCACCGGTTCGCGCCGTACCTCGAAGCTGCGGCAGACCGCCATCGCGATCTCCAGGCCGTGCTGTCCGACGCGCCCCGGATCGGCCGGGCAGGCCGCCGGCAGCGTCGGGTCGCTGTCCCACACGCTGATCTCCACGGCACCGTGGACAACCTCCAGGTCCAGCAGGCACGGTCCGGGCGCGTACTTATAGGCGTTGGTCACGAGCTCGCTGACCACCAGTTCGACCATGCCCATCGCACGCTCCGACACAGGGAGCCCGTGAACGGCCTGCACCTCGGTCATGAACCGACGGGCAGCGTGCCGGGCGGCAGCAATTGGTTCGTTGCCGTCCAAAGCCACAGCGGACAAGATCGGGCGGTCCGTCAACGGCTGAAACTCGTCTTCGTGCATGCCTGAGTCACACCGCCACCCTTGTCCTGAGCAACAACGACGCCCTAATGCCCCCGAAACAACGCCATATGCGACTCGGCACGCGTGATGCGAGTGTGCGCGTGCATCCTGGAGCTGCCGCTTCACCCGCGGAGGGCACCATCAGGCGCCCCCGGTTGTCCGGTTGTGGCCCGCGCGCTGGGTGGATTCTCCGTGCCTGGCGGCCGGCAGCGGCGAGGAGTCTCATCGCCGCGCCGCAGCGCGATGGCTGCCCGAACCGGCACACCTCGCAGGGCACCGCCGCGCTCCGGTCCTCCGTCCGGGATCAACATTCCCAGGTCGGCTTCGGCCCCGCTGCCACCAGCGCGATCTGCTCCGGCCGACGGGGCGCACCGTCAGCTTGGCCCAGCCGGCGCCCGGCCACGAGCCGGAGTCGCTCGCGTTCTCCGACGGCCGGCCCCACGAGCTGGGTGCGTGGTTCTCGATGCCTTCGGCGCGGCTGCGGCCGACACGGCCGAGCCGCCAGGGGTGCGGCTTGCCGTGTTCCCGCTTCAGGAAGACTGCTTCTCGCCGGTGGGGGGCGGTTGATCAGGGCGGGGTCCGGCGCTGGCGTAGTAGAGGGTCCTGGCCTGTTTGACGCGGTCCAGGCTGGTGCCGTGCTCGGCTCCGTCGACGTTCAACGGCGGGCGGAGCCGGGAGATCAGTACCGTTTCCAGCGGGACAGGATCGGGATGCTCGCTCCAGGTGAGGGCGAGGTGCTGGTGCATCCAGTCGGTGAGGCGCTGTTCGTCCTCGCCGACCAGGACGACCCGGTCGGTCCAGGTGGTGCGGTAGCCCTGGCTAAGCATCAGGAGTCCGGCCAGTGTGCGGCGCAGGGTGGAACGGCCGGAGTCCCTCAGGTGGTTCGAGACGATGCGGGACCGTAGCCGCTTGGCCTTGCCCAGGTACAGAAGCCGCAGGTGAGCATCACCGGAGTTGGCGGGACCGTGGAAGGACGCGAGTACGTCTGCCGGCGCCCACCAGGCATACAGGCCCGCCGTGGTGGGCAGGCCGGCGACCGCCGCGTCCAGGGTGCGCGGTGCGGAGAGCAGGTCGGTTTCGGCCTGCCGGACGCTGAAGTCGTCGAGCATGGAAACACCCTAGGACGGGCCGGGCGGACCGTCAGGGCTTCCGGTGCCGTCGGCGTTCAGCGGGCGCGTCCGCTCAGGATGTGACGGGCCCTGCGTTCCACGAGAACGGGCACGTAACTGCGAACGGGGACGGTCTTCAGGCAGGCGCAGGCCGCGGCGACCGCGGTCTCGATCTCGTCAGGTGTGTGGGTGTCGCCGTGGGAGGTCTTGAGGTGCTCGGTGACGTGCTGGATGGCGACGTCCTCGTCCAGTTCGATCAGCATGGCTCCCCCTCGTGGGGCAAGGACTCCTGAAGTTCTTCGGGCAGGGCCCGCGACAGCACCGTTTGGACACTCCTCAGCCGCCCGGTTGGCGGCGTCGCCGCTGCTGCCGACGGGCCCCAATATGGGACGGTAACAGAATAGTTCGGTAGCCGATGCAATGCGTAGGTCATGGCTCCGCAAATGGATACCCGCCGGTCACGGCCCGCCGACCTGTAGCGGCGTTCCAGAACGGTCCACGCACTGCCTGCACCCGTGCAAGTCGTGGCACGCTTGCGCCCAGAGCGATGACGTACCAGCCGGGAGAGACATGGACAGCACACACGACGTGTACGTCCCCGAAGGCACCTTCGGTGTCCTCGACGCTGGAGAAATCCCTGTTCAGACTGCGGACTGGGGTAATGGACTTGCTGTCCCCATGTCACAGGGGGCTCTCGTGGTCACGGGGATCCACACCGGCACGGTCCGGGCCACGGCGACCGCTCTGGCCGGGCCACCAGTCGCGTCGGTGCACGCCTTCTGGGAAGAGATCGTGGAAGTCGGCGTGCGCGTCACCACGGGTCCCCTCCGGGTCGAGTCTCTCGAACACGGCCCGGTCGACGGACTTGCTCCCCTCAGTCCTGCGGGACTGGGCTGGTACCGGCTCCGCGTCCACGCGCGAGGTCGCAACATCCTCCCGGACAAGGTCAGCACCGAGCCCGTGGAGGACTATCTCCTGGTGACATGGCCGGCAACCCCGTCCGACGCAGACATCATCCGCAGCAGCGACCGCATCGACCACGCTCTCGCTCACGCATCCGACATGCCCGAGCCGCAGCCGCCCGCCCCTACACGGGGCGCAGAGCAGGAAGCCCTCCGTCGACGGTTGCTACGGGGGTAGACCGATTTTCGTCTCAACGGGACCGTCACTGCGTGGCCTCGCCGGTCGGCAACCGCAGCGAACGGCCCTTCGTTGGCGGGCCGTGATGCCTCCGCGTCTGGGACGGCCGTCACGACCGTTTCCCGCCGGACACCTCGGCCGGCACCCTGTCCTCCCCCGCGGTACCCGGCGGATACGGCGCATCGTCGTCCGGCCGCGGACGGCGGGTGACAACCAGGAACACCAGCGCGCCGGTGAACAGCACCAGCGACACCCAGCCGTTCAGCCGCAGGCCCAGGAATTGGTTGGCGTGATCGATGCGCAGTGCCTCGATCCACGCCCGCCCGGCGGTGTAGGCGAGGACGTAGCAGGCGAACAGCCGCCCCCTGCGCAGCCGTTGGTGGTGGTGGCGGTCGAGGAACAGCAGCAGCGCCATCACACCCAGGTTCCACAGCGACTCGTACAGGAAGGTGGGGTGGTACAGGGCGACGTCCGGGCTGCCGGCGGGCCGGTTCGCGGGGTCGATGTGCAGCGCCCACGGCAGGCCGGTGGGACGGCCGTACAGCTCCTGATTGAAATAGTTGCCCCACCGCCCGATCCCCTGCGCCAGCACCAGGCCGGGCGCGACGGCATCGGCGAAGTCGGCCAGCCTGATGCCACGGCGGCGGCAGCCCAGCCACGCCCCCACCGCACCCAGCGCCACCGCGCCGGGGATACCCAGGCCGCCGTCCCAGATGTACAGGGCGCGGATGGGTTGCTTGCCGGCGGTGAAGTACAGCTCCGGGTCGGTGATCACGTGGTACAGACGCCCGCCGAGCACGCCGAACGGCACCGCCCATACCGCGATGTCCGCGATGTCCTCACGGCGCCCGCCCCGCGCCTCCCAGCGGCGGCCGGTGAGCCACACGGCGGTGAAGATGCCGGCCAGGATGCACAGCGCGTACGCGCGGATCGGCACCGGTCCGAGGTGCCACACCCCCTGGGACGGGCTGGGCAGGTACGCCAGGTTCATGAAATCGACCGTTCTGCATGTGCGAGGCCCGGCCACGGGCCGGGGAAGACCCGCCCGACAATACATCGGACACCGAAGCATCTGGTGGTCGGATCCCTGCACTTAGGGCAGGCACACGCAGGCGGCCCCGCTACTCTTGCCGCATGTCCGCGCAGCCCTGCTCCGCAGCGTCATCAATGTCCTGCCCCACCACTGAGGTGTCGGACGCCCGGCTGCTTACCGAGGCCGTGACCCGGCTGCGCCGCGCGCTACGCGCTTCGATCCGCACCGACTACCCGTGGGAGACCCTGCCCATGGCCCAGGTCGAGCTGCTGCAGGTGCTCGGCGAGCACTCGCCCGCCCGGATCAGCGACCTAGCCACCCGCCAGCGCCTCGCCCCCAGCACCGTCAGCGGACTGATCGGCCAGATGATCAACGCCGGACTCGTCGTCCGCGAGATCGACCCCGCCGACCGACGCGCCTCCGTCGTCACCCTCACCGACACCGGCCGCGAACAACTCGCCGCGTGGACCGCCGCCCACGAACGCCGCCTGGACGCCGCCCTCACCGCCCTCGACGACACCGAGCGCGCCGCCGTCGCCGACGCCCTGCCCGCCCTGTTCCGGCTCGCCGAGCACCTGGGCGAACCAGGGGACGGCCCAGGTGCGCACTGATCCATGCGAGGTGACCCACCTGGTGCCTGCTCCACGGTGATGCGATCCCGCCAGAATGCCGCGGACGCCGCCCGCAGACCACCGCCGCCGACGGACCGGCCGGGCACGGGACAAGACAGCTGCGCCTCGCCCAGGAGCACTTCCGGTACGCGCCCACTGACTGGCGATCGAGTAATCACTGAGTCCCAGCATGCCGTAGCCATAAGAAAACAGGGCCGCACCCGCGGCCTGGGCTGCGCCGGCGCCGTTGAATTCTACGACTGCACGGTCCTCTCGCGGAGCGCGGCACCGACTTTCTGGTAAGAGTCGATTCGGTGCTGTGCACGGCGGGCACGTTCCTCCGGGTCTCGCACGAAGAGAGCCTGCTGCCCGGGGTGGTAGGTACTCACGACCTCCAGAATCCGGTCACGGACAGCACCAGGGTGCGCCTTGAGCAGGCGGCGCCACACATCCTGGGCTTCATTGCCCTGGAGGAGCACGACCTCTGCCTTTGGCATCACCCCCAGCAACTGTTTCAGAACTTCGGCACCAGCCTGGAGCTCAGCCGCCTTCGGCGAGCGGTTGATGTACCAGGGATACGCATTCCAGGGAGTGACGTCATGCGGCGCTATCCCAGCCCGCTCGAAGATCTGGGCCTGAAGTTCCGCAGTCGGATCATCGTTCTCCACACACAGGAATCCCGAGCCGGTGCCGTCCAGCGTCTTGGGGCCCGGGTCTCGCAGAATGGACAAGACACGAGCCTCCGCTCCTCCGTGCCAGGGCGCGACATATGGCATCCAGCCGCGCCCTTCCGGCTGGCGCAAGGTATCGACCATCTCGTTGATCGGACGGACATGAGGGGCGTAGCGCCCCTGCTCCTGCTCCGCCCGGAACGCCGCTTCACGCATCCGTCTGGCCATACTTCCTCCAACACCGGCGACACCAATGCAGGGACCCTAACGGGCATGTCTGACACTGTTTGATCGAACCTGCCGTAGGCATGCAGACGACGCGTCCAAAACGCTCGTTGCCACAGGAGGAGTCGCCGAGTCGATTCGGGTCGGTCGGGCGGGATACGCGCCGCCGAGCGGACGCTGTGTGCAGCCTTCACCGGAGGTACCGTTCCAGTCCGGAGGCTGGGCCGCTTCCGACGTGCCTTGCATGTCTGTACTGCGCAGACCCTCGCCTCAAGCATCACACAGCGTGGCATATCCGTTCGCCGCACGCCGCTTTCGCCCACGCCTAACCACCTGCAGGGCCATCGAACCGACAAAAACGGTTCCGACAATGGACTTGCCTAGTGAATCGGCAGGAAGTCACCGTGGATGAAACCGACCGGCAAAGTTCCCGTACGGCCGAGTTCGGCGGCATGCCACCGTACGGTGCGCCGTTCCTCGGGGCTGATCAGGTCCCCGGCCTGTTGCAGGTGTTTCTCGGCGCCGGTGGCGGCGCGCGTGACCTCGGCCGCGGCAGCCGCATGGTGGTTGGTCGTGAGGTCGGCCGGGCCGCCGTGGAAGCGCTGCAGCCAGCTGCCGGCCTTCCGGTGCAGTCCGCGCTGGTCGGCCGGGGTGAGGGAGAGCGACTTCGGCGGCTGGCCGGGGACGGAGGAGACCAGCAGGGCCAGCTGTTGTGGGTCGGCGGTCAGCAGCAAGGGCGCGGTGCCGGGCTCCAGGCCCGGGGTTACCTCGCGCAGGGCACGGGTCTCCCGGCTGAAGAACGTCGGGTTCGGCGCCACCTTCACGAAAACCCGGCCGGCGCTGCATGTCAGCTCCCACACGCGGGAGTTGATGCGCTTGTGGGAGACGTCTCGTACGGAGCGGATCTGGCCGACGGTGCTCTGAGCCCATTCGAGCAGGGCGGGCGGGATCGGTTTGGCGACGCTCATGCCCCCCACCTCGGATACGGACGTGAGCTATCGACGGACAGCACGCTCACGGCGTCAACCCCGTGCGCGGTACGGGTCCGAGCGGGCGCAGGGGCCTGGGCCCTCTGTTCGACAGCAGGAGGAGCGAGAGTGAGGGTGGGGACGGGATTCATGGCTTCCTCCTGTAGTACGGCGGATGGATACGGCGACTCAACAACTTCCCTGATGGGAAAGGCGTTACGGCCGGCAGTGGGCGAAGGATCGGTCGAAAGTTCGACGGGGGCTGGTCGGTCTTGCGGGGACTGGGTGATGCGGCCGTAATCCGGAGTTCGATCACTCGCACAGGGGGTCGTCACCTGATCGAGGGATTGCCCGCCGCTTGGTGCGGAGGGGCGCCCGCGGCGGGGTGTGCTGTCGGCTCGGCGCAGTGCCTACCACGGTGACCCGGTCGGCGTCTCTGAGCAGATCGGCAAGAACAGCGGGATCGGAGCGGTGGTCATCCACGACGTCCTGGCCGAGCGGACTGCGATGATCTGCCCGAGCACCTCATCGCCGAAGACTTGCCGCCACTCGCGCAGCGTCCGCGCCAGCAGTTCCAGATATGTGGCGGCGGACAGGACCCGCCCGGCCGCAGGATGGACTCGTTTTCTGGCGCCCTCGCTGGCGGTACGGGTTTTGCCGGTGCCGCAGGCCATCACCAGCGTCGTACGCCCGGCCGTATCCAGCTCGTTGACCGCGCAACGGACCGTGTCCTGCTGATGGGACCACAGGGCCGGCGGAGAAATGCTCGGCACGGGTGTCTCTTCCTCGATTGTTCATGACAGGTGGAAGGCGTGCTGCCCCGCCCCGGGCGGCACGCCGAGGCCAGCCATCGCACGGCCCGGTTCCGGTTCTTGACGCTTCCGCCGCCGGGAGGCGCCACGGGGTGAGCGCCTCGCTCCACGTTGCCTGCTCGCGGGAGCTGCTCGCCACCGAGCGGACGAGGAGCGAGGCACTAGCGCTCAGCACGGCCGAGATCGGCACGGCGACCAGTGTGAAAGGTGTATCCAGGGTCCCCCGGATGGGGCGGTGGACGATGCGATCCTGCACATCCGTCAGGACGGTTGTCCGATGATGGCCGTGTGGGCGACCCGGAGGTGTGCCGTGCACGGATGCTCCGGGCCCAAGGAGTGTTCGCTGGCTGCGCAGGCGTCCGTGATGAGTTCGGCGGCTTCGTGGTGGCGTCCGATGGCGTGCACGATGAGGGCGAGGTCACGGCGCAGCAGCAGGGTGTGCGGGTGCGTGGGCCCCTGGCGTGTGTTCCGCAGTTCGAGCAGGGTCCGTGCTTCGAGTTCGGCTTCTTCGTGCGCGCCAATCTCGTGGAGGGCCTGGACGAACAGATGCCGCGCGGCCCAGCAGTCCGGGTGGGCCTCTCCCAGGGTGAAGTGGGCGTCCGTCACGAGGGCACGTACCTTCGATATGGCGGTGTCGTCCTGGGTGCGTACAAGGATCCAGGGCAGGGCCAGGCTGATGGACACCCGTGTCTCGGGATTGATGGCGGGCGCCAGATCAGCGCGGCGCTCGGCCTCGCGGGCCAGTTCCCGCGCCTCGGTCCATCGGCCTTGTTCACCGAGGGCTTCCGCGAGGCGGGCCATCGTGGTCAGAGTGGCCGCCGCCATCGGGCCGTCGGTCGCCACCCGAAGCTCCAGCGCGTCCTTCAGTCGCGCTTCGGCGTCCTGGTAGCGGGCGAGCCCGTGCAGGGCCAGCGCATGGCCCTCCAACAGAGCCGGAAGGTCGCGGTGCGCGCCGTCCTGCTGACGCTCCCCGCCGGCCGGGACTTCCTCCCCGGCAGGGGCGTCTATCAGTGCCGTGTAGAGCTGCTCGGCCTCGGGGAACCGGCCCTCGCGCAGGGCGTGCTCGGCCTGCTCACGGGCCCTGTCGAAGTCGGTGATCAGCGTCATGTGTGCCTCCTGGTGCTGATGTGCGAAAGGGGAGTCAGGCGGGAAGCGCGGTGTCCGGGGAAGGGAGACCGCTGCTTCGGTGGCCGGTGGCGGTCTGTACTGGTCACGGACGTGTTCAGGCGAGGGCCTGGAAGGTGGGCAGGACGTCGCCGGTTTCGTCCTGGTAGGCGGTGTCCACCAGGGAGTGGAAGCGGCGGGCGTACGCGTCGTCGGCCGCTTGGGCGCGTGCGTCCCGTACGCGGGTCCACCATTTCTGGCCGTCGGGGGTGGCGAACAGGGCGAGTGCCGCGCTGTGGATGCCGTCGGGGGAGAGGGTGCCGACGCGGTACATCGCCTCCCAGGCCGAGACCCAGGCGTTGCGGTGGAGGTGGAGGCGGCGTTCGGCCGGGGGCAGCGGGTCCAGGCTTCCCCAGATCGCGCGGAGGCTGGGGCGGGCGATCTGTTCAGCGAGGAGCTGTTGGTGGAGGTGTGCGGTGGCCAGGACGGTTCGGTCGCGGTGTCGGCGGTGGCTGAGGACGGTATGAGCGAGGGCGGTGCCGGCGAGGGCGAGCAGTGCGGCGTTCGTGAGGCGGTTGCTGCGCATAGGGGGTTGGCTTCCTTCCGCGTGGTGGGGTCTCAGAAGCCGTGTCTCAACCGAACATGATCGCTTGATCTCTGCTGGTCAGGCATGGTTTCGCTCGTAGCGAGGGAGGCATGCGGCGTCTTGTTTCCGCTCCGTGAGCGAGGGGTGCGCGATGGCGTCGGTGCTGGGAATGCTGGAGGAGCGGGAGACAGCGGCCCGTGTGCGGGTGGAGGGCTTGCGGGAGGAAGTCGCCCGGTTGGCTGGGGTGTTGGAGGCCGCCGAGATCGAGCTGGACCGGCGTGTGATCGCGCGGGAGGAGCTGGTCGAGGCCCTGGCAGCCTCGGCTGCCGAGACCACCGCCGTGACCGGGACTGAGACGGAGCAGAAAGCCGTGCCCGCGCCGGTGCCGGGCTCGATCGTGCCTCCTTGGCACGAGGGATTGCCGGTGACGGTGCTGGCGCCGGACTATCAGCGGATCCTGGGCGTGCTCGATGAGCGGCAGCCGTCGGGGCAGGGACCGCTGAAGGCCAGGGAGATCGCGAGGGAGTTGGGCCTTCAGACGACGTCGGCGAAGGTCGAGGGGGTGCGCTCAAAGGCCAGGCGGCTGGCGGAGCGCGGGTGGCTCGTGCAGGAGACGTCGGGGATGTTCAGCGCAGGCCGGCGGCCCGTGGCCGTGCCAGGCGTCGGCTCATCCGCGTGACCATCGACCACCGGATCATCGCCTCGCTGCTGGCAGGCAACGTCTCGTAGTCCCGGGCCAGTCGGCGCGAATGCATCAGCCACGCGAACGTGCGCTCTGCCACCCAGCGCCTGGGCAGCACCACGAACCCCTTCATGTCGTCGGTGCGCTTGACGACCTGGAGGGTGAGCGCGAGTTTCTGCCGGCACCAGTCGACGAGGGGGCCGGTGTAGCCGCCGTCGGCCCAGACGAGGGTGATGTCGCGGTGCATGAGGCGCAGCCGGGTCAGCAGGCCCGTCGCGGCGTCGCGGTCGCCGATGTTCGCGGCGGTGACCGCGATGACCAGGAGCAGGCCGAGGCAGTCGGTCACGATGTGCCGCTTACGGCCGCCCACTTTCTTCCCGCCGTCGTAGCCGCGTGAGACGGACGGCACCGAGGCCGCGGCCTTCACCGACTGCGCATCGATGATCCCGGCCGTTGGCTCCGCCTCACGGCCCTCCCGCTCACGCACCCGTCCGCGCAGCCGGTCGTGGAACTCTGTGATCAGCCCGTGCTCGCGCCAGCGGCGGAAGAAGGCGTAGACCCGGCCCCAGCCGGGGAAGTCCGCGGGCATCGCCCGCCAGGAGATCCCGCCCGCGACCAGGTAGCGGATCGCGTCCAGCAGCTGGCGGTGACAGTAGCCCTCGGGCCGCCCGCCCCGCCCCTGAAGCCAGGCCGGCACCGGCAGCAAGGGCCGGACGGCCGCCCACTCCGCGTCCGACATGTCGGAGGGATACCGGCGTACCCGGTCCGGATGGTCGGCCGCGTTGCCGTACACATGCGCGAGGCAATCACACGATGGAGCAGCCGAGTTGAACTGAACGGGTTCGGACGCGTACAACAGCGACACCAGGGCCTCCCGGCACTGCTCGGTCAGATTCGCATCCCCGAGCTACCGAGAGGCCCTGTCTTCATGCGCGTACAGCGGGAAGATCACCCCGGCGCGAAACCTGTTCGACCCGCACGTTCCATGATCGGTTGAGATACGGCTTCTCAGGCGGGTGTCGGGGTGTTCAGGAGGCGGGAGAGGCGGTGGTGGGCCGGGGCTCCGGTGAGGGCGAGGCGGTGCAACCGGGCGAAGGCGACCTTGTAGCGGAAGGTCTGAGTGTGGTGTCCGAGCAGTAGGGGGATCGGGGTGAGAGCCAGGATCACCTCGTGGTCGTCGAGGATCGCGAAGGGCTCCAGGGGGAGTTCGGTCGGTGTACGGGCGGTGCTGAGGGGGATCAGTCCGAGCGACAGGTCCGTGCCGGGGTCCAGGAGTGCGATCAGGTGCGCGATCTGGGCGGACATGACGTCGGGGGAGCCGACCTGGTGGTGCAGAGCGCCCTCTTCGAGGAGGACCGTCGTCTTCACGTTGTTGGGCAGGTCGGCTTCGTCGTGACCGCCTTCACGGGCCCACGAACAGCTGCCCAGGGCCTCCCGGTATCCGTAGATCTGTAAAGGCCCGGGAACGAGGGTGGAGGCGTAGATCCGGATATGGCGTGCTCTCTGCCAGGGCGTGATCGGCGTGGCGCGCGGGCGCCACGCCCGGCGCGGTCTGGTCACGGGCGCGGCCGGGCTGGGATCAGCGCTGGGCGCCATGGCTCGGCCTTTTGCGGCGGGGTCGACCGGGGGCGGCGGCGGTGTGCGGCACCTCGTGTGTGAAGCCGACGGGCCTGACGATGTCCTCGGCCCGCGTGAGCCGGGGAAACGGGAGCTGGTTCACGCCGCTCATGCACCCCCGCCTCGGCACCGGTCGCGACGTATCCGCGGTGAGGGGCGCCTTCGTGTCGTCACTGCCGTACCCCGTGTGCGCCCGGCCGGCCGTCGGCATACGGCGAAGCCGTTCGCACGCAGGAGGGGCAGAGACGGAGAAGGGAACGGGGTACATGAGGACCTCCTGCGGTCGGCTGGGCGGGACCGGTGGTTGACAAAACATGGCTGTTCAAGAAGCTGTGACAGGCGCTGGAGGGCAAATTTCCGACCTGGGTTCGAGGCCGGGGGCCGGGCCTGGGGGCGCTCGCGTGACGGATCGGGTGCGTTCATCGGGACGGTGTCGGGGCAGGCCGGGCATCGGGTAGGGCCGCACGGCTGGCTTGGGTATCGGCTGGTGCGGCGTGTCCAGCTGCGGGGCGCGGGTGGTGTGGGGGATGCCGAGGCGGGTGCGGACGGTGTCGTACACCTCGTGGTTGGCGCGCGGGCGTACGGCGACGACGTGGATCTCTGCGCGGTGTGTGGAGTTCACGAGCACTGGGCGCTGGATGTAGACGATGCGCCACGCCTTGCGGTGATCGACGTACAGCTTGCGGCAGCCGTCGAGGTCATGGGTGAGCCTGCCGCCGAACAGCCGCGCCGTGACGACGTCCTGGAGCAGGGCGAGTGCGAGATCGCGGATGTCTCCCGGGGCCTGGAGCAGATCGGTCAGGGCACGGGGGTCGAAGGAGAGACTGAAGGCCGGCCGGGCCTCGGGGCCGCCGGTCATGCGGCGGCCC
>NZ_JAHHIU010000079.1:124527-191287 GCF_024539815.1 Streptomyces hayashii
CCCCCCCCCCCCCCCCGGGCCGGTCGGCAGAGCGGCGGATCAGCTGGGGCAGCTGGCAGGGCATGGCCCGCCGCCTGGTGATGGCCGGGGCGGCCTGGATCCAGCGATCTCCCGTGGTGTTATCCGGAGGTTCCACGTCCAACGCCCCTCCTTCGGGGGCGGGCGCCTGCTTGGTAGCAGGCGCCTTGCCCGTCCGGATCGTCATCGCGGCCCGGCCCCCGCCACGGGTCGGTGCACGGTCCTCAACCCGCTGAGAGCGAGGCTGGCGTACGGAGACGGCGTCGTGGAGGCGGGGTGCGGGCTGATCACGGTGCGGTGCAAGCCGTTCCTCCTGTTGGCGAGTTGTGCGGAGCCGCGGCCGGGACAGGCGGTGCGGGCGGGTGGCGCCGACGGACGGGTCACGGTCGGCCCGTGCCCGGTCCGAGGGCGGCGAACGCGTCGTCGAGGTCGTCGAGGTGGTCCAGCAGGCGTTGGATGGTCGTCTGCCGCTGGCTCCAGTGCAGTTGCGAGTCGGCCTGCGCCGCCGCGGAAAGTTCGTGTTCCGCGGTGGTGGCGCCGTGGAGGCCGAACAGCAGGTCGAGGAGGGCGATCCGGGTGCACGCCCGTACGTCGGCAAAGGGGAGGGTGGGGTTCTCTTCGCGGTAGGCGGCCAGCATCGCCAGGGCGCAGGCGGCCCAGCCGGGGCTGGTGGCGACCGTGCGCGGATCGAACGCCGTGCGGCCCAACTCCCAGGCCGTGATGCCCGTCGCACCGTGGAAGCCGATGATGCCGGTGACCTTGTCGTCGGCTGTGGTCAGGTGGGTGCGGGACATATGTGCGTGCAGGGCGTGGTCGATCAGGTTCTCGGGGAGCTGCCGGCGCAGCCGGTCGGCATGGCCGTGGAGATCCTCACGCCGCTGGTCGAGGTCGGAAGTCAGCTGTCCGCCGTGTACCCGCCGGTGCCGCAGGGTTCGGTGCAGCACGGCGTCGCACTGGGCGAGTGCACGCTCGACCGGTTCGGTACGCCAGCGGCACTGCTGCACGCGTTCGGGCAGTGGGTAGGCGGCCAGGACCCGGTGCATGCGCCCCAGGACGGTGCCGACGTGTTCGGCCAGGGTGAGCGTCATTGCCGAGGTGGAGGCCAGGCCGGGTGCCTCGTCGGCCACGGACCAGGCGTTGCCCTGCGCGATCGTGACGAGATAGCTGTCCACGTCGGGATGCACCCGGGGAACGGGAAGCCGGGCTGCCCGGCAGTACTCCGACATGTCCAAGGCGATCCGCAGGGTGTCCTGCCTGGCGGTTGCCCGGTATTTCTTCACGACCAGCCGTCGCCCGTCGTCCGTCAGGACGCGCCGGACGGTCGTTTCCGTACTCGTGGGAACGGGCTCGATCGCCGATGCCGTTAATCCGTAGCGGTCTTCCAGGACGTCGGCCGTCAGTTCGGCCTCCCAGTCCGTGCTGTCCACTCAGATCACCAGGCTCTCGGGTATGAGAGGACGCCGAGCGCGGAAAGCCGAGGACGGCGTACAGGCCGCCATCCGGTGCCGGACGGCACCGGGCGTCGCGGCCTGCGGACCGTGGCCCGCTTCCCCACCGGCACGCAGATCTCTGCTCAGCCGCCGTCCTTGTCCGGCGTGTGTCGGGGGACGGAGAACATGACCGGTGGCCATCTCGGTGAGGGATTCGTCGAGCAGGCCGTACTTCCAGCCGAGGGTGACGAGGTGGGGGTCGTTAGCGGCGCCGGCGAACTCGCGCACGTCGGTGACCCGCCGCAGGACTTCGCGCCGGCTGGTGCGAGCCCGCCTCGCGTAGATCTTGGAGGTGGCGCCGATGGCGACCATGTGCCACGCCTCGATGTGCTGGTCCGAGAACTTCCCGGGGGCCGGGGCTCGTTCGGGGCGCGGGAGCTGCTGGGTGGCGAACGTGGCGTGGACGACGGCGGCCCGGCCGCTCGCGCCGAGCTTGCGCCCGCACAGGGTCACCTGCACGTTGACCGAGCCGATGGCGAGCGACAGGTCGGCGGCGATCGCGGTCGTGGATTCGCCGTACGCGATCTTCGCCACGATCGTCAGCTGTACGGGGGTCAGGGGCAGAAGCGACGCGGGCGGGCGGGCCAGCCGGGCACTCACGGGCTAAATCCTTTCGACAGACAGTTGCCGACGGCGGGGCGCGTGTCAGCTGGGCGATGTGACGGAACCCAGTCGGACGGGCAGGGACTGGAAGCCGTGGGAGATGAACGACTCCACGCGCGCCAGGTCGCTGGCTTCCGGTGCGAGGGCGAGGCCGGGGAAGCGGGCGAAGAGGGCGGGCAGGGCGATTTTGGCTTCGAGGCGGGCCAGGGGGGCGCCGATGCAGTGGTGGACGCCGTGGCCGAAGGCCAGATGGTCGGTGGCAGCGCGGCCGGGGTCGAACTCGGCAGCGGTGGGGCCGTGTTGGTCGGGGTCGTGGCCTGCGGCGGCGTAGGTGGTGAGGATCGCTTCGCCGGCACGGATCGTAGGTCCGTCGGGGAGGGGGATGTCGGTGACGGCGAAGCGCAGGGGGAGGCTGGCGATGCTGGGGGCCCAGCGCAGGGTCTCCTCGATGACGTCGTCCCACGAGACCTCGCCCGTGCGGACACGCTCCAGTTGCCCGGGATGGGTGAGCAGGGCGTGGACGGCGTTGCCGATCAGGTTGACGGTGGTTTCGTGGCCGGCGCCGATGATCAGGAGGAGGGTGTCGACGAGTTCCTCCTCGCTCAAGCGGGAGCCGTCCTCGTCACGCACGTCGACCAGGACGCTGGTCAGATCGTCACCGGGGTTCGCGCGCTTCAAGGCCACCAGGCCGGCGAGGACGGCGCGGACCTCCTTCTGCGTGGTCTCCGCCTCCTGCGCGGTGATGGTGGTGTCCATGATCCGGGAGATGAGCCGGGCCACGTCTGTGCGTGCGGTTTCGGGCAGGCCGAACAGCTCGCAGATCACCTGCATCGGCAGCGGATGCGCGAACGCCGTCCGCAGGTCCGCCACCCCGCCCGGGCCGCTCTGGGCCATGGAGTCGAGGAGTGTGTGGGTGATCCGTTCGATCTGCGGGACCATCGCCTGGGTGCGGCGGGCGGTGAAGGCCGGGGCGATGAGCTTGCGCAGCCTGCGGTGCGCGGGCCCGTACGCGGTGAGCATGTTGCTCACCCCCACCCAGTTGATGATCCAGGTGTCCCGGAAGGCGCCCTCGCGCCAGGCGGTCCAGTGCTGGCCGGGGTCCTTGCTCACCCGGTCATCCAGCAGCAGGGATTTCAGCACCTGGTGGCTGGTGATGTACCAGGCGGGGATCTCGCCGGGCAGGACGACGCGGACGGCCGCGCCGGTCTCCCTCAGTCGGCGTGCTTCGCCGAGGAGGTCGCGGCCTGCGGGGTCGAGGAGAAGGGGCTGCTGCTGGTCCATGGGGTGACTCCTGCCTGGTCGGGGGTGAGCGGGGTGAAGCGGGCCGGGAGCTGGGCGAGGGCGCGGTGGAACGGGCCGGGCCGCCAGCTGAGCTGCTCGCGCGCCGTGGTGAGTTCCAGGTCGCACAGGTGGCTGGTCAGCCGTTCGATGGCAGTGGCCGCGATCAGCAGGGCGGGCTGCTTGACCGGGCAGGCGTGCGGGCCCGCCGCCCAGGCCAGATGCGCGCCCCCGCCGGTGGGGACGGCGCCGGCTGCCAGACCGTCGGGGGCGGTGTTGGCGGCGGCGTAGGAGACCAGGACGAGCTGATTGGCCATGATCCACGTGCCGTGGAAGTGGACGTTCTGGCGCGGGAAGTGCGCCGAGTAGTTCGCCATCGGCGGCTCGTGCCGCAGCACGTCCTCGATGGCGTCCTTCGCAGTCAGCGCGCCGCTGGACAGGGTGCTGTAGTAGGCGTGATTGGACAGCATCCGCGACAGCGCGTTGGAGATCAGGTTCGTGGTCGGCTCGTGCCCGGCGCCCATGGTGAGCACGATCTGGTGCAGGACCTCCTCCGTGCTCAGGCCGGCCGGGTGGTCCATGAACCAGGACGTCAGATCGGGTCCGCGCTGCTTCGTCTTGAGGGCGATCAGCTCCGCGATGTACTGCTCGAAGTCCGCGTTCGCACGGGTCGCCTCCTCGGGGCCGGTGGCCTCCATCAGCCCGGCGAGCGCGGCCACCAGGCGGTCGCTGTAGGAGTCGGGCATCCCGAACAGGCTGTTGAACAGCACCAGCGGCAGCGGGCGGGCGTACTGCCTGACCAGGTCGACGTCACCGGAGGCCGCGAAGGAGCGGATCAGGGTGTCCGCGGCGTGAGCGACCTGGGCACGCAGCCGGTGCGGTTCGACGCGCGAGAAGCTGTCGGTGATCACGGACCGGTAGCGGGCATGGTCCGGGCCGTCATTGAACAGCGGGTTGGGGCGCCACTTCATCATCGGCAGGACCGGGCTGTCGGGCGGCAGCGTCTTCTGCCACTCACTCGGGTTCTTCGACCAGGTCGTGGTGTCTTTGAGCAGGCCCAGGGCTGCGCGGTAGTCCGTGACGAGGAAGGCTGGGACACCGGGGGCGATCGCGACGGGGGCCAGCGGCCCGTACTGGCGCAGCCGGGCGTAGACGGCGTGGGGATCCTGGGCGAAGTCCGGCCCGTACAACGGGACCGGGTGGGGGAGGTAGTAGTTCATGAGGCAGCGGCATCCAGGGCGGGATTGTTGATCAGGTGGGTGACCAGCGCGATGAGCGCGTTGATGGAGGAGGTGTGGTCGCGGGCGTCGCAGGTCAGCAGCGGGGTGTCCGGGTCCAGGTCGAGCGCCTCACGCAGTACTTCCACCGGGAAGGCGGGGGCGTCGTCGAAGGTGTTGACGACGACGGCATGGCGCAGGCCCTGCCGTTCGATCAAGTCGAGGACCTCGAAGGAGTCGTCCAGACGCCGCGTGTCGGCCAGCACCAGCGCGCCGAGCGCACCCTCGGCGATGTCCTCCCACAGCGGCCTGAAACGTTCCTGGCCGGGCGTGCCGAACAGATACAGGACGAGATCTTCGGACAGGGTGCGGCGGCCGAAGTCGATGGCGACGGTCGTCTTGGTCTTGTCCCGCACGCCGGCCAGGTCGTCGACCCCGGCGCCGGCCTCGGTCATGATCTCTTCGGTGTGCAGCGGCTCGGTTTCCGACAGAGTGTTGATCATGGTGGTCTTCCCGACGCCGAACGGGCCGGCGATCAGGATCTTCACCAGCACCGGCTCGGTACCCGGCAGCGGCATGACGTCATAGGGCGGCGCGAAGTCCACTGAGCACCCTCTCTAGTAACTGCGGGTCGTGTTGCTGGACGGCGGGGACCGGCGCTCGGACCTTGAGGTGTCCGCCGTCCACCAGGTCGGACACCAGCACCCGGACGATGCTCACCGGCAGGCGGAGGTGGGCGGCGACCTCGGCAAGGACCACTGCCTGTTCCAGGGCGAGTTCGACCAGCCGCCGCTCGGGCGGCTCAAGTCCGTCGGGGACCGTCTCACTGGTGGCGTACAGGACGGTGAGCCGGTCCAGGGTGTTGCGGGTCGGCCGGGCCCGGCCTGAGGTCGCCACGAAGGGAGGCACCAGGCCCCGGGTGTCGCGGCGGGCCGTCATGCCGGATTGCCGCTGTCCCGGGCCTGCGTGCTCATGACCTTCTTGCCGAGGGTGGAGACCTGGACCTGCATGTGATGGGTGACCATCCCCATGTCGACCTTCGGCTCGGTGAACACCGCCAGGACCGTGTTCGCCCCGGCCGGGATCGCGAACACGAAGCCGCAGTCCGTGTCGATGACGACCTGACGCAGCCGGGGCCCGGCCTTGCCGGACAGGGAACGGGCCACCGCACGCGCCGAGCCCTGGAGCGCGGACATCATCCCGGCGGCGCCTTCCGCGGCCTCCCGCGCCAGGGACGGGTCATGGCCCTGGATCAGGCCGTCCGAGGACAGCACCAGAGCGTGCACCACGCCCGGCAGGTCCAGCAGCGGGTCCAGCACCCAGGACATGTCCTTGGCTGCGGGAGAGGACTTGGGGGCACTCACGTCAGGTTCCCTTCATCGTGCTCACTGGTGACGGCAGCGCGGCCCGAGGCGGTGCCGGTCTGGAAGGACCGGTAGATCGAGGAGACCTCATCCGGCGTACGGACATCCGCAGGCTCCGCAACCGCAGCCGGCGCCGAGGGAGCAGGCTGCGGAGACTGGCTCCGGACCTTCCGGCGGCGGGGCAGCACGGCACCGCCAGTTGGGTTCGGCGCCTCGCCGTGGTCGGGCGGGACGGCACGGCGCGGAGCCGGAGCCATCGCTGAGGGCGGATTCGCCTTCTCGTCCATCACCGTCAGCAGATGGCCGGGGACGAACACGACCGCCCGCACCCCGCCGTAGGGAGACGGCTTGTCGACGGAAACCGAGAACCCGTACTGCTTCACCAGACGGCCGATGGTCGCGAACCCGGCCCGCGGCGGATCACCCAGCTCGGTCAGCATGACCGGCCACGTCCCGGACAGCAGCCGGGTGGCGAACGCCACCTCGTCGGCGTTCATGCCCACCCCGGCGTCGTCGATCACGACGCACGCCCCCGACTCGACCTGATGGCAGCTGGCCTCGACCGGCAGCGTGCCGTGCGTGTGGTGCACCGCGTTGGCCATCAGCTCCGCAACCGTGACGGCAACCGGCTCCACCGCCCGCGCCACCACGCCCAGGGGCAGTATCAGATGGTTGCTGACCACGATCCGCTGATAGGCGCGCACCCGGGACTGCGCCCCCTTCAGCACGTCACTCAGCGACGAGTCGGCACGCGTCAGCCCCGGCGACGCCCCGCACAGCACTCCAGTCGCCTGAATCCGGCGCAGGTTCTGCTCGTTGAGCTGATCCAGCCCCATCGCGGTCTCGGCGATCAGCGGATCGTCGAAGCGGTACTGCAACTCCCGGATCTCGGTCTGCAGCCGGAGGCTCTTGGCCTGGATGACCGTTGTCGCGCCGCGCATCACCGCCTGCGCGGCCTCGTCCACCCGCTCCCGCTCCGCCGCCACGGCCGCGCTGACCAAGTCCAGAACGTGCCGGTGGGCGACATCCACGGAACTGCCGGCCAGGGCTCGATCCCGCAGGCCGGGGACGGGGACGTGCGGATGCGTGAGATGGGTGACCAGCGCCGGAAGGCGGGCGGTCATCAGATACTCGTTCTCCGCCGCCCACCCTTTGAGCCGGGCGTTCTCCTGGTCAGCGGCGTCCCGCTCAGCCCGCAGCCGCCTGAAACGGCCTCGGGCACGGATGTAGAGCGGCGTACCGAGCAGCGTGATGGCGGCCGTACCGGCGGCCACGGCCACCGGCAACGTCTCCGAAATCGACATGATGAAGGAACCTCGAAGAGAGAACGAGAAAGGGAAGAGGGGACCGCGGGAGGGGAGATGGAAGCGGCGGGGCCTGCTCGCCGATGTGTCCGGCGCAGGTCTAGAAGCTGAGCTTGCCGATCATCCCGGCCAGGCTCGTCACGGCATCGCTGATCGTCGGGGCGACCGAGGAACTGGCGAGGTAGAAGCCGAGGAGGACGCACACGATCGCGTGTCCCGTCTTCAGGCCGCCCTTCTTGATGAGCAGGAACGTGATGATCGCCAGGAGGACGACGGCGGAGACGCTAACTGCCATGGCGCACACCCCAGTTGCGTGCGCCGGCGGAACGGGTCATGGAGAGCCGGTGGAAGAGGGCGTCGCTGTCGGTGGACCCGTGGTTCTTGTCGGCGGGAAGCAGCCAGACCCCCGCACAACTGGAGTACCGCGAGCGCTGCTTGTCGGTCGAGCACTCCCATGCACCGGGACGGCAGAGAGTCTGGGGAGCGTGCCACCGGTACGCCGTGTCCGCCTCCACCGGGATATGGACGAGGGAGTGCACAAGACAGCAGAGGACAGGGCCGGTATGAAGCCCCTGTTCACGTACTCCCTCAACCGCTCGCAGCCCCACCCGAAGCCCCGCCTGCACGACGTCGACAGCGCCGAGCGGCGGAAGCGGACGCGCCGCGAACTGAATCCTCCACGACAGCTCAGTCTGTGCAGGGGACAGCAACGGTGGCTCCGGAGAGAGAGGTTGGCGACGCGGCCACGATCTGTCATGCCGCAGCGCGGCAGACGGAGTCGGCCACTGGGTCAGGGGCGGGGCAGGGGCGACTTCCACTCGCCCTCGGGAGGCAATCACCGGGATCTCCTGTACGTCCGGACGCACTGATTCAGTTGCCGGCCCACGCGACGGCTGTCACAAGGGCGTTGGCTGATGCCCAAGACTGTTCACCGAAAGGCGATTACGCACATTCCGCGGGTGATATCACTAAGGTGATTCCGATTGAGAAACAGCTGGCAGGCCGCACGCGAGTCCTCAGAGGAGGAGAGAGTGCTTCAGCAGGCACAGCGATGCTGTGATCGGTGCGGCTGCTCCCTGAACCGGTACAACAGGGACACGCTTTGCGCCGCCTGCGCCCGTTCACAAATCCGGGAGAAACACTGCCTTTCCGTCCCCGAACATGTCTGGGCCGACCCAGAACTCCAAAGCGCGCTCTCGGCTTGGGACTTCGGCCGCGCCAGCCGTCTGATCCGCCTCCGCGGCGGCCTACGCCAGGACGACATGTCCAGGCTCACCGGTCTGAGTCAATCGTTCCTGTCGATGCTGGAGTCAGGCACCCGCCGCCTCACCAACATCGACAAAATCGTTGAATACCTGACAGGCTTGGGTGTACCCGGCAACTTGGTTACCCTGCCTCTTCCGCGTTCTTCCGCTCCGGGGATGAAGGAACCACCGGCCTCGTTCGCCGGTGACGCGGACCCGAGCCTGCCGTGGACAACGGCTCGTATGGTGGCAGCACTTGGTACAGCGGTAGGAGGTAGCGAGATGGACCGCCGACGATTCCTCACCGCCAGCGGTGTCGCGCTCACCTCATTCGTCAACGGGTGGGACGCCGCCGAAGCAGAGCCCCTCCACCATGCAGTGGGGGGAAGCCGTCTCACCAACGGCTTGCTGGACGGCCTCCAGCACACCACCGACAACCTGCGTACCATGGACGCGTCCGACGGCAGCGGCACCCTCGCAAGTCTCGGCAACCGCCACCTCCAGTTCCTCAAGCACCTCTTGGAGGAAACGTCGTACGACGAGGCGACAGGACGACGGCTGGCGGCGATCACTGCCGACACCGCCACCCAGACAGGATGGTTCGTCTTCGACGCCGGCGACCGCGAACGTCCCCTCGCCTACCTGTACGCAGCGCTCCGCGCCGCGAAGGCGTCGCAGGACCTACGGCTCGGCGCCGGCGCTCTGTCTTACATCGCCATCCACGGGTACTCCACGGGAGCCCCTCACCATGCTGTCGCCGCAGCACAACGAGCCCGCGCCAGGATCAAGAAGCTCGGCACTCCCGCGCTCGAAGCAATGCTCCTGACCCGGCAGGCCCGCGGGCACGCGAAACTCGGAGAGCGCCAGGCGGCACTTGCCGCGCTGGGGAAGGCTGCTGAACTCTGCGCCCAGGGCCGCTCGGAGCACGACCCGCACTGGCTCTACTGGATCAACGAGGGCGAGATCCACGGGCAGGCCGGCAGTTGCTATCTCGACCTCGGCGACCCCAGCAGCGCCGTCGTCAGTTTCGCGAAGGCCCGGGAGGCGCTCAACCCTACGGACCATCGCACCAGAGGGCTGTTCCTCTCCCGCGCCGCAACCGCCCACATCGAGCAGGGCGACCTCGAAGTCGGCTGTGCCACGGCCCACGAGGTTCTCGACCTCGCCGAGAAGCTTCAGTCAGCACGGTTCGACAGCCACGTCACAAGCATGATCCAACAGCTCCACCCTGTCGCCCACAGCCCGTACGCTCAAGACGTACTGGCGCGACGCGCCGCCGTGACGGCAACAAGGAGCTGAACTTGACCGACACCAGGCAGATCCTCGTGCTGTGGGACATCGACCGCACCCTGCTGTACGTCGGTGACATCGACCGGCAGGTATACCGCGAGACCTTCGCCGAGATCGTCGGCCGCCCCGCAGAACGCCTTCCGGCCCGCGGCACCGGCGTCACCATGCCCCTCGCCATTCGATCCCTGCTCCTGGACAACGGCGTCCCCGAAGCAGACGTCCCCGGCCTGCTGCCGCGCATGGTCGAACTCCTGCCGCAGCGCCTCGCCGCGCACGCCGACGACCTTCGCGAGCAAGGCGTACTCCTACCCGGCGCCGTGGACGCACTCAAGGCGGTGCACGCACAACCGGGCTACGTTCCGACCGTCGTCACAGGAAACCTCAAACCCAACGCGCTGCTGAAGCTCGAAGCGTTCCACCTCGACGAGTTCCTGGACACCGAGGTCGGCGGATACTCCTCGGACAACGACCATCGACCGGCTCTCGTCGCTGTCGCACAGAAACGAGCCCGAGCCAAGTACGGGACCGTGTTCACCCGCTCCAACACGGTCATCATCGGAGACTCCCTCGAAGACGTCCGCACCGGGCTTGAAGGCGGTGCTCCTGTAGTCGGAGTCGCGTCTGGCAAGACCACCGCCGACGAACTCGCTTCGGCCGGCGCGGACTCGGTCCTCGACAGCCTCGAAGGCGTACCGCGGCTCCTGGACGCGATCGCTACAACGACCCGCAACCACACCTGATGATGGCTGCCCTGGAGAAGCCCCCAGCTGCCCGTATTACATGAGTGATACCGGCACACGCGCACCCCGCCTACCCTGTCGAGCGCAGACAGGAAACGGGGGTGCGATGCCAAGGCACACTCGCGTATGCGTTGACTGCAGATGCCTCTTAAGCCAGTACAACGACCAAGACCGGTGCGCTAGATGCGCACGCAACCGATGTCCCGACGCCCGCCTTCAACACCGCGTTCCGGACACCGTCTGGCATGATCCCGAAGTCCAAGCTGCCCTCGCTGCCTGGGACTTCGGGCGGGCGAGCCGACTCATCCGCGAGCGTGCGAAACTCCGCCAGGAGGACATGGCCCACCTGACGGGGCTCAGCCAGGGTTTCCTGTCCATGCTCGAAGCAGGAACCCGCCGGCTGACGAACCTCGACAAGGTCGCGAGGTTCCTCAACGGCATCGAAACCCCCGACACCTTGCTCCCCCCAGCGCTCCGTGAGCATCACCCAGTCCTCAAGCCACTACCGTTGCCGCACCCAGGCCCACCCGCCGTCGATCTCCACGTCACGACCAGCGAGCAGCCAACGGACCTCTATGAACTCGCGACACAAGCCGCGGCCCAGTCACTGCAGTTCGCGGAAGTGGCCACCAAGAGCAACGTGAGCGACATCGAGCTTGAGGCGCTGGAATCCAGGATCACCCGGATCGCGACGGACTACGTCCACGCTCCCCTGTACCCGCTCTTCCACGACCTGCTGTCGACGAGAAACCAACTCTTCTCGCTGCTGAGCGGCCATCAACCCCCGGGCCAAACCCGCGAGCTGTACCTCCTCGCCGGCACGAGTTGCCTGCTTCTCGCCCACGCGTCACAGAATCTCGGCGACCAGGACTCCGCTGTCGCCCAACTCCAGACGGCCGGAACCCTCGCCGAGCACGCTGACCACGACGATCTCCGGGCATGGGTCAAGGGCACAGCCGCACTGATCGCGGAATGGTCGACCCACCGGCACACAGCCCTTGAGTACACGCAACAGGCGATCCGGTTCGCCCCCGTCGGTGAGACCCGGGTCAGAATCGCGGCGATCGGAGCCAGGGCCGCGGCACGCGTCGGAGACCGGGACACGGCCCTGACAGCGCTCAAGGAACTTGAGCACGCCCGCGAACAGCGAACAGACTCCAACGGGCTCACCAGGTTCGGAGGGTTGCTCTCTTTTCCGGAAGCCAAGCAGGAGTACTACATCGGCGGAACGTACGCCCTTCTCGGCGAACACGAGAGGGCCGAGCAGCACGCCGCCGCCGCGATCGATCTGTACGAGACGGGCCCGAAGGAGCAGCGGTCGTACGGCGACGAAGCCCTGGCACGCCTCGACATCGTCACGGCGCGCATCGCCACTGGGGAGATCGAGGGAGCCGGCGAGCAGCTCCAGCCCATCCTGGAGCTGCCGGTGGAGCGCCGTATCCGACAGCTCGGCGACTCGGTGCAGGGAGTGGCTAGGCTTCTGGAAGAACCGCGGTTCGCCCGCAACCGAACCGCCCGCGAACTTGCGGACGCGGCCCGCGGCTACCAGGTGATCGACACGAGAGCGAGGGCCCTCACCTCATGACGATGACGGTCTCTCCCGAGTCCGCCGCCCTCAAAGCCTGCCGAGCGTCAGGGCTGGCAGACCGGTCCCTCACCCAACTTCACCACCACGCCACTTCTGTGTTCCTTCTTGCTGCAGAAGGCGTTGTCGTACGTGTCAGTCCAATCTCGCAGCAGCGGCGCCTCGAAACCGCCGTGTCACTGGCACGCTGGCTCGTCGCGAACGACTTCCCCGCGACAGAGCCTGTGAACGTCCCCCAGCCGGTGGCGTACGGCCCGTACGTTGTGACCTTCTGGCAGCACTACCCTCAGCCTGAGCACGGTGCGCCACCGGCTGGGCGCTTGGGCGATCTCCTACGGGCCCTGCACGACCTTCCGCCCCCGCCTCTGGCACTGCCGGAGTATCGACCACTTACGTCGTTCAAGAATGCCGTGGACCACAGCACGTACCTGGCACCGCGACAGCGAGAGTGGCTGACGGCCAGGAGGAAGGAACTCCTGGACGCTTACGGGAAGCTCGACTTCCCGTTGGGCCACGGCCATATCCACGGTGACGCATATCCAGGTAACACCCTCTGGGACGGTCAGGGCGTCAGACTTGGCGACTGGGACGAAGCAGCATTCGGCCCACGCGAGATCGACCTGGCAAATACGTTCCAAGGGGTCCGCTTCGGGCGTACCGCCGGAGAACTGGACAACTTCAGCGAGCAGTACGGCCAGGACATCCGACAGTGGTCCGGCCTTTCGGTTGTCTGCGAAATCCGAGACCTTCACACACTTGGATCCTTCGTTCGGCGTGCGGATCGAGGAGATACTGCCGCAGCCCAGCAGTTGTCGTATCGCATAGAGACTCTCAGGAACATGGACGCCCAAGCCCGATGGGGCGCCGCCTGAAAGAGCACAGACCGGGATGGACCGAAGCTCAGGCCCGTTCCACGTCTTCCGGTACGAGTCGGCTCGTGAACCCGTCGCTACGCAACCGTTCGAAAGCCGCTGCCACGTCGTCGGGAATCTCCTGCGCGATCATGAACCCTTGCCGCGGGTACACCATGAGCCGCTGCTGGGCCCCCACCAGCATGTCGATGACCAGGCGGGCATCCTGGATCGAATCGACGTATTCGGAGAGTGTCATGGGCGTGGAGGCGCTCACCCACTCGACGTCCGGCCAGAGCTTTCGCGCCGTCGCATAGGCTCGCCGCTCCTCGTACGGCTTGCTGACCAGCAGGACCGACGAGACGGGAACGCGCTGTTCTTCCAGGAGAGTGCGGGAGAAGCGGATGTTCTCGCCCGTGTTCCGGGCTTTCGGCTCGACGATGATGGCGCTCTCAGGAACCCCCAGCGCCACCGCACGGTCCCGATAGTGTTCCGCCTCGCCGCGGGGCATCCGTTCACGCGTCGTACGACTGGTCGCTCCGGTGAAGACGACGAGCGGCGCCACGCCACGGTGGTAGAGGTCTGCGGTGGTATCCGCCACCCCCAAGTCGTGGCTGCCGAGTCCGATAGCCACGGAGCAAGGACGCAGCTCGTGACCCATCTGCTGGAAGTCCCACAGCCGCCGAGCATCCGCCCATGCCTGCGTTGAGATCACTTGCTCTCGTCCTCCATGTTCGCCGAGGACAGCTCCCCGCCGTTGCCCTCCGATGGGGTCAGCCTACGTTCCAGATCACGGACGCCCTCAGACGATGGTTCTCCTGCCCCGCGCGCTCACTCCGTGTGACACTCGATCGACCAGGCTGAGGGGGTGTGCCAATGCGGGGAATGACCGACCATCTGCCGTTCGGCAGACGAGTCCTGTTCTACCGGAAACGCCGGGGCCTGAGTCAGCGCCAACTCGGCGAACTTCTTGGACGTTCCGAGGACTGGGTGTACCGGGTCGAGTCCGAACGCATACCGGTGAACAACGTGAAGATGCTCGCGGACCTGGCACACGCTCTGCGAGTACACGTTGAGGACCTTCAGGGCACGCCGACGCTCTTGGACGACCATGGTCGTCACACGGCCAGCATTCCGGCGATCCGCACCGCACTCATGCAGTCACGCCGACTGGCGGGCTCGCTGTACGACGACCGTGAAACCGTGCGCCTCGAACGTCTCTCCTTCGCAGTCGACGAAGCCTGGGGGCTCTATCAGAACTGCCAGTTCGCGCGCCTCGGAGAGTGCCTGCCTGGGCTACTCGCGGACGCCCGGCTGGCGACACGGGAACGCACAGGTGGCGCCGAACACGTCGAGGCACTCCGGTTGTTCGCATTGACCTGCCACGTGGCAGCGGTACTCCTACGAAAGTTGGGCGAGACTAACCTGGCCTGGACCGCTGTGGACCAGGGCGACATGGCGGCCTCGCAGTCCGAGGACCCCGCCACGATGCTCGCTCTGCGCCGAGGTGTCGCGCACGTCCAACTCGGCGCCGGCATGCCGGCGGAGGCGGTGAACGTCACCCTTGACGCGGCAGACGACCTCGAACCCGGCTGGTGGCGCTCCACACCGGCTTCTCTCTCCCTGTACGGGACCCTGTTCCTCAACGGGGCCGTCGCAGCGGCCCGGATGCGGAACCGGGCGCTGGCCGATCACATGATGGGGAAGGCCCAAGAAGCAGCAGACCTCCTCGGCGGCGACTCCAACGAGATGTGGACCTCCTTCGGCCCCGGCAACGTCGAGATCCACCGGCTCGCGCTCGCCCTGGAATTCGAGGACGTCCAACTGGCCGTGGACATAGCGCCGAGAGCCAGGGCGGCAGGACTGCCGGTGGAGCGACAGGGGCGGGCGCGACTGGATGTCGCCCGCGCCTATGCCGAGGCAGGGCGGACAGATGAGGCGGTAGACCATCTCAAGCGTGCCCACCGAACCGCTCCCGAACAGATCAAGTCACACGAGTTCGCTCGGGACCTGGCGCGTCGGCTCCACAAGCGATCCCGCCGTCGCGATGTCCAGGACCTGGCCATGCGGCTCGGCGCCATCAAGTAACGCCTGCCGTAGAAGGGTTCATTGACGGACCCGGAAAAATCTTCCGGGTCCGGCCCCCTGCAGGGACCTACGGTCTTCACGACCAAGCCACCTGCGCGGGAAGGCAACAGAGTGACCGTGGCGTACCGGACGGGCGATGGCGTCGCCGACCCGATGGTGCTGCGCTGGAGCCACCACCCGCGATGCGTTGGACTCGCCCGCAGTGAACTTCGCAAAGTGCTCCGCGTATGGGGCTGGTCAAGGTTGGAAGACGCGGCCGTCCTCGTCTTGTCGGAACTCTTCACCACTGCCTTGCGCCAAGCCAAGATCCTGACGATTGGGGAGATCGAGACCCGCTACGTACGCGTAGGGCATGCCCTACGGCTCGAAGTGCACAACGCTGTCGAAGAGCCGCGTCAACCGATTGCTGACGTTCCCGACCTTCAGCGTGTCTGCCGAGTGAGACTCCTCAACGTACTTGCCGACCGCTGGGGTGAGCAGTGCGCAGGACCAGGCAGGACGGGTTGGGCGGAGTTGGATCTCCCGTCGCGGATCGGCGCCCGGCATGCCGGTTGACGGCCGCGATCGCGTGGAGAGCGAAGTGGAAACCGCGAGACCGGTGGTTCTCGACAGACCATGCACGCCGATGCCATTGCCACTGTCTGGGCACTGCTCGGCCCCATATCACTCGCGTTATATCACCAGCGAGATGTGCCCTTCCGGCAGTTTTGGAGCACTCTGCCTTGGACGCTCCGACCGATGCCCCATCTCCCTTATTCCGCAAGTCAGTTCGGCCATTATCGGGCTGAAATTGTGCCTGGTTGCACGACCTAGACTCAAGGTCGTTCGCCCGGCGTCAGCTGTCCGTCACCACAGGTGCATGCAGCTGTGCGCTGCGGCCTGGGCGCCGACCGATGCGCGCCCGATTCCGACGAATGAAAGAGGGATGTCCCGTGCCTGAGAAGGTCACCAAGGACAAAGTGCTGTGCTACGTCGTGCGCGACGGAAAGCTGCTGGTGTTCCGGCACACCGACTACACGTACGAGGAAGTCGGTATCCAGGTCCCGGCCGGCAGCATCTGCGCCGGCGAGACACCGGAGGCGGCGGCGCTGCGCGAGGCTCGCGAGGAGACCGGCCTGAAGGACTTCAAGATCGTACGGAAGCTCGGCGAGACCGAGTACGACATCAGCCCGTACCGGTTCGAGCTCCAGCGCCGCCACGTCTTCCACCTGGAACTGACCGAGCCCACCCGGGAGCGGTGGATGAGCCAGGAGGACCACGACGGGGAACAGGAGCCCACACACTTCGAGTGCTTCTGGATCCCGTTGGAAGCCGCCCACATCCTCCAGTCTGGCCAGGGTGCCCTGCTGGGACGCCTGTACGACTGATCCCTGTCCGGTCACGGCCCCAGGAGGCAGCCGATGCGCCGCACCATCGAACAGCACGACTTGATCACCCAGCTGTACCGCGGCCTGGACGCCGAAGAGGCCGACAGTGCCGTATCGGTGATCTTGAAGTTACGCGGTGAGACCTGCGACATCGACTGCCTGTACTGCTACGAGAAACGCAAGGAGGCCCCGGGAGGAGCCCGGATCGACGCCGGCCAGGTTCGCCGGCTCGCCGAGCTCTTCCAGGGGCGTCCACTCGCCGTCGAACTCCACGGCGGCGAACCACTGACCGCCGGTCGTGACCACGTCGCTGACATCCTGCGCGAACTGGCTGCCCAGCCGGGCGTGGTCCGCGTCTCGCTCCAGACCAATGGCGTACTGCTCGACGAGGAGTGGCTGGACCTCTTCGACAACCTGTACCCGGACCTTGAGATCGGCATTTCTCTGGACGGGGATGCGGCGGGCAACGCCTGGCGAGTCGGCTACGACGGTCAGCCGGTCTACCCGCGCGTCGCCACCGCGCTGAGGCTGCTGGCCGCCCGGGGCCGGAAGACCGGCGTGATCGCCGCTGTCACCCCGGCCGTACTCGGCCGTGCCGCGGCGGTCCTGGATCACCTCGCAGGCTTCGAGGCGGTCAACGCCGTCAGCTTCGTGCCCTGCTTCGACACATCCGTCCAGCGTCCGACCGCGGGCCAGGGGCGCCGTCGTCCGGCAAGCCGGCGGCTCCAGGATGCTGCCGTGCGCGGTCCCGGCGGTCCAGCCTGGTCGATCAGGCCGGCCGAGTACGCCGAGTTCGTGCTCGCCACCACCATCCGGTGGATCGACGCCGGGCACTTCGCGCGCATGAAGCTGGAGCCGGCCGTGTCCGCCATCCGGCGGCTGCGCGGGCTGGACACCGGCTTCTGCCACTTCTCCAACCTGAAATGTGATCACGTCTTCACGCTCTACCCGGACGGTCGCCTCGGCAGCTGCGACGAACTGCCCTGGCCCCAGGCCCAGCTCACTCGCCTTGACCAGATCCCCGATCAGGCCGGTGTCGTCGCGGCCCAGCGGCGGCTGCCGCTGCTGAACCAGGGCAAGGCCCTGATGGAGCGGTGCACCACCTGCGCCTACCAGTCCGCCTGCGGCGGCGGCTGCGTGGCTACCCGCTGGCGCCACGAGCAGGCCGGGGACCAGGACTCCTACTGTGACTACCGGATGCGGATGATCGACGGCATTGCCGCGCTCCTCGCACAACCCGCCCACCCTGCGGGTGCCTGGTGCCGTACCGCGCGCTGGCGTCCCCGCATCCCGAACAGCATGCCTGACGTCGGCGCCTTCCTCACGCGATGGGACCGCCCCGATATGGCCAGGACTCCTGTGCGGCTTCAAACCAGCGCGCACGGCAACATCAACATGGTCGGGCTACCCGGCGTCCATGAGGCCGATGACCTCGATCCGGCCCACGCCCAGTGGCACGAGGCGATCGAGCCCGGGGTGCGGTCTCTGGTCGACGCCGTCACCCGCGCGTGGGGTTGTGTCACGTACGACAGCTGCCAGGGCCATCCCTATACCGGTCTCGACCTGGTGCCCACCGAACGGCGGGTCGGCATCATCCCGCGCGGTCCCGCCGAGTACGCCCAGGTAGCCGCCGCGCTGTGCCGCGCGGTTACCACGGCCACCCCCGCCTTGCCCACGGCGGTGCAGGTGACCGTCGGGCGCGCAGAGCTGACGTGCGAGGCCACGAGTCGGACGGTCCCGGTGCTCGACCTGGCATTCCGGCCGGCTCCGGGCCATGGCTGGTCCACGTACTTCGATGCCGTTGGCGCGGCTACCGAAGCCGTGGTGAACGCCCTGTGCGACGAGGACCCTTCGGCGGGCGGATGCTCCTGCCCGATGCCACAGACCGCCGTGCACACCCCGGAGGAGGCGCTGGCATGAACAGAGCCGCAGATGCTCTGACGATGCACCAGTTACTCGGGCGGATCGTGTACTTCCACGCCCTGTTCATCGAACCCGCGCTCGGGCCCAGCCCACCGTCCGGGCCGAGCTCCGCATGCTGCAACCACACTGCCGCACCCGGCCGTCGCGCCATCGCCGACCTTCTGCCGGACTCCGCTTGGACAGCCCTCGTCGAGGTCGCGACCACCCTCCCGGAGCACTTCCGACCGTGTCCACACGCAACCGGCGCGTGCTGCGCAACCTGCTGCATCGCCTCCGCCGCCGAGGCGGTTGCGGCCGGTTGGGCGCAGACCGAATTCCGGAGTTACTGGCAGGCAGAGCCCGGCGAAACGCTTCTGCGGGCCTGCGGACAGGCGGCGGCAGCCCGGCTCGGGCGGGTCTTCGCCGACTGGCACACGGCCCACTGCCCGGCGCTGGGCCAGCTCACCGCCCTACCCGAGGCTACGGAGGCACTCCGGAGGACGGAGGACCTGCCGCTGACTGGTGAGCTGCTGGCCCTGTGGGCCGACCCGACCGCCACCACCCGCCGTCCCGTGGCCAGTTGGCTCAACCACTTCACCGGCTTGGACGACGTCCGCCGTGTGCTCGAAACCAGGAGGAGCGGCTCGTGATCCACATTGCCGAGACGGTCACGGTCGGCAGCATCGAGGGATTCCTCGACGCCGAGGAACGGACCCGACTCGCGACCGTGATGACCAAGTTCCGCACCGAAGAGGAGCGAAACCGCTTCGGTGCGGAACGGACCACATCCATCCACGAGATCCCCGGCCACTCCCACGAACAGGCCATGACGGTGTACGAGCCGGCCGGAAGGGTGGAGATACCGCACCTTCCGACCGAGGCCGAGCAGGTGCTGCAGGACGCCTTCGACCGTAACCGCCCCGCGCTGTCCCGTGTCATGCCATCGATCACCGCCTGTCGGCCCTGGACGTACGTTGAATACGGCCCCGGCCAGCACATCACCGGCCACCTCGACGGCATCGCCCCCGACCCGCTTGCCTGGCCACGGCAGATCGCCGGGATCAGTGTCGTGATCAGCGAAGCGGAGGCTGGCGGCGCGTTCTACGTCGAAAGCTCCTCAAGCGACCGCCTGTGGGGCACCAGTCTGAAGGAGGCCACGGATCAGGGCTACGCAGAAGGTATGTGGCTGGCCCACGACGGAGCCGACCACTCCGCCGGCTGGTTCACCACGATGCCCCGCACTAGGTGGAGCACGAGTCCCCTCCCCGGCACCGCCCTGCTGTACGGCTCCCAACTCACCCACGGCACCGAGCCGGTGGCCCGCGGCCGAGTTGCGAAGTTCATCAGCTGGCTCATCGCCGAGAAGCACGTGGGGTGAGCCGCATGCTGCTGGCGTTGGAGGGGATCGCCGGAGCCGGGAAGAGCACGCTGCGCGACCGGCTTCTGTCCTCGGCTGCGGCCGAGGACATCCACCTCGGGCACATCGGCCAGTTCGCCTGGCTGTCACTTGAGGCCACACGCTCTCTCATCGGCCTACGGGCCGGCCGCCCGGCGGAGACCAGCGAGCAGGCGGTGTCTGCCGCTCGTCGCGACCTGGAACTCCACGCTCGCCACAACCTTGCCCCTGCCCTGTCCATGGGTCCGGTGGTCGCTGACCGTCTCACCCTCTCGACCGCCTGTCTGCTGGCGCTTCTGCACGAGCATCCCGTCGCCGACTACGTCCGCCGGCTGGCCGAGGTGACGCCTGCGCGGGCGGAGCTGACCGTCCTGCTGACCACCCCACCCGAGCTGTGCCATGCCCGGCTCTCCAGCCGGGCCGCATCGCGCCGCTTCGGCGAGGACCCGCCGACGGCCGCCCGGCTCGCCGATCTGTATGAGCAGGCCGCCACCGTCTGGACCGAGGAGACCGGACTGCCCGTACTGCGACACCCATGTGTCGCCGAGCCGGATCTCGACCTGCTGACCGCCGCTTGCCTGGACCGGATGCATGCAGCCGTTCGCCAGGCAGCGCGACTGTGAGGAGCGGCCCCATGCAACTGCATCCCCTCCATCCGGCTGCCTGGGTCCTTGACCAGCTCGCTGACGCCGGCTGGTACGTACACGACCTGCTGGCCTTCACCCGCGCGAGCACCCTGGTCCTCGCCAGCCGCGACGACGCGCCTCCGGTGGTCCTCAAGGCCGGCTTCGGCAGCAACCACGTCCTGGCCGAGCTCGACGAAACCACCCGCCGGGCCGCCTACGGCTTCTACTGGTACGCGGAGATGACCGAGGTCGAACGGGCCCTTACCCACGCGGACTTCCGCCACGAGATCGCCGTCACCCGCACCGCTGCTGGAGCCGAACGGGTCGTGCCGTTACTGGAGGAAGGCAATACCGACCGGTTCAGCTGGTACAGCATGCCGTACTGCCCTGGCGGCAACTTCCGTCCCTTCCTGGCAGCCGCGACCGGTGACCGCGACGAGGTAGCGGCCGGGCTGGGCATCCTTGCCGACGTCGCCGAGGGACTGTGCGTCCTCCACGAGCGCGGGATTGTTCACCGTGACGTCTACCAGGAAAACATCCTCATCCGTGACGGCCGCGGACTGATCACCGACCTGGGTGCGGCCCGCCGCACCGACACCCCGCGCGGGCCCGTGGCGCGGGGCCCCGAGGTGCACTGGCCTCCCGAGTACGCGACCTCCTACGACCGTGCCACCCCGGCAGCCGACACCTTCAGCCTCGCGGTCCTGGTCTACCGCTTCTTGTGCGCGGACATCCCCCGTCATGGCCATTCACGGCTCGATGCCGCACCGCCGGTCTTGCGTCCGGTGATCTCCGCCGCCCTCACCCCGGTGCCGCAGAATCGGCCGGCTATGAGCGACCTCCGCGAGGCCCTGTGCCAAGCGGCCACTCCGACAGCCGCGCAAGCTCAGCGCGGTCACTGACTCACCCCTCTTCTGAAGGGACGACGGTGAAATCCGCACGCTCGCCGCCGCATCGCTGGCTCCAGCAGGTGCACGGCCTCAAGACCCCCGTTTCGGAAAGGATGAGCATGCTCATGGACAACGACCGGATCAGCGACTTCCTCGCGGCCGTGGACGACCTGCGCGGCGACGACGAGACCGTCCGCAGCACCGCCCACACCTCCAGCGTCTCCGCCGAGGGCTGGCCGACGACCGAGACCAGCACGGACAACATCGTCTGATCGTCGGGCACCACACCGGCGGCACGCCGCCCGTGAGCACCTCCTGGGGCCGGACCACCACGGTCCGGCCCCAGGCCCAGCCCAGTCGGAAGGACCTACGCTGTGGACGCGCCTGCCATCGCCTTCTCGTTCGCCCCCATCCGAATCCTGCATCGCGACCGTACTCTCCGGATCCGCGCTGTCATCCGGTCCGCCGCCCCGGACCCGGCCGACGTCCTTGGGCCTCCGGAAACGGACGCAGCCGACTACTGCCTCGCCCACCACGTCCTTGAAGGCGCCGAAGCCGCCGCTCGCGCCAGTGACACCACCACCTTCGACTGGTACACCAGCCACACGGCCGCGAACACAGCAGCGATGTCCATCCCCACCGAGGTCGGCCCGCGCATCATGGTCGCCCCCGACCTTGACCGCCTGCCCCGCTCGGAAATCTCCGAGACTCCGTACTACGTGCTCGGCCCTGACACCGTCGCAGCCGGACCGGACCTGCGGGAACTGGCCGCCACCGCCTGCTCCATGGGCGCAAGGACCGGGTTCGGCGACCTGCTGGCCGCGCACGCCGTCGTCCTGGTTCTGCTACGGCACAAACAACTCGGCGACACCCTCGACAGCTGGACCATCACCCGCCTGCCCGGCACCGTCTTCTGCGACCACGTCGACGAGCCCGTCGTCCTGGCCCGCGACCTCATCCACGAAGCCGGCCACAACTGGCTCAACGACGCGCTCACCGCTACCGCCACCAAAGTCAGCGACGAAGCCCGGTTCTACTCCCCGTGGAAGCAGATGATGCGCCCTGCTTTCGGCTTCCTGCACGCCTGCTGGGCCTTCCCCCTCACCATGATCTACACCGCCCGTGTCCTGCCGCAGACGACCGGCACCCTGCACCGGTTCCTGACCGCCTACCTCGCCCAACAGCGCGACCTGCTCGCCCCGACAGCCGCCGACCACGCTCACGCGCTCACCCTCATCCCCGACACCGGCCTGCGCCGGCGTCTGCACGCCGTCCACCACGAGGCTCTCAGCCTGTGAACAAGACGAGTTCCTCCGCCGCTACGCCTGCCACCATTCCCACGGACCGAACCCACGAGCCCGGCCTGATCCTGCGTGTTCACGCTGCCAACCGACCACCGGCACAGACGCACACCGGAGTGGCGAGCGTCGAACTCGGCACACCCATCAGGGAGAACACCGTCTTCAATGTCGGCTCCGTGGCCAAGCAGATCACCGCGTACCTGTGCGTGCGCGCTGCACGTGACCGGCTGCTCGACCTAGACCGGCCGGTCGGCGATATCCTGCCGCGCTTCCAGATCCCCGACGTGACCATCGGCGACCTCATCCGGCACAACGGCGGCATCCGCGACACCGAATCCATGCTCTCTCTGGCCGGTTTCCGCGACCTTGATCACTACACCGCCGACGACCTGCTGCAACTGGCCTACCGCCAGGGCCACCGAGCCGTCGAGCCCGGCCACTTCCTGTACAGCAACACCGGATATCTCCTCCTCGGCGAAGTCCTCAGGCACGTCCACGACGCTGCACTACCGGAAGTTGCCGATGAGCAGGTCTTCACCCCGCTCGGCATGACCGCTGCTCGATTCAAGAGCGATCCGCGTGAGGTCATCCCCGGCGCCGCCGCCAGCTACCGGGGCACCACCGCCGGCTGGCGCCACCAGGAGCGCCCGGTCGCCCTGCCCGGCCCCGGCTCGCTGTGGTGTTCCGCCGCAGACCTCGACCGGTGGCTCGGCCACCTGCACTACGAATGGCAGCCCTGCGCCGATGCCGCACTCCCATTCGAGCGGCAACTCGGCTATCGGCCCAGCGACCACCCTCCGTTCACGTACGGAGCCGGCCTGTACGCCAGCCGCAGCCCCAGCCGCACCGCCGTCTTCCACTACGGCCACGAACAGGGGTTCTCCGCAGCCACCCACCTCGCCAGCTCAGGACTCCGCGTCATCTGCCTGTCCAACCACGCTGGAATCGCCGCCGACAGCGTCGTAGCCACCGCCCTTGCCAACCTCGATCACTGCTCCACAGCGGACATCGGCGAAGTTCTGTCCCGATCCCTGCAGCACCGATCCGAGCCACCACCCTCGCCGACGAACCACTCCAACGCCGACCCGCCACACACCCCTCTCGGCACATACGCCTGCGAAGACGTGCCCGGCACCGTCCGCCTGACCCGCAGCGAAGACTCGCTGTATCTGTGGCGTCGAGGCACACGCGACCACCTTGCCCGCACCGGGTCCGCGACGTACACGGCAGACGGCTACACACTCACGCTGCCAGCCGCCACGTCGGGCGACGACAAGCCGGCGATCAACGCCTTCGTCCTCGATCTCGACCGCGCACCCGGACTGCACTACCGACGACGCCCGGACTGACCTGGCCGAAACCGCAGTGCCGCGAGAACCCGGGTGCCGAGCCGAGTGCTACTGGATCACCGGAGAGATATCACGGCCGTGATGTGCGAAGTCCGCCAACCAGCAGCAGGGTTAAGCCCCGGAGCCCCGTGCCAGGCGTCGCGGAGCACATGGTTCCGCAAACACAGGCACGTCAGCCGGACACACGGCGCACCGCGCCGCCGACGAGCACCGCCCCTGCACCACCCGAGAACGCCTCGAACACGGGGCGGTTTCCGGCGCCTACCGGGCCAGACAGCACCACCACTCAACGGCTGCGTCCCCTGCAGCCGCAGGATTCCCAGGCCGCTCGCCTACCGAGGGCCCCGATGAGAGGAGACCCGAGTGACCACGACCGCGCAGAGCGCAAAGGCCAAAAAGGAGGGCGGCGGGACCAGCGTCGGCCTGCTGGTCGCCGTCGAGCAGCTCGCCGTGGCCCACGACCGCAGCGAGGCGGAGCGGTCCGACATCACCAGCTCGCAGAACAGCGCGGGCGATGACGGCGACAACCGCGACCTGAACCTTCCCAAGGAGTAGGAGGAACCCATGGAGCACCGGCTCGTCACAGGTATCGAGAAGGCGCTCGGCTGGGGCGGGCCGGGGCCCGTGGGCACCGCGTTCGCTCGCGGGCACCTCGCCGACCCGGACCTGATCGCCCGGCTGATGACCCCGAACCGGTTGCTGGAGACCATCCGGCACCGCCAGCTCGCCAACCCCCAACTTCGCTGCTACGCCCAGGGAGACGAGGTACACCCCTCACTCTTCCTGTCGACCAACGTCAACCGGCGCAGGCAGGCCGTCAGCCAGGCCGACATGGCGGCTCTCGGCCGGATCCTCAACGGCGGCGGAACCGTGGTCCTGGACCACGTCGACTCCTTCGACCCAACCCTCGAAGTCGCCTGCCGCGCGCTGGGCTGGTGGTCCGGGGAGCTCACCTCGGCCAACGCCTACCTGGCCGCTGGCGATACGGACGGCTTCAACCTGCACTGGGACGACCACGACGTGATCGCCGTCCAGCTCTCCGGCGAGAAGTCCTGGGAGGTCCGAGGCCCCTCCCGCCAAGCACCGATGTACCGCGACGCCGAACGCAACCTCACTCCGTCGGAGGAGGTGCTCTGGAAGGGAACCATGCAGGCCGGCGACGTCATGCACATACCCCGCGGCTTCTGGCACACCGCAACGAGGATCGGCTCCGGCGACGACGGCCACTCCCTCCACGTGACCTTCGGCCTCACCAAGCGCACCGGTGTGACCTGGGCCAACTTCCTGTCCGACGCAGCGCGCGCCGACGAGGACTTCCGTACGGACCTGGAGCGCAGCGACGACACCGTCGACGGCGACGTGCTCGCCACGAAGCTGACCGCCCTCGCCCGCGAGTACGACCCCAAGCGATACCTCGCGGAACTGCGTGCGAACACGCCGCCCGCTCGGCACACGCCCCACATCCCGGTGTTCGGCCCACTCCAGTACACCGCGGCTGTCACCGAGTTCGAACCGGTCATCACGCCCTCTGGCGACACGGTCCAGGTGGTCGGCGGCGGCAAGCGCCTCACCTTCCACAGCCGCGCCGAACTCGCCCTTCGCAGCCTCCTGTCCGGGCACCCGGTGCACCTCACCGACGACGACCAAGACCTCACCACGCTCGCCGAGCACCTGATCCAGGAGGGGCTGTGCGCACCGCTGACCGCCGAATCGCTCTCGGCCTACACCGAACTCGTCACACCCGGCACCTTCTAGAGGGCGCCCTGGAGCAGGGCGTCACCGACCTCGACACCGCGTTCAATTACCACCACTTCACCTCCCACCGGACCCTCGCGACCATTGCCGACGACCTGCTCGCCGCCTTCACCATCTCCACGAAGGTCGGCTACTTCCCCGACGGCCACGACCTCGACCCGGCGCGGCTTCGCGCTGCCGTCGAGCAGTCGGCCCAGGAACTCGGCCGCACCCCGGACACAGTGTTCCTGCACAACCCAGAGTCCTCGGTCGACGGCTTCGCCGACGCGTGCGCCGCGCTCCTGGAGATGCGCGAGGCGGGACTCTGTACGAGCTGGGGGCTCTCCACCTGGGACCCTCGGTCTCTTCTCGACGCAGACTGGGAGATCCCCCGCCCGGACGTGGCTATGGTCCGCGCCGGCCTCACAGTCTCCGCCGGGATCCTCAACGCGGTGGACGAACTCGTCGACCGCGCAGGGATCACAGAGCTGTGGGGGATGGCTCCCTTCGCGGGAAACGCGGACGACCCGATCTGGCAGACTGTGGACACCTCCACGTTTCTCGTCCCGGGCCAGCAGTGCAGCGCCCTTCAGGCAGGCGTCGCCGCAGCCTTCACGATCCCCGAAGTCACCCGTCTCGCGGTCGGCACCTCCCATGTCGAGCACCTCGCCGAGGCATTCGGTGGCTCGCAACTTGAGGTCAACACCGAGACGGTGACGGTGTATCGGGCGCTGCTGCGCGAGAGGGCTACCGTGAGCGCAGGAGCCCCGTCCAGGAAGGACCAATAAGTGCAAGCCACCTTGGATGACCTCTCGACCGTTCCGCTCGACGACGTCCTCGACGACGTCGAGCGTCGGCTCGGACGGCAACTCAAGCGGGAGGACAGCTACTTCAGCAGGTACAACGGCACCGCCGGATTCCGAACCGACGAAGCCACCTGGGTCCGGCTCGCCTGGCGACGTACAGAGAAGATCGACGCCCAGTCCTGGACCGGCTTCGAGGCCGCAGCCAGCATCGAAGGCGTGCCTCGCCCCGAATGGTCGGCAGCGGCCGTCTGGACCGACCAGGTACGCGGCGTGGTGTGGCGTGCCGACGAGATGACGCTCGTGGAAGACGGTGCCCTCTCCGCTACTGGCGACATCACCGTGGATCCTGGACTGCCCGAGCAGTGGTGGATCGACCTGCGAACCGCGCTCGTCAACCTCTCGGAGCACTCCACGGACCGCGTGTCCATGGGCCAGGCCCACCTGACCCGTCGAATCCACGAGGTCTACGGAAAGGACATCGACACCACGATCACCGACTGGGCCTGCGCCCACGGCGATCTCGGATACGCCAACCTCTGCGGCCCCGGCCTGTCGATCATCGACTGGGAGAGCTGGGGCATGGGCCCAGTCGGATGGGATGCCGCCTGTCTGTGGTCCGCCTCCCTGACCGTGCCGACTCTCGCAGTCCGAGTACAGTCCCTGTTCTCCGACGTCCTGTCGACTCGCAGCGGCGTGCTGTCCCGCCTGCTGTTGTGCGCCAACGTCGAGCGCGCCTTCCGACGGACGGGCAGGAAAGCGCCGTTGACCGACACCATGGTCGAAGTCGCTGCCTCGCTGCTTCGCGAACTGCGCTAGAGAGCGCCCCGGATTCTGGTCTCGCCACGACCGTCCTGTCGATAAGCCGCCCTGCCTTTCGGCTCCCTCTGTCGCCGGTGATGGTTGTCGCCATGGTGTATCGGTGCAGTAGCAGCGCCTTCCTCAGCAACCGCCCCTGATGCCCGCGCACTGTTCGTGGCGAGCATCGGCGCTCCCTATTCATGCTGGCCATCTGCTGACTGCGGGGGATGGCGGACTCTCGGTTGGGGCAGCGTCGGTGCCGCTGACCAGCATTATTCCCCTGAGATCTGCCGGTACTTCAAGGCCGTCAAGGAGTTGGACGATTTTGTCGATGTTCGTGAGCCTGCGTGCGCCCGATTCCAGCATCGATAAGAATGCCTGACTCAAACCCGTCAGCGAGGCGACGTCTTCTTGGCGGAGGGAGGCGCGTTCTCGGACGAGTCGGCACAGCCTGCCGAAGTCCCGGACCGCCAGAGCCTGTTGGAGGTCCTCGTCGGCCCACACCGTATCGGGCACGTGTACGCCTCGACTGGTCTGCCGTGGGATACCTCGTGCACAACTTCCGCATTGGAGGTCGTTGTTGTACCGGCTCAGGGGGCATCCACATCGGGCACAGCGTCGCGCGAGCCTGACCACCGCGGCTGGCGTGACACTGTGGAATGACGACACGGTTTCTCCTGGTCGGCACGCGTCCCACGTCCCCAGAGCATCGGCGGTCGTTGCATCAGCTGACGCCTGGCCGTCTCGCATGCGGCGATACACCTCCCGCCTCAGTGAGGCACTGAGCGAGGCTCGCCCCAGCCGTGCTGACAGCCCGCATCATCGTGGACAGCACTGATTCCGCCAGGGTGCCCCCGCCTTGAGCCCCTCTCTCAGAGTGACGTCGCGGGCCTCCTGCGAGCGCTCGATCGCCTCACCGCACGCGGACCACTCGCGACTCCCGGCGGAGAGCGATTCCAAGCGGATCGAGACGTAGGGGACGAGCGTCGTGACGTAGCCGCTGAGCGCTTGCGTGACCGCCGCGAGGGTGTGCGGATGCTGGTACACCCCCGCCTGCTCCCAGGACTTCGCCGCACGAATGGCTTTGCGGCTACGCGTCGAATCGAACCCGGCGCACACAGCCCTGCCCCAGCCGTCGACCACGTCGTCAAAGGCGTCGACGGCAGGAAGGACGGCGAGCGGCTCCCGCCCGACCTCGGACATTCGCCGGTGCAGGGACGCCGCACGCACGGCGTCGTCGGGAATCTCTTCGTCGAGTAGGCCACGCACGCGTACGACCAGTTGATCGTCTTCCAGAGGAGGTTCGTTGGCATCAACGGGAACGATTGCTCCGAGCAGTCGCATCAAGTGGCCGCGCATGAGTAGCAGTTGGACGTGACGCTCGTCCGGGTCTTCGCTGACGGAGGCAGCCTCGGCGAAGACCAGTCTGGTCACTTCTCGGTGAAGGGTCTCCTGCACCGCGAGAGGCGACGGTCCGGTTGCGAGGGTTGATACAACGGTCCTCAGGTCAAGGCCCAGTTCTCTGAATGAGCCCTCCGGCCAGGACACTCCGTCCACCTGCCCACCGCCGACTGCGGGGGCCGAGGTCGTGGTGCGAGGCATAAGGGCAACTCCATTAGCGAGATCCGAAGTTGGCGATCGGGGTGTCACCTCGGCGGCCCCCAAAGAGGAGCCCCCGAGGCATTTCGAGCCGCCACTCGCCGACAAGGGCGGTTCGTTCGAGGAAGACACGGTGCGGCGAGCTACACGGGCATCGTTCAGGGAGCTCGGGGACGCCGGCACCGCCGCACAGGACTTGGTCGGGAGGTCCTGGGACGTCCCGCTGTCCGGATCACCGTCGAGGCCAAGCGACCCAACCGCGGTGCGCCGTTGAGGCTGAGGCGTTCTGTTGTGGCTCTCAGGTGGCGCTGTTGAGGACGTGGAAGGGGATGAAGATGTAAGTAATGGATTCACATCGTCGGTGGAGTGTCGCTGGCTCAGTCCTGCTGCGGCTTCAGGCGTGACGGGGGCCATCACGACCTCCTCGCAGGGACGCGGAAGACGCACCATGTCGTCTTGCCGTCGTCGCTGACGCCCCACTCCCGTGCGAGGACGGCGATGAGGAACAGGCCGCGTCCCGACAGGTCCTCGTCGTCAGCGAGGCGCAGTGTGGCTGGGGCCGGGTTGTCGTCAGTGACCTCGATCCGCAATTCGCCGTCGGGGTGCTGGATCCGAAGTCTCACGTCTCCGGTTCCGTGCTCGACGGCGTTGGTGGCCAACTCGGAGACGGCGAGCACGATGTTCTCGGCCAGTTCGCCGTTCACGTTCCACAGACGCAGGAATGCGCGGGTGTTCCTGCGTGCCTGTCTGACATGGGCTGGGGCAGAGGTGAAGGCCAAGTCGAAGGCGCGCGACGTCTGCGGCGGCGCCTTCGTGGCAGTCGGCGCGACGGCTGTAGCGGGGCTCATCGAGGGCCTCCCGAGTGGGCGGTGTGGGTGATCGTGCGGCATGCGTCGTCATTGCGTCGCGTGGCACGCCTCGTTCCGTCGATCACCAGACGTGTTCGCACGGTGACAAGCGAACACCGTGTGGCATCGCAAGGGGAAGGAAGTTTCAACGAAGTTGACTCGTCAGTAACCACGATTGGGGTGCCGGAGGAACGGACGGTCCTGAGATGCTGGGCGGCATGGCAACTCTTGACGGAAACCCCGTGTCCGCAGACGACTTGCTCCCCCTGGCCCTGACCAACTTCGGTCACTTCACGTCCATGCGTGTCGATGGCGATGGCAGCATCCGGGGCCTGACACTGCACATGGAACGGCTCGTACGGGACTGCAAGACCGTGTGGGGCGCGGACCTGGACACCGCGCTCGTTCGCGATCACGTCCGCCGGTGCCTGGAGGGGCAGAGCGGCCCGTGCGTCGTCCGAGTCACGGTGTACGACCCGAAGGTCGAGATGGCACACCCGGCCGACGCTGATGAGCCGCACATCATGGTGTCCGTGCGCGGTGCCGGCGCCCTGCCCCCAGAACCGCTGCGCGCCATGAGCGTGCCGTACGAGCGCGACCTGCCCGAGGTGAAGCACGTCGGTCTCTTCGGTGCCCTGCACGCCCGAGGGGTAGCGCAGCGCGCAGGGTTCGGCGACGCCCTGTTCGTCGGCCGCGACGGTCTCGTGAGCGAGGGTGGCACCTGGAACGTCGCCTTCATCGACGGCAACGGGACGGTGGTGTGGCCGCAGGCGGCCGTCCTGCCCGGTGTGACGATGGCCCTCCTCCAGAAGCACGCCAATGGCGTCGAGCACCGCACTGCCCCCGTCACCCTCGATCAGGCCAAGCGCATGGCGGCGGGCTTCGCGACGAACACCAGCATCGGAGTTCGGGCTCTGTCGGCGATCGACGACAAGGAACTGCCGACCGAACACCCCGTGTTGGCTGCGCTCCGTGAGACGTACCTGTCCATCCCCGGCGAGACCCTGTAGCCGTAGGGGGCGAGCGTGACAACGGGGGTCACACGGTGGACCGGCCGGGAAGTCGCTGTGCTGCGCGAAGCGCTGCGCATGAACGGCAAGGACTTCGCCGCCAAGGTCGGCATCAGCACCAGGCAGCTCGTGAACTGGGAGGGAAGGGGTGAGTCGATCAAGCCCCACCCCAGCAACCAGGCCGCGCTGGACACCCTGCTCTCCACTTCGTCGCCCGACGCCCAGTGGCGGTTCGCTCAGCTCCTCACAGAGCAGGCCGCGGTGGGGCACGACGAGCGAACCGAGGACCTGCTGCGCCGCGACTCGCGCACCATAAGACATCCGGTCGACGGCAAGGTCATGGTGCTGATCGAGGAAGGCATCTACCTGTCTGGCACAGAAGACACGTCGATCTGGGTGGATGCATTCCAGATCGACGTCTACCCGACGACCAACCTCGACTACGAGCAGTTCATCCGCGCCACGGGGCACCGGGCCCCGCAGCACTGGACCGGGCGGCGCTGCCCCAGCGCCCTGTACGACCATCCTGTGGTCTGGGTGACGTGGCACGACGCCGACGCATACGCCCGCTGGGCGGGCAAGGCGCTGCCCACCGTCAACCAGTGGGAGAAGGCGGCCCGCGGCCCGAAGGGGCGCGCCTACCCCTGGGGCAGCGATCCCACCGCCGCGAAGTGCAATACCGCAGAGTCGGGCATCGGCGGCACGACGTCGGTGACTCGCTATCAGTCCGGAGTAAGCCCATACGGGGCGTTCGACCTGTGCGGAAACGTGTGGGAGTGGTGCTCTACGCCGGGAACCGACGGGCCGGACCGGTACCAGCTGAAGGGGTCCGCGTTCAGCAGCCCGTTCGAGCGTGGCGCGCCGGCGCTCGCGAACGCGGCCAACTCCACGATGAAGGACAACGACACCGGGTTCCGCTGCATCGCAGCCGCCCCGTAGCTCGGCGCTGGGCGAGGCAGCGGTGAGCCAGCCCGAGGGTGCGCTCGTTGTCGGCGCCGACCTCAACGGCCGCTTCGGCACGGTGATCCCCTGCAGGTCCTCCTTGGGGAGCGCGGAACCGATCAGACCGTGACTGTCCTCGGGAAGGACGTCAGCCTTCTCTCGGGCGAGAAGGAGCGAGCCCCGGCCCGACAGCCTGGCTGCGTTGCGGAGTCGGTCTCTCCTCGGCCAGGCTCCGGCCGCCGGGATGGTCCTCCTCGCGAGCGGGGGCGGTGCCGCCCTGCGGAACGTCGTCATGGGCCCATCGCATCGCGTGCCCGGGCCCCGGACCAGGGGAAATCGGAGGGGGAAAAATCTGTCAAGGGGGGAAACTGGAGGGGGAATTGAAGCCATGATTGGATTCCGCCCCCGGACAGAGGTCACACTCATGGCAGATCCGTTCGCCGACCTGCTCCTCCGGCTCCGGAAGGACGCAGGCCGGACACAGGAACAGCAGGCAGCCGCCATCAACGCTGTCTCCGGCCGGGACACCATGACCCGTCGAGAGATCAGCCGCTACGAGCAGTTCGAGAACGTCCCGACCAATCACACGCTTGAACAGATCGCGGCGGCCTGCGGCGTCTCATTCGAAGACTTGAGGCGGGAGGCCAAGGCCGCTCGCGCCAGGAAGAGAAAGGAATACGCCCGTGAAGAGGAGGACCTGGAGGACGTGAAGCGCCGTACGTTGCTGGGGGGCGCCGCCATCGGAGTGAGCGCGGCTGCCGAGCCATGGGGACGGCTGGCCCTCGCCCTCAGTAAAGGTTCCAAGGCCGACGCGCCGTCCGTGGCCGCTCTCGTCGACCGAGCCGCTGAGTTGCACATCCAAGAACTCGGCCTCAGCGCACGCCGGTTGCAGCGCACGGTCGAGTCCCACCTTGACGCGATCACGGCAGCTTTGCCCCGTGCCGGCGAGCACGAACGGGCTCTTTCCATCGCCGCCGGAGAAACCGCAGCCCTGGCCGGGTGGGTGGCCTGGGACCTGGGGGAGACCAACAAGGCTGATGCCTATTACCAAGTCACGTCGGAGTGTGCATCGGCTGCCGGACACCCTCCGCTCCGGGCCCTGGCCCTGACCTACGCCAGCTACGGAGCTCCGACGCCCAAGGAGAGGCTGAGGCTTCTTTCCCAGGCAGCCCAGGACGTTCGAGGCCGCGGCAACGCCACGGCCGCCGCCTGGGTGTTCGGCAGGCACGCGGAGGAGGCTGCGGCGCTCGGCGACGACAGAGAGGCACTGCGTGCATTGGAACGAGCACGCTTCGCCTACGACTTTGCGGATCACACAAGCGAGCAGGCGTGGGTCCGATTCGTGACTCCTTACCGCATGGACTCACTGGCACTCTCCGTGTACGGACAGCTGGGACGATCCGAGCTGACGACCACGGCCGACACCGCCGTCGAACGCCTCGGGGATGGCCTATCGGATGGAGGTGTTGTCGTGCTCGGCGACCTCGCTTCCGCGCTGCTCCGCGGCGGAGATGTCGAACAAGGTGTCTACGTAACACATCAGTTTGCAGCTGCGAGTCAGGCCAAGCCCAACACGATGGGCAAGGAGCGCGCCCGAGCCATCGCGACCTGGCTCCCCGACAACGAGCGAGAACTTGCCGATCACCTCAGGAAGTTCGCGTCTTGAGGCTCCTGACACACCCAACGCAGAACTCGCCGAAGACGCGAGCGCGTCGCGCAGCGCGTCAGCGCTTGGTCGTCTCCTCAACGACCCAGGCCAGGTAAGCACTCGATCCGCCTGTCACGGGAAGGGTGACCCACTGCGGCACCTCGTATGAGTGCCTCTCGGACACCCACGCCTCCAGCTCCGGCAGCTGGCCCATGGTCGTCATGTACGAGATCCGCCACTCGCGCGCCGTCTCGATCTCACTCTTCCACCAGTAGACGGCGGTGAACGGCGCGTCGATGTGAGCGCCGGCTGCCAGCTTGCCCTCAACCGCGCCCCGAGCCAGTGCCTTCGCCTGGTCCTCGTCGTCGATGGTTGTCTGCGCAATCACGATGTCGGTCATGCCACTACCTCTCAAGCCGGGAGTACCCGACCCTATCCAGCGGCTTCCCATAGATGCTTGCCGAGCGCGCCGACGCCGGCGTCCGGGTCCGCCTCTGTTTCGGTGACCCGTCCGGCAAGGCGGTCGCCGTTCGGGACGAGGAGGAAGGGACCGGCGGCACCCTCTCCGTGAAGATCAGGGCATCGCTCACCTATTACCGCAAGCTATCGGAGCCCCCGGCTGCGAGGTACGCCTGCACGACACAACCCTGTACAACAGCCTCTTCCGCTTAGACGACGCACCCCTCGTCAACCCGCACGTTTGGGGGCAACCCGCCAGCGCCAACCCCTTGTTCGAACTCCGACGCCTGAGGGACGACGGCTGGTTCGACCACTACGCCAGCAGCTTCGACGCGGTCTGGGAGACTGCAAAACCCTGGTCACCCGAATCCTTGTAAGGAGCACGGCCCGCGATGGGACGTACGGAGTACTGGTACGACGAGAGCGCACCCAAGCCCAACACGCTGATCCCGGCGTGCAACATGCTCGCCACCCGGGAGAGTGACGGGGCGATCCTCCTACAGCGACGCCGCGACACGGGCCAGTACGCACTCCCCGGAGGAGCCATGGACATCGGAGAACCCCCGACCCGGTGTGCAGTCCGGGAATGTAAGGAGGAGACCGGAGTCGATGTCGTCGTCATCGGGCTCCTTGGCGTCTACTCGCGCCCCGAACACGTGGTGGCCTACACCGACGGCGAAATCCGACAGGCATACGAGGTGACCCTGATCGGACGCCCCGTCGGCGGCGAACCGACCGTCAACGACGAAGCAGACGATGTCCGCTGGGTCCTGCCCGGCGACCTGGATTTGCACGACATCCATCCCTCGATGCGCCGACAGATCGCCCATTACCTGGACGGGACGTACCCCCACGTCGACTGAGCGCCGCGTGCTTCCTCACCGCTCCGCCAAGATCAGCCGGGCCTCGATCCTGCACACAGCAACTCGGAAATCCTCACCGGCCCGGCGGATGAACCGGCCGACGACACTGTCGCGGTCGTACCGAGTGAGAATCTCCGCTATCCGGGCATCCACGGTGGTGGGGGTGCCGTCCGGTGTGGTGGTCATGTCGCAGTACGCCAGAGCGTCCACCAGTTCGCCGTTGTCATGGAGCGGGAACTCGGCCTCCAGCGCCTCCCGCAGCCCGCGCTTGTCCGCCTCCAATAGTGCGCACGAGTGATTGGCCACCAGCCGCACCAGACGCTCGTCGGCAGACGCATGGTCGCGCAGGTAGCGGGCACCGTCCAACGGATGGAACCCTGTCGTGACCAGCGACGGCGAGTATCCGATGTCGTGCAGAATCGCTGCGGCCCACAGAAGCCTTGCCTCATCGCCCAGGATCCCTGCCAACGACTGTGCCCTTGCGGCGACACCCTGAGCATGCGCCCAGCGCCGAGGCAGGGGCTCGGCCAGAAGAGACTCGGCCAGGTCATGTGCCCACACGGTGAGGTCCATGCTCGGCAGACTATGACGCGGGGCATGGGCCCCGACCGCTGATCAGTTGGACGTCTCAGGACGTCTCGGTGGCGTCCCAAAGGACTTGGTCCCATTCGCTCACGGCAGACGAGACGGTGATGCAGCCCGAGGCCGGCGGTGCCCTCCGCGGCGAAGTATCAGCCAGGACAGCCGACATCGAGACAGTCAGCCGTGGCCACCGGATGCCGAGGGACCAAGGGACCGGTTTGCGCGGGGCTGGGCCGGGACGCCCACCCAGAGGGGAGGCATCGGCTGATGCAGTCACCCAGCAACTGCTCGACCAGAGCGCCGAGGAACTGATCCAAGGGAAAGTTCGGCGCAGCCACCCGGGTTCATCAGCTGTGTGGAGATCGATCCATTCGCTCACGGCAGACGAGAATGATCCGCGAAAGAGAACTCGGTCTGGGGCTATGAGAACGTACAACACCCCAGGTAGACAGGGCCCATGAGTGGCTCGACGGTGGCTTTGGCGAGGTGCTCGTTTTATTGCGACTGGCCCGTTCAACTTCGAGACTTCAGCCCTGGTTGCCGGGCGTAGGCTGCTGCCAACCTTTGGACCACGTGCGAGGCGCATGTTCGTCAGGCTGAGCCTGAGTCTCGATGGGCTGACGCCAAGGGCATGACTTCGAGCTCTCGGTCCTGGGCGGGCGATGGCGCAACATAGCCGACGATCGCCGGTTAGCCAAACCGGCGATCGTCCGGATCCTTGATGCTGTTCGCATACGGCTGTGCTTGGCGGTGGAGCCGTGCGGACTCAGTGGACGGGCCGCAGCAAGTTGCAGGGAGGTCATCACGCGGCCAGCACTAGTGTCCCGTAGTTCACAGCACTGTTTCTGGAGAAGCTGCGATCCCTCGTCGAGCCGACGCGGGAATCGGACTGCTGCAGTCCCGCTTTGCTCCCCAAGGTGCCGCCGCGCAAGGAAGCAAGATTTCATTGATACGAACCGTCGTGATCTCCGACACCAAGATTCCCTATCAGGATGAGCGGGCAGTGCAGAGCTTGCTTACATTCCTTCGAGACTTTCAGCCGGACGAGGTTATACAGATCGGGGATCTGATGGACTACCCTGCCTCCTGTCGATGGTCGGCAGGGACGAGAGCCGAACTTGCCCTCAAAGTACGCAAAGATGGCGACAGCGCAAAACGTATGTTCCTTGCGCCGCTTCGCAAGGTTTACACGGGATCCGTGAAAGTCCTCGAAGGGAAATGCCTGGATACCCAAGTGTCGGCACTCGCGGCCGACGGCGAAGCCTTGCATTATCGGAATCTCCTGGACTTTGATGGTTTTGGTATTGAGCCAGTCAAGCCGATCTATCGGTTCGCGCCCGGATGGGGGGCAACTCACGGGCACGAGATGAAGGGTCTGAACCAGATCGCCGACCACGTTATAGCAGTCAAGGCGAGGAACGTTGGAATCTCCATCGTTACAGGGCATACACGCCGGCTTGCGCTCTCTCCGGAAACCACTGGCCTGACTGGAGATTTTCGCACTCTCTACAATTTTGAGGTAGGTCACCTCATGGACCCGCGCAAGGCTGGCTTCCTCATGGGCCGCCGCCCCGCCAGTGGAGCGCTCGGATTCGGGCTCTTTTACATAGAAGGGCTATCCGTCACCCCCCAGGCAGTTTCCATCCAGCCGAACGGCTCCTTCGTGGTCGAAGGAAATACCTACGGGGCCCGCTCTTGGGTCAAGGCGGCGTGACGAATGAAGCTGCCCTAAAGTGAAGGTTGTTCAGTTACTGCTGCCGGGATACTGCGGTCCGCTCGTGGATGGAACGGATATGCGTGCGGCAATCTGGGAAGTTCAAATCGGCGGACACCAGCGGTTGTGCCAAGGACCTGGTGTGCCCACCAGTTGGTGCAGGCACTGCCGTCGTCCGGTCACGCGCGCGGTGAGGCTCGAACACCGGCACCGAGCCGCGAGGGCCGCGCATCCCGATCGCGTCGCGCATTGGGTTTTGGGGTCACGCGGGCCAAGGATATGCGCTGTAGGGCTTGAGTGGCGGAAGCATGGCCCGATTGCCGGACGCAACAACCTTGCCGGTTTGTGTGTCGATCAATGGCCTGGCCCACTCTTCGGCAAATTTGCGATGCATATCAGTTGCCAGGCCATCGAAACTTTGAAGCGGCGTGAATTCAGCCTTACCTGCGGCGATGTTGGTCGCGTGCTCGACGTACCCCTCCCCGTAGGCAGAGATGAAGTGGTTCATCGGTCCGCTACGATCACCCCCCAAGTAGAGGCGGATGCCTAGTTTGTGCAGCAGGTCGAATCGGCTGTCCCACCGGTGGTCCGCGGCCCACCTCTGGCCGAAGGTGAGTCCAGTACCCGTGACTTCCCAGCGGTCGGCCACGAGGGGCTCCGCCTCGAGCTGAACCAACTGCGCCTCATACTCCCGCATGGTCGTGAGGATGGAGTTTGCTGCGGTGCCCCCCGGGGGGAGGTCAACCAAATGTTGGGCGAGGTTGTCAATACCCTGTCGTAGATTGGCGATCTCGTCTGTGTGATCCTTTCCGGGAATGAATGTTTTCTCTTCGATCTCTACGTTCTCGAGCTGCTCGAGGAAAACAGCTTCAAGCCGTTGAGTAATGAATCCCAATGGCCAGGTCGTGCGGTGCTCGCAGGGATTGTTGCGGGCAATGGAGCGGCACCTCATGTAGTAATAAGTGTGCTCGCGAATGGCGCCGTCCTTGAGTCTCCTCTTGTTACGTGCCGTTGAAGAGTGCATGGGCTCCCCGCACCAGCAGTACACGAGGCCCGTCATCGGGTTGGCTGTCTCGGGAAGCTTGTCGAATCCGTTGGTCGCAATCACGGCTTGCAGCTTGTCGAACTCGGACTTCGAGACGATGGGCTTGGCCCACTGGACTGGCAATCCGTTACGCTGTCGCACTTTCCCGTCTTGTATCGAAAGCCCCATGATCGTTGGCCGTGTGAGGATGGCCTTCAGCATGGTGTGCTGCCACTTGAGGCGCGGATTCACCTTGGTGGAGACGCCTTCTCTGCCAAGCGTGAGATTGGTTCGAATCTGGTGATTGCGGGGGGTGTCGATGCCTCGTTTGTTCCAGTCGCGTGCGATCTGGTTGAGCCTCCACCCCTTGTTGACCATGCGATCATAAGCCTCGCGCACCAACGGGGCAGTCACGGGATCCTGGATCAGTCGAAAACGCGGCTTACCCTCCTTCTCGTCTATGAGCCGCTCAGCGCGATACCCGAAGGGCCACTGTCCACCTGGCCAGAAGTCGTGTGCTCGATAATGCTCGAGCTGCTTGTGCTTTTTGGTGATCACGTCATTGCGGTAGTTGGCCGCCTGAGCAGCCTTGAAGCCAGCTATGACGCGTCCGTTGGGCGTCGTGAGGTCGAGGCCGGGATCGTCGAGAACGATCACATTCTTCTTGTTTGACTGCAGGAAGGCAACAAACCCCCACCAATGCAGGTCATCCCGGGTGATTCGGTCTTGGGTGGTGAACATCAGTGCGTCCCATGTGGCTAGCAGCGGTTCTCTGAGCCACTCGCCGAGGCTGGGGCGTTTGTCTAGGTTCACGGCACCGGAGACGCAGGAGTCCTCCACGTCGCCAACGACTTCGTATCTCGCCTTGGCTGCGGCATCCGAGAGGGCCTCGTCCTGGGCAGCCAATGCCGACGACTGCTCTGTGTCGCGGCTGATGCGCCGCACTTTCACGACCCGCATGATGCCTTGTTCCCGATCCTTGATTCGCGCAGTATTTGTGAGTTTAGCAGATTCGACCCGTCGAACCCGGCGATCACCGTGCCGACCAGCTCACCGTCCTGCTCGGCCAGGATGAGCGCCTGCGGGTCGCGGGCGACCAGTCGCTCCACGCCGCTGCGGTCGTCGCTGATGCTCGTGCCCTCGGCGGCCGTCTTCCAGAAGGCCAGCACGGTGTCCAGGTCATCGGGTGTCGCGGCCCGTATTCGCAGATCAGACATGCGTCGATCCCATCACGGGCGGGCCGTCCGGACACGGAATTCCGCCATCCGGACGGCCCGCCCACGCCGCCGCGGGCCGGGTGCTCAGTCGTGCGCGATCGCGGCCAGCACGTTCAGCCGGGACGCGCGCAGCGCGGGCAGCAGCGCCGCGACGACGCCGACGACCGCCGAGCCCACCACGACCGCCACGATCGTGCCCCACGGGACGGCCAGGGCCTTCATGCCCTGCAACTCCAGCACCTGCTGAATGCACACGCCCCACACCAGGCCGAGCGCCAGACCCAGCACCGCGCCGAACACCGCGATCACCACCGACTCCAGCCGGATCATCCGGCGCAACTGCCGTCGGCCCAGCCCGATGGCGCGCAGCAGCCCGATCTCCCGGGTCCGCTCCACCACCGACAGGGCCAGCGTGTTGACGACGCCGAGCACCGCGATGACGATCGCCAGCCCGAGCAGCGCGTACACCAGGTAGAGGAGCACGGCGATCTGGTCGTGCACGAGTTTCTTGTAGTCGGCCTGGTCACGGACCTGCACCTGCGGGTACGCGTCCAGGGTCTTCTCAAGACGCGGACGCAGCCCGTCCGCGTCGGTGCCGGGGCGCGCGTTGACGTAGAGCGCGATGTCCTGTCCGCCGGGCACGTACTTCTCGACGGTCGCGATCCCGAAGAACAGCCCGCCCTGGGCGCCGAACCCGTCGGCCGCGTCCTGGTCGGTGAGCGCGCCCACCTTCAGCGACGCCGTCCGGTCGCCGGGGAACTCCACCGGGAGCACGCTGCCGAGCCGCACCCCATGGTCGCGGGCGAAGTCCACGTCCATGCCGACGGCCCCGTCGGCCAGCGCGGCCGCGGTGTCGCCCTCGGCGTAGACGACGTGCGCGACGTCGTCGACCCCGTCGTCGTAGCCGCTGGCGGTCGTCTCCACGCGTTTGCCGTCCGGCAGCCGCACGGCGACCGGCGCGAACCGCTGGCGTACGACCAGGCCGACGCCCTCGGTGCCGCGCACCGCGTCCGTGACCTCCGAGGAGAACGGGACGTAGTTGGAGCTCTGGACGACGTAGTCGGCGCCCAGCGTCTTGTCGATCTGCTGGTCGAACGACTTCGACATGGAGGCGCTCGCCACCGACATCCCGCCCACCAGGGCGAGGCCCACCATCAGCGCGGCCGCCGTGGCGCCCGTGCGGCGCGGGTTGCGCAGGGCGTTGCGCTGGCTCATCCGGCCGACGGACCCGAACAGCGCGGGGAAGGCGCCGCCCAGCACCCTGATCACCGGCCGGACCAGGAGCGGTCCCGCGATGACGGTGGCGAGCAGGGTGAGCACCACGCCCAGCCCCAGCAGGGAAGCCGCCGACGCCGTCTTCGTGGAGGCCGCGCAGCCCGCGAGCGCCGCGGCGCCGAGCGCACCGACGACCGCGCCCACCACGGCACGCACCTTCAGCGGCCGGCCGACTCCCGCGACGTCGGCGTCCGCGAGGGCCGCCATCGGCGACACGGTCGCCGCGCGCCGGGCGGGCAGATAGGCCGCCACGAAGGTGACGCCGACGCCGACGACGTACGACGACACCGGGGTCGGCCAGGCGACGACCATCTCCGTGGTCTTCAGGTTCATGCCGAAGGCGCTCATCAGCTTGATCAGCCCGAACGCGAGGCCGATGCCGGCGGCCAGGCCCAGCGTGGAGCCGACCAGGCCCAGCAGCACCGCCTCGGTGAGCACCGAGCGGCGCACCTGGCGGCGGTCGGCGCCCAGGGCGCGCAGCAGGCCCAGCTCCCGGGTGCGCTGGGCGATCAGCATCGAGAACGTGTTGACGATCAGGAACACGCCGACGAGGACCGCGATCCCGGCGAAGCCGAGCATCACGTACTTGATGACGTCGAGGAAGCCGCCGAGCGCCTCCGCGGACGACTTCGCCTGCTCGTCGGCCGTCTTGACCTCGTAGGGCCCGGCGCCGACGGCGGCGGCCACACGCTTCTTGAGCACAGCGTCGCTCGTGCCCGCGGCCGCGTCGACGGAGATGCTCGTGGCCTTGTCGGCCGCGCCCAGCAGCTTCGTGGCGGCCGTCTCGGGGGCCAGATAGACCAGGGCCGCGCCGGGGTTGGTGGTGGTGAAGGTGGCGATGCCGACGACCTCGACCTTGAACGAGCCCGGCTGGGCCATCACGGTGAGCGTGTCGCCGATCGCCACGTGCTTGCGGTCGGCCGTGCCGGAGTCCAGCATCGCCTCGCCCGCGCCCCGCGGGGCGTGCCCCGAGGTCAGCTTCACCGGGCTGCGGTGGGTGAGGAACCAGTCCGTGGCGATGGTCGGCGCGCCCGTGGTCGGCCCCACGGACTTGTTCCCGGCGTCGACGACGGTGATGTTCTGGACGCTGACGTCCGCGTGGGCGGCGGCCACGCCGGGCACGCCGGCCAGCCGCCGCGCGAGCGAGGCGGGCACGGTCTGCACCGCGCCGGTCGGCACGGACGAGGTCAGGTCCTCCTTCGGCTGGACCGTGACGTCCGGGGCCGTCGACGCGAAGAGCCGGTCGAAGGTGCGTGTCACGGTGTCGGAGAAGATCAGACTGCCCGCGACGAACGCCACCGACAGGACGACGGCGAGCGCGGACAGCAGCAGCCGTCCCTTGTGCGCGAGGAAGCTTCTGAGCGTGGCCTTCAGCACCGGATCACTTCTCCCCGGAGCCCGCGCCGACGGCGGCGGGACCGCCGCCGTCCCCGCCCTCGCCGTCGAACTGCGCGCGGATCACGTCGAACCGTTTCATCCGCTCCAGCACCGCCTCGGCCGTGGGCCGCTGCGTCTCGTCCACGATCCGCCCGTCGGCGAGGAAGAGCACCAGGTCGGAGTGGGCCGCGGCGCCCGGGTCGTGGGTGACCATGACGACGGTCTGGCCCAGGGCGTCGACGGCCTCGCGCAGGAACGAGAGGACCTCCAGCCCGGCCCGCGAGTCGAGGTTGCCGGTCGGCTCGTCGGCGAAGATCAGTTCGGGGCGGGAGGCGAGCGCGCGGGCGCACGCCACGCGCTGCTGCTGACCGCCGGACAGCTGTGAGGGCCGGTGCTTCAGCCGGTCCCGCAGGCCCAGCGTGTCGATGACCTGGTCCAGCCACTTCTGGTCGGGCTTCTGGCCCGCGATGTCCATCGGCAGGGTGATGTTCTCCGCCGCGTTCAGCGTCGGGATCAGGTTGAAGGACTGGAACATGAACCCGATCCGGTCCCGCCGCAGCCGGGTCAGCTCCCGGTCCTTCAGACCGGTGATCTCGGTGTCGCCCAGCCACACCTGACCGGCCGAGACGGTGTCCAGGCCCGCCAGGCAGTGCATCAGGGTGGACTTCCCGGACCCGGACGGCCCCATGACGGCGGTGAAGCGGCCGCGCGCGATGTCCACGTCCACGGCGTCCAGCGCGAGCACCGTGGTCTCGCCGGAGCCGTACGCCTTGGTCAGACCTCGGGCGCGGGCCGCGATCCCGTGGGCCGCGGCCGGCCCGGGGACGTGCTCCGCAGCAGGTGTGGACAAGGCTGCCTCCTCGCTCGGTGGACGTGCTGACTTGGACGTGCCGACTACGAAACGATGACTGTGCCTGGCCGAGCGTAGTGTGACCGGGCGCACAGCCGGTATCCCTTTTCGACCGCCGGCCGCCCTTGCCGCTGCTAGCACTCCGGCGCTAGCTTCGAGGTATGGCGAAGACCCAGCTGAACGTACGCGTCGACGAGGGCACGGCCCAGGTCGCCCGCGAGCGCGCCACGGCTCGCGGCATGAGCGTCAACCGCTATATAGAAGAGCTGGTCAGACAGGACGCCGGGGAGATCGGCCATACGTTCGTCGAGGCCGCCGGCGACTTCATGAAGCAGTACGAGGCACTCTTCGCCGAAGAGTTCGGCGCGGAACGCGAGGGCCGTGCGGGCACGGCGCACGAGGCCGGCACGCGCGAAGGTCGCCGCTGATCCCTTGAGCGACCTCCGCATCGACCTCGCCTGGCTCCTCATGCTCGCCGAACAGAAGACCCCGGGCGACCCCCAGGTCACCGACTGGGGCGCGCTGGTCGCGGCCGTGGCACGCCATCAGGCCGAGATATTCGACGTCCCCGTCTACGACGATCCGCACGCGCGCGCTGCCGCCCTGCTGCAACTCCTCATCCACGTACCGGCGTTGGAGCGTTCCAACGCTCTGTTCGCCTGCGCGGTCGCCTACGCCTACCTCGTGGCCAGCGGGCTGAAGATCGCGATCTCGCCCGAACAGGTCCGAGACCTCGCCCGGTTGGCCAAGAGCGGAGAGGCGTCGGTGGCCGAGATCGCGGGCGAGCTGCGCCGCTGGAGCCTGTAGCTCCCCCTCGCCTCGCGCCTCAGCCGGACTCCGGGGGGCGCCAGGCGGCGCCCGTCACGCAGTAGGAGAACGGCAGCCGCGGACCGCGCTCGGGCAGCGTCGTGCGGCGGTAGGGGCCCAGTTCGAACCCGGCCTCCCGCAGCGCCCCGACGGTGTCACGGGTGAGCCGGCAGCCTCCGGCCACACGCGGCCACACCGTGCGGTCCAGCGCCCGCTGGGCGAAAAGCATCGCCGGTCCGCCGCCGGGCCCGTGCTCGAAGAACCGCACCTCGCCGCCGGGCCGCAGCACCCGCCGCAGCTCGGCCAGGGCGCGCCCCACGTCCCGCACGCTGCACAGCACCAACGAGAGCACCGCCGCGTCGAACGCCTCGCTCTTGACCGGCAGCGCCTCCGCCGCCCCCGGCACCACGTCCACGGGCACCTCGGCGCGCAGGGCGGCCTCCAGAGCCCACTGACGGAGCCGCCGCTCCGGTTCGATCGCGACGACCTCGGCGACGCCGGCCGGATAGTGCGCGAAGTTCAGCCCGCTGCCCGCGCCGATCTCGACGACGCGGCCGGAGAGCCCGGCGAGCAGCCGGTCACGCACACCGGCGAGGCCCGCCCGGGTCTCCGCGGCCGCGCCCAGCCGGGCGTAGCAACGGGCGAACAGCGGATGGCGGACGTCGTCGCCGCGCACCTTGCCCAATCCGGATCCCGGGCCGAGGCCGGAGCCGGAGTCGTGGGGCCGTGACGTCATGACGACCTCCCGGGCGGGGCGGCGACGGGCCTGCCAGGATTATCCCCCGGACGGGCCCGCCGCACCCCCCGTGCGAGCGACCGTCCCGGTGCCGCTCGCGCCATCCCCGCCTCACCTGATGAAGTCGCGCACCTTCTCGTACACGCCGTGGTCGTTGTTCATGGCGTCGTGCGAGATGCACCCGACGCCGACGTTGGTCGCCCCGCTCAGCAGGGCCGAGGAGTCCGGGTCGATCGCCGCGTCGCAGTTCGACCAGTACGCCGCGTAGTTCACGCTGCCGGGCGTCTCGTCGCCGGAGTTGAGGGCGGTGAGGAACGAGCTGCCGGTCACCATCTGGGCGCAGGAGGTGTACAGCCAGCTGCACAACGAGGCCACCGAGGTGCCGTGGTTGGTGCCCGCGACGGAGACGAAGTCGTCCACGTACGCCGTCCCGCCGAGGTTCTTGAGGTAGTAGCGGGAGCTCAGCGCCCCCATCGAGTGCACGACGACGTCGACCTTGCTCGCGCCGGTTCGCGCCAGCACCTTCTTGATCTCGGTGTTCAGCTGGGCCGCGGTGGTGACGTTGGACTGGGTCCAGCTGTACGTCCACGCGTCCAGCTCGGCGGCCGTGTAGCCGTCGGCCTCGAAGTCGGCGACCCAGTCGTCCCAGCTGCTGGAATCGCTGCTGAGACCGTGTACGAAGACGATCGGGTCGTGGGTCGCCGCATGGGCGGTGGGGGCGGAGAACGACAGTGACAGAAGGAGCGAAGAGGCCGCGGCCGTGAGGACCGCGGCGATGCGACGCTTGTGGCGCTGCATGGTGCCTCCTGAAACGGGTGGGGTTGCCAGGAGTGTCCGCGGGGGTCTACGCGCGCCGCATCGGTGAAGTCGCCGGTCTTTACGGTTCAAGTAACTCGCCAGTAACGTCAGTTGGGTGGTGACCCCGGTGAACCCCCCACCTCTCGGCGGCACTTCGTCACCGGCGCTCGCGGCCGCCGGCCCGCGCCCGGTCGCCGCGCTGCCCGAGGGCGTCCGGGTCCGTGTGCTGCGCCTGGCGCACGGCGACCCGCGGGCCGCCGTCGAAGCGGCGGGCCGGCTGACCGAGCGCCAGGCCGCCGGCCTCGACCCGCTGCCGGCCGAACCCGTCGACCTCGCCCCCGAGCGGCTGTCCGCCCACCGCCGGGAGATGCGGGCGCTGGGCGACGACACCCGCCTGGTGCTGCTGCTGGCCGCGGCCGACCAGTACCCGGTGGCCACCCACGCCTTCCTGCGGGCCGTCGCCGCCGTGCACCTCGACACCCGGCCGCTGGAGGCCGCCGAGGCGGTCGGCGTCGCGTACGCCACGGCCGGCGGGGTCGGCTTCCGCGACCCCTGGACCCGGATCGCCGCCTACGAGACGGCCTCCCCGGCCGACCGGCGCGACGTCCACCGGCTGCTCGCCCGCGTCCTGCACGGGCCGGCCGAGGCGCCCCGGCGCGCCTGGCACCGCGGCGCGGGCTCGCTCGGCCCGAGCGGCCGGCTCGCCGCGGAACTGACCGCGGCCGCCGTCCGGGCCCGGTCCGCCGGTGATCCGGCGCTCGCCTGCGCCCTCGCCGAACGCGCCGCCGCGCTCTGCACCGACCCCCGCGAACGGCCCCGTCTGCTCGCCCGGGCGGCGGCCGACGCCTGGCTCGCCGGCGAGAGCGACCGCGCCCGGGCCCTGGCCGCCCGCACCGACGCCGACGCCGTGACCGGCGTCCTCGCCCTGCGCGCGGGCGACGCCGGGGAAGCGTTCGACGCCCTGCTGGCCGGAGCCGCCCGAGCCACCGGCCTTCGCCGCGCACCGACCACCCCTCACCCGACTCCCACCGCCCCGACGGCGAGCGAGCCCGGGCCTGCGACGCGCGAAGAGGGGGCTGCTCCCGGCGTCCTGCCCGCCGTCGCTCAGGCCGAGTCCGCCGCCCAGCTCCTCGCCCGGGCCGCCGAAGCCGCGGTCTACACCGGTGATCTGCGTCGATGCGGGGAAGCGGTGCTGGCGGCGCGGGAGGCGGGCATCGACCCGCCCGGCGTGCTGGGCGGGCTCGCCGCGGCCGTCGACGGGCGGTACGAGGACGCGCGCGACCTGCTGGAGGCGACCGCCGGCCGGTGCGGGCCGGGCGGCGATCCCACTTCGCTGCTCCACGCGGGCATCGCCGCCCTGATGCTCGGCGACCACACCCGGGCCGCCACCGCCGTGGTCCGGGCGGCGGCCGCCGCCCGCGCGCGGGGCGTCACCGTGCTGGTGTCCCAGGCCATGGAGTTCCGCGTGTACACCGACTTCTGGACCGGCCGCCCGCACGCGGCCGAGGCCGCCGCCCTGGACGCCCTGCGGCAGGCGTACGCCACCGGTCAGGACAACGGCGCCTGCCATCTTCAGGCGGCCCTCGCGATGTTCGCCGCCCTCACCGGCGACGGCGAGCTGTGCCGGGAGCGGGCCGCGGCAGCCCGCGCGTACGCCCTCGCCCACGGACTCGGCCTGCCCGCCGCGCTGGCACAGTGGGCACTCGCCTTCCTCGACCTCGGCAACGGCCGCTACGACGCCGCCGCGGCCCGGCTGCGGGCCCTCGCCGCCTCCGGCCCCGGCCACGGCCACCGGGCCGTCCGTCACCTGGCCACCCCGCACTACGTGGAGGCGGCCGCCCGCACCGGCGACACCCGCGTCGCCCGCGCCGCGCACGCCGACTACGACCGCTGGGCCCGCGCCGTGGGCAGCCCCGACGACCTGGCCCTCAGCGCCAGATGCCGGGCCCTGCTCACCGCAGGCGCCGACGCCCTCCCGCACTACGCCACGGCGCTCGACCTGCACGCGGCCGGTGACCGCGCCTTCGAACGCGCCCGCACGGAACTGCTGTTCGGCAGTGCGCTGCGCAGACTGCGCCGCCGCACGGAGGCACGCGACCGCCTGCACAGCGCCCTACAGGCGTTCGAGTCCTTCCACGCCCCGCACTGCGCGGAGGGCGCCCGCGCCGAACTGCGCGCGCTGGGCGCTCCGGCCGCCTCGACGCGGGCGGGCGCCCGCCTGACGACCCGCCTGACCGCCCAGCAGCTGCTCATCGCCCGTATGGCCGCCGACGGCGCCACCAACCGCGAGATCGCCGCCCGCCTGGCGCTCAGCCCGCGCACCATCGACCATCATCTGCGGGGCGTCTTCACCCGGCTGGGCATCCGCTCCCGCATCGACCTGGTGCGCCTGCTGGCGGACTCGGACGAGGGACAGGGCCAGGGCCAGGGGTAGGGCCGGGCAGGGCCGGGGGCAGGGCCAGGGGCTCCGACCGTCCGCTCCCGGCCGCGACCGGATGCGCGGGGCACGCGTCGGGCCGGCGCCCGCAGGCGGCCGTCGGCGCTCCCACCGGTTCCGGCCGAGCCGCCGACGGCGGCCGAGGCGTCCGGTCGGCGGCCGGGAGCCGACCGCCGAGACGAGGCAGACCTACCGGGGGACGTCGGGCGCGGGACGCTGGGACGCCGAGCCCGTCCGCCTGCGGAAGGCCTCCGCCTCCCACGTCCCGTCCAGTCGCGGCGCCAGCCAACCGCGGGCCGCGGCGCGGAAGTCCGCGGGGGCGAGCGCACCGGATCCCGCGGGCAGCGCCCCCAGCAGGGGGGCGCCGGCCACCTCGGGCAGGTCCGTGACGTTGCAACGAGACGCCAGATCGGCGGAGTCGGGCCAGCTTCCGATAACCACGCCCAGCAACTCCAGTCCCCGGGAACGCAGTTCACGGGCCGTCAGTTCTGTCGTGTTCAGCGTGCCCAGCCCGGCCGAGGCCACGACCAGCACCGGCGCCCGCAGCGACTGCGCCGCGTCGGCCAGCGTGCCGCCCGCCTCGTCGAACCGCACGAGCAGCCCGCCCGCCCCCTCGACGAGCACCAGGTCGTGCTCCACGGCCAGCTTCTGCGCCGCCTCCGCCACGTCCTGCGGCCGCACCGGCGGCAGTCCCGCCCGCCGGGCCGCCGTACCCGGCGCCAACGGCTCCGGGTAGCGGGCGAGTTCGGCCGTGGTGAGCGGTCCGGCGAGCCGCGCGACCTCGTCGGCGTCCCCGCGCTCGTCGGGCCGTACGCCGGTCTGGGCGGCCTTCAGCACGGCCACCGACCGGCCCGCCGCCAGCGCGGAGGCGGCGACCGCGGCGGTCGTGACGGTCTTGCCGACCTCCGTGCCCGTCCCCGTGATGACCAGGATCGGCATGTTCATCCCTCCCGCGCCGCGGCGCACACCGCGCGCGCGATCCGTGCCACGTCCACGTCACCGGTGACGTACGGGGGCATCGTGTAGATCAGGTCGCGGAACGGCCGCAGCCAGACGCCCTCGCGCACGGCGGCGTCGGTGGCGGCCTTCATGTCCACGGCGTGGTCGAGCTGGACGACCCCGACGGCGCCGAGGACGCGGACGTCGCTCACTCCCGGCAGCTCCCGCGCCGGCGCCAGCCCGTCGCGCAGTCCGGTCTCGATCCGCTCGACCTCGGCGAGCCAGTCCTGGCCGAGCAGCAGCTCGATCGAGGCGCAGGCGACGGCCGCGGCGAGCGGATTGCCCATGAACGTCGGCCCGTGCGCCAGCACCGGCACCTCGCCCCGAGAGATCCCCTCGGCCACCCGGGATGTGCACAGGGCCGCCGCCATCGTCAGATAGCCGCCGGTCAGGGACTTGCCGACGCACATCACGTCCGGCGTCACGGCGGCGTGCTCCGCCGCGAACAGCGCGCCCGTGCGGCCGAAACCGGTGGCGATCTCGTCGAACACCAGCAGCACGCCGTGCGCGTCGCACGCCTCGCGCAGGACCCGCAGATACGCGGGGGAGTGGAACCGCATCCCGCCCGCGCCCTGCACGACCGGCTCCACGACGACCGCGGCCAGTTCGTCGGCGTGCCGCTCGATCGCCGCGCGCAGGGTGTCGGCGTACGCCTCGTCGTACTCGGCCGGCGGCGCGTCGACGAAGACCTGCCGGGGCAGCACGCCGGTCCACAGCTCGTGCATCCCGCCGTCCGGGTCGCACACGGACATCGGCTGCCAGGTGTCGCCGTGGTAGCCGCCGCGCCAGGTCAGCAGCCGCTGCTTGCCCGGGCGGCCCAGCGAACGCCAGTACTGCAGGCACATCTTCACCGCGACCTCGACCGACACCGAGCCCGAGTCGGCGAGGAAGACGTGCTCAAGGCCGTCGGGCGTCATGTCCACGAGGAGTTTCGCGAGCCGCACGGCGGGCTCATGGGTGAGCCCGCCGAACATCACATGACTCATCCGCCCCAGCTGCTCGCGCACGGCCTCGTTGAGCACCGGGTGGTTGTAGCCGTGGATCGCCGACCACCAGGACGCCATGCCGTCGACCAGCTCACCGGAGCCGTCCGCCATCCGCAGCCGGACCCCGCTCGCCGACTCCACGACGAGCGGATCGACCCGGCCGGGCATCGGACCGTACGGATGCCACACATGCCGCCGGTCGAGGTCGAGCAGCTCGGTCACGCCGAGCGGCGACGGCTCAGGCATTGGGCGCGAGATCGGTGCCTGCGCCTCGGCGGCGCACGGCGACCAGATCGGTACGGGCCTCGCCCGCCGCCGACGCGACGACCGCGGCGGCCGAGGCGGTCGCGGCGGCCGGAGCCGAGCCGCAGACGCCGCCCTCGTGCGAGCCGCACCCGGAGCCCTCGTGCGCACCGCACCCGGCGGCCTCCTGCGAGCCGCAGCCCCCGCCCTCGTGGGATCCGCAGCCGCCCGCCGTCGCCGCCCGGTGCTGGGGCAGCGTGACCTGCTCCGCGCCCTCCACCTCGAACCCGGCGTCCGCGATCATCTCCAGGTCGGCCTTGCCGGCCTGGCCCTCGGTGGTGAGGTAGTCGCCGAGGAAGATCGAGTTGGCCAGGTTCAGGGCGAGCGGCTGCATGGTGCGCAGGTGCACCTCGCGGCCGCCCGCGATGCGCACCTCGACGTCCGGGCACACGAACCGGACCATGGCCAGGATCCGCAGACAGCGCTGCGGGGTGAGGTTCCACTCCTTGGCCAGCGGGGTGCCCTCCACCGGGATGAGGAAGTTGACCGGGACCGAGTCCGGGTCCAGCTCGCGCAGCGAGTAGACGACGTCCACCAGGTCCTCGTCCGACTCGCCCATGCCCGCGATCAGACCCGAGCAGGCCGACAGGCCCGCCGCGTGGGCCTTGGTGACCGTGTCCACCCGGTCGGCGTAGGTGTGGGTGGTCGTGATGTCCCCGTACGTCGACTCCGACGTGTTGAGGTTGTGGTTGTAGGCGTCGGCGCCCGCCTCGCGCAGCCGCTCGGCCTGGCCGTCGGAGAGCAGGCCCAGACAGGCGCACACCTCGACGCCCTCGTTCTGCTCCTTGATGGCCTTGATGGTGCCGGCCACCCGGTCGACGTCCCGGTCCGTCGGGCCTCGTCCGGACGCCACCAGGCAGACGCGCTTGGCGCCGCCCGCGAGGCCGGCCGCCGCGGCCTTCGACGCCTCGTCGGGCTTGAGCCAGGTGTACTTCAGGATCCCGGCCGTGGAGCCGAGCCGCTGCGAACAGTAGGAGCAGTCCTCGGGGCACAGCCCCGACTTCAGGTTGACCAGGTAGTTGAGCTTCACGCGACGGCCGAACCAGTGCCGGCGCACCTTCCCGGCCGCGGCCACCACGTCCAGCACGTCGTCGTCGGAGGTGGCCAGGACGGCCAGAGCTTCCTCGCGGGTCGGCAGTTCGCGCCGAAGCCCCTTGTCCACCAGCGTGTTCAGCAGGTCCATGAGAGCCGATCCTGTCTTACGGACCCGCTCCGGGCCAAGGTAGGGATCGCACAACACACCCGGTTCGACGTGTGGGTATTGCCACACCGAAGTCGGCGATTGCTGCCGCTAGTGTCTGTCCGCTACCTACAAAAGCCCCGGAGGACCCATGGCGTTCGGCTGGATCGACGAACAGGCGGAGCTGCGCCGCCGGGCCGGACTCGTGCGGACGCTTCGGCCCCGTCCGGCCGACTCGCCGCTCCTGGACCTCGCGAGCAACGACTACCTGGGTCTGGCCCGTCATCCCGAGGTCGTGGCGGGCGCCGCGGCGGCGGCCCGGACCTGGGGCGGCGGCGCGACCGGCTCCCGGCTCGTCACCGGCACCACCGAGCTGCACGCCGAACTGGAACGGGAGCTCGCGGAGCACTGCGGCTTCGAGGCGGCCCTCGTCTTCTCCTCCGGGTACGCGGCCAACCTCGCCGCGGTGACCGCGCTGGCGCCGCACGGCTCGCTGATCGTCTCCGACGCGGGCAACCACGCCTCGCTGATCGACGGGTGCCGGCTGGCCCGTGGCGCCGCCCAGGTCGTCGCACACGCCGACCCGGACGCCGTCCGCAAGGCGCTCGGCACCCACGACGGGCCGGCCGTGGCCGTCTCCGACACCGTCTTCTCGGTCGACGGCGACGCCGCTCCGCTGGCCGCTCTCGCGGCCGCCTGCCGCGATCACGGCGCGGGCCTGGTGGTGGACGACGCCCATGGGCTCGGCGTGCTCGGGGACGGCGGACAGGGCGCGGCGTACGCGGCGGGTCTCGCGGGCGCGGACGACGTGGTCGTCACGGTCACGCTGTCCAAGTCCCTCGGCAGCCAGGGCGGCGCCGTGCTGGGACCGGCGCGGGTGATCGAGCACCTGGTGAACGCGGCCCGCACGTTCATCTTCGACACGGGCCTGGCCCCGGCCGCGGCGGGCGCGGCGCTGGCCGCACTGCGGCTGCTGCGGCGGGAGCCGGAGCGCGCGCGGCGCGCCCGTGCGGTGGCGGGTGAGCTGTACGCACGCCTGACGACCGCGGGTATGGAGGCGGTGCGCCCCGACGCCGCGGTCGTCTCCGTGCGTGCGCCGTCCCCGGAGCAGGCCGTGGGGTGGGCGGCGGACTGCCGGTCGGCGGGTCTGGCCGTCGGGTGCTTCCGTCCTCCCTCCGTGCCCGACGGCATCTCACGACTCAGGCTGACCGCCCGGGCGGACCTCTCCGGGGCGGAGCTGGAACGCGCTGTCCGGGTGATCGGCGAGACACGACCGTGAGTCGGCGTGACACGGCCGTGGGTCACCGCCGACGGGTGGCCGACTACGTTGTCGCGGTCAGCGCAACGCAGTCGTGAAGCCCGTCCAGCTCTCGGGGGAGAAGAGCAGGGCGGGACCGGCCGGGTCCTTGGAGTCGCGTACGGCGAGCAGGCCGGCCCAGGGGCCGAAGGCCGGCCGGGCCGTCTCGACGCAGTTGTTGGCTCCCGTGCTGTAGCTGCTGCGCAGCCACCGCACCTGCGGGAAATGGTAGGAATCGGTACTGGAAGGTACGTTCCGCGGTACTGCGGACATGGTGCCTCCTTACGCGCCGTCGGCTATCGCGGCGATGTAATCCGATGAGTCCCCGGGCGAAAGGGCGTGTGCCCGAAGGGCGTTGAAGGCCTCGGTGTAGGCCTGGAGGTCTTCTTTCCGTTCGAGATAGAGGCTACTCGTCAAGTGGTCGAGAACAACCACATCCAGATCAGAAGTGCGCGAAAATGAGAAGATAACGAAAGGGCCGGTTACCCCGATATGCGCCCCGGCCGAGAACGGCAGAACCTGCAACCGCACTTGGGGCAGCCGGGCGGCCTCCACGAGCCGGCCGAGCTGGCGGGCCATCACCTCCGGCCCGCCGACCTCCCTGCGCAGCACCGCCTCGTCCAGCACCGCGCTGAGCTCCAGCGGCGGCTGCGCGCGCAGCACGTCCTGCCGGGCCAGCCGCACCTCCACCAGGGTGTCGAGCTGCTCCTCCTCGACCCCCTCGACGGCCGCGCTGGTCACAGCGCGCGCGTACTCGGGCGTCTGCAGCAGACCCGGCACCACGCTCGTCTCCAGCGTGCGCATCGCGCTCGCCTGCGCCTCCAGACTGATGAAGTCCCGGTACGCGGGCGGCAGCACCCCGCGATAGGCGTGCCACCAGTGGTCCCGGCCGCCGAGGCCGCCCGCGCCCGCCAGGGCCAGCATCAGTTCCCGCAGGCGCTGATCGGTCACGCCGTAGACGTCGAGGAGTAACCGCACATCGGCCGGTTTTGATCCACTGGTGCCGGTCTCTATGCGGCTCACCTTGGACTGGTGCCAGCCCGCGAGCCGGGCCGCCTCACCACTGGTGAGGCCCGCCTGGGCGCGTAGAGTGCGCAGTTCCGCTCCCAGCTTCCGGCGGCGCACCGCGGGGCCGTGCTGCACGGGCTCCTCCTTACTCCTGACGGGCCGACCAAATACGCTCTGCCGTGGCAGAGTTCACCGCATCGGGCGACAGATATATGCATATCTTGGTGGATCGCCACCCGTGTCCGACGCGGTAATGGCAGTCTGGCGGAGAAGCACCAGTCCGGGACCGTACTCGAACCACACGCACCCGTGTCGGACTCCGGTCCCGTGGGAAAGGGACGACGTCGCCATGGCAGATCACCTGGAAGCATCCGTCACTCTGCCGAGCGATCCCGCCTCGGTCTCCACGGCCCGCGGATTCGTCGTCGACACCCTCGCCGAATGGGGTCTGCCGGCGGACACGGAGGCGGCCGACACCGTCCGGCTGATCGTCTCGGAACTCGCCACCAACGCCGTACAGCACACCTTCGGGCAGTCACCCACCTTCACGGTGGGTCTCGTCCTCGACCGTGACGAACATCTGCGCATCGGTGTCACCGACAGCCACCCGCGCTTCCCCAAACGGCTGCCGGCCGCCGTCCAGCAGGACAACGGCCGAGGCATGGTGATCATTCGCTGGCTGACCGCGGAGTGCGGCGGCCGGCTCGGAGTGCGGCCCACCCGGGAGGGCGGCAAGACGGTCACCGTCGAGCTGCCGTGGGCCGTTCCGGCGGCGGAGCCGGTGGCCGGAGCGCTGGCGGCCCCGGCGGAGGGCGAGATCCCGGGGCGATGACGGCGCGTCAGGACGTCGTGCGCCGCCCCGGGAGGCTCGGTGGACCGGCGGCTCAGCGCACCCGGCCGTACCAGACGCTCTTGGTCCAGATCTTCTGCAGTTTCACCACGTCGCCGGTCTTCGGCGAGTGCCAGATCTTTCCCTTGCCCGCGTAGATCCCGACGTGGTACACGTTCGACCCCGAGTGGAAGAAGACCAGGTCGCCCGCCTTGCGGCTGGACGCCGAGATGTGCTTGGTCTTGTTGTACTGCTGGGCCGCCGTCCGAGGCAGGTTCTTGCCGGCCTTCTTGTACGAGTACAGCGTGAGCCCCGAGCAGTCGAACCTCTTCGGCCCGGTGGCCCCGTACCGGTACGGGGCGCCCTTCTTGGAGGCCGCGATCTGGAGCGCCTTCACCGCCGGTGTGGCGGCGGCGGCGTCGGAGGCGAGCCCCGGGACCACGACCGTGCCGCCCACGGCGGCGATGGCGAACGCCGAGGCCGTACCGGCCCGGGCCATGAGCGACGGGACACGATTGAGCGCAGTCATGCGCAACCCTTCGTCAGCCGCCTGTGAAGGATGACCTGTCGGATTCGGGCTGGCGAAGTTGCCCGGCCGCGGATGCGGCTTCACCCCAAGGGCTGCTCGGCCCGACGGCTCCTCGCGGAGCCGAACGTGCCGGCGACCCGTCGTGCTTGGGTCCTCCACTCCTGCCGATGCACTTCTGTCGACCGGTCATCCGAGCGGCGGCAGGACTCGGCGTCCGCCCGGACCGCCCCGCCTCTTGTGGCGGGGGCTTGTCGTCAGTCAGGGATCTTGGCGCACCGATGTCCGAAAATCCCAATGGAACCGGGGATTTGTGGGGTTACTCACCACTCACCCGTTCGGGTGAACACTCTGATGGGTGATCAGGTGCCGAGCCGCCTCAGAGCCTCCCACCAGCCACGACGTCTCCCGTTCCGCTCGATGAGCGTCCTTTTGCGCAACTTCTGGGTGCCCGGGGGAACAGTAGACGCTCTGCCGAACGGGGGTACGCCTTCTGGGTCGTTTCGTCTCCGGCCCGGTCGTCCCGTGCGCACCACGAGCCGTCCGGACCGGAGGCGCGCCGCAGTCAACTCTCGGAGAGCGGCGGCAGCGCGCCGTGCGGCGCTCCCCGTCCAGGACGCGCAGCGCCCGCGCGAGCGTCGGCGCGTGCAGCTCGCTCTCACCGCGCTGGTGCATCAGCGTCAGCGCGTCGCGCAGCGCCGTCGCCTTGGCCACCAGCGCCTGGGCGGCGCGCAGTCCGCGGTAGGTGTCGCCGTGGTGGGCGGGGTTGATGCGCCCCAGCAGGTCGACGACGTCCAGATAGCCGTCGATCAACTCGGCCTCGGCGCGCGTCAGGGCGGGCAACGGCGGCAGCTCGGGCACCATCGGCGGCTCACCCCCGGCCCGGGGAGCCGGCGGACGCCTTGCGGCTGGACACGATCCCGTCCAGCAGTCCGTACTCCACGGCCTCCTGGGCGGTCAGGAACAGATCGCGCTCGATGTCCGCGGCGACCTGCTCCGGCGTCCGTCCGGTGTGCCGGACGAGCATCCCCTCCAGAGCGGCCCGGGTGCGCGCCAGCTCCTCGGCCTGGACGGCGAGGTCGCTCGCCCGGCCTTCGACGGGCTCGGGCAGCGACGGCTGGCGCAGCGTCATCCGCGCGCCCGGCAGGGCGAACCGCTTGCCCGGCGCGCCCGCCGCCAGCAGCACCGCGGCGGACGAGTCCGCCCGGCCCAGGCAGGTCGTGGACACGTCGCAGGTGACGAAGCGGATCGTGTCGTAGAGGGCCGTCATCGCGCTGAACGGGCCGCCGGGAGAGTTGATGTACAGCTCGATGTCCCGGTCCGGGTCCTTGTGCTCCAGGTACATGAACTGGGCTGTGACGTCATTGACCGAGACGTCGTCGATCGGGGTCCCCAGGAAGACGATCCGTTCCTCCAGCAGCTTCGAGTACGGATCCAGCGTCCGACGACCGGAGCTCGTGCGTTCGGTGAACTCGGGCAGGACGTGTCGGGCGGACGGTCGGTGCATGGTGCCCCTCCTCTTGCGTCTGGCGCATCTGTAAAAAATGTACAGGACGTACGTGACGTTAGAATGGGGGCATGGCCTACGAGATTCCGGTGACGCAAGCCAGGGCTGAGCTCGCCGACCTGATCAACCGCGTGGTGTACGGCGGTGAGCGCGTGGTCGTGACCCGGCACGGCAAACCCCTCGTCGCCCTCGTCTCCGCCGCCGACCTGGAGCGACTCGACGAACTCGACCAGCCGGCGGAGCAGCCGGTGATCAGTTCGGTCACCGCCGTGCGCGAGGTCGCGTCCGCTCCCCGCGAACAGCACCGCTTCGGCGTCACGGCGGAGTACCGGGGCCCGAACCCCTCCTGACCGCGCCCCCCCAGCGGCGCCGTCCGTGCACGGCCCCGTCCCCCGGGCGTCCCGACCGTGTCGCGACGGCTGTCCGGGGGACGTCGCGGGCCGTCACGGGCCCTCAGGACGGGAGGTCCCGCCCGAGCGGCGGAGGGTCGAACGCGGGCCGAACGATCACAGCTTGGTTAACTTGCTCGAAATGCGGTCCCACTAGCCTGCCGATCCATGCCACCAGGGGCTTTCCCCCGTGGCCGCGGCAACCGGGCCCCGCACGGTCCGGAGCGAGGATGTGAGGTGGGACGTGCAACTGACCCCGCACGAGCAGGAGAGGCTGCTGATCCACGTGGCGGCCGACGTCGCCGAGAAGCGGCGTGCCCGCGGCCTGCGGCTCAACCACCCCGAGGCGGTGGCCCTGATCACGTCGCACATCCTGGAAGGCGCGCGGGACGGCCGTACGGTCGCCGAGCTCATGTCCTCCGGTCGCAAGCTGCTCACCCGCGACGACGTCATGGAGGGCATCCCCGAGATGATCCACGACGTCCAGGTCGAGGCCACCTTCCCGGACGGCACCAAGCTCGTCACCGTCCACGACCCGATCGTCTGAGAGGGGAGGCCGCCGTGATTCCCGGAGAGATCCTCTTCGCCGAGGACACGATCGTCTACAACGAGGGCCGGGACGTCACCCGGCTCACGGTCCTCAACGCCGCCGACCGGCCGGTGCAGGTCGGCTCCCACTACCACTTCGCCGAGGCCAACCCCGGCCTGGAGTTCGACCGCGCGGCCGCCCGCGGCAAACGGCTGAACGTCGCCGCCGGCACCGCCGTGCGCTTCGAGCCCGGCATCCCCGTCGACGTCGAACTCGTCGCCCTCGCCGGGGCCCGTGTCGTGCCCGGCCTGCGCGGGGAGACGGGAGGTGCCCTCGATGCCTGAGATCTCGCGTCCCGCCTACGCCGACCTGTTCGGTCCCACGACCGGCGACCGCATCCGGCTCGCCGACACCGACCTGCTGATCGAGATCGAGGAGGACCGCTGCGGCGGCCCCGGGCGCGCCGGCGAGGAGGCGGTCTTCGGCGGCGGCAAGGTCGTCCGCGAGTCGATGGGACAGTCCCGCGCCACGCGCGCGGAGGGCACGCCCGACACCGTCGTCACGGGAGCGGTCGTCGTCGACCACTGGGGAGTGGTGAAGGCCGACGTCGGCATCCGCGACGGGCGGATCACCGGCATCGGCAAGGCGGGCAACCCCGACACGATGGACGGGGTCCACCCGGACCTGGTGATCGGCCCGGAGACCGAGGTCATCGCCGGCAACGGGCGGATCCTGACGGCCGGCGCGGTCGACGCGCACGTCCACTTCATCTGCCCCCAGATCGCCGACGAGGCGCTGTCCTCGGGCGTCACCACCCTGGTCGGCGGCGGCACCGGGCCCGCCGAGGGCTCGAAGGCGACCACCGTCACCCCTGGTCCGTGGCACCTCGCCCGGATGCTGGAGGCGATGGAGCAGTACCCGCTGAACATCGGCTTCCTCGGCAAGGGCAACACCGTCTCGCAGGACGCGATGCTGTCGCAGATCCGGGGCGGGGCGCTGGGCCTGAAACTGCACGAGGACTGGGGCTCGACCCCGGCCGTCATCGACGCCTCGCTGACCGTCGCCGAGCGGACCGGCGTCCAGGTGGCCATCCACACGGACACCCTCAACGAGGCCGGTTTCGTGGGCGACACGCTCGCCGCGATCGCCGGACGCGGCATCCACGCCTACCACACCGAAGGCGCGGGGGGCGGGCACGCGCCCGACATCATGACCGTCGTCTCCGAGTCGTACGTGCTGCCCAGTTCGACGAACCCGACGCGCCCCTACACGGTGAACACCGCCGAGGAACACCTCGACATGCTGATGGTGTGTCACCACCTCAACCCGGCGGTCCCGGAGGACCTGGCGTTCGCCGAGTCCCGGATCCGGCCCTCCACGATCGGGGCCGAGGACGTCCTGCACGACCTCGGAGCCATCTCGATCATCTCCTCCGACTCCCAGGCCATGGGCCGCGTCGGCGAGGTGATCATGCGGACCTGGCAGACGGCGCACGTGATGAAGCGCCGCAGGGGCGCGCTGCCGGGCGACGGCCGCGCCGACAACCACCGCGTCCGGCGCTATGTCGCCAAGTACACGATCAACCCCGCGCTCGCCCAGGGGCTGGCCCGCGAGATCGGTTCCGTCGAGAGCGGCAAACTCGCCGACCTGGTGCTGTGGGAGCCGGCGTTCTTCGGCGTCAAGCCGCAGCTGGTCCTGAAGGGCGGGCAGATCGCCTACGCCCAGATGGGCGACGCCAACGCCTCCATCCCGACCCCGCAGCCGATCCTGCCGCGTCCGATGTTCGGCGCGATCGGCCGGGCTCCGGCGTCGAACTCCTTCAACTTCGTGGCCCCGCTGGCGATCGAGGACGGGCTGCCGGAGCGGTTGCAGCTCGGCAAGAAGTTCGTCGCCATCGACTCCACGCGCGGGGTGACCAAGGCGGACATGCGGGAGAACGACGCCCGGCCGCGCGTGGAGGTCGACCCGGACAGCTTCGCCGTGCACATCGACGGCGAGCTCGTCGAGGCGACCCCGGCCGCCGAACTGCCCATGGCCCAGCGTTACTTCCTGTTCTGACCGCCGGCCTTCGAGGACATCGACGTGACAAGGGCAGCACTTCTCGTCCTGGCCGACGGCCGTTTCCCGGCCGGAGGGCATGCGCACTCCGGCGGCGCGGAGGCGGCCGTGAAGGCCGGCCGGATCACCGGTGCGGAGAGCCTGGAGGCCTTCTGCCGCGGGCGGTTGCACACGTCCGGACTGGTCGCCGCGGCGCTGGCCGCCGCGGCGGCCGCCGGGTCGGACCCGGCCGGGCTGGACGCCGCGGCGGACGCCCGGACGCCGTCCCCCGCCCTGCGGGCCACGGCCCGCAGACTGGGCCGGCAGCTGATGCGGGCAGCCCGAGCCACCTGGCCGAGCGACGAACTGGACGCGGTGGCACGGCAGTTCCCCAAGGGCGCTCATCAGCCGGTGGTGCTCGGGCTGACGGCGCGAGCGGCCGGTCTCGGACCGGCGGACGCGGCGTACTGCGCGGTGTACGAGAGTGTGAGCGGACCGGCCACCGCCGTGGTGCGGCTGCTGAGCCTCGACCCCTTCGAGGCGACGGCGGCGCTGGCCCGGCTCGCGCCGGAACTGGACCGGGTGGCCGACCGGGCCGTGGCGTCCGCGGCGGCGGTGTCCGCCGGGGGCGTCGACGCGCTGCCCGCCGCGTCCGCGCCGCTGCTGGAGATCGGGGCGGAGGTGCATGCGGCGTGGCCGGTACGGCTGTTCGCCTCGTGAGTCTCCCCGCCCTCGCCGTAAAAGCCCCGTTCCCCACCCCGGGCTTCGCCCCACCCTGGCCGACTAGGAGCCGTTGTGCATCTTGACCACTCCCCGCACGGGCCCGCCGCCGTCAGCGCCGACGCCCGTCGCCCCGACGGCTCACGCCGCGCCCTGCGCATCGGACTCGGCGGGCCCGTCGGCTCCGGGAAGACGGCCACCGTCGCCGCCCTCTGCCGGGCCCTGCGCGACCGGTTGTCCCTGGCCGTCGTCACCAACGACATCTACACCCGCGAGGACGCCGAGTTCCTGCTCCGCGAAGCCGTGCTGCCGCCCGAGCGGATCACGGCCGTGGAGACGGGCGCCTGCCCGCACACCGCCATCCGCGACGACATCTCCGCCAACCTCGAAGCCGTGGAGGATCTGGAGGACGAGGTCGGCCCGCTGGACCTGATCCTCGTCGAGTCCGGCGGGGACAACCTCACCGCCACCTTCTCCAAGGGGCTCGTGGACGCGCAGATCTTCGTCATCGACGTCGCCGGCGGGGACGACATCCCGCGCAAGGGCGGCCCGGGCGTCACCACCGCGGACCTCCTGGTCGTCAACAAGACCGACCTCGCGCCCCACGTCGGCTCCGACCTCGCCCGGATGGCCGCCGACGCGAAGGCCCAGCGGGCCGAACTGCCCGTCGTCTTCCAGTCCTTGAGGAGCGAGAGCGGTGTCGCCGACGTCGCCGACTGGGTGCGGGCGCAGCTCGCCGCCTGGACGGCTTGACATGGGCGGTGTGCACGCCACCGCCCGGATCGAAGCGCGCGACGACGGGCGCGGGGGGACTTCGCTGCCCGTCCTGGAGAGCGACGGACCGCTCGCCCTGCGGCGCACCCGCGGGACCGGCGCCGAGGCGCGCGTCCTGCTCGTCGGGGCGATGAGCGGCCCCCTGGGCGGTGACCGCTTCGCAGTCGAGGCCGTCGTGGGCGGCGGCGCCCGGCTGCGGGTGGGCTCGGCGGCCGCGACCATCGCGCTGCCGGGGCAGACGAAGGACGACGCCCGCTACGAGCTGCGTCTCACCGTAGCCGACGACGGCGAACTGCACTGGCTGCCGGAGCCGTTGATCTCGGCGAAGGGCAGCGACCTGTCCGTCGTCAGCCGCGTCGACCTCGACGCCGGCGCGCGGCTCGTGCTGCGTGAGGAGCAGGTGCTCGGGCGGGTGGGGGAGGAGCCGGGCCTGCTCCGCAGCCGACTGGTCGTGCGGATCGCCGGCCGGGTCGTCCTGGACCAGGAACTGGCCTGCGGGCCCGGAGCCCCCGGCGGCTGGGACGGTCCCGCCGTGCTCGCGGGGCAGCGGGCGGTCGGTCAACTCGTGCTCGCGCGGCCGGAGTTCGGGGAGCGGCCGGTGGAGGCCAGGATTCTCGCGGAGCACGCCTGTGTCATGCCGCTGGCCGGGCCCGCCGCCCTGGTCACCGCCGTCGCGCCCGACGGGCTGCGGCTGCGGCGCGCGCTGGACGAGGCGCTCGCCGAGCTGGACATCCGGTGAGCGGTACTTCTCTTTCCGGTTATCGGATTGGCAAAGAAGGTCAACGACACCTTTTCTCAGGCGCCTCACAGCCGCAAGGATCCTCCTGCCGCCATAAACCAGGGGAGTTAGCACTTGAAGGACATACGACCGAACAAGCGCACCGCAGCGCTGGGCTCGGCGGGCGTACTCGTCACCGCGACCCTGATCGCCGGTGCCGTCGCGGCGCCGACGGCCGGCGCCGCCAGCGGCCGTCCGGGCCAGGACCGTGAGGCCCGGGGCGCCGCCATCGCCGCCGACCGCGCCGCCAAAGCCGGCATCGACTGGCAGGCGTGCCCGGCCGACTGGGGCCTGGAGAAGCCGATCCAGTGCGGCTGGGTCACGGTCCCGCTCGACTACGCCAGGCCCGACGGCAAGAAGATCAAGCTGGCCGTGGACCGCATCGGCAACACGGGCACGGCGAAGGAGCGCCAGGGCGCGCTCGTGTACAACCCGGGCGGGCCCGGCGGTTCCGGTCTGCGCTTCCCGCGTCGCGTCACCACCAAGGCGCCCGTGTGGGCCAACGTGGCCAAGGCCTACGACTTCGTGGGCTTCGACCCGCGCGGCGTCGGCCACTCCGCGCCCATCTCCTGCATCGACCCGCAGCAGTTCGTCAAGGCGCCCAAGGCCGACCCGGTCCCGGGCAGCGAGGCCGACAAGCTCGCCCAGATCAAGCTCGCCCGTGAGTACGCCGACGGCTGCTACGAGCGCAGCGGCGAGATGCTGCCGTACATGACCACGCCGAACACCGTGCGCGACCTGGACGTCATCCGGGCCGCCCTCGGCGAGAAGAAGCTCAACTACCTGGGCGTCTCCTACGGCACCTACATCGGCGCCGTCTACGGCACCCTCTTCCCCGGGCACGTGCGCCGGATGGTCGTCGACAGCGTCGTCAACCCGTCCCGCGAGAAGATCTGGTACGAGGCCAACCTCGACCAGGACGTGGCCTTCGAGGGCCGCTGGAAGGACTGGGAGGACTGGGTCGCCAAGAACGACGCCACCTTCCACCTCGGCGCGACCCGCGCCGCCGTCCAGACCAAGTGGCTCCAGCTGCGCGCCACCGCGAAGAAGAACCCCATCGGCGGCCTGGTCGGTCCGGCGGAGCTGATCTCCTTCTTCCAGAGCGCCCCGTACTACGACTCCTCGTGGGTCCCGGTCGCCACCGTCTTCAGCAAGTACTTCGCGGGCGACACCCAGGCGCTCGTCGACGCGGCCGCGCCGGACATGACCGACACGGCCGGCAACATCTCCTCGGAGAACAGCAACGCCGTCTACACGGCCGTGGAGTGCACCGACGCCAAGTGGCCCACCAGCTGGCGGAAGTGGAACGACGACAACACGCGCCTCAACAAGGACTACCCGTTCATGACCTGGGCCAACGCGTGGATGAACCTCCCGTGCGCCTACTGGCCGGTCAAGCAGCAGACCCCGGTGAACGTCACCACCCACAAGGGGCTGCCGCAGGTGATGATCGTGCAGTCGACCAATGACGCCGCCACCCCGTACGACGGCGCCGTCCAGCTGCACCAGCGCTTCAAGGGCTCGCGCCTGATCACCGAGAAGGACGCCGGCTCCCACGGCGTGACCGGTCTGGTCAACGCCTGCATCAACCCCCGGGTGGACGCCTACCTCCTCACCGGGAAGCTGGACCGGGCGGACGTGACCTGCGCGCCGCACGCCACGCCCGCGCCGTAAGCACCGTCGGCAGGCAGTGAGGGGCGGCCGGATCGATCCGGCCGCCCCTCCGGTGTTCCCGATGTTCCCGTCCGCGTTCTGTGACGCTCCGTCAACCCCGCGGCGTACGGCGGAACTTGCGGGACCTCTCCGTCTTCTCGGACCTGCGGGCCTTCGCCTCGGCCTCCTCCTTCTTGGCGACCGCCGCGTACTGGTCCACATACTCCTGCTCCGACAGCGTCAGGATCGCGTACATGATCTCGTCGGTGATCGCCCGCAGCACCGCCTTCTCGTTCTCCATGCCGAGGTAGCGGGAGAAGTCGAGCGGCTCGCCGAACCGGATCGCCACGGGGTGCAGGGTGGGGATCTTCTTGCCGGGCGGCTGCGCCTCGAAGGTGCCGATCATCGCGCAGGGAATCACCGGGGCGCGGGACTTCAGAGCCATCACCGCGACGCCGACCTTGCCCTTGTAGAGGCGGCCGTCGTGCGAGCGGGTGCCCTCCGGGTAGATGCCGAGCAACTCGTCCTTGCCGAGCACCCCCATCCCCTCGCGGATCGCCGCCTGGCCGGCCTCCTTGCCGGAGCGGTCGACCGGGATCTGACCGGCGCTGCGGAAGAAGGCGGCCGTCAGCCGTCCCTTGAGGCCCGGACCCGTGAAGTACTCGGCCTTGGCGAGGAAGGTGATGCGGCGCTTGAGGATCGCGGGCATCAGGAAGTGGTCCGAGAACGACAGGTGGTTGCCCGCGATGATGGCCGCGCCCGAGTCCGGCACATGCTCCAGGCCCTCTATGCGCGGCCGGAAGAGCAGCCTCAGCAGCGGCCCCAACAGCACGTATTTCAGGAGGTAGTAGAACAAAGGGGGTCGCTCCTCGTCTCCGGCGGATCGGCTCGCCGCCGTGTTCCAGCAGGTCAACCGGCATGGCGTGGGGTGTCAGTGTAGGGGCAGGCGGCGACCGCCGGAACCGTGCCGATCCGGCCCCGTCGGGCTTCTCCCGTCACAGCCGCACGACCACCAGAGCCGTGTCGTCGGTGGCGCCGCCGGTCGGCAGGAGCTCCCACAGGACCGCGTCGGCAAGGGACTCGGGGTCGGCGGCGCGATGCCGGGCCAGGGCTTCGGCCAGGCGGTTCAGGCCCGTGTCGATGTCCTCGCCTCGCCGTTCCACCAGCCCGTCGGTGTACAGGGCGAGGGTGGCGCCGTCGTCGTAGGCGGTGCAGGCCTCGGGCCGGGAGACCGGATCGGGGTGGGCGTCGAGCGGCGGGTCGGTGGCCCGGTCGAGGAACTCCACCCGGCCGTCGGCGTGGACGAGCACCGGCGGCGGATGCCCGGCGCTGCTGTAGGCGATGGTGTGATGGTCGAAGTCGATGAACGTGGTGACCGCCGTGGCGGACTCGGCGCCGTCCACGACGTGCGCGTACCTGCCGAGGACGTTCAGCGCCTCGGCCGGGCCCTCCGCCACCCGGGAGGCGGCGCTGAGCGCGCTGCGCAGCTGGCCCATCACCCCGGCGGCCTCCAGACCGTGTCCGACGACGTCGCCGACGGACACGCCGATGCGGTGGCCGCCGACCAGGTCGACCAGGTCGTACCAGTCCCCGCACACGTTGAGCGAGCCGACCGCCGGCCGGTAGCGCACGGCCGCCCGGTGGTGGCCGACCTGACGGCGCGCCGGCAGCATCGCCTCCTGAAGGGCGAGCGCCACCTCGCGCTCCCGGGCGTGCGCCAGGCGCAGCCGCTCGTTGAGCTCCTGAAGCTCGCGGGCCCGGGTGTACAGCTCGGCCTCCAGGACCCGGCCCCGGCTGCCGGTCCGCGCCCCGCTCCCGTGCCCGTCCGCCGCGCGTCCGCCGCGCGCCCGGATCAGCTCGGTGACCTCCTCCACGCGGTGCACCAGCAGCACCACCGACCCGTCCGGACCGTGGACCGGCGCGTTGACCGGGCTCCAGTACCGTTCGTCCCATTCGCCGGGGCGTTCGGCCGACTCCACGTCGTAGCGCTGCAGCGCCATGGCGTCCCGCTCGCCGGTGGCCAGCACCCGGCGCAGCGAGGCCTCCAGGTTGCGCATGCCGCTCGCGCCCGCGTCGTGGGGGTTGTCGGGGAAGACCTCGAAGACGTGCCGGCCGACCATCTGCTCGCGACTGCGGCCCGTCGCCCGCAGGAACTCGGCGTTGGCGTCCGCGTACACCAGCTCGGGGGTCAGCAGGGCCACCATGCCGGGGAGGGCCTGGAACACCGCCGCGTAGTCGATCGCCGTGTCGTTCATGGCTCACGCCCCATCCGCCGGTTTCGCGCCATTTTCTCATGTGTCGCGGTGTATCGGCTCGCCGCTCACCCGCCGCCTCACACGCCGGGATCGGTGAGCGACTGCTCGGCCCAGATGACCTTGCCCTCGGGGAGGAACCGAGTGCCCCACCGCCGGCTCACCTGGGAGACCAGCAGCAGACCACGGCCGCCCTCGTCGGTGGCGCGCGGATGGCGCAGGTGGGGTGCGGTGGCGCCGCCGTCGAAGACCTCGCAGATCAGGGTGCGGTCGCGGATCAGCCGCAGCCGGATCGGCCCGGCCGCGTACCGGATGGCGTTGGTGACCAGCTCGCTGACGACCAGCTCGGTGGTGAAGGACAGCTCCGGGAGCCCCCACTCGGCCAGCCGGCGGCTCGCGGTCTTGCGGGCCTCGGCGACCGCCGCCGGTTCGGCGGGCAGCTCCCAGTCGGCGACCCGGTCCGCACTCAGCCGGCGGGTGCGGGCCATGAGCAGGGCGACGTCGTCGTGGGGCCGGGCCGGCACGAGGGCGTCGATCACGGTCCGGCAGCGCAGGTCGAGGGCGCCCGCGGACCGTTCCAGCGCCCGCCGCAGCCGCTCGCGGTCGCTGTCCGGCGTCCAGTGCCCGCTGCGGGCCAGCAGCCCGTCCGTGTGCAGCGCCAGGGTGCTGCCCTCCGGCAGGATCACCTCGGTCGACTCGAACGGCGGCCCGCCCGCGCCGAGCGGCGGCCCCTGGGGCAGTTCGACGAACGTCACCGCGCCGTCTGGGCCCACGACGGCCGGGGCGGGATGTCCCGCCGCGGCCATCACACACCGCCCGTCGACGGGGTCGTAGACGACGTACACGCACGCGGACCCCGCCGTCTGGGCGCCCTCGGCCCGGGGCCGGACGCCGGCCGGCACGTCCTCCTCGTGATCCATGCGGGCGACCTGGTCGTCGAGGTGGGCCAGGATCTCCTCGGGCCGCAGATCCAGGGCGGCGAGGGTGCGTACGGCGGTGCGCACCCTGCCCATCGCCGCGGCGGCGTCGATGCCGTGTCCGGGGACCTCGCCGACCACGAGGGCGACCCGGGCCCCGGACAGCGGGATGAGGTCGTACCAGTCGCCGCCGAGGCCGGTCAGCTCGTCGGCCGGCCGGTAGCAGGCGGACACCTCGACGGCGTCCTGCTCCGGCAGCCGGCGGGGGAGCAGATTGCGCTGGAGGACCAGGGCCGCGTCGCGCTCGCGGGTGTAGCGGCGGGCGTTGTCCACGCAGACGGCCGCCCGCGAGACGAGGTCCTCGGCGAGGGCCAGGTCGTCCTCGTCGAACGGCTCACGCAGGCCGTCCCGCAGGAACGTGGTGACGCCGAGGGTCGTGCCGCGGGCCCGGACCGGCACGATCAGGGCGCTGGGCTGCGCGGATCCGGCGGGCAGGGAGGGCAGCCATTCCTCGACGGCCCGGTCCAGCCGGTCGGCCCGCCAGGGCCGGCCGCTGACCAGACAGCGCACCGGGGGCGAGTCACCCCGGTAGACGACCGCGGGCGGCCCGTCCCGCTCCCCGTCCCCACCCCAGTCCTGCTGCCCGAAC
>NZ_JAHHIU010000080.1 GCF_024539815.1 Streptomyces hayashii
GGCCCGGTGGCACGGGGGAGGACGGACCCTGGCGTGTCGGGGCCGAGGGGGCGAAGCCGCGGCGCCGGCGCCCGGCAGGTCGGAAAGGCCGCCGGGCGCCCGCCGTCGTTCACCGCGCGCGTCACTTCCCGACGCTCAGCCCCTGGCTCTTCATGGCCGCGACGGTGCTGTCCTGGACGGAGGTCACGGTCTTCGGGATGGTGCCCTGCCCGGCTCCGGCCTTCTTGAGCCCGTCCTTCATGTCGGACTGGACCTGGCTCATCGTCGGGCCCCACACCCAGCCCGTGCTCGTGTTCGCGGCCGCTGTCTTGAACACGTCGTAGATGTTCTGTCCGCCGAAGTACGGCGAAGGCTGGTCCACGGCAGGCAGTTGCTGGCCGCTCGTCGCGGCCGGGTAGATGCCGGTGTTCTTGATCAGACTGGTGACACTGTCCTTGTCGGTGCTCAGCCAGGTCGCGAACTCCGTGGCCTCCTTCGGGTGTTCGCAGCCCTTGAGCACCACGGTCGCCGAGCCTCCGCGGTTACCGGCCGCCTTCTGCCCTTCGGACCACTGGGGCATGGGCGCCACGGCCCACTTGCCGGACAGCTCGGGCAGGTTCTTGGAGATCAGCGGAGCCGCCCACACGGCGCTGACGAGGGACAGCAGCTGCCCGTCCTGCACCTTCTTGAACCAGGCCGTGTCCAGCATCGGGTCACTGGTGACCAGCTTCTTGTCCAGCAGGCCCTGCCAGTACTGCGCGACCTTGCTCGTCTGCGGGTTGTCGATGGTCACCTGCCACCGGTCGTTAGCGGTGCCGAACCACCTGCCTCCGGCCTGCCAGGTCAGCGCCCCCAGGTCATAGGCGTCCTGCGGCGTGGTCGTCAGGTAGGCCGAGGGATTGGCGCTGTGCACCTTCTGCGCGGCCGCGGCGAAATCGTCCCAGGTCTTCGGTGGGGAGATCTTGTACTTCTCGAACAGGTCGGTGCGGTAGTACATCGCCATCGGTCCGCTGTCGACGGGGATGCCGAACACCTTGTCGCCGACGCTGGACATCTGCCAGGTCCACGGCACGAACTTGTCCTTGGCGGCGTCGGCGTACTGGGAGATGTCCTCCAGCGCGCCGGTGGCGATGAAGTTCGAGAGGGTGTCGTAGCCCACCTGCCCGAGACAGGGTGCGTTGCCGGCCTTCACCGCGTTCTGCATCTTCGCGTAGCCGCCGATGCTGCCCGCCGGGATCTGGCTGTACTTGACCTTGACGTCGGGGTGGGACTCGTTCCACAGCGCCACGGACTTGTCGAGGCCGACCGCCGCCCCCCAGAACTCCACCGTCACCGGCTTGCCGCCGGAACTCGAACCGCCCGAGTCGCCGGAACCGCTACAGGCGCTGAGCGTGACGAGCGAGGCGACGGTCAACATGACCCCAGCCCCCTTCACCCACCGTGAAGCCATGGGAACTCCTTCCATCGGCCGTCCGCCTTGCGGAGTCTGCCGGTTGATCTGCGAGCGGCGTGTCGCGCACGGAGTCGTCGAGAGCTTCCCGTCATCGGGGACTCGTCCCTACGAACACTGCCGAACGGCTTGCGATTGGGGTTTCACTTGAGGTGTGCGCCAGCCCTTGTTGGCCCGTCTGGCCTACGTGATGTGCTGGCCCCGCGGAGTGGGGTCCGAGGCTCGGAGTGCTTGCGTTCGAACCGAGCGGCTCAATCCGAAGTGCGAAGCGAATCTCAGTTGCGTCGACTATGGGGCCGGGTGTGCCGCCTGTCAACGCTTTCTCGTCGACTTTTGGTAAAGAGCCTGGCTCGCCGAAGGGTCGCTGGGCAGCACGGACTTCGGGACCTCTGTGACGCACTGGAGATCTCCGGGGGGAACGTGCAAGGGTGCTGTCGGTCGGGCCGATAGGTGATCGAAATCGCGGGGGCGGCGTTAAAGCGCGTTGATGACGTGCGTAAAGCGGCGCAGACCCTCTTCGAGTGCCGTTTCGTCCGTGGCGAAGGACAGGCGTACGTGTCCCTCGCCCGACGGGCCGAATTCCGACCCGGCGCGTACGAGCACGCCTCCGTCGGCGAACCGTTGCACGAGTTCGACGGAGGACAGGGCGCTGTCGATGCGAGGGAATGCGTAGAACGCTCCGAGAGGCCGGACGACGCTCACCGCGTCGAGGCCGTCGAGGTGGCGCATGACCAGATCCCGGCGGCGCTGGAAGCGCGCCGAGAGTGCGTGCAGATCCTTGTCGGGAATGCGAAGCGCCTCGACGGCCGCGTCCTGGACGAAGGTGTTCAGAGGCCCGTTGATCGTCCGGTGAACGAGATTGATCTTTTCGGCGACAGCGGCGGCGGCGCAGATGAAACCGATGCGCCAGCCGGTCATCGAGTACGACTTGGAGAAAGTTCCGGAGAGCACCACCCGGTCCCCCACGGAGGCCAGTTCGGATGCCGAGGTGAACGCGATTCCGTCGAAGACGATGTCGCTGTATGCCTCGTCCGACAGGAGGTAGAGGTCGGGATGGTCGCGGAGGATGGCGCCGACTCCTTCGATATCGGCTTTGGAGAACACCATTCCGGTGGGATTCACGGGATTGCACAGGATGAGCATCCGGGCGCCGGGTGCCGCCGCCGCGAGTTTGTGCAGGTCGATCGAGCCGTCGGGCCGCGTGGAGATCCACTCCACCTCGGCCCCCGCCATGGCCGCGTGGTCCGCGTACAGGGAGTAGGTCGGTTCGGGGAGCAGCACTCGATCGCCCGGGTTCAGCAGGGCGAGGACGGTGGCTGCGAGGCCGGCGCTGCCTCCGTGGGTGACGACGACATTCGCCGGGTCGACCCCGGTGCCCTGGAAACGCGCCAGGTGGGAGGCGATCTCCCGGCGGAGGTCCGGAGATCCGGTGATCTGCGAGTAGCGAGTGCGGCCGGCGCGCAACGCCCGGACGGCAGCCTCCACCACTGGCTGCGGCGTGTCGCTGTCCGGTTCGCCCATGGCCAGGGAGACGGCGCCCGGCACCGTACCGCCCAGCGTCCGGGGCCGCCTCGACGCTGCCCTGATGCGCTCCGGGAGAGAAGTGGCCGTTCGGGAGGGGAGGGCGCTCATCCGATCTCCAGGGAGTCACGAGATGTAAAGTGCGAGAACGTTCTCACATCGCGATGAGCGGTTCAAGGGTGGGGTGCGGGCGGATCGGCCGGAGGCAGGCGGTGGCACATGCCCGAGCGGGGGCGCTGTGGGCGCTGTGGACGAGCCGGGGTCCGGTGGGCATGCCTGAAGCCCACCGCGGACGCAGTGGGCGGTGGGTCCTTGTGCTGAGCCACGGCAACCGCGGGGGAGCCGTCCCTCACCGGCCGCCGGCCGTGTGGATCAGGCGCCGGCCCAGCCCTGGAGAGCCCCGTAGTAGGCGGCCGTCAGACGGCTGATCGCTTCCTCCTCCGGGAGGCCGGTGCTGATCAGGTCCAGGATCTCGCGTGGATCGAACATGGCGTTGTACAGGAACAACGCGTGATCGAAATGATCGTCCGGCACGTTCAGGTACCGCATCACGCTGCGAATGGGGCGCTCCCAGGCGTCCCGGACCGGGGTGATCACCTCGTCGTTGCCGCGCAGTCGGGTGAGGAAGCCCGCGCGCGATCGGATCTGGACCATGGCGGGGCCGTAGCTGCGGACCAGACGAGCCCATTCCCGCACCACGTCCTCGAAGAGGGCCGGGCCGGTCTTGGGGCAGTCGTGGCTGTAGTTGCGCAGCTGGACGATCACGCCGAGCAGGTAGGCCTTGAGGAGCTCCTCGACCGACGGGAAGTACCGGTAGGCCGTGGCCAGCGACAGGTCGGCCCGCTCCGCGACGACCCCCATGGTCATCGCGCCGGGCTCGGTCCTGAGGGCCTCACCCACGGCGTCCAGGAGCTTGCGCCGGTTGCGGACCGCGTCGCGGCGCATGCCGCGCCCGGCGCCCTGTTCCTCGTTCTTGACCGTCAGGGGAGCCTCCCGGGATGCCTCATCGGAGAGAGGTGTCTCACCTCTGGGCAAGACGATAGTGACGTCCGTCCGAGTCGCTCAAGCGGGCGGGGCCTCGCCCGGTGCCGGGATGTGCGTGAAGGGCTGGGTTTCTCCTGCGACGGCGGATCGGTGACGGCAACCTGAGGCCGCTGCCCTGCGTCACCCGTCCGTCCCGCAGCGCGGGGTGCACGAGGGGCAGTCGGCTGCTTCGGAAAGCCCGACCGGCGAGCGTGCGGGCGCTCCCTGGGGAAGTGCGCACGCCCGCCGACCGCTCCCATGGCCGTGGGGGCATGCCGAGGCACCGCCCGCCCGGTTGTCCGAGCGGTGTCCCGACATGTTCCGGTCAGACGCGGCGGCGGGTGAAGCGCTGGTCGGGGTCGCCGCCGTGGGCGTACTGGGCGATGCGGGCGGCGGTGCCGCCCGGTGACTCATCCGAGCCGGGCTTCCCACCTGATCTTGGACCCGGACGCGTCAGCCGGGAGGCGGTCCCGCGCGGCGGTGTCGCCGTACATGGTCCAGCGGGCCCAGTCGACGACGGTCCTCGGGAAGCGCTGGTCGCTCCAGAAGCTGGTGTGGCTGCCCCCGACGAAGGTGAGGAACGCCTTGGGCCAGGTGATCTCCGAGTACGCCTGGCGGGCCGAGGAGTACGACGTGGTCGAGTCCCGGTCGCCGTGGACGAACAGGACCTTGGCCGAGACCGAGGCGGCGGGGTTGCCCATGTCCACGCAGGACTGCGGGTTGGCGGAGACGATCCGCTTGTCGGGCCAGGAGGTCAGCAGACCGTGGGTGACCATGCCGCCCAGGGAGTGGCCCGAGACGCCGACGCCGATGCCGGTCTTGAGGTGCCCGGCCAGCGGTCCGCTCGCGTTGAGCGCGAGGGTGTTGGTGAGGATCTGCGAGACGTCCTTGGAGGTGTTGCCGTTGTTGACGTCGGTGAAGTTGTGGTTGAAGTGCGGGGCGGGGACGACGAAGCCCGCCGAGGCCAGGGCCCGGATGATGAACAGGGAGTTCTGCGGGCTGCTTCCGTAGCCGTGGGTGAAGTTGTAGAGCGGGAAGACCCCGTTTGCGACCGGGGCGTCCGTCACGGGGCTGCCGCCGGCGGTGCCGGTGGCCGGGTAGTAGACGTAGGTGGTGCACGGGCGGCTGCCGCGGGTCCAGTTGTACCGGCGCACGCCGACCGCGAACGGCGTGGTCGGCGCGGTGTCCAGCGGCCCGGCGGCGGCCGGCGCCTGGCCTGCCCCGAGCAGGGACAGGCCCACGCCCGTCGCTCCGGCCGCGCTCATGGTGAGGAAGGTGCGTCGTCGCAAGGTCATGGTGACTCCTTGGGTTCGGGGATGGGTGGGCGGATCGGGGGGCGTTCGGCTGGTCCTGTCGCCGGGTGCGTCCCACGGCGGCGGATGGCCCGGTCCGGTCGAACACGGTCCGGTTCTTCCAGGCAGGCTATGAGGTGGTCATGCCGTGTTCGCCGTGTCCGGGCATGACGTCGATGACCGCCTTGACCGGTCCCGTGCCGGTCGTCCCGGTGACCGTCACCTCACCGGGCCCGTCGGTCGCGCCGGGTGGCAACGGCTGCCAGCGGACGGGAACATCGGTGATCTTGTCGTCGGCGGTGGTGAGCATGCGGACGGAGGAGGGCAGCTTCGGGGCGGCTCCCACCACGGTGGCCGTGTGGACGGTGTCTTCGAGGATGTGTTTGGCGCGGCTGGCGTTGAAGACGTCGAGGGACGCGTGCGGCTCCCACGTGTTCGCCAGTCCGGGCACGGCCCGGAACATCGGCTGGTACCCGGCCGGCTCCCACACCAGTGCCCCTGAACCCCGGTTGTCGACCACGTCGTTGGCGGCCTGGAACACCCGCTGGATCGCGTCCGCCTGCCCCTGAACGGTCCGTGGGTACGGCGAGTTGGGCAGCGGTGAGCCGTCGTCGCCCGACGCGGGGTAGGCGGTTTCTGCGATGTCGATCTCGTAGCCGGGGTGGGCGGTGGCCATGGTGTTCAGGTTGAGGTCCAGCGCCTCGGGCGTGCCGTGCCATTCCGGGTAGTACGAGAGGGCCAGCACATCGGGGTTCTGGCCCTTCGCCTTCACGCGGGTGAGGAACTGGTGCCAGAACTCCATGGTTTTGGCGAGCTTGTCCTTGTCGACGACCACGTGTATCTCGACCTTGGATGTGGGTGAGGCGTCCCGGACGGCCTTGATCCCGGCCGCGGCCAGGGTGGTGAACCGGTCCCACGACTGGTCGTAGAGCCGCCGCTCCACCGGGTCGGCCGACCGCCAGTACTTCCACAGCAGGCCACCGCCGGGCTGGGACTGGTAGACGTCGGCCTGGTCGACGAAGTAGGGCGGATTCGTCGTGCCGATGCGGGCCGCCTCGCTGCCGTACATGAAGCCGTTGATGATCTCGTTGCCGACGGCCACCTTCTCCGGCGTGGTGCCCTGCCGGATCAACCGCTTCAGACAGCCCGCGGTGAAGTCGTACACCGTCCGGGACAGGTCCGCGAACTTCAGCCCGGCCCAGGCGCGCGGTTTGGGTTGCTTGCTCGGGTCCGCCCACGAGTCCGCGTAGTGGAAGTCGATCCCCAGGCCCATGCCCCGCTGCTTGATCCACTTGGCTGAGACCAGTGAGCGCTCCGGGCCCTGGCGCGGTACCGGCGTCGGTTGCCCGGTGCTCTCGCTGCGCGGCTCGTTGAATATCCGCAGCCGGCTGTACTCGATGCCACGGTCCTTGGCCACGTCGAGCAGGTGTGGCCCGGCGCCGCGGTTCCCGGCCAGGGGGTCGACCCAGTACTGCTGGTCCTGGACGTCGTCCATCCAGGACAGATCGGCGCCGAGGGTGAGGTCGTCGCGCAGGTAGTTGAAGACCTGGAGCTCGCTGACACCTGCCGGGGCCTGGGCAGGGCCGCCTGTGAACGTCAGCCGGACGAAGCGCGTTCCGGGCCGGGTGAACAGGTGCACTTCCCCTCGCGACACGGCTCGGTCGTGGGATCTGTCGGCGATGGTCTTCCACCGGCGACCGTCGGACGAGGCCTCGATGACGTACCGGTGGCCCACTCCACGGTCGGGGAAGAGCACCGTGACCTTGTGCAGGTTGTCGTAGGTTCCACCGAGGTCGACGGTGAGCCACTGACGGGCGCGGGCACGATCCGGGTGCCAGGACGTCGCCGGGTCGCCGTCGGTGGCCAGACGGGCGTCGGACGACCCGGTGGCGGCCGTCGCCGAGGCCCAGGGCTTGGCGGCGACATTGCTCTCGATCGGCTTGATGTCCGCGGTTCCGAAGGTCGCGTGGGCCTGCTCGGGCACCATGAGTAGAGTCGCGGACACCATGGTGACCAACGTCGTCGTGACCGCGATGGCGCGGGGCGGACGCTTGCTGCTCATGTCCTTCTCCTGACGACGTGACGTACGTGCGGCGAGGGCTGTTCCGTACGCTCTGCAGGGCGGGAAGACCGGCGGAGCACGGGATGTCAGCCGGTCGCGGCACCGACGTCGAGGCAGTCGACGTCGGGCAGTCCGGCTGCCGTGGGCGGATCCAACCGGATGGCGTTGCTGCCGGCGTTCAGCGAGACGGTCACGTTCGTGGTCGTCCACGTCGTCCACGCACCGGTGGGCTCGAACGGGACCGCCCCCACCGTGGATCCGTCGACGACCAGGTTCACCGGCCGCGCACCGCTGGTGGCGCCATCGGCGAACCGGATCCCCAGCGTCGCCGTACGGGCGGTCCCGGTCCCGGAGTTCACGGTGAACTCCGCGAAGGCCCCCACGGCGGCGTTGCCGTTGCAGGAACCGCTTCCGGAACAGCCCGCTCGGTTCGAGTCGATCGTGCTCCGGCGCCGCGCCGGAGCGGTCTCCGCCTCGTACCGCCCCGGCTGCGGTGGGGCGCCGGCGCAGGTCTTGACGAGTGAGAGCTGGTCGACGGTGACTCCGCCCGAACCCGACGCCCGCACGGTGACGGTGGCGGCCCCGCCGGGCAGTTCGATGCCGGTGAGCTCGCGTTCGGCCCAGCCGCTCGACGACGGGATGCCGAGGGTGCGTCGGCTGCCGCCGGCGCCGGAGCTGTTCGCGGCCGCCGCGGCGCTCGCGAACGCCGAGCCGGGTGTCATGCCGACGGAACCGGCCGCGGCCGCCGAGAGCAGGAGGGCAGGGGTGCCGAGCTTCGCGATTCTCACAGCGTCATCTCCCGAGTCGGGTGGCTTCCCGTGCGGCGGTAGGGCTCGTGCCTGCCAGAAGTGCTCAGCGCAGGCGAAAGCCGCTTTTCGAAGGGCGCGACCAGGCGCGTGTCTCGTCAGAACCTCACGGCGCCAGCGGCCTTCGGCGCATGCCGCGGCCCGGTCGGAGCCGAGCCGCTTGCGCACGCCACCGTCCGACAGGGACGACTGCGACCTCGGTCCGCGTCACCGCCGTCATCGATGTCCCGCGAACCGACCGGCCCCGGTGCGCGCCCCCTGCCGCGCGCTACCTGAGATACGCGGCGAGCGGGAGGTTCTGGCGGCGCACGTCACCGGCGACGAGCATGGCGATCCGCTTCGCGCCGTAGGTGTCGAAGTGGGTGTGGTCGTCGCAGAAGAAGGTGCCCAGGGGACCGCTGCCTCCGTAGTCGCCGTTGTTCGGGCAGAAGCGCAGGCTGTTGTACAGCGAGACACTCAGCGTCTGCAGGTCGACGACGGGGGCCCTGGTGGCGGATCCGGCGCCGAAGGTCTCGGCCACGAAGCCGCGGTTCTTGGTCGCTGTGCCGCCGGAGCAGGTGATGGCGGCCACCGGGGTGAGCAGCACCGGGTGCGCGCCCCGGGCCAGGGCGGCCTTCGCCATCATGGTCATCAGCTGTTGGTACCTGGCCGGGCCGACGTGCCGGGGGCAGGCCGCGGAGGAGTCGTTGATGCCGAACTGGATGAACAGGTAGTCGCCGGCCTTCATTCCGGTGCTCGCGTTCAGCATCGCCTGCCAGCGGGACGAGTACGAGGTGGACGTGAGGCGGCACTCACCGTCCGAGCCCATGGTGCTGCTCACGTTCCCCTCGTACAGCCAGGTCTGGATGCTCCGGCCTCCGACGGCCTGGTTCTTGACGGTCACGTCACTGTTGAACAGGGCGTCGAACCGGCTGCCCCAGCCGACCGGGCAACGGCCGGAGCCCGGGTCGGCCATGGTGGAGTCGCCGGCCAGCCACACGGTGACCGGGGCCGCGGCCGGGGCCGGTGCCGAGGCCCGGGAGGCGCTGGTGCAGTTCGTGGCTACGCGGTCCGCCGCGGACGCGGCGCTGACACCGACGCTCGACAAGGCGATCATGAGCGCGGTCGTGATGAGAATCCGTAAGTTCCTCAACGGGTCCCTCCTCGGGACTGGCGCCGGGCGTCGGTCAGCGCAGGTACGCGGCCAGGGGCAGGTGCTGCTCGCGGATGCTCTGGAGCACCAGCCCGCCCATCCGGCTCGCGCCGTACTGCGAGAAGTGGGTGTTGTCCGTGACGCCGTCGACGGAGGAGCGCAGGAAGAGCTGCGCGGAGGCGGAAGGGCCGAGGGATTCGACGAGTGCCTTGCTCCTGGCGGTCAGATCGATCACCGGAACCCTCTGGGCCGTTCCGACCGCGCGCATCTCGGCGGGCAGGTTCACGCCGACGCCGTTGACGTGCAGGGCGGTCGACGTGAGCCGGCTGCCGTCGAACAGCCGACGGACCGGCGGGGTCACCAGGACCGGGACGCCGCCCTTCGCACGGACCTGCGTGATCATGGAGGTGAGGTTGCTCCGGAAGGCCGACGCACTGGTCTGCTTGTCGTTGTGCCCGAACTGGACGAACACCGCGTCGTTTGCCCTGACCTTCGACAACAGCGCCGGGAAGAGCGCCGAGTTCCTCAGGAAGCTGCCCGAACTCTCCCCTGAATCGGCGTAGTTGGCGACGGACGCTCCGGGGCCCACCGTCGGCGTGATCATCTGGCCCCATCCCGTGTACGGGGCCACGGGCTGGTCGCACACGGTCGAGTCACCGGCCAGGTAGGCGACCAGCGGCTGGGCCGCAGGCTTCACGGAGACGGCCGACACCTGCGGGCCGGACCCCGCGAACCGGATGTCCAGCCCGGGGTTCCCGGTGCCGCCCTGGCCGGTCGGCTGCCCCTCCGGCTGCCGCACGTTGACCGTGAACGAGTACGTGGCGGTGGCGCCGGCCGCCGTCTTCGTCGCCGGAAGCATCAGGCGCCGGGCCTCCGCCCACATGTCGGTCTCGGCGGCAGTGACACCACCGATGGAGACGGTCACGTCGTAGTTGCCGGGTGGGACCGCGTAGTGACACTTGATCGGCGCGGCGCCGGAACAACCGGCCGGCAGCCCCCGCGTGGCGGGATCGGCATGCGCCGCGCCGGTGCCGACCAGCGTCGCAAGGGTCATCAGACCCACCGCTCCCAGCCTGACCCCGTACTCTTCGAACCGCCATGTCATGCCCATCACAATCACCAATCCCCATCCTTGACCGGAGAGTCGCTCGGGTTGAGGTCCACGGGCCGTCGCTCAGGCCTGGGTGAAGCCGTTCATGATGGCGGTGGGCCGCTTGGTGGAGGAGTCCCAGGCGCCCATGTTGTAGCCGGTGAACGGGGACATGCCCTCGGGCTCCCAGTAGAAGATGCCCTGGCCGCCGGTGGCCTTGAGTGCCTTGATGTAGGCGACGAGCGAGGCCTGGGTGGCGGACGCCCGGTCCACCCGACCGCCGAACTCGCTCTGCAGGAACGGCTTGCCGTAGGCGGCGGAGATCTTCTGCATGTTCGCCACGATCCCGGGGGCGAGGTTCGCGCTGCCGTAGGACGAGAACACCGACATGTCCCACTTGCCGCCGCTCGCCGCGAAACGGCTGAAGAACGTCGTCATCGAGTCGTACTTCTGCGGCTGGGCCAGGTGAATGCACACGGTCGAGTTCGGTGACACCGCCTTGACCTGGTCGTATGCGGCGTTGAGCAGTCCGGTCATCTGCGCCCCGTTGGAGACGCTGCCGACCGGGCGGCAGATCCCGCTGTTGATCTCGTTGCCGATCTGCACCCAGGTGGGCAGCACGGCGTTGCTCCTCATGACCGTCATGGTCTGGTTCACGTACGTGCCCATCGCGGTGCGCATCTGGCTGTAGCTCATGCTCCGCCAGGCCGCCGGCGGGTTCTGCACGCCGACGGAGTTCCAGGTGTCGCCGAACATGTAGTCGAGCATGATCGACATGCCGGCGGCCTTGACCCTCTTGGCGAAGGCGGCCACCTCGTCGATGCGGCAGTGCCCGTTGGCCGGGTCGTTGGAAGGATTGACGAAGGTACGCAGGCGTACGGCGGTGATGCCGTATCCCTTGAGGATGGCCAGCAGGTCCTGGGTCTGCCCGCCGGCGTTCTTCCACGAGTAGCCGCGCGCCTCCATCTGGGGCGCCCAGCTGATGTCGACGCCCTTGACGAAGCTCGCCGCGGCCTCGGCGGGCACATCGAGTTCGGCGAACGCGGCGGCGGTGGCGATCGCCCCGGCGGTCGCGGTGGTGGCCCTGAGCAGGGTCCGCCGGCTGATGCGCCCGGCAACTGGTGTGGGGGGCTGCGGGGACATGGTGGGTCCTTTCCTTCCGCCGGGCGCGGGTGAGACGTCGCGGTCGGCGGAGAGCGGGTCGGCGAGAAGGGGGTTTCCAGGAGCGAGAGAGGTGGTGGGGGCAACTGACGCTCAGGCTTCCGGAGTTGGTGCAGCGCGTGCGATCCGGCCGATGCGGCTCCCTCGGTGTGGAGACAGCTGAGGCAGGGTTGAGACAACTGAGGCAGGAGTGCTTGCGAGTGGCGCGTGTCGGAGAGGGCGGCCTTGGCGTGCCAGGGACGCTCCTCCAGGTCGGAGCTGTGAACGATCACAGAGGTGCGGGCGATGGACATGCTCAATCGCATCACAACGAACCGGAGGTGCATCACGCAGCTTCTCGATCGGGCACCACGCTGTCAACCATTGCTCGCCGATCCATGGAAGAAGCAGTGCGATCCTGTGGGCCGGCGCTCGCCGTGCCTCGGCCGTGGTCTGTCCGAATCGACCGGAGTCTTCCCAGCTCAAGTGCCCTTTCAGGAGGAATGCGGCGACGGGGAAGAGGTTGCGCACGGGCGCTTCGTCGACTCGCACTCGAACATGGCCGAACAGAGAATGCCGCAGATCGCTTGACGGGCTATCAGCGGATTCTTACCCTCGCAGCGAATGGGAGCGTTCCCATGCTGGGTCAGTCCGCCGTCTTCCCGATCTTCACATCACCCCCCACACATCGGAGGTCATCGTGACCTACCCGCACCGGCATCCGCGCACCGCATCGCCCCCGAGGCGAGTCCAACGCCAGTCGGGCAAGCGGCGGTTCCGCGGCCTGACGGCCGCCACCGCACTGGCCCTCTCCGCACTCGGCGGACTGCCGCAGACCGCCCACGCCGCGACCGCGCGGCAGGTGGAACGCCTGGACCGGGGCCTGACCAGCGTCCACACCGGCAGCGGGAACCTGGTGTCCTGGCGGTGGCTGGCCACTGACCCCGACGGCGTGGCCTTCAACGTCTACCGTGGCGCCACCAAACTCAACTCCTCGCCCCTGGCCACCTCGACGAACTATCTGGACGCCGGCGCCCCGGACTCGGCCGACTACACGGTGTGCGCGGTGGTGAACGGCGTGGAGCAGGCGCCGTCCGAGCACGCGCTCCAGTTCCGCAACGGGTACAAGGACGTGCCGATCTCCCCGCCGCCCGGGGGCACTTCACCGGGCAACTCGCCGTACACCTACGAGGCCAATGACGCCTCCGTCGGCGACCTCGACGGCGACGGCGCCCTGGACATCGTCCTGAAGTGGCAGCCGACGAACGCCAAGGACAACTCCCAGTCCGGCTACACCGGCAACACGATCGTCGACGGCATCAAGCTCGACGGCACTCGCCTGTGGCGTATCGACCTGGGCCGCAACATCCGCTCCGGCGCGCACTACACACAGTTCCAGGTGTACGACTACGACGGTGACGGCAAGGCCGAGGTCGCCATGAAGACCGGTGACGGCACCAAGGACGGAACCGGCGCGGTCATCGGCAGTTCCGCGGCCGATCACCGCAACTCCTCGGGCTACGTGCTGTCCGGCCCCGAGTTCCTGACCATGTTCAACGGGCGGACGGGCAGGGCGATGCAGTCCGTCGACTACGTCCCGGCACGAGGCACGGTGTCGTCCTGGGGGGACTCCTACGGCAACCGCGTGGACCGGTTCCTGGCGGGCACGGCCTACCTGGACGGCTCCCGCCCCTCGGTGATCATGGCTCGCGGCTACTACACCCGCACGGTGATCGCGGCCTGGGACTGGCGGAACGGACAGTTCACCCGCCGGTGGACCTTCGACTCCAACACCAACAACAGCTACGCCGGCCAGGGCAACCACCAGTTGTCGGTCGCGGACGTGGACGCAGACGGCAAGGACGAGGTCGTCTACGGCGCGATGACCGTCGACGACAACGGCAACGGCCTGTGGACGACGCGGAACGGCCACGGGGACGCGATGCACGTGGGCGACCTCGACCCGTCCCGGCCAGGTCTGGAGGAGTTCAAGGTCGACGAGGACAGCTCCAAGCCGTCCTCCTGGATGGCGGACGCGAGAACCGGTCAGATCCTCTGGTCCACCCCGGCCAGTGGTGACAACGGCCGGGGCGTGTCCGGTGACATCTGGTCCGGCAGCGCCGGCGCCGAGTCGTGGTCGTCGCTCGCGAGCGGCGTCCGCAACCCCAAGGGCGCCGTGGTCGCGACTCGCAAGCCAGGTTCCAGCAACTTCCTGTCGTGGTGGGACGGCGACACCACGCGCGAACTCCTCGACGGCACCCACATCGACAAGTACGGGACCTCCGGCGACACGCGGCTGCTCACCGGCTCCGGGGTCCACTCCAACAACGGCACCAAGTCGACGCCGTCCCTGTCCGGCGACATTCTCGGCGACTGGCGCGAGGAGGTCATCTGGCCGACGTCCGACAACACGGCCCTGCGGATCTACTCCACGCCGTACCAGACCAGTGCGCGGATCACGACCCTCCTCCACGACACCCAGTACCGCACTGCCCTGGCCTGGCAGAACACCGCCTACAACCAGCCCCCGCACCCCAGCTTCTTCATCGGCGCCAACATGCCCACGCCACCCCGCCCCACCGTCGCGCTGCCGAACGGTCTCTGAGCCGGACAGCCGACTTCCCTGATGCTTCAGCGAGTTCGAGCATCAGGGACGGCGTGTGCGTCGACCGAGTGGAACCTGTCACGGGTGACGGAGCACCGGCTGTGGTGCATGCGGCACGCCGTCGGGGAGTGCCGCCGGGGTGGCACAGCCAAGTGGGGTCGGATCACCCCGTCGCGAAGCGTCTGGAAGACGATTCTGTGGATTCTGCGGCACGTGCGGACGGCGTGTCGGACCGTGTGAGCACCCGGCGTACCTCGTCGGCGAGTGCGGGAGCCGCGTTCGCGTCGGCATCGGCGATCCCGACGCCGTAGCGGAACCGCACGGTCGCGCCGTCCTCGACGGTCAGCTCCTCGCTGAAGAACGGCGCCGGGTTGAGGCAGGCGAACTCCTCGGTCCGGGCGAACCACTGCGGCGGGTGGCTCGGGTTGGCCGCGTCGTCGACCATGAGCACCAGCGACTGCGCGTCCGTCGTGTCATGGCGGCCCGCGAAGCCCAGCCACTCCATGCGCCGCCCGCGGACCTCGTCGCCGCCCAGGCCTTCCTCGGTCACGAACTGTCCGCCGGTGAACGACCGGGGGCCACGCCAGAACAGGCCGCCGTAGCCGGCGTTCTCCCGTCCCTTGGTGGTCGGGGACCCCATGGCGACGTCCGTTCCGGAGACGTTGGTCATCTGCGTCTCGAACGTCAACGCCCAGGCGTGCGGGGAGATCAGGCTCGCCCGCAGCGTCCTGCGCTCGGTGAAGAACAGCGCGCCGGACTGGGTGGTCCAGTCCAGGTCATGGGCGAACGTCGCCGTTCCGTCGGCCCTGTCCAGGTCGACGACCCGCCGGTGCGCCTGGGTTCCGTTGTTCTGCAACTGCACGTAGAAGCGTCCGTGGATGTACGTGGGACCGCCCCAGAAGTTCTCCTCGCCCACGTGGGGCAGGGACCACGCGATGCCCTTGTGCCACACGTGGTCGTGGGGCCGGAACAGGCTGACCACGTTGCCGGCCCGGGTGCGCAGGGGGTGGATGTAGGGCTTGGGCGATTCCAGTTGGACGGTGTCCGGCTGATACACGTAGCGGAACAGCTCCGTGCCGCCGTCGCGGACCGTGACCGAGGTACCCAGGTCGTGGCGAATCTCAAGAGCGTTCATACGAGGGTCTCCTTCACTCGTGCCCACGGCACGGCGCCGCCGTCCATGCTGAGCGTGAACGGGTCGTCGTCGGTCAGTTCGCCCGCGGCGACGCGGACCCCGCGGAAGGCGGAGGCGTACGTCGCTGCCGCGAACTCCAGCGTGCGGCGCGCCTCTTGCAGGCAGACGCCCGGTTCCTGCCCGCTCTCCCAGGCGTCGAACACGGCCTCGATCTGGAGCCTGTGGCCGCTCGTGACGTCCGGCTCGGCACCCTCGGTCCAGAGGTCCGAGAGACCCTCGTGGCCGGGGGCCGGGGTGAACCGCCAGTGTTCCTCGCGGTAGCCGTAGAGGTGCTCAAGTTCGACCGTGGCGTATTCGAAGTCGAAGCGCAGGCGCGAGGTCTCCCGGGGGGACAGCAGGGAGTTGACCACCGTCGCGAGGGCTCCGTTGTCGAACCGGACGGCGGCGACCGAGACGTCCTCGGTGTCCGTCGGCCGGGCCTGGCGCTCGGCGAGTGCGGCGATCTGGGACCAGGGGCCGAGGACCGACAGCAAGAGGTCGAACTGGTGGATGCCGTGTCCCATCGTGGGGCCGCCGCCCTCGACGTCCCAGCGTCCCCGCCACGGCACCTCGAAGTACGCGTCGGGCCGGTACCAGAGGGTCTCGCAGGTGGCGACCAGTGGCCGGCCCAGTGCGCCGGAGCGGGCCAGTCGGCGCAGGCGTACCGCCGCCGCGCCGTAGCGGTGCTGGAAGACGGTCAGGACCTTCGAGCCGGTCTGTTCCTGCACCGTGGCCAGTTGGTCCATCTCGCGCAGGCTCAGTGCCGTCGGCTTCTCCACCAGGGCGGTGACGCCGGCTCGCATCGCCATGGATGCCAGCGGTACATGGGTCTGCGGGGGCGTACAGATGTGTACGAGATCGAGGTCTTCGCCGTCCAGCAGAGCCTGCGGGTCGTTGAAGACGTGCGGCACGGAGAATCGGTCGGCGAACCCGGCGGCACGGTCGGCGTCGAGGTCGGCGACGGCGACCAGCCGGGCACGTTCGGAGAGTTCGGCGAGGGCTTCGGCATGAGCGTGGGCGATACCGCCGGTGCCGATGATGGCCACGCGGTACGGCGGCCGGGGGCTGGGCATGGGTGTGTTCTCTCTCTTGGTTCCTGACCACTTCTCGTGGAGCTACCGGGGGCCGTGGGGAGCGGCGACGGTCCCCGGTAGGAGGTCACTTGGCCGCGTCGATCTCGCCCTGGAGCTCCTTGACGAAGGCCTTCGCGGCGGCTTCCGGCGAGGTCTTCTTGAAGTAGACCTCCTGGCTGTAGCGCTGCAGCTCCGGTTCGATGCCGCTTCCGCCGTTGGGGGTCACGACCGGCGACTCACCCGGGGTCACGGCGTTCATGTAGTCGGCCGCCGCCTTGTCGGTCCCGGCCAGCGTCGGCTGAAGGTGCTTCAGCATCTCCTTGTTGGCGGGGATGCCGCGCTCCGTCTTGAGGATGTCGGCGGCCTTGGAGTCGTTGAGCATGAAGTTGATGAACGCGGCCGCCTCGGCCGGGTGCGCGCTCTGGCTCGAAACCGCCCAGTACATGGAGGGCTTGAAGAAGTTCGCCTTGGTGTCGCCGACACGAGGCATCTGCAGCAATTGCGCATGGGAGCCCGCGGCCTGCTGGATGGCGGTGATCTGGGTGTTGTAAGCCACCATCATGGCTGCCTTGCCGGTGGCGAAACTGCCGGCGGTGACACCCGCGGTCAGGTCCTCGACCATGGTCGACGTGTTGACGCCGGCCCCCGAGGAGAGCAGGTCCAGGCCGTACTTCCACATGCCGGCGAGCGTCTCGGGCTTCAGGGAGACGTTGCCGTCCTTGTCGAAGAGGTTCTCACCGTGCTGACGAGCCCAGTACTTGACATCGCCGGCGGAGAAGCCGGGCGCGCCGGCCGCACCGTGGATCTTGCCGGCGCTCTTGTCCGTCAGCTCCTTGGCGGTCTTGGCGTAGTCGTCCCACGTCCACGTCTTGTCGTCGGGAACCTTGACGCCGTACTTCTTGAACAGGTCGGTGTTCACGAGGATGGACATGACGCCGACGCCGACGGGAAGCGCGTACTGCGTTCCGTCGATCTGTCCGGTGGCCAGGGCCTGGTCGTCGAACTGCGAGGAGCTCAGGATCTTCTTGGCCTTGCCGAGGTCGTACAGCGCTCCGCGGTCGGCGTACGAGGCGAGGTACAGCTCGTCCATCTGGACGACGTCGGGGGAGTCCTTGGCCGCGGTCGTCGTGGCGAGCGCGTCCCAGTAACCGTTCCAGTCCTTGTACTGCCCCTTGACCGTGATGTTGGGGTACTTCTTCTCGAACGCCTTGATGACGTCATCGGTGAGCTGGGCGCGGGCGTCCGCACCCCACCAGGTGGCACGGATGGTGACCGGCTTGTCGCTGAGCTCCGGAGCGGAGCCGCTGCTGCCGCCGCTGCAAGCGGTCAGTACGAGCGAGAGCGAGGCGACCGCCCCGATCGCGACGCGTCTGAAGGGGCTGGGGTTCATGTGGTTCTCCTGTGGCTGATACATGGGTCGGATCGGTTGCTGCGGTGCGTCCGAACGGCCATGACTCGGTCGCCTCCGCGTGTCCGGCAGTAGCCCCCGCGGTTACTTGCCGCCGGTGGTCGCGATGCCCCGCAGCAGGAAGCGCTGCCCGGCGAGGAAGACGAGGAAGACGGGAACGAGCGACACGACGCTCATGGCGAACACCGAGCCCCAGTCCGTCGCGCTCTGCTGGTCCACGAAGGTGCGCAACGCGAGAGGCGTGGTGTACATGTCCGGGTCTGTCAGGTAAATGAGCTGGGTGTAGAAGTCGTTCCAGGTCCAGATGAAGGTGAAGATCGCGGTCGTCGCCAGGGCCGGGACCATCAGCGGCAGGATGACGTGGAAGAAGATCCGCGCGTGCCCGGCGCCGTCGATCCGCGCCGCCTCGTCGATCTCGCGCGGGATGCCCCGGATGAACTGCACCATGAGGAAGATGAAGAAGGCGTCGGTCGCCAGGAACTTCGGCACGATGAGGGGCAGGAACGTGTTGACCCAGCCGAGCTCCGAGTAGAGGACGTACTGGGGCACGATGATCACGTGGATCGGCAGCATGATGGTGACGAGCATGATGGCGAACAACACGCGCTTCGCCCGGAATTCGAGTCTGGCGAACGCGTACGCGGCCAGGGAGCAGGCGAGGAGGTTCCCGAGGATCGCGCCGGTGACGACGATCGCCGAGTTGATCATGTAGTGACTGAACGGTTGGGAGAAGGCGTTCCAGCCGTTGCTGTAGTTCTCGAAGTGCGGGTGCGTCAGGGCGAGTCCCGCACTGCGGAAGATCTCATTGTTGGGACGCAGCGAGCTGACCACCATCCACAGGACGGGGTACAGCATCGTGAGGGCGCAGAGGGCCAACAGGCAGTGCTTGACGGGGGCGCGCACGGCGCGCCTGACCCGGCGTATGGCGTGCGGGCGGGGGGCGGGAAGCGCGGGGGGTACGACTTCGGTGCGGTCAGTCATCGTAGAACACCCAGTACTTTGAGGCCCAGAAGTTGACGGCGGTGAAGGCCGCGACGATGAGCAGCAGGACCCACGCGAGCGCGGACGCGTACCCCATGTCGAAGTGGCCGAACCCGCGCTGGTACAGGTACAGCGAGAAGAAGAGGGTGGAGTCGGCGGGCCCTCCGGTACCGCCGGAGACCACGAAGGCCTGGGTGAAGGTCTGGAAGGCGTGGATGATCTGCAGCACCAGGTTGAAGAAGATGATGGGCGTCAGCAGCGGAATGGTGATGCTGCGGAACTGGCGCCAGCGCTTCGCGCCGTCGACGGAGGCCGCCTCGTAGAGGGAGGTCGGAATCTGCCGCAGCCCGGCGAGGAAGATCACCATGGGTGAGCCGAAGGTCCAGACGTTCAGGACGACGAGGGTCGACAGCGCCGTTCCCGGCTCCGAGATCCACCCCTGCCCCTGGACGCCGACGAGGGCCAGGGCCTCGTTGACGAGGCCGTTGGTCCCGAACATCGCGCGCCACAGTACGGCGATCGCCACGCTGCCGCCGATCAGTGACGGCAGGTAGAAGACGGAACGGTAGAAGGCAAGACCCCGTACTCCCTTGTCCAGCACGAGGGCGAGTCCGAGGGCCATCGCCAGCTGCAACGGCACGGAGACGAGGACGTAGCTGAACGTCACCTCAAGCGACTTGTGCAGGCGCTCGTCGTCGAGCATGCGCGTCCAGTTCTCGACTCCGTTGAACTGCGGCGGCTGCAAGAGGTTGTACTTGGTGAAGCTGAGGTAGAGCGAGGCCAGCATCGGGCCGAGAGTGATCCCGAAGAGCCCGACGAACCATGGCAGTAGGAAGAAGAACGCCGCCTTGTTCTGCTGTCGCGCGCCCCGTTGGGACCCGCGCAGCCGGCGTAGTTCGTTGATGGAGCTCACGGCACTGCTCCCTTGAGCGGCGGCATCTGCAGACAGTGGTGCGAGCCCGTCCCGGGCCTCGCGTCATCCCGAAAAGTGATCGTTCACTTTGTGGGTTGCGAGGACCATAGTGAACGATCACTTTTTACGTCAAGAGTGTGTAGTCTCTGACTTCACCGAACGTTGGCGGAAGGCGGGGGAAGCGGATGGATGGCGCTGACACGGCGCGACGACGGCCTACGATCACCGATGTGGCGCGGCTCGCCGGCGTGTCACCCCAGACGGTGTCGCGGTATCTGCGGTTCAACGGCGGACTGAAGCCGGCGACCCTGGAAAGCGTGGAGAAGGCCATACGGGAGCTGGACTACCGTCCCAACCTGGTGGCGCGGTCGATGCGCACGCGGAAGACCGGCCGACTGGCGATCCTCATGCCCGCCATGGCCTTCAACCCCTCGCGCATGCTGGCGGGCGCCGGTGCGACGGCGCAGGACGCAGGGTTCTTCGTGGATGTCGTGAGCGCCGGGGGCGGCGTACGCGCGAGGAGCGACCGCCTGCTGGAGCTCGCCGATTCGGGACAGTACGAGGGCATGCTCTCCCTCGCTCCCGTGCTTCCCGACGTGGAGAGCAAACTGCACCAGAGGACGGCCGTGGTGATCTCGGCCGACTTCGACGACGAGATGCGTGGCATCGGGCAACTGGCCGACGCCACGCCCCTGGTGCGGATGATCGAGCACCTGGCGGCGCTCGGTCACTCCCGGTTCCTCCATGTGGCGGGCGACGCCCAGTTCGCCTCCGCGAGGGCGCGCAAGCAGAGCTATCTGGAGACCGTCGAACGCCTCGGGGTCGAGTCCGTCGGAGTCTTCGACGGAGACTGGTCGGGAGAATCCGGCATCGAGGCGATTCGGTCGCTCCCGAGCCATGCGCGGCCGACCGCGGTGATCGCGGCCAACGACCTCGTCGCCGCCGGTGTCGTCCGGGGCGCCCGGGAGCGCGGCTGGGACGTGCCGGGCGACCTCAGCGTGACCGGTTGGGACAACGCCGGGGTCGGGCAGTTCATGACCCCGTCTCTGACCACCGTCGACGTGGAGCTCGAACAACTGGGCAGTACGGCCATGGCCAAGCTGATCGCAGGTCTGAGGGACAGCGCGCCCGAGACGACCGAGGGCTCCCTGTTCCGGATCATCTGGCGGGAGTCGACGGCCGAGCCGCCTGCGGCAGGGCGTCCCGGTCGCGGGCGGTGACCAGCGCCGCCGGGGCGGGCGGAGAGCAGGCGGACCATGTCCGTCCCCTGCGCCTGCACCGCCCATCCGGCCCGGCCTTGGGCGCGAGCTGAACCGGTCGCGCACGCCGCGCCTCCTCAGATGCCCCTCACCCTCGGTTCGCGTAGACGTCAAGTCGACCGCACATGCCGAACTTCCCCCGGGCGACGGGCTGTTCGGAGCTCACGGCGGCATCTGCGAGGTGGGGGGACTCTCCGCCCTCCAGCCAGTCGAGCTGCGCCGCAGTGGCCGCGGCGGAGGCCTCGGCGCCTAGTCGCCACCGCTCGCGCCACTCGGCGATGCGGGGCCTTACCAGCGCGGCGGCGGCACGGTGGAATGCGGTCAGGGCCTCTGGCCCCTCGGCCTCCCGAAGTGCCCGGTAGCCCTCCAGGGCGAGGTCCCGCCGGGCCCGGGCGACGCGCTCCTGCTCCTCCTCGGGCGCGTCGGCCGGGATGGCGGTGGCGGCGGCGTACGTCTGCGGATCGGTCAGGTACTCCGGGGGCAGGGTGAGGACCGCGTCCCCCGCCTCCGGCAGTCCGCTGTTCTGCATCAGAACGGTGATGCGCAGATCACCCTCGTTGACCAGCCGGTGGATGGTGCCCGGTGTGAACCAGGCGACCGTGCCGGCCTGGAGCGGGGTGACCTCGTACCCGGAAGAGGTCAGCGTCTGCACGGCCCCGCGTCCGCCGGTGACGACGTAGGCCTCTGAACACGCCAGGTGCATGTGAGGCGTGCCGCCGCACGCCCCGTCGGCGGCAGGCCAGTCGTACACCGACAGATGCGAGATGGCGACGCCCCCGGGCAATCCGGTGTTGGTTGTGTTCATGCCTGTGTCAACTCTCCAGTTCCATGCAGAAAGCGCTTTCTGTCTCTCTTAATTTACGCGCCAACCGCCCAATCGGTCAATGTTCTGTCTAAAATCAGACCCGAATGATGAATTCACGAGGAGGATGATGTGGACAATGCGTTGACAGGGAAGAGTGTCTATGCTTTCGGTGACAGCATTGTGTACGGACACGTGTATCCGCACAGTTTCGTGGACGTCGTCGCGGAGCGCGAGGGCATGGTCCTCACCAAGTTCGCCCGGAACGGCGCGACCATAGGCGTCGATCCCCATGCTTCCGGAGGACAGATACTCACGCAGGTCGAGCAAGCGACCGACATCGCGCCGGACTTCGTCATCTTCGACGGGGGCGTCAATGACGCGCAGTCCATTTTCCGGGACCGCGCGTACACGCTCGGCGCCTACGCCGAAGAGCTGGAGAAGACGCTGCACTCCATGGAGCGGAAGTGGCGGACCGCCCGCATCGTGTACGTCGCCGCCCACAAGCTCGGCTCCCGGGACTGGGGCACTCAGGTGGCACTGCGCGAGGCTACCCTGGAAGCCTGCCGCAAGCGGGACGTCGCCGTTGCCGATGTCTTCGGAGAGACGACGTTCGACACACGCGATGACATCCAGCGTGCGAAATACACCTTCGACGACCTGGTCAACGGTTTCCCCGGCACCGAGGGATCGGGAACGCATCCCAACGACGCCGCTATCACTGCTTTCTATGTGCCGGTGGTGAGTGCCACACTGCAGCAGATTCCATCACGGTGATCAGTCGGCAATAGGAGCTGCCTGGCCGGTATCGGCCAGGCAGCTCCTATTCCTCTTTCCCGTGCGTCACTCTGAGCTGAGAATCATGGCGGAGGGGGAAGCGCTTACTGGATAGGAAAGCCTACCGCAATGCTCACACCACCACCCTCGCCACTCATTTCACGGGCCGAATGCGGTGCCGCGCGAGATCCCGACGTCGTCCACATGCACCGCCCCGCGCTCGCCACCGTTCGAGTACCACGCGACCTTCGCGATCCCTGGCATCGAGGTGCGGAACGCGGCGTCGTTCAGCACGCGGCGACCGTCGACGTCCAGGTCGAAGCGCTGGTTCACGGTGTCCACGGTGAGCGTGACCCGGTACCACTTGCCGTTGGTGTACGTACCGATCACCGTGTCCGTGGTCCCCTTGTACGCGTGGATCTGGCCGCGGGCGAAGGCGACGCTGACGGCCGGAGCACCGGAGGCGTTGTACAGGTAGGGCAGTCCGAACCAGCCGGCCTGCGTGTCGTTGCGCATCACCTGCGTGTCGATGGTCACCACGCCCTGCAGCGGGGTGCTGAAGAGGCGGGCGAGGTTGGTCCCGTCGGTTCCGCCGCCTTCGATGGTGCGGGTCAGCCGGACGCTCTTGTCGGTGGCGGACGGCGTCTCCACCACGGAGACGTCGTTGTTGGTCGAGATGACTCGCCATCCGTTGGTCCCGTTGGCGAGCGCGCCGGTCGTCAGACCATCGAACGTGTCCGTGAACGCGATGTCGGGTGCGCCGCGTTCGAAGGCGCCGATCTCCGGACCGTTCCCGATCGGCACGGTTGCCCCGGCGTAGTCGAGGCCGCCGTTGCCGGTGACCGTGGCTCCGGCGTCGAGGAACACCGATGCCGACTGGAGCGCGAAGTTCGCCGCCGTGTCGAGTCTCGGGCCGTTCTCGTCGCCGTACGGCCCCGTGACGGAGGCGTTCACGAACTGCGGAGCGCCGATCACGGCGTTCGCGTCCGACGCCGGCCGAGTGGTGAGGTTGGACGAGTATCCGTTGTTGTTGTAGGTGATGCTCGACGGTTGTATGAACTGGGGGGCGGACTGACCGGAGACGAACAGGTTGTTCGTGAACGTCGCCTTGCCGGAGACACCGCCGGTCACCATGTTCGGCGAATTGGTGTTGGCGACAGTGTTGTTGTAGATGTTCGCCACCGTGCCGCTCTGCTGCGACATGTGGATGTTCCACCGTGTGCTGCCGGTGATGACGTTGTAGCGGAGCACCACGCTGCCGAACTTGACCGCGGAGTTGCACGCGCACAGCAGGATGCCGTCGCCGTTGTCGTGAAGATAGTTGTACTGGAACACCTGGTTGGTGGTGCCGATGTCGGGGTCCAGGGCGTTCTGGTCGGCACCGCCCGAAGAGAGGTGGGTGCCCATGATCTCGTTGTGCTGGATAGTGACGCTGTCGGCCATGTTGGTCTCGACGCCGGAGACGCCGACCCGGTCGATCACGTTGCCCTCGACGAGTCCGCCGCGGACGCCGGTGAGGTAGATGCCGTTGCAGCCGTAGGGCGTGTTCGCCTGCGTGATGTAGTTGCCGCGGAACGTGACGTCGGTGTACGGCGTGTAGGCGGGGTCGGTGGCCGTGGCGCGCTTGCCCCAGCCTGTGAAGACGGCACCGGGCGCGTCACCGGCGTACTGCTTCGTGACGATCCCGCTGAACGAGGTGTTCTTGATGGTGGAGTTCTCCACGGTGATGCCGTCGAGAACCGTCGGGGCGCCGGGCGCGGTGACGTCCTGGACACCGGTGAGGAAGGCGATGCCGCCGGTGTCCTTCGAGCGGTCCCAGCCCTGCTGGAAGGTGATGCCCGGCTTGTTGTCGGCGGTGCTGCCGCCGACCCACTTGACCTCGCCGGTGACGTCGTGCACGTCCACCGAGTCGATCACGAAGTGGTGCAGGGTCTGGCCGTTGTCACCGTGCACGCCGATGCCCCGGAGGTCGCCGAGCTTCGAACCGTCTGTCGTCCCGGTGGGCACCGCGTTCGACACGTCGAGGTTGCGGATCTCCCAGTACTGCTGGTTGTTCAGTCGCACCGCGTCGCCGACTGTGCCCTGGCCTGCGATCTTCGGCTTGGCGCCCGTTCCGTAGCTGTCGATGGCGATCGGTGCGCCGTCGGCGCCGGACCCCTTCGGCCAGAGCTGGCCGGTCCAGCTGTCACCTGCCTCGAAGCGAATCGTGTCGCCGGGCTGGAACGTCGTTGCGTTCACCTTGCTCAGGGAGCGCCAGGGCACGCTGCTGCTGGTTCCGACGTTGTTGTCGCTGCCGTTCGCGCTCACGAAGTACGTGGTGCCCGCGGCGAAGGCCCGCTGCGCGGGTATGAGCACGATCGACGCGAGCACGACTGCCAGCGCGCACAGTGCGGCGGCTGCTGCTTGTGACACAAGTCTTCGGTTGACGGTCATGGTCCTCTTCTTGTCGTCTGCGGTGGTGAGGTACTGACTCCTGTCATGGCGCCTCCGGAGGAGGCGCCCTGTAACGACCCGGGGCGGAAACGGTTCGGGACCGTGCGGCGGACGCACCGGCGGATGCCCGACGTCATGGGATCCGGGCCGGCCGGACATGCCCAGTCGGGAGCGGAGACCGATGGCGGCTCCAGGCGTCTTGATGGCGGTGTCACAGTGCCCTCCCGTATGTGAAGCCGACGTTCGGCAGCCTCGTGCTTGTCCTGGCGGGCGTACTGGGAAAACGTATTCCGCGCAGTGTGCCCAGCGGACCTTGAGTGCGTCAAGGTTTCGAGCAGATGAACGCGGCAGCGCTGTGGGGCTCCTCGGAAGCCGACGGCACCGTGCGAAAGCCGGCTCGGGCGCCGGCCCGGTCTGCCGTCGAACGGTGCGCGCACTGGCCGCTCACGTACCCGTCGCCCGGCGGGCGCGGGAGCGCAGGCCGAACTCAGGGTTCCTGGCGCATGGGCGGGGAGGCCGGCGACGGGGACCTGCCCCGCCCATGGGATCGGTCGGGTACTCAGTCGGTCACGAGACCTTGACCAGCTTCCACCGCTGGTTGGTGCTGCCGTTGGTGAACCACTGGTCGATCGGTGTGCCGTCGGTGGTCTGCGCCTTGTACACGTCGGCCTTGTACCCGTTCGAACGGGACTCGATGGTGTATGAGCCGCTGCCGGCCGGGGAGATCAGCCACTGCTGGCTGACGCTCCCGCTGGAAGTCCCCAACTGCAACTGGGCGCCGGGCCAGGTGGAAGCCGCGTTGACGTCAAGGGCCTTGCCGCTGGTGACGCCTGTGACGGTGAGGTAGCCGGCGCTGGTGTAGGCCAGCTTCCACTGCTGGCTGCCGCTGTTCTGGTCGGTCTTCTGGACGACGGGAGTGCCGTCGCTGGTTCCACCGTTGGAGGCGGTGAGCGCCTTGCCGCTGGCGACGCTGATGATCTTGTAGGTGCCGGAGAGGTCCGGGACGGTTTCGTGGGTGACGGACAGGTCGGAGTACTCGACGGGGTAGTAGCCGGCCGTGCCCAGGCCGGCCAGGCCCGCGCCGTAGCTCGTGTCGGTGACCGTGCCGACGGTGGTCCCGTCGATCTTGGCGGTGATCGTGCTCTCCTGGAAGGTCAGGGCCAGCCTGTGCCAGGTGTCGGTGCCGGGCGCCGTGACCGAACCACTGGCCAGGGTGGTCCAGTTCCACGAGTTGGCGCCGGTGGTGCCGGTCTTCAGCAACGCCCAGGATCCGGTGTCGGACAGGCGCAAATGGTAGGCGTTCAGCCCGGTGCTGAACTTCGACTGAGTGCCCACGCGGCCGAGAATCTCCGCGGAGCTGCCGCTTTTCTCCAGCAGTACATCGGAGCTGACCGTGTAATTGCTCCAGCCCACGTCGCCCATGAGGGTGTAGGGCTGGACGTCGTTCGAGGCCGGCGACCACCAGATGATCGGCTTCATCGGCGCGGTCTGGCGCAGGCACTGTCCGCTGCGGCCCCCGGTGCAGGGGGCGGCCTGGAAGGCGCCGTTCATCGAGGCGAAGTATCTGGCCTCCTGCCCGGTGCTGTATCCGGCGAAGGAGTCCGAGTACGGCATGGAGAGCCGGTTGCGAGCGGGCGGGGCGGTCGTTCCGGCACCCTGACCTGCGGTGGTGGTCACGGTGTACACCCGACCGGGTTGCATGGTGAGGGTGTACGTGCCGCCGACGGCGGTCAGGTCGCTGCCCCGCAGCATGCGCGGAGTGGCGCCGCCGGGCTGCGACAGGTCGGTGGACCACACGTGCAGGGCCCCGCTGGGCAGGCCGCCGGCGACGTCGAAGGTGACCGTCTGGGACGCGGTGGCGTCCAGGGTCTCGTAGACGGTGCTCCAGGCGCTCTTGTCGGGCGCGGCGTAACTGACGTAGCTGCCGTTGGCGCGGTCGCCGCCGAGGTAGCCGGAGGCGGTGTCGAGGTACTTCCAGCCGGGCGAGGTGAACTGCGTGGTCTGGGCGATGGACCAAGCGGTGCGGGACACGCTGTAGGCGCCGGACCAGGGCTGGTTCGCGGTGATCAGGCCCTGGTCGTGGAAGAAGAGGTTCTGGTAGTCGGAGGCCACCATGGGCCAGTTGATGTACGCGCTCATCTTGGCGTCGAGGTAGCCGCGGTTGATGGCTCGGGCGACCGGACCGGCCCCCGTCTCGGCGTTCTCGGAGCCGTTCTCGCTGGCCCAGATCGGCTTCCCCAGCGACTGGGCGTCGGCGGAGGAGGAACAGGTGGTCATCGCGGACTGGTACGTGCAGGGATAGTGCGCGCCGGCGATGTCCACGGCGTTGTACAGGGCGGTGCTGTTCTTCATGCCGGTGGCGATGTTCCAGACGGTCTCGTCGCCGCCGACCAGCTTGGTCGAGGCGTAGCCGTTCGCCGCCATGGCCGACTTCAGGTTCTGGTAGAACCAGGCGCTGTACGTCTTCTCGTTCAGGCCGCCGATGTAGTCGATGGACAGACCGTGCTGCTTGGCGCAGCCCAGCCAGTCGATCATGTAGTCGATGCCGTCCTGCGTGTAGAAGTTGCCGTTGCCGATCCAGCCGGGGGCGCCCCAGGCCAGGGCGAAGAGCTTGATGCCGGGGTTGCGGGCCTTGGCCTGCTCCATCACCCACCACTCGTAGCCGGCGTCGCAGTCGATGTCGCCCTTCGTGTGCTCGAAGCTGATCTCGGAGCCGTCGGTGGAATTGACGTCGCCGCCGACTTCGACCTTGAGGATCTGCAGGGCGGCGCCGTAACCGGGCTTGAACAGGTAGTCCAGTATCTGGTTGCGCTGGGCGGCCGGGTAGTCGACCAGAAGACGGGTGTTGCCACCGCCGCCGCTGATCGCGCCGACGCCGTCGAAGGTGCGTCCTGCGCTGGCGCCGTCGACGGTGATCGCTGTGCGGGTGGCGGCGTACGCGGGCGACAGTGCTCGGCCGGTCAGCAGGGCCAGTCCCATGAGCAGGGCGGCCATGGCCGCCAACCGTCTGATGTGCCTGTCGGGCACGCCGATGACGTGGTGCACGGGAGATCCTCCTGGGAGGGAGTGCGGGTGTGGGTGCGGCTTGCACTGAGACTCGGCGCGGGGCCTGTCGCGTGGATCGCAGAGGGGGGCCCGCCCGGTTGAGGCGTCTCTTATCCGTTGGAAATCGTATTCCGCGCAGTGTGCCCGTCCGTGATCGAAGGCGTCAAGCGTCGGTAGCGGGCAGAAAATGCGGCTTTGACGCGGCAGGTCTGGCGCCCGAAGGCGCTGTGGGCGTCGGCGGGAGTGATCGGCTCAGGGCGGTTCAGACGATGCGGATCGCCGTGCTGTCGCGGACCACGACCTGCCCGCGCATCATCAGATGCTCTGCTTCCGCACGATCCGCGAGTGCGAGGCGGACCGCCTCGGCACCTGCCTGCGCCAGCGGCAACGACACGGTCGTCAGCCGCGGCGTCACGTCGCTCGCGAGCTCGATGTCGTCGAAACCGGTCACCGAGACCTCGTCCGGCACCGCCACCCCGGCAGTACGGAAGGCGGACATCGCGCCGATGGCGATGGTGTCGTTGGCGGCGAGGACCGCGTGGGGCGGCTCCGGCCCCTCGGCGAGCAGCCGCCGCGCCGCGTCGAACCCTCCCTGGCGGCTCACCGCGCAGTGCGAGACCCGGATGTGACGCTCCTCGACGCCGCCGTCGCGGAGACCCGCGATGAAGCCCGCGGTACGGGCCGAGACGTTCCCCTGCCCGCGCGCGCCGGCGAGGATCGTCACGTGCCGGTGCCCCGCCCCGGCGATGTAGGTGGCCAATTCCTTCGCAGGGCCGTGATTGTCGAAGCTGATGGAGTCGAACGGCATGTCGGTGTCACCGACGATCACCACCCGGCCGCCCTCGCGTTCGTAGCCGCGCAACTCGTCGAGCAGGCGCCCGCCGAGGGCCTTCGTGTCGAGGCGGCTCGACGTCAGAATGAGCGCACGCGGCCGCAGGGCACGCTGCAACCGGACGGTTTCGAGCTGGCGCTCGGCGGTGCCGTGGGTCGACGAGACGGTCACGAACGCACCTGCGTCGCGTGCTCGCCGTTCCATTGCCGCGGCGACCAATCCCATCGACGGGGTCGTGAGGTCGTCGCCCACGACCGCGATCGAGTCGTTCGCGCGCCGCATCGCCCGGGCCGCGGCGTCCGCGGTGTAGCGCAACGCGGTCGCGGCGGAGACGACCCGCTGCCGGTATTCCTCCGCGACCGTTCGGGAACTGCCGCCGAGCACGCGCGACGCGGTCGCAACGGACACACCGGCGGCCGCCGCCACGTCGCGCAGGGTGACGGTGGGCCTCGCTGAATGGGGCATCGCGCCGTCCCTCCCGCACCACGAAAACGAGCCGCCGTCGACGCTACCCGAGGAAACCCCGGTCAGACCGCGGAGGTGTGGACGAAAGCGTCGGTGGGTGACCGACTCGGGACACGGCAGGGCGGACCGACTGGGGGGACGGTCGCCCGGACCGACTCGGGATACGGCCACCCGGCTGGAAGATGGTCGCGTCGGCCGGTTGGATTCCGCCCGACTGTCACTCCCTGAACCGGTGTGCTGCCGCGCCGCACGTGCCTTGCGCGCTGCGCGGCTCGGTGCACAATGTGCGGCATGGAAGATGGAGCGGCAGCGCCCGTAGGGCGTCGCGGGGAGGCCGTATCCGAGGGGCGTCAGGTGACCCTGCACGATGTGGCACGGACAGCGGGCGTCTCCCAGGCGACGGCGTCGCGCGTGCTCAACGGCAGCGTCCGCAATGTCCGGCAGGAGAACGTCGACCGTGTGCTCACCGCGGCCGCGGAACTGGACTACGCACCGCACCTGTCCGCCCAGGCGATCGCGCGAGGTTCGACGAACATCGCCGCGCTGGTCGTCAGCGGCGTCGACGACCCGTACTTCTCCTCCATCGCGGCAGGTGTGACACAGGCGGCCGAGGCTGCCGGACTCATCGTGACCATGGCGATCGCGGACCGCTTCCCGGAGCGGGAACTCCAGATCGTCGGGACGCTGCGCGGCATGCGCCCCCGCGCCATCATCCTGACCGGCAGCCGCGTCGACGGCGCCGATGCCCGCGACGCTCTGGTCGAGGAGCTCCACGCCTACCGGGAAGCGGGCGGCAGCGTAGTCCTGATCAGCCAGCACGACCTGCCGTTCCACACGGTCAGCATCGACAACTACGGTGGAGCGCGGCAGCTTGCCCGCGCGCTGGTAGGGCTCGGCTACCGGCGGTTCGCGGTGGTTCGGGCGGGGACCGGCCTCAGGACCTCTCGTGACCGGTGCAGCGGTTTCGTGGAGGGCCTCCGCGAGTTCGGCATCGACGTCGACGAGCGGCTGGTGGTCGAAGCCGAGCTCAGTCGCCGCGGGGGATGTGAGGCGGCCCGGGAGCTCGTCCGGCGGGGACTGGACGGCACGGAACTCGTCTTCGCGGTCAGCGACGTCATGGCGATCGGTGTGATGACCGCATTCCGCGACGCGGGGCTCGTCCCTGGCCGGGACGTCGCCGTCGCCGGCTTCGATGACATCGGCCCGGCGGTGGACGTCGTCCCGGAGCTGACGTCCGTGACCGTTCCTCTGCATCAGGTCGGGCTCCGTGCGATGGAGCTCGCGCTCTCCGACGATGACGCACCGCGGATCGTACCGGTCGCCACGAACGTCGTTCTGCGGGCGAGCACGCCCCCTCGGTGACCGTGCCGGCCGATCGCATGGTGAGCGTCGGCTGTCGGGCCCTGATCTGCTCCGCGACCCGGCCGGCGCCCTCGTGGTCGGCGACGGTCTTCCGGCCTCCCGGGCGCGCCGTGGCCGATGAGCACGGCACCGTCATCGGGAGGAGTCACGCGCAGATCAGAGCACGACGTCGTGCCGAGCCGGGCGGCGGACCATGACCCGGCCCGGAGCGGGCGCACGGTGACGGCCGGGAGCGGGCCGCAGTTCGGGGAAGCCACCCAGAAGGCTGCTGCCCGGGTCGGCGTCTCGACCGTGCTCTGCCCGCGCGGCCCCGCTGACGACGACCTCGTCGGCCGGTCTGCTCTTCGCCGCGCGGCTCACGGACGCGTTCGCGGGCGGGTGCGGGCGCGAGGGACGGCCACCGGCTCGACGCCCGGTACCACGGTGTTGGAGACGGCGCCGATGCCCTCGACGGTGAGGGTGACGGTGTCGCCGGGCTTGAGCGGCGGCGGGTCCTGGCGGCCGCGTACGCCCCAGAGTTCGGCGAGGCAGCCGCCGTTGCCGCAGGTGCCGGAGCCGAGTACGTCGCCGGGGCGTACGTAGGTGCCCCTGGAGGCGTATGCGGTCATCTCCTCGAAGGTCCAGCTCATGTTGGACAGCAGGTCCTTGCCGACGACCTCGCCGTTGATCTCGGCGGTCAGCGCCAGCCGCAGGAATCCGTCGCTGTCGCGGTAGGGCTCCAGCTCGTCCGCGGTGACGAGGCAGGGGCCGAGGGTGGTGGCGGTGTCCTTGCCCTTGCACGGGCCGAGGCGGACCTGCATCTCGCGGGACTGGAGGTCACGGGCGGACCAGTCGTTGAAGATCGTGTAGCCGACGATGTGGTCGCGGGCCTGCTCGGGGGTGAGGTCGCGGCCCTCGCGGCCGATGACCGCGGCGACTTCGAGCTCGAAGTCCAGCACCTGGCTGCCGGGCGGCACGGGCACGTCGTCGTGAGCGCCGATGACCGCGTAGGGGTTGGTGAAGTAGAAGGTGGGCGCGTCGTACCAGGCGTCCGGGGCGCCCGGGACGCCGTCGATGCTTCGCCGTACACCCTCGACGTGCTCCTCGAACGTGACGAAGTCGCGTACGGACGGCGGTCGGAGCGGCGGCAGCAGTCGCACCTCGGAGACGTGCGGCCCGCGCGGCACGTCCAGGCTTGCGTAGCCGGCCTCGCGCAGTGCCTCGGGACCGGCCTGGATCAGTTCGAGAAGCGGGGCTCGGCCGGGGCAGGGATGGAGGACGCCGTCGTCCTCGACGGTGGCGAGACGGCTGCGGCCGTGCTGTTCGTACGTGGCGAAACGCATGGCTTTCCTAGGGAGCTGGGTGGGTTGGCACAGGCCGGGGGCCCGGCGGCATGGCAGGCGGGGGAGTACGCCGAGCCCCCGGAGTCAAGGGATCAGACCGGCGGAGCGACGAAGACGCCGCGGTCGACGTCGTTGAGCATCTCCTTGGCGACCATCTCGTTCATCGGGTTGGACGTGCCCCACTGGTCGGCGTTCCCGGGCTTCGTCAGGTCGTAGATGTGCGGGTGCCAGGTGTCCTCGTCCAGCTTTTCGAGCTCGGTGGTGTACTCCACGGTGTTGCCGTGCGGGTCGAGGAAGTAGGTGAAGGTGTTGTCGCCCGCCATGTGCCGCCCGGGGCCCCAGATCTTGCGGGCGCCGGAGCGCATCACACGGCCGGAGCCGCGCATGTACTCGTCGATGCCGCGCATCTCGAAGGAGAGGTGCTGCAGGGAGGCGTACGGACCGCTGGCGATGGCCATGGAGTGGTGCTGGTTGCTGATCCGCATGAAGTGCATGACGTCGCCCATGTGCGGCAGGGTCATCGTGTCGGACAGCCGGAAGCCGAGGTGCTGCTCGTACCAGGCGCGGGTGGCGTCGATGTCGGGGGAGTTCAGGACGACGTGCGAGAGACGGACCGGGATGGACTCCTTCTCCTCGATACGACGGTGCCGGCGCGCCTCGACGTCGGCCGAGACCTCGATGGTGCGGCCGTCGATGTCGAAGAAGCGGAAGCCGTAGCCGCCTCCGGGGGTGTCGACCTTGCCCGGCTGGGAGATCAACCGCACTCCACCCGCGAGGAGTTGTTCGGCGAGTGCGTCCACGTCGGCGGGGTTCGCCGCGCCGTAGGAGATGAGGTCCAGGCGCTTCTCCTCGGCCTGGCGGAGCCGGACGACGTACTGCTCGGGGGAGCCCTCGGCGGCCAGGAAGGAGATGCCGGAGTCCTCGGCGACCTTGGTCAGGCCCCAGACGCCGGCGTAGAAGTCGAGCTGTTTGTCGTAGTCCGGCACGGCCAGGTCGACGTGGCGAAGGTGGGTGAGCAGACGTGTGCTCATGGTGGGGGCTCTCCTCATGTGGGGTTCGGACGGTTCAGACGGTTCAGGCAAGGCGGAGCAGCGCTGCGGCGTTGCCGCCGCGTACGGCGTGGAAGTGGGGGGCGGGCAGGTCCGTGACGTCGCGCAGCGCGCCGAGCGGGTCGTCGGTGCCCATGTCGAAGGGGAAGTCGGAGCCGAGCAGCACCCGGTCGGGGCCGGCCACCCGGATCAGCTCGCGCAGGACGTCCGGGTCGTGGACGAGGGAGTCGAAGTACAGCTGCTTGAGGTAGCTGCTGGGCGGGTGCGCGCAGCCGCGGGTGTCGGTGCGGGCGAGCCAGGCGTGGTCGGAGCGGCCGATGTGGGTGGGCAGATAGCCGCCGCCGTGGGCCGCGACGATGTGCAGCCCCGGGTGCCGGTCCAGGACTCCGGAGAAGATCAGATGGGACAGGGCGACGGCGTTCTCGGTCGGCTGGCCGACGGTGTTCGACAGGTACCAGCGGTCGAGGCGCTCGTCGAGCGTGCAGCCGAAGGGATGCAGGAAGAGGATCGCGCCGGTTTCCTCGGCCCGTGTCCAGAACGGCTCGTACGCGGGGTCCGACAGTTCGCGTCCCGGCGCGTGGCTGGAGATCTCGACACCGCGCAGGCCCAGACCGAGGGCGTGCTCAAGGACTTCGACGGCGAGCCCCGGGTGCTGGAGCGGGACGAGGCCGAGGCCGTGCAGCCGTTCCGGCGCCTGGGCGACGTGCGCGGCGGTGCCCTCGTTGGCCAGTTCCCCCACCGTACGGGCCAGGTCCTCGTCGGCCCAGTAGTGGTAGTGCGACGGAGACGGCGAGACCAGCTGGACGTCGACACCGCAGGCGTCCATCGCGGCGAGCCGGGCCTTGACGTCGGTCAGTTTCGGGAAGCGGTCCCGGAACATCGGGCCGCTGACGGCGATGGCCTCGGGGCCGTTGCGGCGGGCGTCGAGATCGCGGGCCGCGGTAAGACCGGGGTGTCCGGCGACGGCTTCCTCGACCTGGGGGAGCAGGACGTGCGCGTGGACGTCGATCGTGGGTGCGCTGTTCTGAGGACTCACGGAGTTCACGGCGTCTCCTGCAGGGCTGCCATCGTGCGGCCCATCAGGCCGGGTGCGTCGACGTCACGGGCGCCGTCCATCTGCCATTGACCGAGTTGCACGGATGCCTCGACCACCATGCGGACGCGGCCGATCCGGCGTTCGTGGAAGCCGGTCAGGAGGGAGTCGAGGGAACTCCAGTCCTGTTCCGCGGTGAGCATCTCGGCCAGTACCGAGGCGTCCTCCAGTGACATGGCCGCGCCCTGGGCGAGCGTGGGCGGACAGACGTGGGCCGCGTCACCGATCAGGACGACCCGGCCGCGGTGCCAGGAGCCCTCGACGAGCAGCCGGTCGAACCAGGTGTAGTTGACCTCGGCGGGATCGGTGATGCTCGCGGCGATCTCCGGCCACGCACCCCCGTAGGGCGCGGCCAGCCGCCGCATCTCGTCCGCGTACGAGGCCGGGCCGATGCAGGCGCGGTCGCGGTTGGCCTCGACGAGGTAGGCGTAGACGGTGCTCTTGCTGGTGGGGCAGTAGCCGGCGATGTAGCACGGTCCGCCGTAGGCCAGGGTCATGCGCTCCACGCTCTCGGGGCGGGGCACGGGCACGCGCCAGATGGCCATGCCGGTCGGTTCGGGCTTGTCGCTGATGCCGATCATCGCGCGCGTGCGGGAGCCGACGCCGTCGGCGGCGATGACAAGGTCGTAGTGGCCCTCGGTGCCGTCGCTGAACCGGACGGTGACGCCGGCCGCGTCCTCGACCAGTTCCTCGGCGGTGGTGCCGAGGCGTACCGCCGCGCCGGTTCTGAGAACGGCCTCACACAGGATCTCCTGGAGCCGGGGCCGCCGCATGCCGAAGATCGAGGGCAGGTCGTCCCCGCCGGTACGGAAGTCTCGTTGGACGTGGAACACGGTCCCGTCGGGCGCGGCCATGGCGACCGCGTCGACGGCGTAGCCGCTCTCCCGGACCTCGTCCCACACGCCGACCTCGCGCAGCACGCGCAGCGCGTTGCCCTGGAGGGTGATGCCGGAGCCGAGGACGTTCCAGTCGGGTTCGGCCTCGATCAGTTCCACGGCGATGCCCGCCCGCCGCAGCAGCACGGTCACGGCGTTGCCGGCCGCGCCGCCGCCTATGACGAGGACGGTGCGGGCACGAGGATCGTTCATGGGTTCTCCCTGAGGTGGTGCCGCGCAACTCCGAGCGGCAAAGGGGGTGTTGCGGGCCGGTGCCGGCGAGGGTGACGGAGCCGTCCGGGCGCGGCCCGCCCGGCAGCCCAGGGCGTTACTTGACGGCGATGGGATTCACCGGTGAGCCGACGGACCCGGTGATGGGCAGCGGCGCGGCGGTGAGCCAGAACGCGTACCGGCCGTCGGCGGCGCAATGGGCGGCGAGGGCGTCGAGGTCCCACATCTCACCGATGAGCAGGCCGATGTGGGGGATGGCGACCTGGTGCAGCGGCTGGAAGGCGTGGTCGAACTCGTTGGGCCGCACCTCGAAGCCCCAGGTGTCGGTGGCGATCCCGGCGATCTCGCTCCGGTGCAGCCAGCCGGCCGTACTGAAGCTCAGTCCCGGCGCCGGTCCGCCCGCGTAGTCGCCCCAGCCTTCGTGACGGGCGCGGGCCAGCCGCCCGGTGCGCACGAGGACCAGGTCACCACGCCCGACGGCCACGCCGTGCGCCTCGGCGGTCGCGGTCAGGTGCTCCTCGGTGATGGCGAAGCCGTCGGGCAGTTCGCCGTCGTGGCCGATGACCAGGCCCACGTCGAGGAGGACGCCTCGCCCGGCGACGTGCGGAGCCATGTGCTCGATGCCGGTGACCAGGTCGCCTTCGCAGGTGACGACCTTCTCCGCCGGGCGGCCGTTCCACGCCTTGCCGTGATCGAAGATGTGCCCGAGCCCGTCCCATTGGGTGGAGCACTGCAGGGGCATGGCGATCACGTCGTCGGCGCCGCCGAAACCGTGCGGAAAGCCCTGGCCGCCCAGAGCGGCGTCGGTGCCGGTGGCGAGCATCGTGTGCACCGGGTTGGTACGCCGTCGCCAGCCCTTCTGCGGGCCGTCCATGTCGAAGGCCTGCGACAAGGAGAAGCTGACGCCGTCGCGGATCAGGGCCGCGCCCTCGCGGCGCTTGGCCTCGTCGAGGAAGTTGAGCGTGCCGAGCACGTCGTCCTCGCCCCAGCGGCCCCAGTTCGAGTACGTCTTCGCGGCCTCGGCGATCGCCGCCCCAGGATCCGTACGGTCGATACGGTCGGCGCTCATCCGGCTCATCGCGCCTCCTCCGCGACACAGCGGGTGCGCTGGGCGCCGAGCCCGGTGACCGAGCCGTCCATCACGTCGCCGTCGCGCAGCAGCCGGCCCCAGTGGATGCCGTTGCCGGCCGGGCTGCCGGTCAGAACCAGGTCGCCGGGGAGGAGTCGGGCGGTCCGGGAGATGTACGAGACCAAGCGTGCGACACCGAAGATCATGTCCTTGGTGGACTCGTCCTGCATGGTCTCGCCGTTGAGTTTCAGGGTGACCCGCAGGTCGGAGGGGTCGGCGATGGAGCCGGCCGGGACGATCCACGGTCCGAGCGGGGTGAAGCCGGGGGCGTTCTTGCTGCGCAGCCAGTCGGTGCCGATCGGGGGCATGTCCCGGCGGAAGACACTCGCGCGGTCGGTCAGGTCGTTGGCGATGGTGTAGCCCGCGACGTGCGCAGGCGCCTCCTCCACGGTGACCCGGTAGGCGGGGCGGGAGATCACCGCGGCCACCTCCAGCTCCCAGTCGGGCTTCTCGGCCCAGGCGGGCAGCACGACGTCGTCGTAGGGGCCGCCGATCGTGGTCGGCAGGCCGATGAAGACGTACGGGAGGTCCTCGGCGGCCCGCTTGTCCATGACCGCCGCGACCTCGGCGCGGGCCTCCTCGACGGTGCCCGGGGCGTCCGGGGCGCGGTGTGCGACCGCCAGGTCGATCACGTGCTGCCGGTAGTTGGCGCCGGACTGGAAGATCTGCCGGGGCTCGACGGGCGCGTGCACCGTCATCTCCGTCAGCGGCCGCCAGTCGCGCGTCGGGTCCCCGGCGAGGGTGTGCAGCCGCGGCAGTTCCTCGTCCCAGCGCTCCAGGAGCGTGAGCGTGGTCAACGCGGGTTCGTCCAGTGCCGTGCGCAGATCGAGCGCTCGGCCCTCCGGCGTCACGAGGCTCGGGAACCTGGTCTCGCCCGGTGCCGAGAGGGAGCCTATGGCGAATGGCCCGGAGAAGGGGGTGAAGGGTGCCGACGTGGCTGCGGATGTCACGGAGATTTCCTCCCGATTGCGGTGCCACTAATCTGGCCCGGTAGATCGCAATCAGGGAAATCGATTTCCTGTATAGGAGAATCCAGCCGGTGAATACCGATGGGGCCGGCTCCGGAATGGGGATGCCTCGTGAACCTGGCCAGCCTGGACCTCAACCTCGTCGTTGCACTGCGCGCCCTCCTGGAGGAGCGCAACGTCACCAGGGCCGGCCGGCGCATCGGGCTCAGTCAACCCGCGATGAGCGCCGCTCTGGCCCGGTTGCGCCGCCATTTCGACGACGACCTGCTCGCCCGGGTGGGCGGAGGGTACGAACTGACCGCCCTCGGGCGGGCCCTCCTCGACCGGACCACCACCGCGTGCGACCTGCTGGAGCGCGTCTTCGCCAGCCAGGCGGAATTCGACCCCTCCCGCGCGGAGCACGAGTTCACGCTGATCGCCTCGGACTACGCGGTCGCCGTCTTCGGCGCCGAACTCGCCCGCACCGTCCAAGCCGAGGCGCCGGGCATCCGGCTCAGGTTCAGACAGGTACCGAACGAAATCATCGACGACACCGGGTCGCTGCTCAGCACCGTGGACGGGCTGCTGCTGCCCCACGGCATCATTCGTGGCTTCCCCAAGGTCGAGCTCTACCAGGACAGTTGGGTCTTCCTCGTCGCGGACGACAACCCGGAGGTCGGCAAGCGGCTCACCCTCGACGACCTGGCCCGAATGCCCTGGGTGACGTACCAACGGGCGTACGACGCCCCTGCCGCCCGCCAGCTCGCCATGCTCGGCATCGAGCCGCGCGTGGCGGTCTCCGTCGACAGTTTCCAGCTGATGCCACTCCTGGTCGCGGGCACCCGCCGGGTGGCTCTGCTTCAAAGGCGTCTCGCCGACGAACTGGACGGACTCGCACACGTCCGCATCATGGAACCGCCCTATGACGCCGTGCCGCTCCAGCAGGCCTTGTGGTGGCATCCGGTCCACATGCACGACGCGGCGCACATGTGGCTGCGGGAGACGACGGCCCGGGTCGCCGAGATGATGGAGGCCGGTCGGCCTGCGATGTCCCGTCCGCGCGAATGAGGGCGGGTCATGCCGCGCAGAGGCGGATGGCATTCCCGGGCCGCAGCCGACGCCGGACCGGCGGCCGCCGCGTGGATCCGGTGCGGACAACTGCTGCGGCTCCGGCCGGTTCGCCGGTTCCTCTCTGTACCGCAGGTACCGCTGCGCCGTCAGGGAGGAGGGCCGCTGCTGCCCCGCACGACCAGTTCGGGCCGCAGCGCCACCAGGGTTCCCGTTCTCGGCCCGCCCTCGATCTGGGCGACGAGGATCTCCAGCGCGCACCGCCCGGCCTCGCCGAAGTCCTGCCGCACCGTGGTCAACGGGGGCCACACGTATTCGGCCTCGGGGATGTCGTCGTAGCCGACCAGGCTGACGTCGCCCGGCACGTCGCGGCCCGCCTCGCGCAGGGCGCGCAGCACGCCGAGGGCCATCTGGTCGTTGGCGGCGAAGACGGCGGTGACACCGGGCATGTCGGCCAGTCGCCGCCCTTGTTCATATCCCGACCGGGCACTCCAGTCGCCCCGTAGCGGGTGCGGTGGCGTTCTGTCGGCGGCGACGAGGGCGTCCCGCCAGGCACGTTCGCGGGCTCGGGCCGATGGCCGGCTGCTCGGCCCTGCGACGTGCCACACGGTGTCATGGCCGAGAGCGAGCAGGTGCTCCGTGGCCTGGCGTGCTCCTGTCGTCTGTTCGAGTCCGATCACCGGGACGCCCTCCTGCTCGATGTCGACGTCGAGCGCGACCGCGGGCCGGTCGGCGGGAAGGTGCCGCAAGGCCTGCGCGGTCCAGTCGTGCGGCGCCGCGAGAACGAGGCCGGCGACCGCTTGGGAGACGAGCCCCTCCACGACGGCTCGGGCGGGCAAGGGGTCGCCGGAGCGCAACGTGGTGATCTGCACGGCGTAGCCGGCCTGGCGGGCCGCCTGTTCGACGCCGAGGACCGTTGCCGCGGGACCGTACTGGGCGGTGTCGAAACTCACCACCGACAGCACCTGCGACCTGCCGGTCACCAGTGCCTGCGCAAGCCTGTTGGGCCGGTAGCCGAGTTCGGCCGCGACGGCGGACACGCGGGCGCGGGTGTCGTCGCCGACCCCGGCCCGCTCGTTCAGCACGCGGGAGACGGTCATCGCCGAGACACCCGCTCGCCGTGCCACGTCGCCGAGCACCACGGGTCGGCCACGGGCCGCGGAGGGCGGCGACGTGATGCCGTTCGCGTCGGATCCGCCACCAGGCCGAGGAACGTCGCGCATCAAGGAACGTTAACGTTAACGCGCCGTCTGTGCAAGCCTCTTGTGGGACATTAATTTTTTGGCCTGGCACCTGTTGTCATGGCTGCGGCATGGACTTTATCTTCTCGTCTGGAAGAAGCGGAACCGGATCGTCGAATATGCCGTCGAAGCGCTTCGACTGGGAATTCGACAACCACGGTCGCCATACCTGCGCCGAGGGGCGCAAAACGGTCCACCGCCTCACGGCCTTCGAATCCATTTCGATTGGCCGTCACGTCACACGCGCCGTTCCCGGATCCGGTCGGCGCGCGCTCGATCATCGATCCGACCGCAGAAGGGTGCGATGAGAATCCATCGCCCGGAATGGGGTGCCCTGGGTGCGGCTCCTGCACTCGTCCTCGCCGTGCCCCACGTCGCCTCGGCGGGTCGGGCACGAGCTGCTTCAGACATTTCACCACCAACGGAGAGAGAGAACGTCAATGGCTGTGAAAACGATGAAGATCAGAGCCGTCCTCGTTGCCGGCGTCATGGCAGTGGCCGCATCTGTCTGCGGCTCGGCGGATCAGGCGTCTGCCGGCACACCGGCCCAGCTGGACGCATCGCAGATCGTTGCCGATATGGGCGCGGGCTGGAATCTGGGAAACCAGCTCGAAGCGAACACCAACGGATACCCCAGCGAGACGGCGTGGGGCCAGCCGGCGGTCACGCAAGCTCTCATCGACAAGGTGCGGGCTGCGGGATTCAAGACGATCCGGATTCCCGTCTCCTATCTGCGGGACATAGGAGCCGGCCCGAATTACACGGTCAACTCGTCTTGGCTGAACAGAGTCCAGGAAGTCGTCAACTACGCCTACAACCGAGGCATGTATGTGGTGATCAACATGCACAGCGACGGCTACAAGTCGGTCGACGGCTCCTGGCTGATCTGTGACTCGTCCTCCCAGACGGACATCAAGGCCAAGTACCAGAAGGTCTGGCAGCAGATCGCCTCGAAGTTCCAGAGCTACGACCAGCACCTGATCCTGGAGTCCATGAACGAAGAGTTCACCGGGGACTTCGGCCGACCGACCCAACCGTGCTACTCGAACATCAACAGCTATAACCAGACCTTCGTGGACACGGTGAGGAAGGCCGGCGGCAACAACAGTTCACGATGGTTGCTCGTCCCCGGCTGGAACACGAACATCGACTACACCGCGGGCAACTACGGCTTCGCGCTTCCGACCGATCGCTATCGATCCTCCTCCGTTCCCGGCAACGAGCAGAGGATCATGATCTCCGTGCACTACTACGATCCGTGGGACTTCGCCGGTACGGAAAGCGGGGCCGTCACGCAGTGGGGCCCGACCGCGACCAACCCGTCGAAGACGTCCACCTGGGGGCAGGAGGACTATCTGGACGCGCAGTTGAAGAAAATGCATGACGCGTTCGTCACGAAGGGCTACCCGGTGGTCATCGGTGAGTACGGAGCGATCGACAAGTCGTCGTTCGACTCGGCGAACAACGGATACCGTGCTGACTTTGCGCACACCGTCGCGGCCACCGCCAAGAAGTACGGGGAAGTCAGCGTCTACTGGGACAACGGTGCGAACGGACAGTACGGGTTCGGTCTGTTCGACCGACGCTCCTACACCGTGACCCAACCGGGCATCGTCAACGCCATCATGAGCGGCGCCGGGCAGTGACAACGGTATGCGCCTGAACCAGGATGACCGGGCGCCGACATCGCTGCCATCGAACGGCTGACGAGGTCACATGCCGCACCGCACAAGGCTCCCCTGCCGTCGAGGAAGGTCTTCGACATCTCGACTCATCGGCACGGGAGCCCGGCGGGAGCCCTGTCGGTCGCCCGTCCTGTCGTACTCGATCTCCCGCAGGCGCAGGGTGAACGCCAGGGCATCCCGGTCCGTCACTGTTGCGGCGAGGTGAGGACGCCGCGCGACAGGGCGACCGTGACGGCCGCTGTGCGGTCGTTGACACCCAGTTTGACGAAGGTGCGCAGCAGGTGCGTCTTCACCGTCGCCTCGCCGATGTACAGCTGCCGGCCGATCTCGCCGTTGGACAGACCCCGCGCGACGAGGCCGAGCACCTGAACCTCGCGCGGGGTCAACTGCTCCCCGGCCGGAGCCTGAAGGCGGGTCACCAGCCGGGCGGCCACCGGCGGGGCGAGGACGGTTTCACCGCGGGCCGCCGCCCGGATCGCGTCGGTCAGGGTGGCGATCGGGGTGTCCTTGAGCAGGTAACCGGTGGCGCCGGCCTCGATCGCCGGCAGGATGTCGGCGTCGCCTTCGTAGGTGGTGAGCACGAGCACGCGAATGCCGGGGTGCTCCTGACGGATGCGCGCCGTCGCGGTGGCGCCATCGGTACCCGGCATCCGCAGGTCCATCAGGACGACGTCCGGGCGCAGCGCGGCGGCGAGGACGATCGCCTCGTCGCCGGAGCCGGCCTCGCCGACGACCCGCAGGTCGTCGTAGGCCTCGAACATGCCGCGGAGGCCGAAGCGTACGACGGGATGGTCATCGGCGATCAGGATCCGGACAGTCATCGGGACGGTTCCGCCCGCTCAGTGGTCGGGTGTGGAGCTGAGATCAGGCACGGGCCGTAGGCTACGCGCCGCCTGCTCGGCCGGGGGCGGCGGCAGCTCGACCCGCACCGTGGTGCCCTGGCCGGGAGCCGATCGCACCGTGCAGGTGCCGCCGAGGCCGGAGGCGCGGGTGCGCATGCCGAGCAGGCCGTATCCACCCCGGACGGTGGCCGGGTCGAAGCCCTGGCCGTCATCGGTCACCGCCAGCGCCATGAGGTCGGGTTCCTGGCGCAGTTCGATCCGCACCGTCGTGGCGGCGGCGTGCTTGGCGACGTTGGCCAGGCCCTCCTGCGCGGTGCGCAGGAGCGCGATGTCGGTGGCGGTGGACGTGCCGGACCGCTCACCGACGATCGAGACCTCGACGCGCGTACCCGTGTCGCGAGCATGCCGGGCGGCGAGCCGGTCCAGCGCATCCGCGAGCCCGCGGCCGGTCAGGTCGACCGGGGCCGATGCGGCGATCAGCGAGCGCGCCTCCGCGAGGTTCTCGCGGGCGGTCTTCTCCAGGATGTCGAGCTGGCCGTCGGCGGCCGTCGGATCACGGAGCAGGGTGGTCCGTGCGACCTGCGCGAGCATGAGGATGCTGGTGAAGCCCTGCGCCAGGGTGTCGTGGATCTCGGCAGCCAGGCGTTCCCGTTCGGCATGGACGCCCGCCGCGTGGCCCGCGCGTTCCAGTGCGGCCCGTGTCCGGGTCAGTTCCTCGATCAGCGCGGCCCGCCTGCGGTTCTGCTCGCGGATGCCGGTCAGATAGGCGCCCACGAGGATCGTCACGGTCATGGGCACCAGAACGGTCACGCCGACCATCGCCGGCGTGTAGCGGCTGACTCCGGCCCGCGCCACCATGGCCCAGGCGAGCTCGGCGTAGAGGACCGACAACAGCGGGAGGCGTACCCGCCACCTCGTGACCATCACGAACAGCTGTGGGCAGAGCGCGAACAGCAGTGCCCCGGCGATCGGGGCGATGGCGAGCAGGAGCGGGAACGCGACCGCCAGGACGGCGAAATAGGCCGCACCCCAACGCTCGTCGCGGTTTTCCATGGCCCGCGGAGCGACCAGGGCGTAGCAGGCGACGATGACAGCGAGCGTGCCGAGGGCCAGCAGGCGTTGTCCGAGCGCCACGGAGACGTCGGCCGCTATGGCGACGGCAAGCGGTAGCGCGACGGCGCCGACGAGGACATGCCATCCGACGCGGTAGCGGTGTCCGAAGTCGACGGTGCTGCGCACTGCCACGACTCGCCCACTTTCGCCCGTGATCCGGCCGCCAGTTTACGGGCGCCCGGATCCACAGTGCCCGACCCGGCGCCGAGGGGCGTCCACGCACCAGTGGAGCCCTGCGTACGTCGATCGGTTGACGACGGGGTCCGACGACACGTTGTCGCCGCTGCGGCCTTGGAACCGGCACGCTCGGTGTCGAGCACTTCGGCTCCAGACCTGGAGATATCCCATGAAGAAGAACTGGTTCGTCCTCGGCCTCGGCGCACTGCTTGCCTTCGTCGGCGCGGGTTGGACCTTGCAGGGACTCGACGTCATGAAGGGTTCGGCGATGAGCGGTGTGACGCTGTGGGCGGTCGTCGGGCCGGTCGTGGCGATCGTCGGTCTGGTCGTGCTGGGCGTCGGCTTCGCCCGGCTGCGCCGGGTGAGCCGATAAGCGCCGCTCAGATGTCCGGGACAGACATGGAGATGCAGAAGACGGATCGGCCGGCACCGGGAAGACCGCCCAAGCAGTGGTACGGCGAGCTTGCCGGCGTCGCTGCCACCGCACTCGCCCTGGGCCTCGGTGAGTTGGTGGCGGCCGCGACGGGCGGGCCGTCAGCGCCCCTCGTGGCGGTGGGCGGCGTCGCCGTGGACGCCGCGCCGACCCCGGTCAAGGAGTTCGCCGTCGCGGTGTTCTACACGTACGACAAGCTGGCACTGCAGGCGGGCATCGTAGTGGTGCTGGCGGTGTTCGCCGCGTTCATCGGTGTACTGGCCATGCGCCGGCTCTGGCAGGGGCTGGCCGGCGTCGCCGTGTTCGGGATGATCGGCGTACTCGCGTCAACCACCCGGCCCAGCGCCACGTGGGCGTACCCGCTGCCCACAGTGACCGGTGCACTGGCCGCTGCCGGCCTCCTGGTGCTGCTGCGCCGCACCCTGCCGCGCCGTGCCCCGGTACCGACGCAGGACCTGGGGGACGACACCGGCCCGGATACGGACGTGGCGGCACAGGGAGCCCGCACCCCCGTGCGGGGAGCGGGTTCACCCTCGTCGGATGCCGGCAACCCGGTGCCGGACGGCGCGGGACGGCCACCGGGCCGACGGAAGTTCCTCGCGCTGGCGGTCGGGGCGATCGGTGCGGCCGCGGTGGCCGTACCGGGCGGACGCCGGCTCTGGGCACAGCGGGTGGCCGCGGCCCGGGCCGCGGTGGTTCTCCCGTCGCCGTCGAGCCCGGCAGCACCCTTGCCCGCCGAGGTCTCCGTCGGCGTGCCCGGCGTGGAGCCGTTCGTGACCAGGAACGCGGACTTCTATCGGATCGACACCGCTTTGTCGGTGCCGCAGATGGAACCGAAGGACTGGCGGCTCAGCATTCATGGCCGGGTGCGACGGCCGCTGACGCTGACGTACGAGCAATTGCTGGCACGGCCGATGGTGGAGCGCTACATCACGCTGGCGTGCGTGTCCAACGGGGTCGGCGGCGAACTGGTCGGCAACGCACGGTGGTTGGGGGTGCCGATCAAGGATCTGCTGGATGAGGTCGAGCCGGACGACAGCGCAGATCAGGTGGTGAGCCGTTCCGTGGACGGCTACACGGCCGGCACACCCACGGCGGCGTTGCGCGACGGGCGGGACGCGTTACTGGCGGTCGGGATGAACGGGGAGCCACTGCCCGTCGAGCACGGATTTCCGGTCCGGATGGTGGTGCCCGGGCTGTACGGGTACGTATCGGCGACGAAGTGGCTGACGGAGCTGGAGCTGAGTCGTTTCTCGGACTTCAGCGCCTACTGGGTACGGCGGGACTACGCGGCGCTGGCTCCGGTGAAGACACAGTCGCGGATCGACACACCGGCTGCGGGCAAGCGTCTGGAACAAGGTCCGGTGATGGTGGCCGGGGTGGCGTGGGCGCAACATCGTGGGGTGTCCGCGGTGGAGGTCCGCGTGGACGACGGGCCATGGCAGCGGGCACAGCTCGCGGCGGTGCCGTCGGTGGACACATGGCGGCAGTGGAGCTGGCCGTGGCAGGCGACGCCCGGCGAGCATCGGCTGCAGGTACGCGCCACCGACGAAACGGGCCGGGTGCAGACAGCACAGGTGCACGACCCGTTGCCCGACGGGGCGACCGGCCGGCACACGATCAAGGTCACGGTTGCCTGAGCGATTCCCCCCTGAAGACTCGAATCCTCGAAGGGCTGCGGCTGTCGGCGCGGTGGGCGACGGCCGCTGATGGCGCCGCCCGGGTCGGCTCGCTACTGTGAGCCGACGGAACTGATGTCCAACATTGCTGTCACCGAGCCGTTCGAGGCCGCTGACCTGGGGAGAACGGAGCCGAGCATGAAGATCTCCGTCTCCTCGGACATGGACGAGCCAGTGGCCCGGGCCCTCGTCGCCGAACTGCGCGGACGCGGGCACGACGTCGTCCCGCACGGCGCGCTGCGCACCGGCGACGACCCGCGGTGGGCCGTGTGCTCGGAGGCCGCGGCGAGGGACGTGGCCGACGGCACCTCCGAGCAGGCCGTGGTGTGCTGCTGGACCGGCACCGGCGCCTCGATCGCAGCGAACAAGGTGGCCGGCGTCCGGGCCGCGCTGTGCGCCGACGCCTACACCGCCGACGGCGCCCGCCGCTGGAACGACGCCAACGTCCTCGCCCTCAGCCTGCGCCTGACCTCCGAGCCGCTGCTGAAGGAGATCCTGGACGCCTGGTTCGCCGCCGAGGGCGGCGGCGACGCCGAGGACCGGCAGAACGTGGCCCACGTCGAAGACCTCGACGCCGGCAGGGCGGGCCCGCGCGGGTAGCGGACGCCCCCGTACGGACGGCTCCGCTCCCGCGTACGGGTCGCCGGGCCCTGGCGGGCACCGGGCGGGCGCGGCAGGGCGCCGGCCCGGATCCCCGAACCCGAGCTCGACGAACTGCAACGAGGCGTTCTTCCACATCGTCGACCCGATGGTCGACCAGCACGCCGAGTGGCTCCAGTCATCACGGGAGTCGACCTGGCGCGCTCCCCTCGCCTCCCTCGACTGCCCGCTCACCTCGCACGTGTGGCGCCAGGACCACAACGGCTTCTCCCGATCAGGACCCCGGCTTCGTCGACCACACCGCCACCGCCGTACGCCGGCGGATGGAGGACGTCCCGCTGCGCCACCACGACTGGATCCGCGCCCACGGCACCGATCTGCCCGAGGTCGCCGACTGGGCCTGGGACGGCTGAGGCGAGAGCTCATCCGCGGCCCGGCAGGGCGCACGGACCGGGGCGGACGGCGCAGAACGAGGGGCAGGAGGCGGACCGTCGTGCGCCCTGGCACGGCGTCCCGGCGGGTGCTTACAGTGGTCGGCCAGCCCCGCGCGCGGCATCGGCGGGGTGAGCCCCACCTTCTCGTGGTCACCCGTCCGCGTCCGGCGCCGTCCGGACCCGGCACGGCTCCGCACACCGGCGCGGCTCCCCGGGCGACGGGTGCGACGACCGTCCACGCGACAGGCACCATCCGTGACACCGCTCGGGCCGCGCGTGCGCCGCCCGCGGTACGAGCGCGCGTCGAGAGCCTCTGGAGGCCGCTGTGTCCCGACCGTGCATCGCCCTGATCGCCGACCCCACCTCGCCCGAAGGCTGCCGTGAGTATCTCGCCGACGCCGTGGAACTGCTGACCGGCGCACCGCCCGTCCGGGTCGACTCCCGGCACTTCGCGACCGGCGGGACCGGTCGCGGCGTACGGCACGGAAACCGGTTACGCCTCCAGGTCCCCGAGCAGCGGCTGGACTTCGTGCCCGACGTCGTCCTGCTCTACGAGATCCCGCCGCACCACCGGCGTGCCCTCGCCGGCTTCCAGCGGCTCCTGGAGAGCCACGGCGTGGTGACCCTCGCCGCGGGCCCGGACGCCTGGCGGACCGCCACCGAGAAGAACCTCACCGTCGAACGCTTCCGGCGGGACGGCATCGCCCAGATGGAGACCGCGGTGCTGTCGCGACCCTCCCCGCGGGAGGCGGCCGACGCCTTCGAACGCCTCGGCCGCGACACCTGGGCCAGGCCCGTCGTCGGCACCGGCGGCAACGACACCTTCCATGTCGACACCCCCGCCCGGCTGGAGCGCGCCGCCGCCTACTACGCCGAACGCGGCACCGACTGGCTCCTGTCCCGCGACGCGGGCAACGTCACCGCCGACGGCCTGCGTCACCAGTTCCGTGTGTTCGTCCTGGGAGACCGGGTCGTGCACGCCCGCGAGCACCTGCAACCCGCCACCGACACCCCCTGCAACACCTGCCAGGGGGCCACCGCCGTGCACCTCGCCCCGCCGGACCTGCCGCCCCGGCTCGCCGAACTCGCCGTCGCGGCCACCGCGTCCGTGGGGCTGCCCTTCGCCGGCGTCGACCTCGCCGCGGAGAACGGCGGGGTCGTCTTCGAGGTCAACGTCCAGCCCGCCTTCGTCGACGGTGAACGCGAACTGCACGCCGTGGCCGTGCCGTACGTCCGGGCGCACCTCGACGCCCTGACGCCGGCCGTCGGCGGCCCGCGCCGGGGGCTCACAGCTTCAGCGTGAACCAGGTCGTCTTGCCCTCGTCCGTCGGCCGCACCCCCCAGTCGGCGGCGAGGGCCCGCACGAGGATCAGGCCGCGGCCCGACTCCTCGTCCTCGACCGCCGTGCGCGGCTGCGGCAGATGCGGGCTGCGGTCGCTGACCTCGACCGTGAGATCGGTGGCCGTGCGGTGCAGATGCACGCCGACCGGGCCCTCGGCGTGCTGGACGGCGTTGGTCAGCGTCTCCGACAGCAGCAGGAGCGCGTCGTCGGCGCTGTCCGCGCAGTCCCACCCGGTGAGCGCCTTGCGCAGGAAGGCACGCCCCTGCGGCACGGAGGCGGCAACCGCCGGCAGGTGCGTCGTGACGGCGGCCAGCGGCGCGGCCGGCAACTGCGCGAGCAGCAGCGTGACGTCGTCGTTGTGGCCGTCGGCGTCCGGCAGCAGGCCCGCGAGGACATGGTCCGCCGCGGCCTCCAGACAGGGTGTGCCGAAGAACAACTGGCTGAGCAAGGTGGTCAGTTCGTCGATGCGCTCCTCGATGTCGCTGCCCGGCGTCTCGATGAGCCCGTCCGTGTAGAGCACCAGCGTGGCCCCCGGCGGTATCTCCGAACTGGACTGCTCGTACACCACGTCGCCCACGCCGAGCGGCGCGTTGACCGGACAGGGCAGCTGGCTGATGCCCTCGCCGGCTCCGGCGACCAGCACCGGCAGATGCCCCGCCGAGCAGACCGTCACCGTGCCCGCGTCCGGCGCGATCACCAGATAGCAGCAGGTGACGAGCTGGTCGGGGACGTCGAGGTCGGCGACGCAGGTGTCCAGCGCCCGCATCAGCTGCCGCGGCTGCATCCCGGTCTTCGCCAGCGCGTGCGCGGCCGACCTCAACTGGCCCATCACGGCTGCCGCCTCCAGCCCGCGGCCCATGACGTCGCCTATGAGCACGCCCACCCGGTCGGCGCCCAGCGGAATGAGGTCGAACCAGTCGCCGCCCACCCCGGCGCCCTGGGTGGCGGGCCGGTAGCGGCTCGCGGTGGCCAGGCCGGGCAGCGCGGGCGGCGTGCCCATCAGGCTGCGCTGGAGCGTCAGGGCGATGTGCCGTTGCTGCTCGTACAGCACCGTGAGCTCGGCCTCCGCGCGCTTGCGGTCGCTGATGTCGCGCACGATGGCGCAGGCGCCCACCACCTTGCCGTGCGTGTCCCGGGTCGGCCACAACGTGACGTCGACGTCCAGCAGCGCCCCGGACTTGGTCAACCGCAGCGTCTCGTAGTGCTCCACCTTCTCCGCGTGCCGCAGCCGCTTGAGCAGCTCGCGCACCTCGCCCCGCAGCTCCGGCGGGGCCAGCAGCGAGACGTGCCGGCCGATGGCCTCCTCGGCGGTGTAGCCGTACAGGCGCTGCGCGGCCGCGTTCCAGTAGGTGATGTACCCGTCGAGGGTCTTGGCGAGGATCGCGTCCTGCGACGACTCGACGAGCGCGGCCAGCTCGTTGATGCGCGCCTCGGCCGCCTTGCGGTCGCTGACGTCGCGCACGGCCGCCGACACGAGCAGCCCCTCGGCGGTCTCCAGCGGACTCAGGCTGATCTCGACGGGAAACTCGGTGCCGTCCTTGCGCAGCCCGTGCAGTTCGAGTCCGGCGCCCATCGGACGCACCTGGCGGTTGGTCGTGTACCCGCGACGGTGCGCGGTGTGCTGGTCGTGGAAGCGGTGCGGGATCAGCAACTCGACCGGGCAGCCGAGCAGTTCCTCGCGCCCGTGCCCGAACAGCGCCTCGGTCTGGGCGTTGACGAGCTTGATGATGCCCGTGTCGTCGACGATCACCATCGCGTCCGGCGCCGCCTCCAGCAGCCCCCGGAAGCGTTCCTCGGCCCCGCCGGGCGCGTGGTCCGACCCGGGCACAGGGCAGGCGCACCGTTTCTGCTCGGATTTCCCCCCGCGTTTCTTTGTCGTGTCCTCGACGTCCTGTTCGCCGTCCTGCCGTAGGTCCTGCCTGACGTCCTGCTTGACGTTCTGCTTCCCGGCGCCCGCCCCCGCCCCTGTGCGCCGCGCCGGTACCGCCCGCATCACCTCGGCCATGATCCACCTCATCCTGCACGACGAATCAGGCCATCTCAGCGCCTTCGCGCCGCTCCCGCGCCGCGTTGTCGTTTACTGTCCGGGGCCTGTCCGAACATGAACGCCGTCGAACTGATCACGATTGGAGAAGCGCGGGCCCCGATGCCCCGGTTAGCGTGGCGTCGAACGCAACGAGCCGGGCGACGCCGACAGGGACCGGGCGGTCCGCGACGGATGGAGAGACCATGAGCATGTCCCGCAGAACGCAGCCCCAGCCGCCCGAGTCGCACGTCGCCGACAGCCACGACCTGATCCGGGTGCACGGGGCGCGCGAGAACAATCTCAAGGACGTCAGCATCGAGATCCCGAAGCGCCGGCTGACGGTGTTCACCGGGGTGTCCGGCTCGGGCAAGAGCTCCCTGGTGTTCGACACGATCGCCGCGGAGTCGCAGCGACTGATCAACGAGACCTACAGCGCCTTCGTGCAGGGTTTCATGCCGAACCTGGCGCGTCCCGAGGTCGACGTGCTCGACGGGCTGACGACCGCGATCATCGTCGACCAGCAGAGACTGGGCACCGACCCGCGCTCCACCGTGGGCACGGCCACCGACGCCAACGCGATGCTGCGCATCCTCTTCAGCCGGCTCGCACAGCCGCACATCGGCCCGCCCAGCGCCTACTCCTTCAACACCGCCTCCGTGCGCGCGAGCGGCGCGATCACCGTGGAGCGCGGCGACAGGAAGGCGGTGAAGGCGACCTACACCCGCACCGGCGGCATGTGCCCCCGCTGCGAGGGCCGCGGCACGGTCTCCGACATCGACCTCACCCAGCTCTACGACGACAGCAAGTCCCTCAACGAGGGCGCGCTGACGATCCCCGGCTACAGCATGGAGGGCTGGTACGGCCGCATCTTCTCCGGCTGCGGCTTCTTCGACCCGGACAAGCCGATCAACAGGTTCACCAAGCGGGAACTGCACGACCTGCTCCACAAGGAACCGACCAAGATCAAGGTCGAGGGCATCAACCTGACGTACGAAGGCCTGATCCCGAAGATCCAGAAGTCGATGCTGTCCAAGGACATCGACGCCCTTCAGCCGCATGTCCGCGCCTTCGTCGAACGCGCGACGACCTTCTCCGTCTGCCCCGAGTGCGAGGGCACCCGGCTGAGCGAGGGCGCGCGGACGTCGAAGATCGACGGCGTCAGCATCGCGGACGCGTGCGCGATGCAGATCAGCGACCTGGCCGAGTGGGTCCGCGGGCTCGACGACGCGTCGGTGGCGCCGCTGCTCACCGCGCTGCAGCACTCCCTCGACTCCTTCGGTGAGATCGGCCTCGGCTACCTCTCCCTGGACCGCCCCTCGGGCACGCTGTCGGGAGGCGAGGCGCAGCGCGTCAAGATGATCCGCCACCTCGGCTCCTCGCTCACCGACGTCACCTACGTCTTCGACGAGCCCACCACCGGTCTGCACCCGCACGACATCAGCCGGATGAACGACCTGCTGCTGCGGCTGCGGGACAAGGGGAACACGGTGCTCGTCGTGGAGCACAAGCCGCAGACGATCGCGATCGCCGACCACGTCGTGGACCTCGGCCCCGGCGCCGGCACGGCGGGCGGCAGCGTCTGCTTCGAGGGCACCGTCGAAGGGCTGCGGGCCGGCGACACGATCACGGGCCGCCATCTCGACGACCGGGCGGCCGTCAAGGAGACGGTGCGCAAGCCCACGGGCGCGCTGGAGATCAGGGGCGCGTCGGCGCACAACCTGCGCGACGTGGACGTCGACATCCCGCTCGGGGTGCTCGTGGTCGTCACCGGCGTGGCCGGCTCGGGCAAGAGCTCCCTCGTGCACGGCTCGGTGCCGCCCGGCGAGGGCGTGGTCTCGGTCGACCAGGGGGCGATCCGCGGCTCGCGGCGCAGCAACCCGGCCACGTACACCGGACTGCTCGACCCGATCCGCAAGGCCTTCGCGAAGGCCAACGGCGTGAAGCCGGCGCTGTTCAGCGCCAACTCCGAGGGCGCCTGTCCCACCTGCAACGGCGTCGGCGTCGTCTTCACCGATCTGGCGATGATGGCGGGTGTCGCCGCCCCCTGCGAGGAGTGCGAGGGCAAGCGGTACCAGGCGTCGGTCCTGGAGTACCGTCTCGGCGGGCGCGACATCAGCGAGGTGCTCGCGATGTCGGTCACCGAGGCCGAGGAGTTCTTCGGCGCGGGCGAGGCGAACACGCCGGCCGCGCACCGCGTCCTGACCCGTCTCGCCGATGTCGGGCTGGGCTACCTGAGCCTCGGCCAGCCGCTCACCACGCTGTCCGGCGGCGAGCGCCAGCGGCTCAAGCTGGCCACGCACATGGCGGAGAAGGGCGGCGTGTACGTCCTGGACGAGCCGACCACGGGCCTGCACCTCGCCGACGTCGAGCAGTTGCTCGCCCTGCTGGACCGCCTCGTCGACTCCGGCAAGTCGGTCATCGTCGTCGAACACCACCCGGCGGTGATGGCGCACGCGGACTGGATCGTCGACCTCGGCCCGGGCGCGGGGCACGACGGCGGCCGGATCGTCTTCGAGGGCACGCCCGCCGATCTCGTCGCCGCCCGCTCCACCCTCACCGGCGAGCACCTCGCGGCCTACGTCGGCGCCTGACCGGGAGCCGGCGGCCCGATCCGGAGGCGTGGCGGGGCCTGATCCGCAGGCGTCGCGGGCCCGGGAGGAAGTCGGGAGTGCGGCAGCCGCTCGGGATGGTCGAAGCGGCCCGGTGAGGGCCGCTTCGACCACGGTGGCGAGGAGGGCGTGGCGGTTCGGGGAACGGCTCAGTGGGCGCCCAGTCCGCCCCCGCCGAACGAGCCGCTGCTGCCCCGGCTCCAGCGCGGACGTTTCTTGTCGGTGCTGGACCGGGTCTGCATGTTGGTCAGTTCGTACGGGGTGAGGGGACGGCCTCCCTCCGCCATCCGGGGCACCTCGTCGGGTTCCCGGTTCTCGCGGATCTCGTGCACGGCGCCGCCCTCCGGCAGGTGCGGCTGTTCCTCGGGGAGCGGCCGTGCCGACTCGCGCGACTTGACGCGCGCGCCCAGCCAGAAGCCGCCGCCCAGCACGGCGAGCAGGGCCATGCCGACCACGAACAGCCCGAGGCTGAGCAGGCCGCTCGCGGCGGCCAGCTGTTGGCTTGCGGTAGTCATACCAGGTGAATACCCACATTAAATGCAGCGAATCGCCCATAAGGGTCAACGCCGCATCGGCGTCGGCGGCGCCGGCGGGTTTGGCGTCCGGTTCCCCGGCTACCCGCCTCGTGTGACTACGACGACATCCCAACAGGAACTCTTCCGGTTCCTGGAGGAACGCTTCGCCTGCGCCCAGGCGTGCACCGAGTGTGCGCGAGCCAGCGCGCTGCGTGCGAGCCTCGTGGATCCGGAGGGAAGAGAGCACCAGGAACTGGTGCGACGCAAGGGCATCATGTGCGCGGAGGTCTGCGACGCGACCTGCCGCGTGCTGTCCGAGGAGAACGCGACGGACGAGGCCGGCATCCGGGCGCAGCTGGAGTGGTGCCGGACCGTCTGCCTGGAGTGCGCGCACGTCTTCGACCGGCAGCCCGGGGCGGAGGAGAGCGCGGCCGCATGCCGGGCCTGCGCCCAGGCCTGCACCGATTTCATCGGAACGCTGCGCTGACGCTCCGGGCCGGGCGAGGATGCCCGGTCGTTGAGCGGCTGTCGTCGTTCCGCGTCTCCTGACCGGCCGGCCCCTTTTCGGGCTTCCCGCCTCCTCGCCATTCCCAATTTCTGGAACACGTTCTACGGTGTGCGCCGTCAGGACACCGGCCTTGGGAAGCCAGGAGGCGCCGTGCACCTCGACCACACGCCCGAGCAACTGCGGTTGCGCACCGAACTGCGGGCCTACTTCGCCGAGTTGGTGCCGGACAACGCCTACGCCCGGCACGCCGACCCCGTCGCGGCCAAGCGCTTCTACCGCAGGACCATCCGACGCCTCGGCGAGGACGGCTGGCTCGGCGTCGGCTGGCCGAAGGAGTACGGAGGGCGCGGTCTCACGCCCATCGAGCAGTTCGTCTTCTTCGACGAGGCCGCCCAGGCCGGTGTGCCGCTGCCCCTCATGGCGCTGAACACCGTCGGACCGACGATCATGCGCTACGGCACGGACGAGCAGAAGTCGTACTTCCTGCCCAAGATCCTCGCCGGGGAGATCGACTTCGCCATCGGCTACAGCGAGCCCGACGCGGGGACCGACCTGGCCGCGCTCAAGACGCGCGCGGTGCGCGAGGGCGACGAGTACGTCGTCCACGGGCAGAAGATCTGGACGACCAACGGCGACACCGCCGACTGGGTGTGGCTCGCCGTGCGCACCGACCCCGAGGCCCCGCCGCACAAGGGCATCACCATGCTCCTGGTGCCGACCACCGACCCCGGCTACTCCTGCACCGTCATCCGCACGCTCGCCTCGCACGACACCACCGCCAGCTACTACGAGAACGTCCGCGTCCCCGTCTCGCGACGGGTGGGCGCCGAGAACCAGGGCTGGCGGCTGATCACCAACCAGCTCAACCACGAACGCGTGACCCTCGCCGCGCACGGCACGATGGCGATCCGCGCGCTGCACGACGTCCAGCGCTGGGCGGCCGAGACCAAGCTCGCCGACGGCCGCCGGGTGGTCGACCTGCCCTGGGTCCGCCGGCGGCTGGCCCAGACGCATGTGAAGCTCGACGCGCTCAAGCTCCTGAACTGGCAGATGGTCGGAGCCCTCCAGAACGGCACGCTCACCCCGCAGGACGCCTCCGCCGTCAAGGTCTACGGCTCCGAGGCCCGCCGGGACGCCTACGGCTGGCTGATGGAGGTCGTCGCGGCCCCCGGCGCGCTCCAGGAGGGCTCGGCGGGCGCCGTCCTGCACGGCGAGCTCGAACGCGGCTACCGCTCCGCCGTGATCTTCACCTTCGGCGGTGGCAACAACGAGATCCAGCGGGAGATCATCTCCTGGATCGGCCTGGGGATGCCCCGGGTACGGCGTTAGCCGGTTGTGACCACAGACGCTAGTTGTCACATACCGAGGATAGTTGGCACCGGGAACCAGCGGGATCGTGGCCCCAGCCGCTTGCCTCCTAGTCAGTGTGGAGCAGGGCAGTCTGCTCTGTCGGTTCCCACTGCCATGGCCCATCGCCTAAACAGAAGTAGTCCACCGGCCCTTTGCAGCCCCAACCACCCCATCCAGTCACGATTAGAGATCGAGTGTTCAGCATCCAACGGGCTGTTCTGTCAGTGTCCAGCGCAGATCTCCCGACGTCGAGTGCATGCTCCAAGAGGCGATGTGCCCTGTGGTTGTCAATCGGCCAAGCGTTTCAGTGAGCTCCGTGGGGGCGACCCCGCACTCGCGTGCCAGTCGATCCGCTTCCGCTGCTCCGTAGGCACTTTCGGGGGCGGTATGGGCCGCGAGGCACGTGGCAACGAGTCGGGGAAGGGGGGCGCAGTTCGTACGGACGCGGCAAGCGGTTCGTAGCGCCCAGTCTGCTGCAGCGAGACGGTCAGGGCGCGCCGGGCATTGGGTGAAGAGCCCGACGTCGAGAAGCTGGACGACCGCAGCGCCTGCGATGGAGCGTGACGCGGGCAGGGTTCTGCTTAGCCATTGTGCCTGGTGGAGCTCCCGCCAGGAATCCGTGGCAGGTTCCAAACGTAGGCTGCGCAGTACCCCGAGCGGCAAGCGGACTTGAGCTGAGTCGTTCATGCGCAAGGCGCATTGCAGGGCGATCATTCGGGCGGCGGGTCCGGTCTCAGCCGGCAGTGCGGAGGCGAGGTAGTTGAGCATCTCCCGTACCCGAGTCTGTCTGTCCGGGGCTCTGGGGCTTCGACGCTTTCGATAGATGTCCGCAGGCGACGGCGACACTGCCACAGCGTTGATGAACGTGTCGGGAACGACGGCCGCCTGTGACGTGGCGGCGGCGCAGGCCGTACACGCATCCGCGAGGCGCCACAGTCGTCCGCCTCGCTCGCGTGCGAGCACCAGCCGGATGGGCCCTCCGCAGCCTCTATGTCGCGGGTGCCAGTTGCAGCCGCGCTCGTGGCACTGGCAAGTACGGAGGTGCGCGGGGAGGGGATCGCGGCGAGCGTGTCGTGCCAAGTGGGCCAGGAGCTCCGACCGAGCGGATGTGCCGCTGAGTAGTCGCCCACTGTGGGAGCACTGCTGGCATACGAGGATCGGTCCGCCGGGCTGGGGGCGCAGTTCCACGGTCCAGGCGCGCCGGACGCCGGGTCGTGTCGTGCAAAGCCTCATGGGGGGCGTGTTCCTCCCGTCATGTCTGCGCCGTACCCGCAGAGGGTGGGGGTGGCCCGCACACGGTAGTGCAGACCCCTGCCCTCCGTCCGATGTCGCCACCTGCAGAAGTAGGGCAGAGGTCTGCACTGACAGGGTAGTGGTCTGCATCGTCGGATTGTCGGGTGACGATCTTCCCGCCCGACCCGGATTTCGAGGCGCTGCGTCTGGAGCTCGCGCGGCTGCGGGCGGCGCGCGGCTGGAGCTATGACGAGCTCGCTGCCCGAAGCGGCCTGGCCAGAAGGACCCTCATCGAGATTGAGCAGGGGCGCACCATCGGCACTCTCAAGACCTGGCACGCCCTCGCACATGCCTTGAGCACTCCACTCGACGAGCTCTTCGGCGCCCTGTGCGAGGGTCATGAGCCCCCCGGAGTCGACCGGCGCTGACCGCCGACGGGGAGGGCTCGCGCCAATCACCCGGACCGGCGACGCGACACGAACCCCTGATCGGCAACTAGAATGTCTGTTCCATGAAATGGGGCTGTTCGAGGGGCCTCCCGGCCTCGGTGCCGTGGATGCGGCGTGTTGCCTGGCACCTTCGCGTGCATGCGTTCTTCATCCACATCGCGGGCTTGGGACGGCAGCCGTGCTGTCGCCCATCCCCGACGCTCACTGCGCATCGAGCACGACAGCCCCAGTCGGCTCCTGCGCTGTGCTCAGCCTGATCGCTGCCGAGAGTGCGGCAACCCGGTCGAGTGGTACGACCGGAGCTTTGCGCGGCCCGTCCCTCTGCATCCCCGGGAAGTGCCCGCGGCCGAGGTGCCCACCGCCTATCGATGGCACGTCAGCTCTGGTGTCGCCCATCCGGCCGACGACGGCAGAGCCTGGTGCCGCTTGGCGCACGACCTTGTCTGCCCCGCTCGTGACGCTGCGGCCGCAGCCTCCGCGCTGGACGGGCTGCGCCGGGTACTGGCCCTGAACACGCGTCGTCTGATCGACGCCGGCGCGTTCACCCCGAATACCCCTCCGGGCCGGCCAACGGCACACCCCGACGTCTGCCGACCTGCCAGACCCGTCGTGCAACTCCTGTACGTCCGCTACCTGGCTGCGCACCCCGTGGACGAAATCCAGTGCGTAGCGCAGACACGGCACCGCGACCGCTGCATGCAAAGGCTCCTCATCGCAGACACCCAGGTGGGCGTCTGGAGGCTGGTACCCGCCACGGCCACACGGGGGCAACTCGCCTTGCCCTGTGAGCTCATGGCTGTATTTGACCTGACCGCGCTTCCCTACGCTGAGCAACTGCGCTGGCGCATGCAGCGGTGTTCCACTCATGCCGCAACTCCGTCAGCAGCGGACCTCGCGCTGGCCGACTGGGAGTCCTTCGACCCCATGCTCCACCGAGCGCACATCCACAACCGCCTGCCGAACCACGTCCGTTGTCCGCGACTGAAGCACCACGAGAATGGAGCGGCTGGGTCGTGACATCGCACCATGCCATTGAAATCCTGCTGACCAGGCCAGCCGCCAATGGCGAGCTCCACCGGGCGCGTCGTACTGTGCCCCTTGCGGCGACTGCCGACCGCACCCGGTTGATGGTCGTCCATCCGGCCAAGACGCCCGGCCGCGCCTTGCGGTCACTACGCCAGCGGCTGCACCACCTTCTGCCCATCGATGCCCTGAGCACCCACTATCCCGACCAGCATGGGCAGGTCCTTCTCAACCTCGAGTTCAGCCGTACCGCGCGAGCGGCGATCCGCCAGGCCGCCTCCGCCAGGAGACAGCGGCCCGGCGACTTCGTTGCCCGGAGCATGACCGCAGCTCTCGAACGGAACGAGAGGGAACGCTCCCGGCAACTGACGGCGCAACTCGAAGTCCTGCTCGCTCCCCACTCCTCCGAGGACGTACTGGCCTGCACAGCCCACATCCTGCTCCGCCGTCATAGCCCGGCCGTATCTGACTCGTATGCCGTCGGCCGCGCTCGGCGGAGCCACTCGCACCCGAACCACTAGCCCTTCTCCTCGTGGAGCCCTTGTTGCACACGCCCACAGACGAACAGGCACACGCCGTCGAAACGTTCCGAGATGGCCATCACCTCGTGCTGCAGGCCGGTGCCGGCACTGGGAAAACCAGCACGCTGAGCTTGCTCACGGCCAGTACCAAACGCCGAGGGCGTTACCTCGCCTTCAACAAGGACATCGCACGCGACGCCTCCACACGCTTCCCGCGATCCGTTACGTGCAAAACCGCGCACGCCACGGCCTACGCAGCCCTCCGCCACCGCTTCGCTTACCGACTCAACAGCCCTCGCCAGCCCGCCTGGAAGATCGGCCAGGCCCTCGGCATCACATCCCCCGTCCGTATCGGAGATCACGAGATCAGCCACAGAACGTTGTCGCACAGCGTCCTGCGCACGGTGACCCGTTTCTGCCACTCGGCTGACCGGACCCTGGCTTCTCACCACGTACCCGCGTTGCGCGGCTTGAGTGCGCCGGACGAGCACGCCCGACTTGCCGAGGTCGTAGTGCCGTTCGCCGACAAGGCGTGGGGAGATCTACAGAATCCCGATCAGGGACTCGTCCGTTTCGAGCATGATCACTACCTGAAGATGTGGGCCTTGACTGAGCCAAGGATCGACGCCGATTTTCTCTTCCTCGACGAAGCACAGGACACCAACCCGGTCCTAGAACAGGTGTTTGTCGCTCAGCGCGCCCACACTCAAACTGGTCATGGTCGGCGACTCCGCCCAGGCGATCTACGGCTGGCGCGGAGCCCGGGACGTCATGACAGGCTTCGACGCCACCCACCTCACGCTGACCCGTTCTTTCCGCTTCGGACCCCTCCTCGCTGAACAAGCCAACCGGTGGCTCGCGTTCACTGACGCACCCATCCGACTGACAGGCACCGAGGCGATCCCCTCGAAGGTCGGCCCCGTCGCCTCCCCGGACGCCGTGCTGTGCCGCACCAATATTGGGGCCATGACCGAGGTCATGAGACTGCTGGCCACCGGTCACCGCGTCGCGCTCACCCGGGGAGGGCAAGCGCTCGTTGCGCTGGCACTCGCTGCACAGGACCTCAAAGGGGGCCACCGCACGACCCACCCCGAACTCGTTCTCTTCGCCTCCTGGGGAGAACTGCAGGAGTACGCAGATCACGACCCGGCCGGCCGTGATCTGCAGCCTTTCGTGGAACTTGTCGACCAGCACGGGCCCGAGGCCATCATCACCGCGGTCCATGCACTAACCGACGAGGACATGGCCGACGTCACGGTCTCCACAGCCCACAAGGCCAAAGGCCGGGAATGGCATTCGGTCAAGATCGCCGATGACTTCCCCCCGCCCCCAGACAGTGATCGACGCGACGACTGTGGTCGGCCGATCCGGGAGCCCGTGAGCGAAACGGACGCCCGCCTCGCCTACGTTGCTGTGACACGCGCCCGCAGTCGACTTGACCTCGGTGGTCTTGCGTGGATCGATGACGTTCCAACTGCCGCGGAGCTCTCGTGACAAGCCCAAAGGCTGCCAAGAGGTTCTTCGTCTGCTGGTGGTACACAGCTTGCATGTCGCTGACCTGCGGAAATAGCCTTTGCTGAGGCGGTTGGCGGGTCGGTGGCCCGGGAATGGTCCGGATCTTGACCCGAGGTCCGACCTGGCGGACTCAGTTCTACCTGGCGAGGTGGAGGGCCGGTGGGCGGTTTGGCGCTGTCCTGTGGCTGGGGACGGAGACGTAGGTGACACTGAGCGGCACGTTGTTGCGCGTCCGGCACATGCTGCGCGCGGACCCATAGCCCGGACGCTTGGTTTTTCCGATGCTGATCAGACGGCTAGTGTGACGCGTCGTGCCCTGGTGAGGGCGACGTACAGCGACCGGTGATCCTCTTCGCGGGGGTCAAGGCCGCTCGCCAGCGCTCCCGCGTCGGTCTCCTCCAGTTTGACGCCGACTTTGTCCCACTCCCGACCCTTGGCCTGGTGGCACGTCAGACCGGGAACGAGGGGTCGGGTAACTTGCAGGCGGGCTTGCAGGCCCTTGAGGCCGGCAAGGGGCGTGCGCTCGGTGTTTCCCGGGGGTCGGGTGGGGAGTTCGTCGAGCAGGGCTTGGGACAGGGATTGCCATACATGACGAGGGTCGCTGGGGCCTGCTAGCTGGTCCACGGTGGATCGAAGACGCGGGCGTAAGGCTGCCAAGGAATCCCCGTCCTTGATGCCCAGGGTTATCAGGGCGTCGTTGAGGAAGGCCGCGTGCATGTCGAAGGCGCGCTGGGTGACCTCGTTCAGGAGCAACGTGCAGATGGCTTCCTGAAGTTGTCCTGCTCGCGGCTTGATGGCAAGAGGCAGGACGTGCGGGTCGGCGTCCCATAAGGTTTTCCAATGGCGCGCGAGGACCACATCGACATCGTGCACGGTGCCGGGTGGGAGGACGGCTCGCTGCCGTTCACGGAGTCGTAAGGCGAGGGTTTTTTGCACGCTGCTGCGCCAGCGGAACGAGGCTTGAAGCGGGCGTGATGTGAAGTCGTGTTCTTTGATGAGCCGCCGCATCTCACGGGGACGTGCACCGCGGAAGCCGTAGAGGGCCTGCCAAGGGTCTCCAACGAGTGTGACGTTGAGGCCCCCGGATGCTGCCAGCCGGATGACTTCCAGGTCCAAGTCGTTGGCGTCATATATCTCATCGACGATCAAGGACCTGATTGTGGTGTCGAAGAAGTTGGAGAGGGTGACTCCGACGCCTTCGACGGGTAGGGCGAGTTGAAGCACCTCACGCACGTTGTCGTGCGTGCACTTCCCCTGCCTGACGGCGATGGTGAAATCGTCCAGCGTCGCTTGGCTGCCGTGCTCCGGGGCCCAGACGGTACTCGGGACTATCCGTGTGCCTTCGAGGCTGAGGATCGGTTTGCGGCGGGTGGAGGTAGTGGGCAGAGTAGTGCGCCACGTGTCCAGGACTTCCAGCTCCCGGTGACCCTCGGGCCATTGCAGGACGCCGATTTGTAGCAGGTGTGCGAGCAGGTCGTACAGCACCGTGTCGAGGGTGACGACGCGATGCGGCCACGCAAGTGCCGAGGGTCCCCAGTGCCGAAGCACGCGGCTGCGCATCTCCTCGGTTGCCGAGCGGGTGAAGCTAATGGCCACTACCGCGCGGTGATCCACTGCCGACGCGAAGCGATGCAGTCCGAAGCGCTGCGCAGAAACGGTCGTCTTGCCCGAGCCGGGAGCGGCTTCCACGTACAGGCGACGGTGCGGACTACCTACTGCGAGAAGCTGTTCATGTGTGAGACTGCCGGACCCGGGACTAGAACTCCGCATGGTCACCCGAGTCTGCACGCGGTGCAGCCGTCGGCCAGCTACCGGGGCGTCGAGTCCCCGAGGGCGGCCAAGTTCCGCGCGCCTGGGTGAGCTCCTGGGGGTGGCCGGCCGGACGCTCCTGGTTCAGGTCCTCCCACGGTGGAGGGGTCGGTTCGGGTGCGGCACCCGACTCGTGCTCGACCTCGTCGGACGAGGGCTCGAGGCTCTCCCAATCGTCCGGCCAGGCGAGACCCTCACCCTCGTCGGCTTCGGGAATCGTGTCCCAGATACTGTCCAGCGCGAGCCAGGCCGGAGGCTCTGACAGAACACCGTTGTCCTCGTCGTCCACCTGGGCGCCGGCGTCGCCAGCTGTTTGCTCTTCCACAGGCCCGGACGGATAGAGAAATTCGAAGAGACGCCTCAAGTGGTCGGGCACGGTGACGGCAATGAACGAGTCCTCAGGGTGCGCGTCGTTGATTTCCATGAGGAGACCGGCCAGGGCCAGGGCGAATTCCGCCTTTCTCTTGGCCCCCCGCCCCGCCGGGGTGTCGAGCCCCCCGTCCTTGCCCTTGCGCCGGCTGCGGAACATTTCACCAACGCTCTGCGGGGTGATGTCGTCGAGGTGCAGATTGATGCGCTCGAGCGCTTCGCCGATCAGGAACTCATTTCCGTAGGTGATCGCCGGCTCCAGCGTTGGGTGGCTGATGAAGGCGTCGACGACGGATGGATCGTGGTCGGAGAGCCACGCCGGCTTGTCGCGCTCACTGTCGAAGGGCAGGTCACTGTCGCTGTCGCGGAGGATCGCCAGCTTGGAGCAGAGTTCCGCGCTCCGGGTCGCCAGGAGATGCACCGGCCACTGGCCGACCTTGGTGCCCACCGGCACGATACTCAGCGCATCAATGAAAGCCTGCTTGAGAGTGTCCTCTCCGGCCCATGCCCGGCCGAACTCCCGGACGATGGCTGCTTCGGTGACCCCCTCGACCAGGACGAGCCGCTCGGCGAAGAGAGCGGCCGACCGGCTCGAATCCAGATGAAGTCGCGTCATCCGCAATGTGGTCTCACGGTCCTTCGGCGGTACGACGTCGGCGACAGCGCGGCAGACTCTTCCCCGCTCCGTTCGGCGCACGACCACCAGCTCCTGCGGGTTACAGGACGTGATGACGTCCGTCGCGTGGCTGGAGAGGATGACCTGCAGTTCCGGCCGTTCCTTGACGGCCCTGCGCAAGTACCGGACGAGAGAGTGTTGCAGTTGCGGGTGGAGGTGTGCCTCCGGCTCTTCGATGACGACGGTTGCGTGGAAGGGGGTTGTGGGGAAGAAGGAGTCCTCTTCGGATGCGGCGTCGGCCTGCGCTTGCACGAGATTGTCGAACGCCTGTTGAACCTGTTCTTCCTCCGACGGGGGCTGCGCGCCGAGGGCCTCTTCGCGGAGGCCGGAGTTGTCCGGTAAGACCTCAGTGGAGTCCGGTATCGCTGCCAGGGTTACTGCGATGTGGAGCAGGTTCACATATCCCAGTCCCGAGACCTCCAGCGGCCGCGCGGCCGAGCGTCCCTCCATGACGGCGAGCATGAGTTCCAGGACACGGGCTAGGTACAATGCCGTTGCAATAGCTCGTGGGCGTACGCTGCTGTGCAGTGTTCCCGGGGGTGGTGCGGGTGTCTGCGGACGTCGGTGAGTTATCGGGGTTGGGGCTGCTGACCTGGGTGTATCGGCCCGGGTTGGTGGATCGTGTGGTGGCCGCTTGCGGTCGTGCGGAGCAGCGTAGACGCCTGCTGCCGGCTCGGTTGGTGGTGTATTTCGTGCTCGCTCTGGCCCTGTTCTCGCCGGCACCGTATCTGGAGGTGATGCGGCATCTGGTCGAGGGCCTGCGTGGCCAAGGGCTGCTGGGCGAGTGGCGCATCCCGGCGAAGTCGTCGCTGTTTCGGGCCCGCCAGAGGCTGGGATCGGAGCCGCTGCGGGTGCTGTTTGCCACGACCGCGAAGCCGATGGGCACCGAGGCCACTCCGGGTTGCTTCTGGCGCGGGTTGCGGCTGCTGGCAGTGGACGGCACCTGCTGGGACGTGGCCGACAGTGTGGCCAACGAGGGCGCTTTCGGCCGTCCCGGAAACAGCCGCGGCCACGACAAGTCCTGCTTTCCTCAGGTGCGGATGGCCTGTCTGATCGAGGTGGGCACCCACCTCGTCCTGGATGCCGAGCTGGCCGGCTGCCGCACCGGGGAAGTCACCCTGGTGGGCCGCCTGCCCCGCTCCTGCGGGCCGGGTCAACTCGTCCTGGCGGACCGGGAGTTTCTCGGCGTGCCGCTGTGGCGGGCCTTTGCCGCCAGCGGCGCCGACCTGCTGTGGCGGGTGCCGGCCAACCGCATCCTGCCCGTCGACCGGCAGTTGCGGGACGGCTCCTGGATCTCCCGCATCCACGCCGGCACCGACCGCGCGCACCGTGATCCCGTCACCGTGCGGGTGGTGGCCTACCAGCTCAACGGCACTGGCCGTGAGGATGAGGACTACCGGCTGGTGACCAGCCTGCTCGACGCCCGCCGCTATCCAGCCCGCCAGCTGGCCGCGCTCTACCAAGAACGCTGGGAGGCGGAAGCCGTCTTCGCCGAGCTCAAGACCCATCAACGCGGAGCCCGCACCGTGCTCAGCAGCAAAACCCCCGACGGCGTCCTGCAGCAGATCTGGGCGCATCTGCTGGTCCACCACGCGCTGCGTGAGCTGATGGTGAGAACCGCCGCCACCCGAAGCCTGGACCCCGACCGGGTCTCCTTCACCGAAACCCTGCGCTCCGCCCGGCGCAGCGTGACCCTCACGCCGGGCAGCTTTTCCCCCTGACCTGCTGGTCAGAACCCTCGTCCTGCTACAGCACGACCTGCTCGAACGACTCCTGCCACACAGACGCCTGCGCAGCCAGCCCCGCGTCGTCAAACGCAAGATGTCCAACTACCGGCTCAAACGGGCCGAACACCACACCTGGCCCCAGCCCACCCACACCGGCACCCGAGCAGTCCGCATCCAACGACCCCAACCCGCAACCACGTAAAGCAACAGCATTGGGGCTAGGTAGGCGTCGTCGATGACCTGACCGCGTATGTAGGGCCACTGAGGGCTGACACCGGCTGTGAGCGTCGCCAGATGGCTGCGGATTCGCTCCTCCACCGCATCGATGAGGCTGTCCTTCGCCAAGTCCTCCAGAAGGCGAGAGGCACGCGCCCGTAATGCCACCAGGTTTCGCTTCCCGCGCAGGCGTTGCTGCTGTGCCCGCAGCAGCTCTACGAGGATCCGCGCCTCGCGACGGGCGAGTTCGTCCAGGGGCTGGCGCCAGGCGGGAAGATAGATCAGCTTGAACGGGTCCAGATTTTGCGATGTGCCATGAGCCGAATTCACCCGTGCGGCGACCGTTCCCAGCTGCCGACTCAGGGAGACGCTCCAGCTTTCGGCAACCCCGCCCAGGCGTCGGTGGCGCGTGGAGTGCAGCTCGCGGCCGAGCCGTCCTTCCGAAGCGAGTCTCTCGTTCAGGGTGTAGGTGACCTCGATGGTGCGGTCCGAGTCCATTGGGGCGAGCACGGCTGAGCCAAACCGCGGCAGCGCTGGGAATCGGCTTCCAGGATGGGCCAAGTAGAGCGCGTCTGTGAGAGTGGTCTTGCCGGCACCATTCGCGCCGATGAGCACACTGAACCTGCCAGGTAGATCGCAGATCATAGGGTGCTCCACGCTCGCGCGTAGACCGCTTACCGTGACACGACTCAGATGCACCCGCTGCCCCCTGGGATCAAATGACCACGCAACGAACATCATCGCTCACCATGCCGACTGGGGTTCGACGCTTCCGATCAAAACTGGAGTGTGCTGTTGAGGCCCTCCGTCGCCTCGGACGGCCGCCACCAGGGGCCGCGTCTCCCTCCCGTACATGCGGCAGTTCAAAATCGTCGGGCTTAGCTGGCAGTTTGCACAGCGTGTCGAATGCCGTGGTCGACTGAGGCATCGTGGCACCTGCGTCTGGCTTCACCTCGGGTAAGTCTCGGTGCCGGATGCGCATGTCAGAGTCGCAGATGGTGGTGGCGTCGGCGCGCACGACCGTGTCGGTCGGGTCTTCGATCGCTGTCGCTCTCGAAGAGGTCCGGGCAGCACGCCGCTGAGCTGGGCTTTCCAGGGCGGGTTCTCCCATCGGGCCAACGGCCAACACGTCGTAGCCTCAGACTCGCGCGGCGGTCATGGCCGGCTTCATGCCGATGCCGCCGCGCCGATCAGTGAGAGCCAGCTGCTCAGCCCGGCCACGTCGGCGGTCCCGCACCGGAAGCCGATATGCCCGTCCGGGCGGACCGCGATCAGACCGCGGCCGGGGCTGTTCCTCAGCCGGAGGACGGTGACGTGGGGACCGAGCACCGCGTCCGGCGGCGGGGCGGCGTCGCGCTGCAGCAGCACGTGCACGCCCGGACCGGCGAGCAGCCCGTGCAACCGTTGTGGAGGCCCTCCGACGCTGACGGTCGCGTCCGGTAGGCGGTCTCCCGGGCGAGGTGCACCACGCAGGCGCGGTCTTCCCTCCACGGACAGGGCGCTGTGCCTGTAGTTCACCCGCAGTTGGGAGATGAAGCGGATGCCTTCGGCGACCAGCCGTCGACGGTCAAGGAGAATCGGCACGGCCGGGGCTGCGCGCGGAGCGGCCACCGCGCGCAGCCACGAGGGGATCCGGCCGGTCGACGCCTCTGCCCAGAACACTGTGTGCGTGAGGATCAGCCGTCGGTGGGCGGCCGACCGGCGCTCCGTGTCGTAGGAGTCGAGCAGCACTTCGGCACCGAGCCCGCCCGCGGCGTCGCCCCTGGAGCAGTTCGTCGCAAAGCCGAGCTTCCAACCGAGATTCACCGCGTCCTGGATGCCGGCGTTCATGCCCTGGCCGGTGGCCGGTGAGTAGTTGTGAGCCGCGTCCCCCGCGAGGAAGAGCCGCCCGCGGCGGAATCGTGCGGCGAGGCTGCACTGCAGGGGCACCCGCGCGGACCACGCGAGGCGCTCGATCCGGGCGTCCGGCCCGGCGTCGCTCAGAAGTCGCTGCAGATCGGCATACGGGACGGCGGGGCCGGGCTGGCCGAAGTCCAGTCCGGCCCCGCCGGCGGACGCTCGTGTGGCCAGCAGTCGCCAGGCGGCCTGTTCTCCGAGCGGGAAGAGGAACAGCAGCCCCTGACGCCCCGCGAACACCTGGGCGCCGGAGCGGCCGGAGTCGCCGCTGAGATCGAGGTCGGCGAGGACCACCTCTTCGGTGTAGGGCCTGCCGTGCCACCCGATGCCGGCGCAGACCCGCACGGTACTGGCCGGGCCGTCACAGCCGGCGACGAACGGGCAGCGGATCTCCTCCGTACCCTGCTGCGAGCGCAGCACGGCCCATGCGCTGTGCTTGTCATCGCGGGCGGTGACCAGTTCGGTGCCCCGTTCCACCGCCACCCCGCGGTCGGCGAGCGCCTGGGCCAGCACTCTCTCGACGTCCGTCTGTCGCATCAGTGACAGATGTGGGAACGCCGTGTCGGGCAGGGCGAGGTCGGCGAGACTGGCTTCGACGACGCGGGAGCCCAGATGAAGCCCGACTGTCGGTGCGGTGTCCGCCAGCTCCAGCAGGGCGTCCGTGACGCCGAGCGGGCGCACCACCTCCAGGGTGCGTGGGTGCAGGATGAGCGCGCGGGAGGGCCGGAACGCGCCGGGACGCCGCTCGATGATTCGGACCCGCGCTCCGTGGTCATGGGCTTGCAGTGCCAGGGTGAGGCCGGTCGGACCGGCCCCGACCACAAGGACGTCTATCGCTGTCGTGGCTGCCATGTTTCATGCCGTGCTCTTGATGCGCCACCATGCCGCGGTGTCGTCCGGCGCCAGGCCCTCGGCCAGCCCGCCATCTGCGATGACCGCGTCGCGACGCAGCCCGGGCAGGACTGCATAGCGGATTGAGCCCGGCATGCTGACCAGCGCCAGAACCCGCCACAGGGAACGCGCATAGTGTTCGGCGCGCTCCTGTCCATCCCACTCGTACACACCGCGGTAACGGTCGCACTCGTCGTGGGCCAGCCACAGCTTCGAGGTGAACCCGGGGAAGCCGACGAACAGGGGGGTGTTCAGCAGGCTCTCCGCGCGGAACAGGGCGTGCGCGGGCCCGCGGATCAGGCGCAGCCGGAATTCGACCACGAGCGTGCATGGATCCTTCGCCGAGCCGCTGCCCAAGCGGGTCTCCCGGTACACCCGGGCCGAGGTGCCGTCGGCGAAGCGCAGCCTCATCCCCAACCGTTCTCTCGGCAGACGGACCCGGCGCCGCGCGAGCAGTGGGAGGGTGGTGAGAATGCATGCGGCCACTGCCCGCCACGCCTCGCCAGAGGCGACGGGGCTCTGTTCACTCATGGGGAGCCTCCTCCCGAAGCGGACGGCTGCCAGGGCCCTGGACAGCCGCTGCCTGCAGGGTGCCGCTCGTGTTTCCGGCCAGCCACAGGGGCCACGACCGCCAGCACCTGTACGCCACCGGCCCCACCACCACGGGCACACCGGTGGACGAGTGGGACTGGCCCCAGGAGCTTCGCCTTCCTGCTGCGTAGCTTCCCGGACCCGTCTCCCGGGCACAGCGCGCACGACGGCGGTCGCTCCCGCTCACCGCTGCGGGGCAGTCCCGGGTTCCCATCGGGTTCAGTTCGGCCTGACTGCTCTCGCGTTGGTGAGAGACGGACAGGTCGGCGACCTGGTGCTGCAGCCCCATCAGTGGTCGGGCGCCAGAGCGGTCGGTGGGCCGGCGGTGACGCCGCCGTCCAGGATGAACTCCGTGCCGGTGGAGTAGGTGGCGTCGGCGGCGATGAAGAGCACCATGCGGGCGACCTCCTCGGGCTCACCGAACCGGGGGAGGGGCTGCGCGGACGTGAAGGAGTCGTCGAAGTCGGCTGTCATCGCGGTGCGCACCGCACCGGGATGGACCGAGCAGACACGGGTCCCGTCCGGGGCCAGTTCCAGCGCCGCGGCCTTGGTCAGGCCGCGCAGTCCCCACTTGCTGGCCACGTACGCTCCGATACCTGCGTAGCCGGTGAGGCCGGCGAGTGAGGAGATGTTCACGATCGCGCCTCCACCCGCCCGACGAAGGGAAGGGGCAGCCGTGCGCATACCCAGCCAGGCGCCCTGGAGGTTGACGTCGATGACGCGGCGGAAGGATCCGAGAGGCTGCTCCTCGATGGTTCCCCATTCGAGGATGCCGGCGTTGTTGACCAGCACCGAGACGGGGCCCAGTTCCCGCTCCGTCTCCGCCACCACCGTCTGCCAGTCGTTCTCGGCGCTGACGTCGAGGTGCGCATACCGGGCGGGGCCACCGAGTTCGGCCGCCAGTTTTTCTCCTTCGGTGTCGAGGACATCGGCGACCGTCACAGCCGCGCCTTCCGTGGCGAACAGACGTGCCACGGCGGCGCCGATCCCTCTTGCTCCACCGGTGACGATCGCCACTTGCTCGTCAAGACGTCCCATCACGACCTCCTGAACCAATGGTCGACGAAGATTCGCCGGGGAACGACAGGTCGGTCAGGAGGTCGCGCAGACGACCTCGACGAAGTGGCCCACCTGGCCCTCGGGCAGGTGGCGCGCGAGGTCCGCCTCGCTGATCATGCCGACGAGGCGATGATTGTCGGTCACCGGCAGCCGACGGATCCTGTGCTCCTCCATGGTGTGCAGGACTTGGTCGGCATCGGCCTTGGCATCGATCGTGATCGGTTTGCCCTGTTCCAGCTGGCCGGCGGTCATGGTCCTGGGGTCCTTACCCCTGGCGAGACACTTCACCACGATGTCGCGGTCGGTGATGATCCCGTGGAGCCGGTCGTCCTCCCCGCAGATCGGCAGGGCCCCCACGTCCAGTTCCTTCATCCTGCGCGCCGCGTCCTGAAGTGTTTCGCTCTCCTGTACGCAGGTGGCACCGGCGTGCATGATCTCCTGGGCAGTCGTCATGGTCGTGTCCTTCCGGCGTCGTTGTCGGCGCGGGAGGAACTCGTGGAGTGTGACCCGCCCCGGCCGGTCTCGTCCTCAAGACCAGTGTCGGCTGCTCACCTCCCCTGCGCATGCCGGGGAACAGGCGCTCACGTCACCGCGTGGCGGTGCGCTCGATGACGTCCCGGGCTGCCGGTGGGCCCCCGCGCGGCGGGCGTTCCGGTCTCAGCCGTGTCTGGAGCCGCATGACGACATGGCCGAGGCCGGACAGGGCACAGGCGATCACCAGATCGGTGGGAGACAGAGGCTCCGTACCCAGCAGGTCCTGGAGGGGCGGCAAGTAGACGCCGGCTGCCTGGAGACTCAATGCCGTTCCTACCGCGATCAGCAGGAACGGGTTGGCCAGGCTGCCCGGGCGTGCCCGGGAGCCGAGTGCCACGCCTAGCTGGGTCGCCCCGAGCACCAGGAAAATCATGGACTGCCAGGGGCGTCCGGTCTCCCGTGCCCAGATGCCGGCCGCGAGCGTCACCGTGGCGATGAAGGCGCCCATGAACAGGATCCGCGGCCACAGGCCGGCGCCCAGCACGCTCTCCGCGGGCGGTCGAGGCGGGTGGCGCATCGTGTCCGGTGCGACGGGCTCCGCACCGAGGGCGACGCCGGGCAGGCCGTGTGTGAGCAGGTTGATCCACAGGATCTGTGCGGGCAGGAGCGGCAGCGGCATCCCCAGGAAGGGGCCGAGGAGCATGACCAGGATCTCCGCCGTGCCACCGGCGAGTGCGTAGAGCAGGAACCGGCGTACGTTCGCGTAGACCCGACGCCCCTCCTCGATGGCGGACACGATCGTGGCCGGGTTGTCGTCGGCCAGCACCAGATCGGCCGCCTGGCGTGCCACCTCGGTGCCGCGCCGCCCCATGGCGACGCCGATGTCGGCCTGACGCAACGCGGGACCGTCGTTGACGCCGTCCCCTGTCATCGCCACCACGTGCCCGGCCTCGCGCCACGCCTGGACGATGTCCAGCTTCTGCTCGGGAGTGGTGCGGGCGTAGACCCGTACATCCGTCAGATCACCCGCCGTGCCCTCCCGGATCCGGTCCCCGGTGGTGACCTGCTCGTCCCGGGCGGCGATGCCGAGGCGATCGGCCACCGCCCGTGCGGTCAGTGGGTGGTCACCGGTGATCAGTACGGGGATGATGCCGGCCCGTTTGCAGGCGGTGATGGTGGGCTCCGAGGCGTTGCGGGGCGGGTCCAGGATGCCGACGAGGCCGAGGAGTGACAGGCCGGATTCCCAGGTCGGGGGCTGCGGTGCCGTGTCCTCGTGGTCGGCCGCTGCGACGGCGAGCACGCGGTACCCGTGGCGGGCCAGCGTTTCCGCGCGTGCTGCCGCTCGGGCGACCGCCTCGGGATCGTCGGACAGAATGCGCGGCCGGAGTACGGATTCCGGCGCTCCCTTGCACACGACCCGAACTCCGCCCTCCGGCCGACGGTGCACGGTGGTCATGCGTTTGCGGTCGCTGTCGAACGGGATCTCCTCCACGCGCGGTAGTTCGCGGTCCAGTGCCGGCCTGTTCAGACCGAGTCGGGCCCCGGCCACCAGCAGGGCGGCCTCGGTGGGATCACCCAGCGCGCTCCATTCCGGGGAGTGGTCCGAAGGGGGCTGCAGCGCTGCGTCATTGCACAGCATCGCTGCCCGCAGCAACGCCGCCAGGTCGGGCGCCTCGCCCGGGGTCATGGTCTCGCCGCCGCGTACGGCCCGGCCCTCGGGCGCGTAGCCGGTCCCCACGACGGTCGCCTCGCCGACGGACGTCGTCCACAGCTGCTCGGCTGCCATCCGGCCCTCGGTCAGGGTGCCGGTCTTGTCGGTGGCGATCACGGTCACCGAGCCCAGCGTCTCCACCGCGGGCAGCCTGCGGACGATCGCGTGCCGGTCCGCCATGCGCCGCGCTCCCAGAGCGAGAGCGAGCGTCACCACGGCCGGGAGGGACTCCGGAACGGCAGCGACGGCAAGACTGATCGCCGCCACGATCATCAGCTCCACGGGCTGTCCGCGCACCAGCCCGAGGGCGAGCACGACCGCGCACAGTGCGACGGTGACCATCGCGAGAGTACGGCCGAAGTTCGCCAACCGGTGCTGCAACGGGGTGAGACCGGGCGCGGCGCCCATGAGAGCGGCGATCCGGCCGAGGGCGCTGTCGGCACCGGTGGCGGTCACGACGACCCGTCCGCGACCCCGAACGATGACCGTCCCCGCCGACACCACCCCCTTCGTCCCGCCACTGTCGAGGGCCTTCTCCATCGGAGCGGACTCACCTGTCAGCGACGACTCGTCCGCCAGCAGCAACGTCGCAGCGAGCACCTCTCCGTCCGCAGGGACGATGTCCCCCTCGGCCACCAGGACCAGGTCGCCCGGAACCACCTCGGATGCCGAGACGGAGAGTTCCTCGCCGTCTCGCACCACCCTGGCAGCCGGGGCGCTCATGGCGGACAGGGCCAGTACCGCCTCTTCAGCCCGCACCTCCTGCACGACGCCGACCACGGTGTTCACGGTGATCACGAGCAGGATGACGGAGGCGTCGGAGAGATCGCCGGTGGCGATCGTCAGGGCGGCCGCCACGAGCAGGACGAGGATCAGCGGGTCACGCAGTTGCTGCAGCACCCGCCGCCACACCGGGGTCCGCGGTTCCGAGGGGATTTCGTTGGGCCCATGGCGCGTCAGGCGCCTTGCGGCCTCCTCCGATGACAGACCTGTCGCGGGAGCCGCCTCCGAGCGTCGGCTTGCCTCGGCAGCGGGCCTCTGGCTGTCACCGCGGCGGTTCACGGCCATCGCTGAAGTGTGCCCGGAGGGCTCTGTGTGCTGGGTGCCATAACCGCTCCCGTCCCTTTGACTGGCCGCCCCTTGAGGATGGAACCCCGTTTTTCAGAGTGCCATCCCTGCTCGTTCACGGCTGAGCGCCGTCGCGGCCGTGGTCGGCGGCGTATGCGGCGAACACTTCCGTCGGCGGGCCGCCCGTGCGGAGGAAACGCTGGTCGAGGATGGTGGCGAGGTCCTTCAGCGCGCCGGCGAGCAGCGCGCCGGCCAGTCGCACCTCCGGCCGTTCCGCCGCCTGCCCGCGTTGGGCGAGCACGGCGGCGTAGCCGACCATGGCCGCCAGGGACGAGTGGTCCTCCCCGTCATGGAAGTAGTACGCCTCGGCGTACTGGGTGAAGTCGATGCGGACGCGTGCGATGTCCGTGGCCAGGCTGTCCAGCAATAGCGCCCCCGCAGTGCAGTCGATCTGCCGTGTCGTCGGATCCGCGTCGCGCAGCAGAGCCAGCCGGACGGCCAGGACCCTCCTGCGGGTCAGCGCAGGGTAGATCTCCAGCACCCAGGAGACGGTTGCCGTCAGGAGAGCGAAACCGATGAGGGCTTCGAGCGGTGAGACCAGACGGAGCCAGCCCTCGTCGGGTGCGATGTCACCCAGCCCCAGGGTAGCCACCGTGACGAGCGATAGGTACACGGAGTCGAGCAGTGCCGGCTGCTGTGCTGCCTGGGAACCGGGGGAGAAGGTGAATGCCCCGGGCATGTGGGGCCAGTAGACGATCGCCCAGCCGAGTACGACGGTGACGGCCCACATGCTCACGACCGTGACCATGGCCAGCGGCCCGACGAGCCCGACCACGCGGCCGGGCGCACGGAAGCGCCGAGCGAGGCGCCACAGTGCTGTCATCACGAGGCGGCTCAGGCCACCGTGGCGTGTGGGGTGCCAGAGCGTGTGGAACAGATCCCGCAGGGTGACCATGACGAGCCCGGCACCGACCAGCGAGACCAACCACTTCATCCGCGTCTCCCACGGCCCTTTGACATGAAACGTAAACCCGCGTTGGAGCCTAGGCCGTGTGCGGCGCGTGACGGCGCGGATGCGGGGACGCCACGCTCATTCGCTCGGATCATCCGCCTTCAGAACGAGCGTGCAGGTCTCCCCTGGCGCCACGGTCACGGCCCGGTCCGCCAGCACCACGCGGATCGCCGACTCCTCCGAGTCGGGCACGCCGATCTCCAGCCGCCCGCTCAGGCGCCGTATGCGCACCCCCCAGTGGCCGCGATAGCGCAGCGAGAATCCGTACTCGGAGAGTGCGGGAAGCGGCACGGGGTCCAGCCACAGGGCGTCCTCGCGCGTTTCCAGGCCGGTCAGGCCGCGCTGGACCAGGTCGAGGGTTCCGGCCATCGCGCCGAGGTGGATGCCTTCTCCGGTCGTGCCGCCCTGGATGTCGGCGATGTCCGCCTCCAGGGCCTCCTGGACGTACTGCCATGCCTCGGCTCGTCTGGCCTTGGCGAGGACCAGGCCGTGGACGAGTCCGCTGAGTGTGGAGCCGTGGCTGGTGCGTCGGAGGTAGTAGTCGACGGTCCCGCGCCAGACCGCGTCGTCCAGGGCGTAGCCAAGGCGCTCGAACAACTGCCGCAGCTCGCTGGGTGAGAATAGGTAGCCGAGCATGAGGACGTCGGCCTGTTTGGACGCCTTGTAGCGGTTGACCGTGTCGCCCTCGGCCTCCAGGATTCGGTCCAGCCGCCGGATGTCGTCGTAGCGCGTTCGGTAGGCGTCCCAGTCCAGCTCGGCCAGATCGTCGTAGCCCTCGAACTGGCTGATCACGCCACGGTGGAACGGCACCCACAACCGTCGGGAGATCTCCTCCCACTTCGGGGGTTCGCCGTCGTCCAGCCGGATGCGATCACTCAGTTCCTCCCGGCGCCAGGCGGGAAGGCGCCGCAGGAGGTCCAGAGCGCGGACGAGCACCCAGGCGGCGCTGATGTTGGTGTACGCGTTGTCCGCCAGCCCCGGCAGGTCGGCGCCCGGGTAGGCGTCGTGGTACTCGTCGGGGCCGACGACTCCGCGAATGTGGTACCGCTCCGTCTCGGGGTCGAAGACCGAGAGGTCCGCCCAGAAGCGGGCGATCTGCAGCAGCATCTCCGCGCCCCTCGTGTGCAGGAAGTCGGTGTCGCCGGTGGCCTCGCAGTACTGCCACACGTTGTACGCGATCGCCGAGCCCACGTGGTGCTGGAGCCGGGAGTGGTCCGGCAGCCAGCGCCCCGAGTGGGGGTTGAGATGCCACTCCTGGGTCTCCTCGCGGCCGTCGCTGCCGCTCTGCCAGGGGTACATCGCCCCGGCCCGGCCGATCGCGGCGGCGGCCCGGCAGGCCCGTGGGAGGCGTCGGTACCGGTAGTTCAGGAGGGCCCGGGAGACCTCGGGGAAGTGCAGGTTGAGGTAGGGCAGGACGAACAGCTCGTCCCAGAAGACGTGGCCCCGGTACGCCTCGCCGTGCAGCCCCCGGGCCGGGACGCCCACGTCCAGATCCGCCGTGTGCGGTGACAGCGTCTGCAGGACGTGGAAGAGGTGGAAGCGCAGTACGCGCCCGGACTGACCAGGCACCTGGATCTCCGCGCGCCGCCACAACCGATCCCAGGCCGCGACGTGGGAGTTCAGTAGGCCCGCGAAGTCCGCCGCCGAGGACACCCGGTCGACCGCCGCCTCGAGAGGATCGCTGATCGCCGTGTCGCGGGAGGTGTGCAGCGCCACGGTCTTCTCCACGGCGACGGGGCGACCGGGGGCGAGCGGTACCACCAGGCGGTGAACGGCACGGTGGCGGGCCGGGCGGAGCTCCGACGAGGCCGGTGGCCGGTCGGTGACGACGGTCCGGGCGGCCATGGCGACACTGATGTCGGAGGTGGTGGTCCGGCATGTCAGCCAGACGGTGTGGGGGTCCCGCGTCCCGGTCCGCACCTGGGTCAGCTGGTGGTGGTTGAGGGCACGGTAGCGGTGAACATTGCCGTTGGTCACTTCGCCGTCGAGGCAGGACTCGATCTCGACCTCTCCCGACCAGTCCTCGGCGGTGAAGACCGTCCGTAGTGCGGCCAGATGAGGATCGCCCATGTGCACCAGGCGGGTCTGCTCGACAGCGACCACACCTGCCCTCTCGTCCCGGTGGCGGAAGGCGCGGGTGAGCGTGGCGCGGCGCAGATCCAGGGTGTGCCGGTGGTCCAGGAGGGTGTGCGGATGGGGGGAGAACCACGGGCCCCACGCTCCCTCGGCGCGGCGCAGGCGGAACCGCAGGAGCAGCCAGTTCGGGAGGTTGACCAGGTCTTCGTTCGCCACCTGTCGTCCCGCCACGGTCGACTCCGGGCGGTTGTAGCATCCGGCCGCGTAGGTTCCCGGGTAGTGCACCAGGCCCGCCCGGCACTCGGGCACCGCGCCTCTTGTGGCGAAGTAGCCGTTGCCTAGCGTGCAGAGCGATTCCCGCAGGCGTTCGGCAGCGGGGTCGTATCCCTTCCACTCCCAGGTCCACTCCGACATCCGTCGCCCTCCTCAGTTGTGAGCCGTGGGAGCGGGCCTGCACGGCGAACCTCAGACCCGATGAGGGACGACGGCGACCGGGCACGCGGAGTGGTGCAGCAGGGCGTGGGCGACGCTGCCGAGTTGCAGACCGAAGTGCCCGTGCCGGCGCTGAGCGCCGACGACGATCAGGTCGGCATCGGCCGATGCCTCCAGCAGGACACGGTGGGCGGGGCCCTCGACCGTGCGGCGGCTGACCTCGACCTCGGGGTGCTCCCGTACGACCTCGCGCAGCGCGTCGTCGAGGGTGGCCGAGACTTGCTCCTCGGGCGCCACGGCGGCGTCCGCCGCGAGCCGGGGGTCCCCCGGGACGGACTCTGCGGGAGGGGAGCCCGGCGCGTGGTCCGGACTGCGCCAGGCCCGCACGGCGGAAAGGGTGCAGCCCCGCGCCTCGGCCTCGCGCGCGGCGAACCGCACGGCACCCGTGCCGCCGGTCGCATCGCCTACTCCCACCACGACCCGGCCCAGGGACCCCTGGAGGTTGCGCTCCTCGCCTCGGACGACGATGACCGGGCACATGGCACGAGCCGCCACCGTGAGGCTGACCGACCCCAGCAGCAGCCCGGCGACCTCGCCGCGCCCACGTGCGCCCGTGACCAGGGCGAACGCCTCGGACCCGGCCCGCAGCAGCGTGGAGACCGCATCGGCGGCCACTACGTCGGTGGACACCTTCACCTCGGGGTCGCGAAGCCGGGCGCGTTCCGCGCAGGAGGCTGCGATGTTCTGCGCCATGACCTCTCCGGCGGGGCGATCGGTGCTGAAGGAAGGCCGGACTCTCTCGTAACGCTCCCAGAGGGAGGCATGGACGAGCCGCAGCGGCAGGCCGTGGCGGGCCGCTTCGTCCACCGCCCAGTCGACCGCCAGCAGACTGGATTCCGATCCGTCGACGCCCACGACCAGCGGGAGTTCCATCGGGGCCACCGCCTTCCGTCCCGTTGCTGACAAACCCCCTCTGAATACCGTCGCACCGCCCGCGCGCCGCCGCGACATACGGGCAGGTGCACGGACCGGGTGGCCGTCACCGGGTTGCGGTGCCTCGGGTCCCGACGACGCTGGAGACGTACGGCCCGACCAACCACCGGGCGCTCCTCAAGCACCTGGGACATACCTGAGACCCCGCACATCGTGAGCGATACGACGACCTTCCCAGCGGTAACCGTCCGGAGCGTCACGCCCCAGATCAGCATCTGTCCGAGCTTGCCGAGGAGGGGGCGGTGACCGCCGAGGAGCACATGACCGCTCCCGGGATTACGGTCCACCTCGACGTCTGGGCGTGGACCCCAGCCGTGGACAGTCCCGGGTCAGGGTTCGATATCGAGTACCTCCGACACAGCGCGGCGCGGCGTGCCGGGACCGTTGGGGCCGTAGCCCAGGCGTAGCAGGACCTGCGTGTAGCCCGTCCCGGTCATCGGGTCGCGCACTGGCCAGCGCAGGTCCGTCCATTCGAGAGGCTGGGTCACGAAGGAGCTGGCGAGTCCCTCGCGGGTGGCCAGCAGCAGGACGCGTTCCATCGCCTGTCCGGCGCGGAGCCAGTCCTCCGGGCGGTCGTGATCCGTGCTGATGAGAGCCAGTTGAGGGTTCTGCTCGAAGTCCGCCGCGTCACGTCCCGCCACCTGCCGGGGGCCCGCGAAGTCGCGCATGGGCGCCTTGCCCCCGCGCTTGCGCGGCCCGAAGGCGTAGTGCGGGACTCCGTCGTCGGCCGTGCTCACCGACGGGGCGTCGATACGCGTCCACCGGGCCAGGTCCTGGTCGCTGCCGCGGTCGGTGATGTTGCGTGACTCGGCTTCCTGGACCAGTTCCAGCACTTCCCACAGATGCCATGAGTCGGGGAACGTCAATGCCGCTGCCTCGACGCGCGCACTCGCGGCGAGAGCCTCCCGCACGGCCTCGGGGATCTGTCTCTCCTCGAACGGGTAGCGGCTGCTGTGCCGTTGGCGGATCGCCGGATACAGCGCGCCGAGGCCGCTCACACCCTTCGTACGGCCGGCCAACCGCACGCTCGCGAGGAGTGCCCGGTCGGTGAGGTCGGGCAGTAGCCGGGTTTCCGGGTGCCAGCCCTCGTGGGCGATGGCGGCCCTCAGGTTCAACAGGGCGGCACCGCAGCCGAGATGAAGGCCGCGGGTATCGGGGTCGGAGTGCGGCATGGTGCGCTCGAAGTCGGCCCACACCTCGAAAGCGCGGCTCTGCCGGAGATAACGGAAGTGCCAGGGCTGCACGTTGTGCATCGACGGCGCGGCCACCGCGTCGCGTACCACGGCGGCCACCCACTCGTCGGATGGTGCTGGCTGGCTCATCGGAACACCCTTCGAGAGCCGTCGGGACGGGAGCGCTCTTCGGTGGCCAGCGCCTGGTCATCCATCGGCCGGCGTGATGCGGCGGCCGGTGAGGTGTGCGGGCCGGATCGACACCCACATCTCGCGTTCACCGCCTGGCCATGGCGTGGTGTGGGCGTGTTCGGTGAGCCTGTGCACGGAGTCAGGCTCCGTCACGACGCTCGCGGGGCCGACGGCGAGGACACTCCAGCCCTGACTCAGGGCCTCGTCCATGTGATCGACCTCGAAGGCGACCTCGGCTCCGACGGCTGCCGCGGGTGTGAGGTTCGGCCCGGTCCGGAAGACGATCGCGTCATCGATGACGTCGTAGTTGACCGGCACGACCGCCGGGCGGCCGTCGGAGGCCGACACCGCGATGCGCCCCACGCCGTGGGTGGCGAGCAACGTGCGGCATTCCTCCGGGCCGATGTCCCGCAGCTGAGGATGCAGCAGTGCCTGTCCTTGGCCGGGTGGCAGATCCATTCCTCCGCCGCGCAGCGTGGTGACGGTGGTGCCCAGCGCGTCGGCCAGCCTGATGAGGGTCGCCACACTCGGGTCGGCAGGCCGTTCCTCCAGGTACTCCAGGTAGCCGGGGGACATTCGGGCGCGGCGGGCCGTCTCCTCGCGGCTGAGTCGGTGCCTGTGGCGTTCTAGGGCTACGCGTCGGCCGATGTCACCGGGGCCGGGTGCTCTGGGCGGCATGGTCTCCGTCTCGGCCGTGTCGGGGCCGGAGGGGGAGCGGGTGCCCTTGGGTTGTCCGTGTTCGAGATGGTGGATGTGTGCGTCGGGCCCGGGGAACACGAGCGTCACTTCGTCAGTGTCCGACCAGCGCACGTCGTAAGGAGGCGTTCCGTCCTCGTGATGGAGTCCGACGATCTCGCCGTCGCGCTTGGCGGCGCCGGTCGTCGTGCGTTCGATGACGAGTTGGTCGCCGAGGTGAGCTCGCATGACGTCCGCCCTCTCCTCAGAATGGTGCTGGATCCAACGTGCCACGCGCGACGGGCGGCCGCACGGGACCGATCAGCCTGGGAGGCTGCCCCGCCTGGCACCCGAACGGCCGTCGACCGACCGAGCCGACTCAGCCGGTGATCTCGATGCGCTGAGCCTTGCCCTTCTCGGTCTTGGGGACCTTCACCGTGAGGACTCCGTTGTTCAGGTCCGCGCTGATGTGCTCTGTGTCGGAGTTCGGCGGCAGAATCGTTCGGTAGTCGAACTGGCCGATGTGGCGGGTCTGTCGGCGGACCTTCCCGGTGTGTTCCTTCTCCCTGATCTCGCCGTGGATGTCGAGTTCGCCTTCGGCGACCTCCACGGTGATCTGGTCCTTGTCCACTCCGGGCAGCTCCAGTTCCACCAGGTAGGCGGCGTCGGTGTCCTCGATGTCGGCCAGGGGTGCCCATGGCTCGGCCGCGCCGAACCCGGGGAAGCCGCCACCGGGAAAGGCGGCGTGCATGAGCTGGTCGACCCTGGTACGCAGGTCCTCCAGCTCCCGCAGGGCTGCCGGAAGCCCGCTTCTGCTGTGTCGTGCGGGATGTGTCATGGCTGTTCCCTCCTTGACTTCTGCCTTGGGCGTTGCTGTGTCGCCGTCGGTCACGTGGGCCACCCGGCGATCTCCCGGCCGTGTGGCTGCGGCGCGCCCACGCCTTTAATGTCGCGCTCGGCGGTCTTCAGTAGCTGCTGGGCCAGGTCGTTCATGGCTCGGCCCGCGGCCAGTTCGTCGCCGATCTCCGGTACGTCCGCGTCCGCCGGATGGCAGTGCGCGGTCCCGTGACCGGTGAGTTCTGTGGTGCCGGTGTCCAGGATCAGATGTGCCTTCGTCGTTCCCTCGTCGTCCTCGAACAGATGAAGACGAACCGTCCATTCCAACGTATGCGGCATCGCTTTCCTCCTCACCTCGGTACGGACCGATGCGATCCTGATGGGGCTCGTTCTGGGGCTTGCCGTGCGGAGGCGGCTGCCATCTGGTCCTCGATGCCTTGCCGGACGCGGGCCGTGAGTACGCTCAGTCGCTCGGAGGTCGTCGCCCGGGGCGCGACGGGCGCTCGGATCCGGCGGGCGGCCGAGGGCAGCTCTCCCAGGTCCGCGGCGAGCCTCTGCCGGCACTCGTCGAGGGTGGGCCGCCTGCCGGTGCGCCGCCCGTTCCGCATCACCGTCTCCAGCAGCGGAACGCCGTCGTCGGGGGGCTGCTCGTCGGCGAGAGCGATCTCGTCGGCGCAGCCGGGGCGGCGGAACACCTGCTTGCGGCCGGGTGCCGTCACCTTCGCCGACGAGAGCTTCATCACCGGGCGGCCGTCGAACTCGACCAGCTTGTATGCGGAATCCAGGTATGGCGCGTCGGCCGACACGCCGACACGGGTGCCAACGGCATACGTGTCGATCGGTGCTCCGGAGTGCACGAGGTCGTCCACGGCGTACTCGTCGAGTCCACCACTGGCGACGATCCGCACGTCCGGCAGACCCCCGTCGTCAAGGATCGACCGGGCCCGTACCGCCAGATCCCCGAGGTCACCGCTGTCCAGCCGCACGGCGGAGCCTGGCCCGCGGTCCAAGTCCCGCAGGACGCGAGCCGCGACGCGGACGCCTTCCTCCGTGTCGTAGGTGTCCACCAGCAGGGTCACCGGACCGGGGTGGCAGCGGGCGAAGGCGCGGAACGCGTCCTCCTCCGAGGAGAACGCCTCCACGAAGGAGTGGGCCATTGTGCCGACGGCGGGGATGCCCTCAGCGGTGGCCGCCGCCACGTTGCTCGTACCGGCGAAGCCGGCCATCGCACCCAGACGAGCCGCTTGGAACCCCGCCTGCGGACCGTGGGTGCGCCGCAGGGAGAAGTCGACGACCGGGTGACCGGCCGCCGCGAGCACGCAGCGTGCGGCCTTCGAAGCGATCGCGGTCTGATGGCTGAGTCGGTTGAGCACATACGTTTCGACCAACTGCGCTTGCGGAAGTGGCGCGGTCACCTCCAGCAGCGGCTCTCCCGCGAATACGATCCGCCCCTCCGGGACCGCCCGCACCTGGCCGGCGAACGTCAGGCCAAGCAGCGGCTCCAGGTCCCCTGGCGGCCGGTGCAGCGCGGAAGCGAAGGCGTCGATGTCCTCGGGGCCGACATGAAAGCCGGTCAGGTAGTCGAGTGCCGACTCGAGCCCCGCCGCTACCAGGAAGCCGCGTTCAGGGGGCAAGTTGCGGACGAAGAGGCTGAACGTCGCCGGGCTGGTTATCCCCTCCCGCAGGTAGGACATGGCCATCGTGACTTCGTACAGATCGGTGGTCGTCGCATCTGACATCGGTGTCACCTCCTGGGCTTCCGTCCGGCCTCATGCTTGTCACCGGCGGAAGCGCGCGGACCACTGCGGTTCCACCAGGTCCCACTCGGTGTCCCACTGCGCGTACCTTCTGCGGTCCAGGACCAGGCGCATGCCCGTCCAGGCCGCATAGGAGACGGCGGCCACGCCGAACGCCGCCATACCGCCCACCACCCAGCCACTGGTCGTCGCATTGAGAGTGTTTACCGGCTGACTGGTGATGGTTCCGTCCCGTGTCACCCACACACGCACGGTGGCGCCCTTGGGAGTTCCCGGCTTCACGAGGGCCGTCCCGGTTCGCACGACACCGTCGGTGTCGGTCCAGCGGACCTGCGCCGGTCGCTTCGCCCAGTCGTCGTCGTTCCTGACGCCCGCTGTCGATCGGGCGGTGACCTGGTGCCGTTCCGCCGCCTGGGCTCGCACGGTGCGCATCGACGCCTCGTACGCCGTCAGTCCCGCGCTGACCGCGGCGGCCGGCAGCCCGAGGACGAGAACGACCATCAGGACGCGGCGGAACCAGCCTTCGAACCTGTCGGACATACGGCTCAGGGAGTTCGCGCCCTTGGGCACGTGATCGCCGCGCCCGGACGGCGGACCGGATGCGTACGGTGAACTTGGTGCGCTCATGAGTCGGCCTCCAGCAACTCGCCGGCCGTCCCCCACCACCTGCTCCCACCGTCGACCGGCAGCGGGTTCGGGGTACAGGGCCGAAAGTCCCTGTCGGGCTGGCTTTCGGCCCAGGTCCACCGGTTGCCGGCCTTGTCCGTTTCCGCAGACCACGGTCATGTCGGTCATATCTGGGGTACGACCGCGACGGGACACGGCGCGTGATGCAGTAGTGCGTGATTGATCAGGCCCAGCTGCAGGCCCGGGTGGCCCTGTCGCCTGCGGGCGCCGACGACGACAAGGTCCGCCTCCGACGCCGCGTCCAGCAGCGCTCGGCGGGCCGGGCCCTCGATCACCCTGGAGCTCACCCGGGCGTCGCGATACCGCTCCGCAAGGCCGCGTAGGGCCTCGTCGAGGACCTGGGACGGCGGGCGCCGATGGGCCTCCATGGCGTACCACGACGGAGCCGGCCGCGTGGTGAGAGCCCTGGACGACGGATTCCAGGCGTGCACCGCCGTCAGCCGGCAGCTCCGCACCTGAGCCTCCTGCAACGCGAACTGCAAGGCCGTGCCGCTGCCCTCCCTCTCCTCGACACCGACGACGATGTTCCCGAACCGGCCGTCCCGGTGCTCAGCGGCGCCGCGCACCACGACGACCGGGCAGTCCGCCCGGGCTGCCACGGCCAGGCTGACCGCGCCCAGGAGCATTTCGGCGAGGTCTCCCAGCCCTCTGGACCCGAGCACCAGCGCGAAGGCGTTGCGTCCCTTGTCGACGAGGGCAGCGGCGGCATCCTCGTGCAGCACCTCGCTCGACAACTGCGCCGTGGGAGCTCTTTCCCTGGCTCGTTTCGAGGCGGCACTTGTCACGTCGGACGGCTCGCGGTCGCCGGCCGCCGCATGCACGAGGTGGAGCGGCACGCTGTGCCGGACCGCCTCGTCGGCGGCCCAGTCCACCGCCTCCAGACTTGGTTCGGACCCGTCGATGCCGACCACCAGGGGAATCGCCACCGCACCTGTCTCCTCTCGTGGCGGGTGCCCCATGCCCGGCCTCCCCCTCCGCGGCTCCACATGCGCCGGAGCGGGGATTGGGGTACTCCTCGAAGGAGAGAAGCACCGCGCTCGGCATGTCGGCGACGTCCGGAGCATGCACGCCATCGGACTCGTTCACCGTCACCCACCGTCGTATCCAGCTTCGTACGAGACGGAGGCCGCCGCCATGCAGCCAGTCGTCACCGTGGGCCTCGACGGCTCACCCGAGAGTCTCGCCGCCGCCCACTGGGCCGCCGACGAGGCCGAGAAGCGCAAGCTCACGCTGCGCCTGCTGCACGCGTGGCCCCTGCTCGCGCCGGAACCCGCCCATGCCCACTCCGAGGTCGATCAGAACTACTGGGCGAAGCGTCTCGTGCACACCGCGCGGGCCGAACTGCAAGCCCGTCACCCGGGCCTGACCATTGTCGGGAGTCTGGTGGCCGACGACGCCCAGGACGCTCTGCTCCAGGCGGCGTCGGAATCCGAGATGACCGTGCTCGGCTCACGGGGGCTGGAGCCCGTCGAGAGCTACTTCCTGGGCGACGTCAGCATGTCGGTCGTGGCCCGGGCGGAGCGGCCGGTGGTACTGGTCCGCGCCGAAACCCGGGTGGAGGGAACACCTCCGGCACCTGCGGGCCGCGTGGTCGTGGCCCTGAAACTGAGCGGATCCTCCGACGACCTGCTCGACTTCGCGTTCCACACCGCCGCCGCCAGAGGGGTTCCGTTCCTGGCCGTTCACGGCCGAAGCGTGCCGCTTCACGCGCGCGTGCCCTGGGGCGTGGACCACGCCGCCACCGACGAGATGACGCGGGACGCGCAGACGGAGCTGAGCAAGGCTCTCCGCCCCTGGCGCGAGAAGTACCCTCAGGTGGACGTGGCCGACGGCATCCGCCTCGCAAGCCCCGCCAAGGCCGTCGTGCAGGCCGCCGAAGGCGCGGCGCTGCTGGTTGTCGGCCGGCGGGCACACCGGCACGGTGTGGCACCCCACCTCGGCCCGGTCGCCCACGCCGCCATCCATCACGGGCGCTGCCCCGTCGCCGTCGTCCCCCATGACTGAGCCCGGCCACCACGGGCCACCGCCCCCGCGCGCGGAGGTGTGCGAGACGCACACCGCGATCGTGTTCTTCGCCGGGGACCGCGCCTACAAGGTCAAGAAACCGGTGGACCTCGGATTCCTGGACTACACCACGCGCGCGGCGCGCCGGCACGCGTGCGAACGCGAGATCGCTCTCAACCGCCGCTTCGCCCCCGACGTCTATCTTGGCCTGGGCGAGTTCAGCAGCCCGGACGCCGAAGCACCCGAGCCCCTCGTGGTGATGCGCCGCATGCCCGCGGACCGGCGTCTCTCCCGCCTGGTACGAGAAGGGGCCGTCCCGGACGACGTCCTTCGGGCCGTCGCCCGGCACCTCGCCGCGTGGCACGCGGACGCGCCCCGTGGCCGGGATGTGGACGAGCAGGGCACGCGGGACGCCCTGTCGTCGCGGTGGGAGGCCAGCTTCGCGCAGATCCACGTGATGGCCGACGACGGCTCCGTGCCCGAGGGGATGACGGAGGCGGAACAACTGGTGCGCCGCTATCTCGCAGGCCGCGAGCGGTTGTTCGCGTCCCGTATCGAGCAGGGGCGGGTGGTCGACGGTCACGGTGACCTGCTGGCCGAGGACATCTTCTGCCTCGACGACGGCCCCCGCGTGCTGGACTGCCTGGAGTTCGACGACCGGCTGCGCTACGTCGACGGTCTGGACGACGCCGCCTTCCTCGCCATGGACCTGGAACAGCTGGGAACCCCGGAAGCCGCCGCGTACTTCCTCGCGCAGTACAGCGAATACTCCGGCGACCCCGCCCCCGCGTCCCTGTGGCACCACTACGTCGCCTACCGCGCGTTCGTCCGCGCCAAGGTCTCCCTGATCCAGGCCCGCCAGGGCGCGCCGGGCGCGGAGGCGGCGTCACGAAGGCTGGTCTCGACGACGCTGCGCCACCTGCGCACCTCCGCCGTCGGCCTGACCGTCGTCGGCGGGCTGCCGGGCAGCGGGAAGTCCACCCTCTCCGGCGCGCTGGCCGACCGGCTGGGAGTCACCCTGCTCAGCAGCGACCGCGCCCGCAAGGAACTGGCGGGCATTCCCGCGGAGCAGTCCGCGGCGGCCGGCTACGGCGAAGGGCTGTACACACCCGAGTGGACGGCCAGGACCTACGCCACCCTCCTCGACCGGGCGGCGGCCCTGCTGTCCGCCGGTGAGTCGGTCGTCCTGGACGCCACATGGTCGGACACGGCACAACGTGAAGCGGCACAGCGCGTGGCCGAACGCACCAGCGCCGACCTGGTCGCCCTGCACTGCCACGTCCCGGACGACGTGTCAGCGGCCCGCCTGAGCACGCGCGCCTCCGGCCCGTCCGACGCCGATATCGACATCGCCACCGCCATGGCGGCCAGGGAGCCCGAGTGGCCCGAGGCCGTCGCCGTCGACACCAGCGGCCCGTTGGAGTCCGCGGTCGCCCGGGCGCTGGCAGCCGTACGCCCTTGGAGCACCGGCCAGGCCCCGGTCTTCCGCCGCCCCTACATGGAGCCGGACTGACGGGACACGCACCACGACGCGGCGCTCCGTGTTGCCGGGGTGTCCCGCCGGGGTGACCGTGGAGGTGGGGGAGCGAGGGAGTGAGTACCGTGCGAGCGCTCGTCTACCACGGCCCGGACCACATCTCCTGGGACACCGCCCCGGACCCTGAGATGGAGGAGGCTACCGACGCGATCGTGCGCGTCGACGCCACCACCGTCTGCGGGAGTGATCTGCACATTCTGCGAGGAGACCTCCCTGAGGTGAAACCGGGGACGGTCCTCGGCCACGAAGCCGTGGGCGAGGTCTTGGAGGTCGGCCGTGATGTCCACGGCCTGCGCCCAGGCCACCAGGTGATCGTCTCGTCCGTCTCGTCCTGCGGCCGCTGTCAGGCGTGTCTAGACACCATGCGCGGGCAATGCCGCGGGGGCGGTGGCTGGATCCTGGGAAACCAGATCAACGGAACCCAGGCCGAGTTCGTACGGGTCCCCTTCGCCGACCACTCCACCCACCGACGGCCTCCCGCGATCCCGCTCGACGACGCGCTTCTGCTCGCCGAGGTCCTCCCCACCGCCTACGAGGTAGGGGTACGCAACGGGCACGTCGGCCCCGGAGACACCGTCGTCGTGGTGGGCGCGGGGCCCATCGGTCTCGCCACGGTCGCCGTCGCACGGCTCTACTCACCCCGCCGGATCATCGTCGTGGACCTGTCCGAAGCCCGGCTGGAAGCCGCCGCCCGGATGGGGGCCGATGCCGCCGAAGTGCCGGGGAAGATGATCGCCGAGCTGTCCGAGGGACCGGGCGCCGACGTCGCCATCGAGGCATCGGGCGAACCGGACGGCTTCGTCCTCTGCACCCGGGCCATCCGGGCCGGAGGGCACATCGCCAACATCGGGACGCACGGCAGACCGGCCACACTGCACCTCGAGTCCCTGTGGCGGAAGAACGTGACGATCAGCACCGGCCAGGTGGACACGTCCTCCACACCGTGGCTGATGGAGCTGCTGAGGTTCGGACGCCTGCCCGTCTCCCAGCTGGTCACCCACACCTTCGGCCTCGACCGGATGGAGCACGCCTACGAGGTGTTCTCGCAGGGCGCCACCACAGGTGCCCTCAAGGTCGTGCTGCACCGGGAGTGAGAGGAGTCCGGCAGGAGGAGCCCGAACGGGCCGGCCGGTCCATTGGACGCAGTGCCGGGAGGAGCACCGATGCACTGGGAAACCATCCGTAAGGACACCACATCGGTCGTCCCACCGCGTCTCGCCGACTACGACCGAGCCTGCTCGGACTTCACCTGGGCACAGGCGCGCACCGAGCTGGCCGGGCTGCCCGGCGGCGGCCTCAACATGGCCCACGAGGCGGTCGACCTGCACGCGGCGTCCGCCCACGCGGACAGGGCAGCCCTGCGGTGCGTGGCCCGCGACGACTCGGTCTCCACCGTCACGTACGCGGAACTGTCCCGACGTACGGCGCGTTTCGCGAACGTTCTGCGGTCACTCGGCGTCGGCCGAGGAGACCGGGTGTTCACCCTGCTCGGCCGCTGCCCCGAGCTGTACACCACGGTGCTGGGCACACTGAAGAACACCAGCGTGCTGTGCCCGCTCTTCTCGGCATTCGGCCCCGACCCGGTGGAGCAGCGGCTACGGCTGGGCGACGCCCGTGTCCTGGTCACTACTGCGGCCTTGTACCGGCGCAAGGTCGCTGAACGGCGGGCCTCGATTCCCGGACTGGTACACGTCCTGATCGTCGGGCCCGGCACTGCGGAACTGTCCGGCACCGTCTCCTTCGACGACGTGATGTCCGCCGCGCCGGACACCTTCACCATCCCGCCGACCTCGCCCGAGGACATGGCCCTGCTGCACTTCACCAGCGGTACCACGGGCACCCCCAAGGGCGCGGTCCACGTCCACGAGGCCGTCGTCGCCCACTACGCCACGGCCGCGTACGCCCTCGACCTGCACCCCGAGGACGTGTACTGGTGCACCGCCGATCCCGGCTGGGTCACGGGCATGTCGTACGGGATCATCGCCCCGCTCGTCCACGGCGTGACGGTGGTCGTCGACGAGGGGGACTACGACGCCCGGCGCTGGTACCGGATCCTCGACGAGCAGCGGGTCGGCGTCTGGTACACCGCCCCCACGGCCCTGCGCATGCTCATGCGCGCCACACCACGCCAGGGCCCGTACGACCTGCCGCGCTCCTATGATCTGTCGGCCCTGCGCTTCATCGCCTCCGTTGGCGAGCCCCTCAACCCGGAGGCCGTCCGGTGGGGCCAGGACGTGCTGGGCCTGCCGGTGCACGACAACTGGTGGCAGACCGAGACCGGCTGCATCATGATCGCGAACTTCGCCGCCTGTGAGATACGGCCCGGCTCGATGGGGCGGCCACTGCCCGGCGTCGAGGCGACCGTGCTGGAACAGGGCGAGGACGGCCGGGCCCTGGTCACCGATGGCCGGGTCACGCAGGTGCGAAGCCCTGAGGTCGAGGGCGAGTTGGCGCTCCGGCCGGGCTGGCCCGCGATGTTTCGCGGCTATCTCCACGACAAGGATCGCTACGACGCCGCGTTCGCGGACGGCTGGTATCTGACCGGTGACCTGGTGCGCCGGGACGCGGACGGCTGGTACTGGTTCGTGGGGCGCGCCGACGACGTCATCAAGTCGGCCGGCCACCTGATCGGCCCGTTCGAGGTGGAGAGCGCGCTGATGGAGCACCCGTCGGTGGCCGAGGCCGGGGTGATCGGACGGCCGGACCCGGTCGCCGGGAACGTCGTCAAGGCGTTCGTGTCGCTGCGCCCCGGTGTCCCACCGACTCCGGATCTGGAGCGTGAGCTGATCGCCTTCGGCCGCCGCAAGCTGGGGCCCGCCGTCGCACCCAGGGAGATCGCGTTCGAGCAGAACCTGCCCAAGACCCGCAGCGGGAAGGTGATGCGCCGTCTGCTGCGCGCACGCGAACTCGGCCTGCCCACGGGCGACCTGTCCACCCTGGAGGGATCCTCATGAGTCCGGCCCACCCCACCAGCGCACGCAAGGACACGGCTCATCGGAAGGTCGGCAAGAAGGCCGCGAAGACCAGGCGGAAGACGGGCGCCGGATCTCCGTCCGACCGTTCGGCCGACGGGCACCGGACGGACCTGCTGGAGGCCATGCTGCGCATCCGGCGCTTCGAGGAGCGGTGCGTCGAGCTGTACAGCGCCACCAAGATCCGCGGCTTCGTCCATCTGTACATCGGCGAGGAGGCCGTAGCCGTCGGCGTCAACGAGGCACTGACACCCGAGGACGCGGTCGTCGCCACCTACCGCGAGCACGGCCACGCCCTGGCCCGCGGGATCACGGCCGAGGCCATCATGGCCGAGATGTACGGCAGGGCGACCGGGTGCAGCGGCGGCCGGGGCGGCTCCATGCACCTGTTCGACGCGAGCCGGCGCTTCTACGGCGGCAACGCGATCGTCGCCGGTGGACTCCCGCTGGCCGCCGGTCTCGCGCTCGCCGACCGTATGCGCGGGCAGGACCGTGTCACCTGCTGCTTCTTCGGTGACGGAGCCTTCGCCGAGGGTGAGTTCCACGAAACGGCGAACCTCGCCGCCCTGTGGCGGCTTCCCCTGCTGCTCATCTGCGAGAACAACCTCTACGCCATGGGCACGGCTCTGGCGCGGCACGAGGCGCAGACCGACCTGGCCATGCGGGCCGCTTCGTACGGCATGGTCGCGTGGGCCGTCGACGGCATGGACGTCGAGGCCGTGGAACAGACCGCACGACGGGCCGCCGAGGCCGTCAGGTCCGGTACCGGGCCGCACTTCCTCGAACTGCGCACCTATCGGTTCCGCGCCCATTCCATGTACGACCCGGACCGGTACCGCGACAAGGCGGAGGTCGAGCGGTGGAAGGAGCGGGACCCGATTACCCGGCTTCTCGACCGCATGCGCGAGGACGGCGAGCCTGTCGACGAGACGCTCGCCGGGATCGAGCGCCGGGTCGCCGCCGAGGTCGACCGCGCCGTGGAGGCGGCCGAGCAGGCGCCCGAAGAACCGGTGGAGCATCTCCTGCACCACGTCACCAGCGCTTCGGCGGAGGTGAGCTGACCATGGGCGACGGTGAGCGGCCGCAGGCGGCGAAGACCACTTACCGGGAGGCGATGCGCGACGCACTCCGGGATGCCCTGCGCTCCGACGACCGCGTCTTCCTGATGGGCGAGGACGTGGGCCGCTACGGCGGAGGCTTCGGCGTCAGCCTCGGCCTGCTGGAGGAGTTCGGGCCGGCACGCGTCCGCGACACCCCGCTGTCGGAGTCCGCGTTCGTGGGCGCCGGTATCGGCGCCGCCCTGGCCGGGCTGCGGCCGATCGTCGAGATCATGACCGTCAACTTCAGCCTGCTCGCCCTCGACCAGATCCTCAACAACGCCGCCACCCTGCTGCACATGTCGGGCGGCCAACTGGCCGTGCCCCTGGTCATCCGCATGACGACAGGTGCCGGACGGCAGCTCGGGGCCCAGCACTCGCACAGCCTGGAGGGCTGGTACGCGCACATCCCCGGCCTCAGGGTCCTCGCCCCCGCCACCATCGAGGACGCACGCCACATGCTGGCCCCGGCGCTCGCAGACCCCGACCCGGTCCTGATCTTCGAGCACGGAAGTCTCTACAACGTCTCCGGCGAACTTCTCCCGGCCACCGCTCCCGTTGACCTGGATCACGCCGCGGTCCGCAGGCCCGGCACCGACATCTCGCTGATCACGTACGGAGGTTCGCTGCCCAAGACCCTCGCGGCGGCGGACGAGTTGGCCGCCGCGGGCATCAGCGCCGAAGTGATCGACCTGCGCACGCTCCGGCCCTATGACGCCCGGACCGTCGCCGCTTCCGTGGCCCGTACCCACCGTGCGGTGGTCGTCGACGAGGCATGGCGGACGGGAAGCTTCGCCGCCGAGGTGTCCGCCCGTATTGCCGAGGAGTCCTTCTTCGAACTGGACGCGCCCGTCGAGCGGGTGTGCAGCGCGGAAGTGCCCATGCCGTACGCCCGTCAGATGGAGGAGGCCGCCTTGCCGCAGACCCCCGACATAGTCGCGGCCGCCCACCGGGCGGTGGACTGACCATGGCCGAGTTCACCATGCCGTCCCTCGGCGCCGACATGGACGAGGGCACCCTCCTGGAGTGGCTGGTGGAGCCCGGCGACCTCGTCCACAAGGGCGATCCGGTCGCGGTCGTCGAGACCGCGAAGTCGACCATCGAGGTGGAATGCTTCGAGACCGGAACCCTGGCCGAGCTGCTCGTCGAGACCGGCACGACGGTGCCGGTAGGCACACCGCTCGCGCTGATCGGGGTGCCGACGAAGAAACCCGAGCACCCGGCAGAAGAGGAGAAGCCGCACACGACCCGAGAACCGCGCAAGGCCAGGCAACCCGAGGGCTCTGAAAAGACCGAGAAGGCGGCGAAGCGACGAGCGGCGCGTCGCGCACCGAAGAAGGGCGAGCCTGCCAAGCCCCCGTCCCCGCCACCCGAACCCGCCACGGTCCCGGCCCCGGTACTGACCACCGCTCGACAAGGCGTCCACACCGAGGCAGGTCCCCTGGTCCGGCATCTGGCGGAGCAAAGCGGCGTAGACCTGGAGACACTGCACGGTTCCGGACCCGGAGGACGTGTCACCCGAACCGACGTCGAGGAAGCGGCGGCCGCCCGGCAACCGCGCCTGCGGGTAACCCCCCTCGCCCGGAGACTGGCGGCCGACATGGGCGTCGATCCGGCCATGGTGAGGGGGACCGGCAAGGACTCGGCCATCCGTGCCGCGGACGTACGCCACGGGGCCCCGGGGCCTGCAACCGAGGCCCCGTCCTCGCATGCCGGCGCCCCCGCGGTACGTCCGTCCGCCGAGCGTCTCTCGGGAGACCGGGGGACCGCCATGCGTCGGGCGATCGCCGGTCTGGTGAGCCGCGCGAACCGGGACATTCCCCACTACTACCTCTCCACGACCGTGGACATGGCCGCCGCGATGGACTGGCTGCACGAGCACAACCGGCGCAGCCCGATCGGCGAACGGCTGCTCCCCGCTGCCTTGCTGCTCAAGGCAGCTGCCCTGGCGGCCCGGGACGTACCCGAGCTCAACGGTTCCTGGACCGACGACCACTTCACGGCCGGCGAGGGCGTCCACCTCGGCGTGGCCGTCTCGCTGCGCGGCGGGGGGCTCGTCGCCCCCGCACTGCACCACGCCGACACCCTGGCACTCCCGCAGTTGATGACGGCCCTCAAGGACCTGGTCACCCGGGCCCGTACGGGCAGACTGCGGGGCTCCGAGGTGTCGGGCGCCACGATCACAGTCACCAACCTCGGAGATCAGGGAGTGGAGGCCGTGTTCGGAGTGATCTACCCACCGCAGGTGGCCCTCGTCGGTTTCGGGCGGGTGGCCGACCGGCCGTGCGCCGTCGACGGCATGTTGGGCGTGCGGCCCGTAGTCACTGTGACCCTTTCGGCCGACCACCGAGCGACGGACGGCGCTGTCGGCGCCCGCTACCTCACGGCGGTCACCCACCTCCTGCAGAACCCGGAGCAGCTGTGAACATCAACCGAACCGACGCACTGGACATGGTGAGGGAATCGATCTCCCGGGTCGTCCCGGACGCCGACATCGGCGCACTGGGGCCCGACGACGCGTTCCGTGACGCGCTGGAGATGGACTCCCTGGACTTCCTGAGTTTCGTCGAAGTGCTCAGCGAACGGTCCGGTGTCCGTATCGAGGACGAGGACACACCCCGGCTGACCACGCTGGCCGGCAGTGCCGACTTTCTCGTCGCCCGCACGGGCTGATGTGCCCCCGTGGACGTGAACGGCTCAAGCCGCTTCGGTGTTGTCGGTGACACCCACCACGTCGTCGATGTCCCGCACTGAGGCGAGCAGTTCGGGGACGAGCGCTTTGTCTGCTTCTTTGACTTTCCCCGCCACGGTCACCACGCCGTTCTCCACGGTGACTTCGACAGCGCGTGGGTCCAGCAGGTGTCGGCCGACCAGGGACTCGACCTCGGCGAGGAGCTCGGCGTCGTCGCGGATCAGGGCACGCAGCAGATCGTGCCGGCTCACCACACCGACGAGCCGACCGTGATGGTCGGTCACGGGGAGGCGCTTCAACCGGCCGTGCGCGGCGGTCCACGCCGCGTCCGCCACCCGCTGCTCCGGGTGGACGGTGACGGGCGGGAAGGTCATCAACGTGGCGGCCGTGTCGCCGTGGCTCTTGTCGTACAGGCGGTGCTGCCACAGCCTGCCGACGGCTCCGTGCCGACGCGGCTCCGCCATCACGGCGGCCTTGGCCAGCAGGTCCGACTCCGAGACGACACCGATCACGTGGTCGTCGGAGTCGACCACCGGCAGGGCGCTCACCTGCTCACCGGCCAGCGTGTGGGCCACGTCCAGGAACGGCATGTCACCGGCCACGGAGGCTGCCGGCACCCGCATGACGTCCCGCACGCAGAGTACGGCCGGTTCCGGGGCGGGCGGCCCGGGTGCGGCGGTGGCGGGCGGCTCGGCATCCTCCCCGCGGTGAGGGCGCTCGGATTCCTCGGTGCTCCTCGCCGACGCGGCGCCGGCGATGGCACCGAGGTAGCGGCGCAGTGCGTCCTGGCGAGGTTCCTCCTGGGGTGTCCAGGGGCGGCCCGGCATGGTGTGTCGGGCTTCTCTCTCCGCCGAGCTGTGCTCGAAGTCGCTCACGGCTGCCTCCTGGGGACGCCGTTCACCTGTGGACCCAGTTTCGCATCGATCGACCGGTGCGGCCTCTGGGCCGAACGGCCCCGCCGGGGGACAGGCGGCCAAGCGCGACGCGACAGGCCATCGTCCACCAGGGAGACTGGGAAGCGGGGCCTCGGCCCACCTGGAGGAGTGCGTGTGACGGGTTTCCGGGACTTTCTGACACGGTTCCGGCCGGCGGCGTCGCCCGGCCGTGCCGCACCGGGTGGTGTCCCCGCGGACCGTTCCGCCGAACTCCGTGCGGAACTCACACCGCCCCTGGCCCTCCTCGAACAGACGGAGGCGGAGGCCCGGAACATTCGCGAACGGGCCGACGCGGCTGCCGCGTCGCGCCGCAGCGAAGCCGAAGGGCAGGCCGGGACAATCGTGGCCGCGGCGCACGAGGAGGCCCGGCAGGTACGGGTGCGCACCGCCGAGCAGGTTCTGCGCGCGGCCGATGGCGAGGCCGCGGCACTGCTCGCCGAGGCAGAACGCGAGGCGGTCGCTGTACGTGGCCGTGCCAGGAGCCGGACACCCGTGCTCGTCGACCGGGTGCTCGCCCTGGTGCTGGAGGACCTTCCGGCGGGCGAGGAGTCGACCGTGCCGCCGAGGGAAGATCACCGGGCTCAGGACCCCGGGAGGCCACGGGGAGGTGGTTCCTGATGGGGGCCGGTCGGGTGGCGGGTGTGACCCGGGCACGGGCTCTGCGGACCAGGTGCCTGGGCGTCGAGGGCACCAGGCAGGTGGCGGCGTCCCGCGAACTCGACGACGCCCTGCGCTACTTGGCGGCCACCCCGTACCGACACCATGTCACCCCGGGTGCCACGCCGGCCGAAGCCCAGCGTGCGGTCTCGGCGACGCTTCTGTGGCATCTCCGGGTCCTCGCCGGCTGGCAACCGGCCAGCGGCACGGACGCCGTCCGGGCACTGGCCGCGGGATTCGAGATCGCCAACACCGAGCACCATGTGAGCGCACTCGCGGCCGACCCACGGCAGCCGGGCACCGGACGCCTCCGCCCCCCGCCCTACCGCCTGGGTGCGCTGGCGATCGCCTGGACGCGGGTCGCCCGCACACGTTCGCCGTCGGAGCTGCGTACCGCGCTGGCGGCCTCCGCATGGGGTGACCCCGGGGGCGACTCGCCGGCCGCGATCGCCACCGGTATGCGGGTCTCCGCCGCAGTGCGGCTCGCCGCCGCCGTTCCCGACGCGGCACGCTGGGCGGCGGCCCGGCTCGCCCTGCTCTTCGGCCGCGAGGTCTTCGTCGTCGGCCGCCGGATGCCCGACGTCTCCGCCCACCGGGCGGCACGCCTGCTCGGCCCGCGAGCAGTGGGCGCGAGGTCGTACGCCGAATTCCGGCAGGTGCTGCCGGCCAGCGCCGGATGGCTGCTGACCGACGTCGGCGAGGCGGCGGACCTGTGGCGGGCGGAGGCCCGGTGGTGGGACGCGGTCGAGCGGGACGGCCGTGAACTACTACGCCGGGCCGGCTTCGGTCCTCAGCCGGTCGTGGGGGCCGTGGCGCTGCTGTCGGCCGACGCGTGGCGGATCCGCGGCGCGTTGGAGCTGGCCGCCCGGGGCGGTGGCCCAGGGGACTGGCTCGGGGAGGTGCTCGATGCCCCGGGCTGAGCCGGCGGTTCCGGTCAGGATGCGCAGGGTGGCCGTCGTGGCCCCCGAGAAGGCGCTGCGGGAGAGCCTGGTCCGGATCGCCGAAGCGGGCCGCGTTGAGATCGACCTGGCCGGGGACGGTGGGCCGGAAGTCCGCAGGCCCGTGGCGACGCGCCTGCGGCGGCTGCGCACCGAGCCGGGGCAAGCGGTTCTCAGCGAGGCTCTCCCTGACCTGGACGCCCTGGAGCGCGAGGGCCGAACGGATCTGTTGGCGGGCGAGGCGCAGTTGGAGGAGCGCCTTGGCAGCGCGGTGCGGCACGGCGAGGCCGCCGCACTGGCCGGCTGGTGCCCCGAGGCGGAGGTGGGCGCCACGGCGGCGCGCATCGCTGGTGCCGGGGGCGCGCTGGTGGTGCTGAGGGCCCCGCGCGGCATCGATCCGCCGACCTTGCTGACCGGAGCGGACACCGCAACCCCGGCGCACCCGGCGAGAACCGTGCGACGCTCCTTCACACCTCTGGTCAGCACGTACGGCACCGTGCCCTACGCCGACCTCGATCCCACCCTGCCGGCCGGGATCGTCTACGCAGTGATGTTCGGCGTGATGTTCGGCGATGCCGGGCATGGGCTGCTGCTCGTCGCCCTCGCCCTTGTGCTGCGTACCGGCTGGCCGCGCCGACTGGCGCCGCTGCGCCATCTGTGGCCGTTCGTCGCCGGGGCCGGACTGGCCGCCACCCTGGCAGGGGTGGCGTACGGCGAGTTCTTCGGCCCGACCGGCGTTCTGCCCGTGCTGTGGCTGGCACCGTTGGAGGAGCCCATGTGGCTGCTGGCCGCCGCCGTCGTGTTCGGCGCCGTGCTGCTGGCCTTCGCCTATGCCGTGGGCATCGTGAACCGGTGGCGGGAGGGCGGACCGGCTGCGGCCGTGTATTCGACGACCGGTGTCGCCGGGGCCGCGCTCTACCTCGGTCTCGCCGCCGTCGCCGGATGTGTGTGGCTCGGCGAGCCGGCGTTCGCCGCCGTGGGGGCCGTGATCGCCGTCGGCGGCCTGGCCCTGGCCGGGGTGGGGCTGTACGCCACCACGGCGGGCGGCCCGGGCGGAGCCGTACAGACCGGCATCCAGCTCCTCGACGCCATGGTCCGGATCGGCTCCAACGTCGTGTCCTTCGCGCGACTCGCGGCCTTCGGGCTGACCCATGCGGCGCTCGGCGCGATCGTCTGGGACGGCACGCGAGCTCTGGCGGGCCGGGGTCCGGTCGGAGTCGTCGCCGCGTTGTTGGTGTTCCTCGCGGGCAACGCCCTGGCCTTCTCGCTGGAGGCACTGGTGGCCGGTGTCCAGGCGCTGCGCCTGGAGTACTACGAACTCTTCTCCCGGCTCTTCGAGGGAGAGGGCCGTCCCTTCAGACCCTGGCATCTGCCCGTCGAACACATCCCGGGCTCGGCCGCCGACATCGGGCCGCCCGCAGCTGGGGAGGCCGCCCGGCTCGGCCCGGCGAGGGAGGAGCACTCGTGATCACCTGGTTCTTGGCTCTGCCCGTCATCGCGGCGGGATTCGTCGCCGCACGCCTGGTGCTGCGGCGCTCGGGCCGGACGGCCCTGTGGTGGATGGTCGCCGCCGACGCGGTGCTTCTGGTGGCCGCCACCGTGGTGCTGACCCTGGCGCTCGGCGGCGGATCCGCCCAGGCCGCGACCACGGCCGCTCAGGACTCGGGCTCCGGCTCCGCCGCCTTGATCGGAGCCGCGATCGCGGTGGCCGCCTCCACCATCGGCGCGGGCATCGCCGTCGCCTACACCGGGGCGGCAGCCCTCGCGGCGCTCAGCGAACGGCCCGAACTGTTCGGCCGGGCCATGGTCATCGTCGGCCTGGCCGAGGGCATCGCCATCTACGGGCTGGTCGTCGCGGTCATCCTCATCGGGAAGGCATGACCATGGGACGCGTCGCCGCCCTCGGTGAGCGGGCCCGTGTGGCCGGTCTCGCCCTGGCCGGAGCGGTCGTCCTCGTCGCCGACGACCCCGAGGCCGTACGCCGGGGCTGGCGAAGCCTGGCGGACGACGTCGACTTGGTGATCCTCACCCCTGCCGCGGCCGAGGCACTGGAGCAGGACCCCGGATCGCCTGCGGGCAGCCGCCGACTGACCACCGTGATGCCGCCATGACGTCCCCGGCTCCCGATCAGACGACGGACGCGCTCGACCCGGTCCGGTCAGAGCTGCTGCGAGCCGCCCACGCCGACGCGGACGCGCATCTGGCCCGCGCCGAGCGGGAGGCCGCCGCCCGGCTCGATCAGGCCCAGGCCGAGGCCCGGGCGATCCTCGAAGACGCCCGGCGCCAAGGCGAGGCCGACGGCGCCGACGCCGCCCGTGACCGCCTCGTCAGGGCCCGACGGGAGGCCAGGTCCCGCACGCTCTCCGCTCGGCGCGAGCCATACGAGGACTTGCGCCGCAAGGCCGCCGAACGGGTCCGGGAACTGCGCTGGGCTGACGGCTACGCGTCACTTCGGGAGCGGCTGGAGCAACGCGCCCGGGTGCTCCTCGGCCCCGGTGCCGAGGTGACCGAGCACGCCAAAGGGGGAGTGGTGGCCCAGGTACCGGGCAGGCGGGTCGATCTGTCGCTGACCGCCTTGGCCGATCGCGCCCTGGACAGCATGGGAGCGGAGGTGCGCAGCCTGTGGGAGCCGTGACGACGTCCACCGGGACGGACCGCCCGCCTGTCGCCCGGCAGCCGGTCTCCAGGATCCTGCGCGTTACTGGACCGCTGGTCGAGATGGAGTACGCGGGCGGCACCGCGATGTACGACCTGGTCTCGATCGGCCCTGCCGGACTGCCCGGTGAGGTGGTGGCCATCAGTGGTGACGTCGTCACCGTCCAGGCGTACGAGTACACCGGCGGGCTCGCTCCAGGACAGACGGCGCTTGCTCAGGGTCGGCCGCTGTCGGTGCGGCTCGGTCCGGAGCTGCTCGGCGGGATCTTCGACGGGCTGCTCCGTCCGCTGTCCGGCGCCGGCGACTGGCTGCTCCCGGACACGCGGCGGACCGAGGCAGCGGAACGCACATGGTCCTTCTCCCCCCTGGCAGCGGAGGGCGAGGAACTGGCCGAGGGCCAGGCACTCGGGGAGGTCCGCGACGCGGGGCCGGTACGGGTGAAGGTACTGGTGCCACCCGGCTGCGGGGGCATCGTGACGGAGATCTCCGCTCCCGGGAGCCACTCGCGGGACGCTGTGGTGGGCGTGGTGGGCGGTACCGAAGTGGGGCTTGGCGCCCTGTGGCCGGTGCGCAGGCCCCGCCCCGTGCGGGAGCGCGTCGACACCCAGGAGGCCCTCGGCACCGGTCAGCGAGTGGTCGACCTCCTCTTTCCCGTGGCCCGGGGCAGCACGGTCGCGGTGCCCGGTGGCTTCGGCACCGGCAAGACGGTGCTGCTCCAGCAGATCGCCAAGTGGTGCGACGCGGACGTCATCGTCTACGTCGGCTGCGGAGAGCGCGGCAACGAGATGGCCGACGTCATCACCGAGTTGTCGGAGCTTCAGGACCCGCGTACCGGCGGACGCCTGGCCGACCGCACGGTGACGATCGCGAACACCTCCAACATGCCGATGATGGCGCGCGAGGCCAGTGTCCACACGGGGGTGACGGTCGCCGAGTACTTCCGTGACATGGGCCTGGACGTGGTGGTCATCGCCGACTCGACCTCCCGATGGGCCGAGGCGTTGCGCGAGTTCGCCTCCCGTACCGGCGCGCTGCCCGCCGAGGAGGGTTATCCGGCCGGACTGGCCTCGGCCATCGCGGCCTTCTATGAGCGTGCCGCCGCCGTGACCACGCTCGGCGGTGACCGGGGCTCGGTGACCGTGATCGGCGCGGTGTCCCCGCCAGGCGGGGACATGACCGAACCGGTCACGGCCCACACCGAACGCTTCGTCCGCTGCCTGTGGACCCTGGACCGTGACCTCGCCTACGCCCGCCACTACCCGGCGGTCTCTTGGGCGGGATCCTTCTCCCGGGACGTCCCCGTGCTGGCCGCCGGACACCGGGCGGCCGGAGATCCGGCGTGGTCCCGGCACCGCGACCGGGTGGGTGCGGCACTGGCGGAGGCCGACCGGCTGGCCGACCTGGTGGACCTGATCGGGATCGCCGCCCTTCCGGCGCGGGAGCGGATCAGCGTGCTCGCGGGCAGGCTGGTGCGGGAGGGCGTGCTGCAGCAGAGCGCGCTGTCGGAGCGGGACGCGTACTGCGGGCCGGAGAAGACGGCCGCACTGGCCGACGCTGTCCTGGCGGTCGTCGACCGCTGCCGGGAGCTGGTGGACTCCGGCGTTCCGGCGGCGTCGGTAGAGGAGGTCGACTTCGGCCCGCTGCTGCGCGCCCGGGAGGACACGGGGCCGCACGACGCCACCGGGGTGGCGGCGCGGCGTGACGCCATGCTCTCCCAGCTGGGAGAAGTGCGGTCATGAGCCTCTCCGGCGGAATCGAGTACACGGCGGTGCGTGAACTCCGGGGGCCGCTCGCGATCGTCGAGGGGGTCTCCGGGGTCGGCTGGGACGAGTACGCGCACATCACCCTCGCCTCGGGCGAACGGCGCCACGGCGTGGTGCTGGACGCCGACCGCGGCCTGGCGGTCGTCCAGGTGCTGGAGGGCACCGCGGGCATGGACCCGCAGGGCGTCCGCGCGGTCTTCTCGGGCAGCCCGCTGCGCGTCCCCGTCGGCACGGACTGGCTCGGCCGCGTCTGCAACGGCCGCGGGGCCCCCGTCGACGACGGGCCACCCATATTCGGCTCCCACCAGGCCGAGGTGGGCGGCGCCCCCGTCAACCCGGTCCGGCGTGAGCCGCCGTCCGAACCCGTACTCACCGGTGTCGGGGCCATCGACGCCCTGACCACGCTGGTACGGGGGCAGAAACTGCCGGTGTTCTCGGTGGCCGGGCTGCCGCATCTGGAACTGGCCGCCCAGATCGCCGCGCAGGCCACCGTCGGCGGAGAGGCGTTCAGCGTCGTCTTCGCGGGCATAGGGCTGACCCACGCCGACGCCTCCTTCGTACGTGACGTCCTGGAGGAACGCTCCGCGGCCGGGGAACTGGTCCTGCTGCTGAACACCGCCGACGACCCGGTGATCGAACGGATCCTCACCCCTCGCATCGCGCTCACCGTCGCCGAGCACCTCGCCTTCACCGAGGGACGGCACGTCCTGGTCGTGATGACCGACATGACGACGTACGCCGAAGCCCTGCGCGAGGTCTCCGCCGCCCGCGGGGAGATCCCCGCCCGCCGCGCCTACCCCGGCTACCTCTACAGCGACCTGGCCTCCCTGTACGAGCGCTGCGGACGCATTCGCGGGCGACCGGGCTCGGTCACCGTGCTGCCGGTGCTCACTATGCCCGCGGGTGACATCACTCATCCCGTGCCCGACCTGACCGGCTACATCACCGAGGGACAGATCGTGTTGTCGCCGGAGACGCACGCGCGGGGTGTGTACCCGCCGCTGGACGCCCTGTCGTCCCTCTCCCGGCTGATGCGCAAGGGCGCAGGCCCGGGCCGTACCCGTGACGACCACCTCGACGTCGCGGCCCAGCTGCTGGCCGCCCTGGCGCGAGCCCGGCAGGTCCGTGACCTCGCGGACCTGGTCGGCCAGGCGGCGCTGAGCCCCACCGACCGCCGCTACCTCGACTTCGAGGAGGCGTTCCTGAGGGACTTCGCCGACCAGCGCAGTGACGAGTCCCGCAGCCTCGCCGACTCGCTCGAACGCGGCTGGCGGGCCCTGCTCACACTGCCCCGCAGCCAGCTCTCCATGCTCCCCACCGGGCTCCTCGACGCCCACGGGGCGAAGGACGCACCGGACACGGAGGCGTCCCGATGACCGGCGCCCGCCGTACACCGCCTGGTCGGGCGGGACGGCTGCGACTGCGGCACAGCCTCGATGTCGCCGAACGCGGAGCCGACCTGCTGGAGCAGAAGCTCCGTATCCTGCGCTCCGAGCACGAGCGGCTGCTGAGCGCGGAGAGGTCAGCAGCCCGCGCCTGGCGGGACCTGTTGTCCGAGGCCGAGGACTGGCTGCTGAGGGGGCTCCTCCTGGGCGGGGAACAGGCCCTTGACGCGGCCGCCGCAGGTATCGGTCCCGCCGAGGTCACACTGCGCTGGACCACCTCCATGGGGGTACGCCACCCCGCGGCGGCCGCTGTGTCCGTACCCGCCCGATCACTCACCGCCGCCGCTCCCACGAACACAGCCCTCGTGCACGCCGAAGCGGCCTACGGCCATGCCCTGCGCGCCGGCGGCGAGTACGCCGCCGCTCATGCTGCCGCCGAACTGCTGGGCGTCGAGGTCATCAGTACCCGGCATCGGGTCCGTGCCCTGCGGCGCCACTGGATTCCCCGCCTGCGGGAGGCTCTCGACCGGGCCGACCTCGCCCTGGAGCAGGCCGAGCACGAGGACGGTGTCCGGCGGCGCTGGGCGGCTCGGAGCCCCGAGCGGTGACCGTTCACTGGAACGCGGCGTGGATCTCCTGCTCGGTCGCGTTGTGCGAGACGAGCAGGATCTCGTCACCGGGCCGGAGCCGCACCGCCGGATCCGGCACGGTCGGTTGTCCGTCGCGCACGATCGTGGCGACAACCGTCCCCTCAGGCAGCCCCACCTCGCCCAGGGCACGGCCAGCCGTCCTGGACTGCGGTGTGATGGCCGTTTCGATGACGTCGACGCCGGCCTTGCTGAGCCGCAGCAGGGCGACCGTGTCGGTGGCCCCGGTGGCCTCCTCGATGAGGGAGATCAGCGGGGTGGCGGCGGGGACGGCGACGTCGACGCCCCAACGCCCGTCGAACAGCCAGGCGTTGTCGGCGTCGTTGCACCGGGCGGCCACGCGGGGCACCGAGAACTGCCGTTTGGCGAGCAGGCTGATGACGAGGTTGTCCTCGTCGTCCCCGGTGGTGGCGATGAGGAGGTCGGCGGTGAGAGCGCCGGCGTGTTCCAAAAGGGTGGGTTCACACGCGTCCCCGGCGATGAGCCGCACCGGGACGCGACCCTCCAGTTCGGCGACGCGGTCGTCGTCGGCGTCGATCAGCGTCACCTCGTTGTGGGCGGCGGCGAGCACCTGGGCGATCTGGGTGCCGAGTCGTCCGGCGCCGGCGATGATCACGTTCACGTCCCCAGCTCCTTGTCGAGAAAGCCGCGCAGCCTGCCGAGCGCGGTCGCGGCGACGGCGAAGGTGACCAGGTCGCCCGCCCGAGCGGGTGTGCTGTGCGCGGGGATCAGGGAGCGGCCGGCGCGGGTGACCTCGACGACGCGGATCTCGCCGTCGACCTCGAACTCGGTCAGCGGCCGCCCGGTCAGATAGGCCGGCAGTTCGGAGCGGTAGAGCAGGGTCTCGCCGTTGCCGAAGCTGATTTCGGGGGAAAGGTGGCGGTGCAGCAGCATCTGGTGGATCTGGTGGACCGTCCAGCGGACGCTGGTGATGGTGGGGATGCCGAGTTCGCGGTAGATGTCGGCGCGTCGGGGGTCGTAGATGCGGGCGAGGACGTTCGGTACCCGGTAGGTCTCCTTCGCCGTGCGCGCGCTGACGATGTTGCTGTTGTCGCCGGACGTGACGGCGACGAAGGCGTCCGCGTGCTCGATGCCGGCGGCCTCGAGCACGGCGCGGCTGTAGCCGTTGCCCTCGTGGAAGCGGATGCGGGGGCTGTCGGGCAGCCGCCGGGCCGCCTTGGGACGCCGGTCGACGACCTGCACGTCGTGCCCTTCGGAGGCCAGCAGACCGGCCAGGGTGGCACCCACCCGTCCGCAGCCGACCACGATCACCTTCACCGTCGTGCTCCCTTCCGCCGGTCGGCGCGGCGGCGCAGCCACCACTTGCGGATCTCGTCCGCGATGAGGGGCAAGGTCCCGAGCCCGGCCAGTACCGCCCAGTCGACGGCGTCGAGCGGGGCGGTGTTGAAGACGTCCTGCAGCGGCGGCACGTAGCTGATCGCGGCCATGAGGGCGACGCCGAAGCCGCCCGCCGCCAGCAGGGCCGGATTGGACAGCAACCCCACCTTCAGGATGCTCTGCCGGTCGGTGCGCACCGCGAGCGCGTTGAAGAACTGGCTGAGCACGATCCCGGCCTGGACCATGGTGATCGCCTCCCGATAGACGGGCGTGTCCTTGGTGAAGTCGTCGAACGCGATGCCCGAGGACCCGACGTGCCAGAAGAAGACGGCGGTGACGCACAGCGCCTGGATGCCACCGAGGAACAGGATCCGACCCACGACAGCGGCCGAGAACAGCCGTTCCCGGCGGGAGCGCGGCGGGCGCTCCATCACGTCGGGCTCGGGCGGCTCGGCGCCCAGGGCCAGGGCGGGCAGTACGTCGGAGCCCAGGTCGATCGCCAGGATCTGCACCGCGCTGATGGGCACCAGAGGGAAGCCGGCGAAGGTCGCCGCCAGGATCGGGACCAGCTCTCCGATGTTGTGGCTGAAGAGGTAGACGAGGAACTTGCGGATGTTCTGGTAGACCGCCCGGCCGAGCCGCACCGCCACCGCGATCGAGGCGAACGAGTCGTCGAGGAGCACCATCGAGGCCGCCTCACGGGCCACGTCGGTGCCCGATGCCCCCATCGCCACGCCGATGTCGGCGTGTTTGAGCGCGGGGGCGTCGTTCGCGCCGTCCCCGGTGACCGCCACCACCTCACCCCGCCGCTGGAAGGCGGTGACCACCCGCATCTTGTGCTCCGGGCTGACCCGGCACAGCAGAAGCTCGGACGGTTCTGCGAGCAGGGTGTCGAGCGCCTCCTCGTCCATCGCGTCGAGCCGGGTGCCCGTCACCACGACGGGATCCGGCCCCCGTACGATCCCCACCCGCCGCGCGACGGCCTCTCCGGTGAGCGGGTGGTCGCCGGTGACCATGACGATGCGGATGCCCGCCCCGCGGCAGGCGGCGACCGCCTCGGCGACCTCCGGGCGCGGCGGGTCCAGCATGCCGACCAGCCCCAGGAACGTGAGCTGCGACTCCGCCTCGTCCTGCGCGGGGCGGGACCGGTCGAGCTCCCGCCGCGCGACGGCCAGCACCCGCAGCGCCTGTGAGGCCAGTGCGTCGCTCGCCGCGAGGACGGCCGCCCGGTCCCGCTCGGTCAGCGGCCCGCGGTGTTCCTCCCACTCCACGTCGGTGCACCGCGCCAGCAGCTCGCCCGGCGCTCCCTTGACGCACGCTTGGTAGTCCGCGCCGTTCTTGTGCACCGTGGTCATCAGCTTGCGGTCCGAGTCGAAGGGGAACTCGGTGACTCGCGGAGCCGCGGCCTCCTCCGCGACCGGGTCGAGTCCGGCCTTGGCCGCGACCACGAGCAGCGCGCCCTCGGTCGTGTCGCCGAGCACCCGCCAGCGCTGCACGTCATGAGGCGGAACCAGACGAGCGTTGCAGCACAGCGCCGCCACCCGGAGTAGCTCACGAACCGCCGTCGCGTCGGCCACCTCACCGCCCGGCGCGTATCCCACCCCTGTCACCGGGTGCGTCGCACCCCCCGCCCACACCCGGGTGACGGTCATCTCGGCCTGGGTGAGTGTTCCGGTCTTGTCGGTGCACACCACCGTGGTCGAACCGAGTGCCTCCACCGCGAGCAGTTTCTTGATCAGAGCACGGCGGCGCGCCATCCGCCTTACGCCGATCGCCAGCGACACCGACAGGGTGGCGGGCAGCCCTTCCGGCACCATCACCCCCAGCGCGAACACGAGCGCGGACACCAGGGACTCCCCGGTGGGCAGCCGCACGGCGAACATCAGGGCGCCGATCGCCAGGGCCGCCCCCGCCACCCGCCGCGCCATGGAGGCCACCTGGTGTTGCAGCGGCGTCTTCTGCCGCGGGGCCGCCGCAGCCAGCCGGTAGATCCGCCCGAACTCGGTCGCCGCACCGGTGGCGTAGACCACGGCGCGTCCGGATCCGGCGACGACGTCGGTTCCCATGAACACGCAGTTGCGGGCGTCCAGCGGCGGTCCGGCCGCAACCGGATCGGCCGTACGGTCCACCGCGTTGCTCTCCCCGGTCAACGGCGCGTTGTTCACCGCCAACTCGTGCGCCTCGACCACCCGGCAGTCCGCGGGTACGGAGTCCCCGGCCTCCAGCACCACCACATCGCCCGGCGCCAGGTCCCGGGCGGGCACCTCCAGCCGCTCGCCGCCGCGCAGTACCCGGCAGGTGTGGGGCACCATCGCCTCCAGCGCCTGAGCCGTGCGCTCGGCCGAGTACTCCTGCGCGAAGCCGATGGCGGCGTTCAGCACCACGACGCCGAGGATCGCCACCGCGAGCTGAAGAGTGCCCACGTCACGCGGCTCCTGAAGGCCGTAGGCCAGGAAGGTGATCCCCGACGCGACGAGCAGCACGACCGCGAAGAGGTCCCTGAACTGCGCGCCCAGCTGCCGCCACACGGGGCGCCGCCTCGTCCGCGGCATCTCGTTGGGCCCGCGCTCCAGCTCCGCCCGAGCCCGGTCCGCCGACAAGCCGCGCCGAGAGGTGCCCAGAGCGGTGAAGACATCACCGGCGGCCAGCTCCCGTACCGCAGGCCGCGGACCGGAACCGGACGTGGCGTCGACCGCCGCGTCCGTCCCTCCGCCTGGCACCAGCGGGTCCGTACCGGTGCGCATCATCCGAACCCGTACGGCGCCGAGGCCCTCGGTTCCGGCGGAACCGGTCGGATCGCGCGGAGGGCCTTGCGTGAGGCTTCCATCACGGACTCCATTGAGTTCGGCGGCCGTCCGGCCGGTGTGCCGCCCCTGAGCGGCAGCGCCCTCTCATCGTGGAACGGGCCGTCCGGCGCCACCAGGGCCGTACGGGGCAGGGGATGGCGCCGTTCGGCGTCTCACACCGGGACCGTGATGACCGGGCAGTGGGCGTGGTGCAGCACTCCCTGGCTCACCGAACCCAGCAGCATGCCCATGAACCCGCCGTGCCCGCGGGTTCCCACGACCAGGCCCAGTGCGTGTTCCGAGGCTTCCGTCAGGACCCGCACCGGGTGGCCGAGGACGACCTCGTGGTGCAACTCCACTCCCGGGTACCTCGCGGTCCGGCCCGCGACCGTCTCGGACAGCACCCGGCGGCACTCCCGCACAGCGGCGTCCTCGTCCAGGACACCGAGGAGCGGCGGATGCCACACGTACAGGGCCCTGAGGGTCGCTCCGCGCAGGGCCGCCTCCTCGAACGCCACGTCCACCGCCGCGACCGCGTGCGGACTGCCGTCCACGCCGACCACGAAGTACGCGGGCTCCTGGGTGATGTGCTCCGGTTCCGGAACGACGACGACCGGACAAGGAGCGTGGGCGGAGACCGGCAGTGCCACGGAGGCGGAGGTGAACATCTCGCGCCTGGTGCTCAGATGCCAGGAGCCCACCACGACCAGCGAGGCGTTCCGCGCCTCCTCCCGCAGAACCCACGCGGGCTCTCCTTCCGCCAGCATCGTCGACACCTCCACCGTCGGCTGCCGGGACTCAACGAAGGCGACCGCCTCCTTGAGGACCTCGGCACCCGCTTCGTGCAGTGTCTGGTTCCACTCCTCCCAGGATGGCCGTGCCTCGCCCGTGCGGTATCCGCCCGTCGGTACGCCCTGGGCGTGGACGAGCCGCACCGGCAGGCCACGGCGATCCGCCTCGTCTGCGGCCCAGGCGAGTGCCAGCCGCTTCGAGGGATCGGGGTCGACACCCACGACGATCGCCCGACGCCCGTCCGCACTGCTCATGGCACCTCCAGCAGACTCCCGTGCCGCCGTCCTTTCACTGCCTTCCAGCGTGACCCCAGCCGTCGGCAGCCGCCACGTCACGGCCTCGTGGGGGCTGATCCAGCGGTTCGCGGATTTGTGGTGCCGCAGGGTGGCTGAGGTGGGCGGCTGCACGATGTGCAGCCACTTGATGCGGGGCGGCGCAGCCTGGTGGAGCCTGGCAGGAGGGACACGGGGCAGTCGGCGGCGGGCCGGCTGGGCCTGCGGCGCATTACGGAGGTGTCGTGATGGACCAGGTCGTCGTGGGAGTGGACGGCTCGCCGTCGAGTCTCGACGCGGTGGAGGTCGCGGCACGTGAGGCCGGACTGCGCGGCGTGGGACTGCGGCTGGTGCACGCCTTCGGGTGGCCGTCGATGCATCTGCCGCCCGGCGGACCCCCGTGGAATCCTGCGATGGCGGGGGTGCGGGAGTTGGTGGACGGCACGCTGATCGAGGCTGAGGAGCGAGCCCGCAGAGCCGTGCCGCAGGTGGACGTGACGCGCGAGGTCACCGTCGGCGAGCCGCTGATGGTGCTGGAGATCGAGTCGCGGACCGCCTCGCTCGTCGTGGTCGGCAGCCGGGGCCTCGGGGCGTTCGGCAGCCTGCTGCTCGGTTCCACCGCCGTGCATCTGGCCGCGCACGGCCGCTGCCCGGTGCTGGTGGTGCGCGGTCGGCCCGACCCGAGCGGTCCCGTACTGCTGGCGGTCGACGGCTCACCGGCGGGCGAGGCAGCCGTCGAGTTCGCCTTCGCCGAGGCGTCACTTCGCGGCGCGGAGATGGTCTCGATGCACGTCTGGAACACCCGGAGCGAGCGGGCCTACGAGGGCCCCGGTGATCCTCTGAACGCGGTGGTGGACATCGAGCGGCTCCGTCAGGAAGAGCAGCAGTTGCTGGACGAGACATTGGCCCCGTGGCAGGAGCGCCATCCCCGGCTCGCCGTGGAGCGGCGCCTGGTGCGATCCCGTGTTCGCCGGACCCTGATCGAGGCGACCCGCGACGCGCAGCTCGTCGTGGCGGGCGCCCGCGGCCGTGGCGGCTTCACGGGCCTGCTGCTCGGCTCGGTCAGCCAGGCACTGCTGCACCACGCGCACTGCCCGGTCGCCGTCGTACGAGCCGGGGAGCGGCCATGACCGCCGGGTGGTGCGCGACGGATCCGGAGGCCGCTGTGCGCGGCGGCTCTTCGGCCACGACTGCGTACTGCGGCTTGGTCGTAACTGCCTCCTCCTCGTGTGCCCTCGGCTTCTCCACGCTCGGCGCGCCGTCGCGCCCTGTGTCGTGGGGCCCGAAGCCCCGGTGGTGGATCCGGTCGAGCCCATCGCGCGGCCGGGCGGGAACCCGGAACAACTGCTCTCCGGTCGGCCGTGTGTCGCTGAGGTTTGCGGTCGGCGGGCCACTTCGCCGCCGCGCCATCACGCGCCACCGACGGAGCCGAGACCGCCTCACGCAGTCCGGCTTGGCCCAGCCCCTGGTGCTCGGTACCCGTGGACGCAGCGGCTTCGTCGAGATGGTGCTCGGCTCGGTCAGTCTGACCGTCGCCGCCCACGCCGACTGCCCGGTGATCGTGCTGCGCTACAGCCATGACAACCAGGTCCGAGCCGGGGAGCGCGCGGCCGCGTCGTCGTGGGCGGCGGTCGAGAACGGGACGGAGTCCGCCGCCCTGCGCTTCGCCGTCCAGGAGGCGAGGCCGCGCGTGACCCTGGATGCCCGTACGGGCCTGGCGGTGTCCCGCGCAAGAGACCACCGACCACCCCCTGCTCGCGGGGAACCCGCCAGGCTGCACGAACAGCATGCTGCCGAGGTCCTGGACCAGGCGCTGAAGGGCGCGCCCGCGGATGTGGAGCTGTGCGGTCGCACGGTGGAGGATCCGGCGCGCAGGGTGCTCCTGGCCGCCTCGCACAAGGCCGACTTACTGGCGGTCGCAGCCCGGCGCAGTCCGCGAGGCACATCGGGCTCCAGCTGGGACGCGTCGCCCATGCACTCCGCCGCCTTCTTGCCGGCCATGCCACCTCCACCGCCCGATGACATCCGGAGTCCTCATGCCCAAGGTCGAACACCAGGACGCCACCGTACTTTCCGACGACGAACTGCGCACGCTGGACGCGCACTGGCGGGCCGCCAACTACCTTGCGGCGGGCCAGATCTACCTGATGTCCAACCCGCTGCTCACCGAGCCTCTGAGGCCCGAGCACATCAAGCCACGGCTGCTGGGCCACTGGGGCACCTCGCCCGGCCTCAACCTCGTGTACACGCACCTCAACCGGGTGATCAAGGCCCGGGGGCTGGACGCGCTGTGCGTGTGGGGTCCGGGGCACGGTGGTCCGTCGATCCTGGCCAACTCGTGGCTGGAGGGCAGCTACAGCGAGACCTATCCGGACGTGTCCCGGGACGGGGAGGGCATGGCGCGGCTGTTCCGGCAGTTCTCCTTCCCCGGCGGTGTGCCCAGTCACGTGGCACCGGAGACGCCCGGCTCGATCCACGAGGGCGGTGAGCTCGGCTACTCGCTGGCGCACGCGTACGGCGCCGCCTTCGACAACCCGAACCTGCTGGTCGCCTGCGTGATCGGCGACGGCGAGGCGGAGACCGGACCGCTGGCCGCCGCCTGGCACTCCAACAAGTTTCTCGACCCCGCGCACGACGGCGCCGTCCTGCCGATCCTGCATCTCAACGGATACAAGATCGCCAATCCCACGGTGCTCTCCCGGATCCCGGAGGCCGAGCTTGACGAACTGCTGCGGGGATACGGTCACGAGCCGGTCCATGTGACCGGTGACGACCCGGTCAAGGTGCACCGGGCCATGGCGGCGGCGATGGACGACGCCCTGGGCCGCATCGCGGTGATGCAGCAGACCGCCCGCGAGGACGGCGTCACCGAGCGAGTGCACTGGCCGATGATCGTGCTGCGCACTCCGAAGGGCTGGACCGGTCCCGCCGAGGTGGACGGCGTGCCCGTCGAGGGAACGTGGCGCGCCCACCAGGTCCCCCTGGCGGGCGTCCGCGAAAACCCCGAGCACCTAAGCCAGTTGGAAACCTGGCTGCGCTCGTACAAACTCCAGGAGCTCTTCGGCGCCGACGGCCGACCCGTGGCCGACGTCCTCGCCTGCATTCCCGAGGGCGCCAAGCGGCTGGGTGCCACCCCGCACGCCAACGGCGGCCTGCTCGTCCGGGACCTGCCCCTCGCACCGCTCGACGAGTTCGCCGTACCTGTCGACAAGCCGGGCACGACCCTGCACGAGCCGACCCGGGTCCTCGGCGACCTCCTGGCGCGGGTGATGAAGGACACCGGCGGACGGCGGGACTTCCGCCTTGTCGGCCCGGACGAGACCGCCTCCAACCGGCTCCAAGCCGTCTTCGACATCAGCGGAAAGGCGTGGCAGGCCGAACACCTGCCGGTCGACGAACACCTGGAGCATCACGGCCGGGTGATGGAGATCCTGTCGGAGCACACCTGCCAGGGCTGGCTGGAGGGGTACCTGCTGACCGGCCGACACGGGATGTTCTCCTGCTACGAGGCGTTCGTCCACATCGTCGACTCCATGGTCAACCAGCACATCAAGTGGCTGCGGACATCCCGGGAGTTGCCGTGGCGTGCGCCCATCGCCTCCCTCAACTACCTGCTCACCTCGCACGTGTGGCGCCAGGACCACAACGGCTTCTCCCATCAGGACCCCGGCTTCGTCGACCACGTCCTCAACAAGAGCCCCGAGGTCGTCCGCGTCTACCTCCCGCCGGACGCCAACACGCTCCTGTCGGTCGCGGACCACGTCCTGCGCAGCCGCGACTACGTCAACGTCATCGTGGCGGGCAAGCAGCCCTGCTTCGACTGGCTCTCCATGGACGCCGCCCGGGCCCACTGCACCCGCGGGGCCGGCATCTGGGAGTGGGCCGGCACCGACAACGGCACCCGCGAACCCGACGTGGTCCTCGCCTGCGCGGGCGACGTGCCCACCCTGGAGGTGCTCGCCGCCGCCCAGCTGCTCCGCCGGCATCTGCCCGACCTGGCCGTGCGCGTGGTCAACGTCGTCGACATGACCCGGCTCCTCCCGCGCGAGGAACACCCGCACGGGATGAGCGACTTCGAGTACGACGGACTGTTCACCACCGACAGGCCGGTGATCTTCGCCTACCACGGCTATCCCTGGCTGATCCACCGCCTCGCCTACCGCCGCACCGGGCACAAGAACCTTCACGTGCGCGGCTACAAGGAGTCCGGCACGACGACGACGCCGTTCGACATGGTCGTCCGCAACGACCTCGACCGCTACCGCCTCGTCATGGACGTCATCGACCGCGTCCCCGGCCTCGCGGTGCGCGCCGCCGCCGTACGCCAGCAGATGGCCGACGCCCGAACCCGCCACCACGCCTGGATCCGCGAGCACGGCACCGACCTGCCCGAGGTCGCCGACTGGACCTGGAACGCCTGACCGCCCCTCTCCCCCGAAAGGAGCTCACCGCCATGACCGTACGCGGGGGCATCAACGGCATCGGCCGCAGCTACCTGCGCGCCGCCCTCCACCGTGCCGAGGAAGGCACCCAGGAGGTCGATTGCGCCCCGTGTGGTTCGTCAGCAGCGGACCGCTCGACGCCTCGGCCTCCGAGCGGGACATCCCGCCCGACGCTCACGTACTGGCCCGCGCGGGCCCGCGGCGCCGGTTACAGTAGCTGTCCGCCGGGCGGAGCAGGAAGGACATACGCCAGGCGTCATGAGTTCCCCCGCCGTGTCGACGTGCGCGGCGGTGGTGGCGCGACGGGCGGACCGGTTCAGCGCGGGGATCCGGAACCGTCGTGCCCGGGCGTCTGGGGACCGGGCCGTTCGCGGCGGATCAGGTCGGTCTCGCAGACCACTTCGACGAGCTTGCCGTCGTGCACGACGGGCAGCCCACTGTTCCGATGCCGGCCCAGCAGCCGCACGACGTCCATGAACGGCTCTACCGGCGCGCCTCGACGACGTCACAGGTCATCACTTCACCGACGATGCGGGCCATGCCGACCACCTCCTTGCTTGTCACCTGCTGTCACTCGTTCCGGTCTCGGGAAGCGCGGCCCGTCCGGCCTCCAGCCGTGCGACGGGGACGCGGAACGGCGAGCAGGAGACGTAGTCCAGTCCCGCGGCGTGGAAGAAGTGGACGGATTCGGGATCGCCGCCGTGCTCGCCGCAGACGCCGATCTTCAGGTCGGGGCGTGCGGCGCGGCCCTCGTCGACCGCGATCCGGACCAGTCGGCCCACTCCGTCGCGGTCGAGGGTCTCGAAGGGGGAGGTGGCGAAGATCCCCTTGTCGAGGTAGGCGGAGAAGAAGGCCGCCTCGACGTCGTCGCGGGAGAAGCCCCAGGTGGTCTGGGTGAGGTCGTTGGTGCCGAAGGAGAAGAACTCCGCCTCCTCGGCGATCCGGCCGGCCGTCAGCGCGGCCCGGGGCAGCTCGATCATGGTGCCGACCGGGCAGTGCACGGGGACGCCGGACTTGATGGAGACCTCGGCGAGGACTCGTTCCACTTCCTCGCGCTCGATGCGCAGTTCCTCGACGGCGCCGACCAGCGGCACCATGATCTCCGCCTGGGGGGAGCCCCCGGCCCTTGTGCGTTCCACGACCGCCTCTGCGATGGCCCGCACCTGCATGGCGACCAGTCCCGGCACGACCAGGCCCAGGCGGACCCCGCGCAGCCCGAGCATCGGGTTCTCCTCGTGCATGCGGTTGACGGCGTCGAGCAGCTCGGTGTCGTGCGGGTCAGGCACAGAGCCGTGTGCCTCGGTGGTGGCGATGCGCACGGCGAGGTCGGTGCGGTCGGGCAGGAACTCGTGCAGGGGAGGGTCGATGAGCCGGATGGTGACCGGCAGGCCGTCCATCGCCTCCAGGATGCCGATGAAGTCCTTTCGCTGGAGCGGCAGCAGCGCGCTCAGTGCCGCCTCGCGCTCGGTCTCGTCGCGGGCCAGGATCATCGCCTCGACCAGCTTGCGGCGCTCGCCGAGGAACATGTGCTCGGTGCGGCACAGCCCGACGCCCTGTGCGCCGAACCGCCGGGCGCGGGTGGCATCCTCGGGGGTGTCGGCGTTGGCTCGTACCTCCAGCCGCCGGGCGTCGTCGGCCCGTTCCATGGCGCGGGCCACGGCATCCACCAGTCCGGCGGACCGCTCGCCCGTCTCGAAGTAGCGCATCACCGCGGAGTCGACGAGCGGAGCGGCGCCCAGGTACACAACGCCCTCGGAGCCGTCGACGGAGACGACCGTGCCCTCCTCCACGATGGTGTCGCCCACGGTGAAGCGCCGCGCCGCGGTGTCCACGGTGAGGGCCTCGGCACCGCACACGCACACCGTGCCCATGCCGCGGGCGACCACGGCCGCGTGGCTGGTCTTGCCGCCGCGGCTGGTCAGGACCGCCTGTGCGGCGATCATGCCGGGTAGATCGTCAGGGGTGGTCTCCTGACGTACGAGGACGACCTTCTCGCCCGCGGCGGCCCGGCGGACTGCCTCGGCCGAGTCGAACACCGCAGCGCCCACGGCCGCGCCGGGCGAGGCAGGCAGGCCGTGCGCGAGCGCCTCGCCGACGGTCGCGGTGTCGAAGCGGGGGAACATCAGACGGGCGAGGCCGTCCCCGCTGACGCGGGCCAGGCCCTCGTCGGCGGTGATCAGGTTCTCGTCGGCCAGCTCGGCGGCGATGGCGAACGCGGCCTCGGCGGTGCGCTTGCCCACCCGGGTCTGGAGCATCCACAGTCGGCCGCGCTCGATGGTGAACTCGATGTCGCACAGGTCCCGGTAGTGGGTCTCCAACGTCCGCAGGTGGCCGCGGAGTTGCTCGTAGGAGACGGGATCCAGGTCCCCCAGGGCGGTCAGCGCGACGGTGTTGCGGATGCCGGAGACGACGTCCTCGCCCTGTGCGTTCGCCAGGTAGTCGCCGTACAGGCCGGGCCGCCCCGTGGCCGGGTCGCGGGTGAAGGCGACGCCGCTGCCGGAGTCGGACCCGAGATTGCCGAAGACCATGGTCTGCACATTGACCGCCGTGCCCAGGTCGTCGGCGATGTGCTCGCGTCGGCGGTAGAGCCGGGCGCGCTCGCCGTTCCAGGACTCGAAGACGGCGAGGACGGCCCGGCGCAGCTGCTCGTCCGGGGACTGCGGGAAGTCCTCGCCGGTCTCCCGGCGGATCAGAGTCTTGTACGTTCCGACGAGCCCGGCCAGGTCTGCTGCGTCCAGGCCCAGGTCGTTCGCCGCGCCCCGGGCCCGTTTGAGGTCGGCCAGGGCGTTCTCGAACAGGGAGCCGTCGGCACCCATCACCGTGGTGCCGAACATCTGCACGAGCCGACGGTAGGAATCCCAGGCGAAGCGTTCGTTCCCGGATACCTTCGCCAGGCCGAGGACGGAGCCGTCGTCAAGGCCGATGTCGAGGATCGTCTCCATCATGCCTGGCATGGAGAACCGTGCCCCGGAGCGGACAGACAGCAGCAGCGGGTCGTCGGGCTGCCCCAGCCGTCGTCCTGCGGCCTGCTCCAGAGCGGCCAGGTGCGCGGAGATCTCACGGCCCAGACCGTCCGGCTCGCTGCCGGTGGCCAGGAAGGCCCGGCAGGCGTCGGTGGTCACGGTGAAGCCTGGCGGGACCGGCAGGCCCATCCGGGTCATCTCGGCCAGGTTCGCGCCCTTGCCACCGAGCAGGTCGGCCTGGTCGCGGCCGCCTTCTGCGAAGTCGTACACGTAACGGACCATGACACCGGGCTCCTCCGTCGGCCTTCGGGCTGACCGGGCACCGGGACCTCGACGTCAAGCTCGACCGGGACATAGGGGGTATCCATGGTGGGCAGACCCAGCGCCTCCCGCCCCGCAGAGCCGATGCCCGTGTTCCTCTGGAGGGCGGTGGTCGCACCTCGTCCACGGCGGATGGGGTTCACCGCCCCGGTGTACCGGCTGTGGTCCCGCTGCCGGCGCGGAGGTGATGCGTAACGTCGACGACACCGTCGACGCTTTCGGACAGGCGTACCGCGATGGGGATGAGGCTTTCCTGTGGCAGGGTGCCGTCGAGTGTCACCCGTCCGTCGGCGACCCGGACGCTGACCTCGCCGGGGCGCAGGCCGAGGCTCCGGGTCATGACATCCGTGGTGATCTCCTCCTGGATGGCGATGTCTCGCCGCAGGAAGACGTGCAGCAGGTCATCGCGGCTGACGATGCCCACCAGCAGGCCGAGGTCGTCCACGACGGGCAGCCGTTTGACGTGGTGGCGGGCCATGGCACGGGCCGCTTCCACGACCGACCACTGAGGCCGCGCCGTGACGGCGGGGCTCGTCATCAGCTCCCCGGCGGTCAGCGCGTGCGCCTTGGCGCTCTCCGCCGGCAATAGGTGCGTGGCGCTCAGGTGTCCGCCCGGATCCGCCTGGCTTTCCTGTCTGCGCAGCAGGTCCGCCTCCGACACCACGCCGATCGGGCGGCCTTGATCATCGACGACGGGTACCGCGGTGATGTCGTGCTCCGTGACGTTCTGGACGATGTCCTTGAAGCCCATGTCACGCCGCACACTCACCACAGCCGTGGTCATGAGGTCTCCGACCAGTCGATGCAGCATTTCGCTCCCTCCTCACGTCCTCGCGGCACAGGTTCACTCTCCACTGTCCGCCCCTTGGAGAGCGCCTGCATTTCACGCGTTCGGGAGTTGCCTCCGCCGACCGGCACCGGCTCGTGCTCGCGGCCCGGCGCTTCAAGGGACCGACTCGATCACCGGCGTCGTTATCGCCGTTGACGGCGCAACGGGCGGCGACGGCCAACGGCAGGGAGCCCCCACGGCTGACACCTGGCGCTCGGCGTTACCAGAGGTCCCGACAGCGGGGTCGCTCGGCTGTTGCGCAGGTGCGGGCGCTGGCCGCGCAGGGGGCGAGAACCGGCGATCTCGTCTGCCCGTCGTCACGGTCCAGGCCACTCCTGCCACGCGGGCTCACCTAAGAGCACAACTACCGAGCAGGACCGGGTTACCGGTGTCAGCGGCTACGGGAATGTCGGGTGCTCGCGGTGGCTCCCGCTGGGTGCGCGGCCAGCGAGAGTTGGACCTGTGCAGGTGATGTCGCCGCCGGGTGCCGCAGGTCCCGCGTAGCGATTGCCCAGACGGCGGACGGCAGCAGTGCGTCCGTGACGCCGAGTGGGTCCGACACCACTGGCTTCCCGTAGCGGCTCGGCTCACTCATGAGGGATGACGGCGACTGGGCAGCGCGCGTGGTGGACGGCGGCCTGGGCCACGGAGCCCAGGCGTGGTGGCGGGGCGTGGTGGCTGCGCCGGCCCACGATCAGGAGTTCGGCGCGCTCGGCGGCTGCTACGACGACCCTGGCGGGGCTCTCGAGGCGGATGTCGTCCGTCACGGCCACGCCCGGAAACTTCTCGCACCAGGGGCGGAGGGCCTGCCTCAGGTGCTTCTCCGCGTCCTGGATGATCTCCTGCGTCACGGTGTGGTCCACGCCCCAAGGGGCGTACGCGTGGATCGGGATGGCGCGGCCGTGAACGGCGCGGAGGGGCACGTCCCGAGCTGCTGCGGTGGTGAAAGCGAATTCGAGCAGGTCGTCGCACGGACCGTGCAGCTTCAGCCCCACCACCACTCCGCCTGCCGCACCTGACTCAGACGCCGAGGACCCTTCCGCACGCTTGTCGGCGCGGACGAGGACCACGGGCCCCTCGGCGCTTGCCACGACGGACATGCTGATGTCACCGAGGAAGTAGCTCTCCACAGGAGTCAGGCCGCGCGAGCCGAGCACGAGCATCTCTGACTCGGACGCCGCTTGGATCAGTGCGTCCTGCGCGTCGTCGGCGACCAGGTTGCCGACGACGGTGAGGCCCGGGTGGTGTGTCTGGAGTTCCGTCTGGGCGTTGTGCACGAGCCGCTTCGCCCAGTAGTTCTGGTCGATTTCCGAGGGGACGGCGGTCGGTTCCGGCGCCAGTAGCGGCCACGCGTGCAGCAGGCGCAGGGTGAGTTTGCGCCGCTGGGCTTCGTCGGCGGCCCAGTGGGCAGCGGCGAGGCTCTCGGGTGAGCCGTCGAGGCCCACGGTGAGGACTCGTTCCATGGCGACTGCCTCCGTCTCGTACGAAGCTGGGAAGGACGGTGAGTGTGGCCGCTGTCCGGACTGCTGCGGTCTCGGTGAGTCTTTGGCCGTGCGGGCCGGCGGTGGGACGTAGTCGGCGCAGCGCATGAGCATCTGTGCCGACGCGTTGACCACGGCGCTTCTCCCTTGAGGAGTACCCCAGATCTCCTCACGGCGCATGCGGTCCCGGAACGGCGGCGAACAAACGGACGGACGTGAAGTCCGGAACGCGGAGGAGGCGGAAGCAATGACGGTTCCCCTGGTGGTCGGCATCGACGGGTCCAAGGCGAGCCTTGAGGCGGTGGACTGGGCCGCGGACGAGGCAGCCCGGCACGAGGTGCCGCTCCGTCTCCTGCACGCGGCCGCAGCGGGCCATGACGCGTCAGACCTGGTCGCCGCAGCCTCGGAGCGAGCCGGCAAGAGTGCTCCTGCAGTACGGCTGTCGAGTGAGGTGCTGTCCGAGGACGCGGCGTCCGCGCTGGTCGGCGAAGGACGCAACGCCCTCGCTCTGGTGCTTGGGTCCAGAGGGCTCGGAGGTCTCGCCGGGCTGCTCCTCGGCTCGGTCAGCCTGGCTGTGGCGGCCCGTGCCGACTGCCCGGTCGTCGTCGTGCGCGGCGGTGTGGAGCACCGGCACGGCCGGTTCGGGTGCGTCGTTGTCGGAGTCGAGGACGGGGAGGGCAGCGGTACGGCCGTGGAGTTCGCGTTCCGCGAGGCCCAGGTGCGGCGCAGTCGGCTCCTGGCGGTGCACACCTGGAGTGTCCCGGTAGGAAACCCTGGGCCTCCTGGCTTGTCCGGCTACGCTCTCCAAGCGCTCGATCGCCCGCCTGCCCAGGTGCTCGCCGACGCCTTGCGTGGCCCGGAACAGCGGTATCCGGACGTGCCGGTGAGCAGCGAGGTGGTCGAGGGCCCGGCACGACAGGCGCTCCTGAATGCCGCGTCCGCTGCTGATCTTCTCGTCGTCGGAGCCCGCCGACGACATGGGCACGTCGGTCTGCAGCTGGGCCTGGTCAACCATGCGGTGCTGCATCACGCGCCGTGTCCGATCGCGGTCGTTCCGCAGATATGACCAGGTAGGGCTCGGATGGGGCTCAGTGTTACTTCGGTCGAGAGGCGGGTGAGAACTGTGCCAGACCACGTCGTGACCAGCGCCGACGCAGGCCGCTTTCCCCCCGGTGGCGGGGCCGCACTGCCTGACCTTCATTGCGCGCCCCCAGGTCCAGATGGAGTGGCGGACTCGCCGGTGAGTTGGGGCTCGACGTCCACGACGCCCTCCACGGCGCGCACGAGGCGCACGGCGACCGAGATGAGTGAGGTGTCGCGGATGTGTCCGCGGAGGGTGACGACTCCCTCGTGCACGTTCACGTGGATGGCGTGGCTGAAGGCCGGGAAGAGGTAGGACACCACGGTGCGGCGGACCTCCTCCTCGATGTCCTCGTCCGACCGAAGGAAGACCTTCAGCAGGTCGGCACGGCTGACGACGCCCTGGAGCATGCCGATGTCGTCGACCACAGGCAGACGCTTGACGTGCCGGACGGCCATGATCCGGGCAGCCTGGGCCAGGGTGACGCCGGGGTGGACGGTGATAGCGGGGGTGCTCATGAGTTCTCCCGCCGTTGCTGCCCCTGCTTTGGCGACGTCGGACAGACGCTGGCGTTGCTCCAAGAGGCTCGGGTCGCTGTCACGGAACTCCTCCTTGGGCAGCAGATCGGCCTCGGAGACGACACCGATGACGCGACCTTCGCCCTCAAGGACGGGCATGGCACTGACCTTCCACTGCTCCATGGTCCGCACGATCTCTTTGAAGGGCGCGTCGCGTCCGACAGCCACGACCGTCTGAGTCATCACATCGCTCACGATGTGCGGGGTCTGCGGCACTTCGAAGCACCTCGTCTCGCCTCGTCAGGGAACCTCGCCCGAACCGTGGGGCGCGTACAGGTCGAGCAGCCGCACCCGAGCGGATCTGAGCCGGCGCGCGAGCACACCGGAGACATACGTACACAGCTCGTGATCCAGCCCCGGGTCCTTCGCGCACATCTCACGAACCGCCGCCGCGTCGAACTCGTAGGCACGGACGGGGCTGGTGGCCTCGGCCCCCAGATGCCATTGATGGGGAGGGACCAGCCAGGACCAGCCCAGCAGTTTTCCGGCACCGAGGGTCTCGACGACCGCCGCCCGTCGGCCGGGCACCTGAAGGTCGAGAGCGACCGTGCCCGTGTGGATGATCCAGAAGCGGTCGGCCTTGCCGCCCTCGTCGAAGATGCGCTCGCCTGCCTCGAACGACACCTCACGAGCGTGTGACATGAGCTGCTCGCGATGCTCGTGGGTCATGGCGCCGAATACGCCGGTCCTTGCAACCACGATGGTCGTCCCTTCTCCGCGACCTCGAGGTGGAGACGGGCTCCTGTCCTGTCACGGACGTCTCAGCACGCGGCCTATGCGGAAGCCGTGGCGGGAGGTGGGCCCCAGCGGCGTCTTGCTGCCGGCCGCATGACTCCACCATCGCCGCAAACCGGCGTGGCGCAACCCGGGCGGAGGCACTCCGAGAGTCGAAGCGCGTGTCGCGGGGGGTTCAGGCCGGTGCGACGGTATTCACAGGGGACTCTCACAGTGGCTGGGCGGAAGGGCGGTGGGACGATGGAGCGCCCGCTGGCCGTGGGGGTCGACGGATCGGATTCCAGCCTGGAGGCCGTGGACTGGGCCGTGGACGAGGCGGCCCGCCACGGACTGGCGGTGCGGCTTGTCCGCGGCTCGCGATGGGAGCGGTGCGAGCGACGTCTTCCCGCCCTCGGCGCAGACCCGCCTGTCTGGAGTGATCATGGCGGAGAGCATCGCCGCGTCGTGCGCGGAACGTGCGCGGCTGCGAAACCCGGAGCTGAAGGTCTCCGGCGAGGCGTGGCTCGAGGACGCTGCGACCAGCACCTGGGGCGGGGGCCTTGGCTGGCCGGATGCTCAAGTCCAGAGAGGCATTGAGGAGGCCCGCGATGACGGACGACGCACGCAGTCGACCCATGGTTCACGCCCTGCTCGCGGACGGCACGACTGTGTCCATCCGGGCCGTGACGCCGCGAGATCACGAACAGCTACAGAGGTTGTACGAGGAGATGTCCCCGGAGAACCTCCGGCTGCGGTTCTTCGCGGCGAGCCGGCGCTCCGCCGCGATGGCGGCCGACCGGGCCTGTGCACCGCCGCGCCCCGGATACCGGGCGTTGTTGGCCGAGACGCAAGGTCGGGTGATCGGCCTGGCCGAGTACGAGACCGGCGAGGACACGGCATCGGCCGAGATCTCCCTCGCCGTGGCCGAGGGACTGCACCACCGGGGCGTCGGTACCCTCCTCATCGAGCATCTGGTCTCGGCTGCCCGCGCGGAGGGAATCAGCACGTTCACCGCTGACGCGCTCAGCGAGAATCACGAAGTGCTCCGGCTCTTCGCCGATCTGGGACTGCGTACTGCCCGTCATTTCGAGGGCCCGGAGGTGCGCTGCACCGTCGAGCTCGCGGAGGATGAGGCGTACCTGTCGACGGTGGAAACCCGTGGCCGGGCTGCGGATGTGGCCAGCTTGATACCCCTGCTACGGCCGGACGCGATCGCGGTGGTCGGTGTCGGGCGCAGGCCCGGGTCGGTGGGACGGGCTCTCCTGCACCATCTGCATGCGGGCGGCTTCACAAGACGGCTGTTCGCCGTGAACCCGAAGGTCACGTCCGTTCTCGGTGTGCCGTGCCATCCCTCGGTGAGCGCGCTGCCCAAGGTCCCCGATCTCGTGGTCCTCGCGGTGCCCGCAGCGGCGCTCCCCGCCACTGCGGAGGAGTGCGGCAAAGCAGGAGTGCGGGCACTCGTCGTCGTCTCCGCCGGCCTCGACAAAGACCAGGCGCAGGCGCTGCTGACGGCGTGCCGGACGTACGCCATGCGGCTGGTGGGCCCTAACTGCCTCGGCATCTCCAACACCGATCCCGAACTCTCTCTCGACGCCACCTTCGCGGCCGCTCATCCGAGCCCCGGCACGGCAGGCGTCGCCGTGCAGTTCGGAGGGGTAGGCATCGCCCTGCTCGACGGACTGTCCCGCCTGGGGATCGGTGTCTCGTCCTTCGTCTCGCTCGGTGACAAGTACGACGTCAGCGGCAACGACATGCTCCAGTGGTGGGAGAGCGACGGCCGTACTGACCTCGCCCTGCTGCACCTGGAGTCATTCGGCAACCCGCGGGCGTTCTCCCGGACCGCCCGGCGCGTGACCCGCCGGATGCCGGTGCTGACCGTCGACGCCGGCCGCACAGACGCGGGCCGCCGAGCCGCCGCCTCCCACACCGCGGCCGCCGCCACGCGGACCATGACGCGACAGGCCCTGTTCACACAGGCCGGCATCACTGCCACTCGGTCGGTGGGCGAACTCCTCGAAACGGCGGCTCTGATGCACTCCCAGCCACTCCCGGCAGGAAGCCGAGTCGCGATCGTCACCAATGCGGGCGGCGCGGGCGTCCTGGCCGCCGACGCCTGCGCCGAGGCGGGGCTCGACCTTCCGCCGCTCACTCCCGAGACGATGGACGCCTTGCTTGACGTGTTGCCCGACGGAGCCGCCGTCGGCAACCCCTTGGATGCCACCGCCGCCGTTACGGAGGAGCAGCTCAGGGAGTGCGTGGACCGGATCAGGCGGCATCCGGGCATCGATGCCGTACTCCTGGCCCTTGTTCCCATCGCGGTCGCCGAGGCAACCGGTGACGACCTGATCCGGGCCCTCACCGACGCTCCCATGCCCCAGGCACGGCCGGTCGTCGCGGTACGGCTCGAACAGGACCTGCCCGTCAGGCTGCTGCCCGCCACGGACGGCGGAACCATCCCCTCGTACGCCGAACCCGGTTCGGCGGCAAGCGCGTTGGCGCACGCGGCCCGCCGTTCGGCGTGGCTGAGCCGCCCCGCGGGGACGATCCCGGCACTGGTCAAGGTCGATTCGGCGCGCGGGCACGCGGTCGCCGAGACGTACCTGGCGGCGCACGCGGACGGTGGCTGGCTCGACCCGCGCACCTGCGCCGAACTGCTCGCCTGCTACGGCATCCCGCAACTGCCCTGGGCCTGGGCCGAGACCGAGGACGACGCAGTCCTGGCAGCCGAGCGGCTGCGCGGTGCCGATGGCCGGGTGGTCCTGAAGGCACATTGGCCGGGCCTGCTCCACAAGAGTGAACAGCGCGCCGTTCATCTCGACTTGCAGGGCGACGCCCAAGTGCTTGCCGCCTTCCGGGACTTCGAGACCCGGTTCGCCGGGCTCATGACCGGAGTGGTGGTCCAGCCGCTCGCCGCGCGCGGCACCGAACTGTTCGCGGGCGTCGTGCAGGACCAAGTCTTCGGCCCGCTCGTCCTCTTCGGGCTCGGCGGCACCGCGACCGAGGTCCTTGCTGACCATGCCGCACGGCTCGCACCGCTGACCGACCACGATGTGCACGACCTGATCACCGCACCGCGCTGCGCTCCGCTGTTGTTCGGCACGCACGGCGGCCGACCGGTCGACCTCGAAGGGCTCGAGCAGCTGCTCCTGCGCCTGTCGCGGATGGCGAGCGACCTGCCGCAGCTCGCCGAAGCCGACTTCAACCCCGTCCTGGCGACACCCGGCGAGGTCACCGTGCTCGACGCACGTGTACGCCTGCTGCCGCGTCGGGCCCAGGACCCTTATCTGCGTCGACTGCGCTGAGGAGGAAGGCACATGAAGCGGTGGTCGACAAGCTTGCATGAGGAATGGCTACGAAGGCTATGAGAGGAGGCGGACCATCATGCTGAGCAAGGTGCTGGTGGCCTACGGTACGACGAACGGGTCGACCGCGCAGATCGCGGAGGCCATTGCCGATGTCCTGCGTAAGGAGGGAGCGACGGTCGAGGCGATGCCCGCCCGGTCCGTGACGAATTTGGGATCGTACGACGCGGTGGTGGTCGGCGGCGGCCTGTACGCGGGACGATGGCACAAGGACGCGCGCCGCTTCGTCCGGCGGCACGCCCGCGAGCTGTCCCGGCGTCCGCTGTGGTTCTTCAGCAGCGGTCCGCTCGACGCTTCGGCCTCGGAACGCGACATCCCACCTGTTCCCGGCGTTCGCCGCGCCATGATCCGGCTCGACGTCCAGGAACACGTCACGTTCGGCGGTTGCCTCGAAGAGGGAGCGAAGGGATTCATCGCCCGGAAGATCGTCTCCTCCGGGAAGGGCGGGGACTTCCGCGACTTCGATCAGATAGAGGCGTGGGCAGCGCGCATCGGCAGCGAACTGGTTAAGGAGTCGCCCAGGACCTGAATCGGACAGCTGGCCCCCGTCGCCGGCCTCCAGTCCCTCGCCTGATGACGAGGGCGTGGAGGGAAAATACAAACCCGGTGCTGAGCGCCTTGGCCCTGGTTGTCACTGTCTGTACGCGCGGGTAGCGTCCAGGACTCTCTAGCGTCCGGCGCCGAAGGGCGGCGGTTTGGAGAAGGTGCGGGCGCCGTCCGAACATCGGGGTGCTCAGCCCGTGCACGATTGGGAGTGCGGCCACTGGCGCGGCGATTACGCCCGCTCTTCCGGAGTGGCCGTCTCCGAGCCGCCCAGGTCCAGGCGGAACGGTGGGTACTTGTCCGTCATCAGAGCGGCGTACGCGGTGACTCGCAGGACCCACCGGTTGAGGCCGATGATCAGGTCGAAGAGATCTTTCGGATACTTCTCGGTGAAGGCCAGGATCACGGCCGCGATGACCGTCAGCAGGGCGATCAGGCCACCGGACCACCAGCCGAGGTGGGCGCCGCCGAGGAAGAAGCCGATGACCATGTAGTGCGGGATGGCCAGGAGCCACCACTTCACCAGCACCAGGCCGCGGGAGAGCCGCTCAGGGTAGGCGATGTCAAGCCGTGCTGGGTAGTCCGGGTTTTCGCCCAGGCTAAACGGGGGATACCGGTCGGTGCCCAGGGCGTCGTACGAGTAGTACGAGACCCGCCAACTCCAGCGCAGTACGCCCAGGTTGAAGTCGAACAGGGCGCGGGGATAGCGCTCGGTGAACAGGATGGCGAAGAACGCGATCACGGTCACCACGGTGAAAGCGATCCAGAGGAAGAACAGCACCACGTAGTGCGGAATGGCCAGGAGCCACTTCACGAGCCACAGCCATCGGGACAGTGGCGAGTCGATGTGCGCGTTCACCTGGACCGGGCGGTCGTGGAATCCCACCGGCGTCGTCATGGTGATCAGCTCCCTCTGCCCGGCGTGTGCGTCGCCCGGCGGGCTCATATGACCAGCCTGGCTGCTTCCGCCCTACCCCGCGAGGGCAGGTGGGTCCATTGCGGTGGCCTGTCGGCATACGCAACCGCCAGCTCGCGGTACGCCTGCGCGGAGACGGGGCGACGGTGTCGAGCAGGGGCCGCACTGGCTCACCCGGGGTGGTCGGTCCGCAGCAGCCGCGCCCATATCCGCATCATGTGGCCTTACGCCCCCACTGCGGTCCGGCCTGGTCCCACTCACGGCCCCATTGTTCGTAATGCCCCTGGTCGAGCCGCCACTGCGCGAGGCGTCCGGTGGCGTATGTCAGGCCACTGAAGGTGAGCGCAGCCCCGGTGCCGAAGAGGGCCGCTTCGAAGGCCGCCGCGCCCGCGGTCGGCGGCTCTGTGGTGAGCTGCCCGCGGCTGTTCAGCCAGATCACGACCTTCGATCCGGCCTGATGCTCGGAGTCGACCAGGGTCCGGCCTGTACGAGTGGAACCGTCCGACGCCGTCCATCGGACTTGTGCCCGGGCCCGCTCGGATGCCGCACCTTTCGCCGTCGGTACCGCTTCGGCCGTGCCTTCCACGAGGACGGCTGGAACCGAGTGGCGCTCGCGCCGCAGTTGCGCGAAGGACTCATCGGCCGCGTGGGCCGTCACCTGGCCGACGAGAGTGCCGCCGAGCACGATGACCGTCCAGACGGCCAGGACGATCCAGGCTTCGACGATGTCCGCGTGGCGGCGCAACGGATTGCGCCGCCAACGCCACCACCTCTGCCTCGTTCCCTTTGCCTTGCGCATGGGACCGCACCTCCTCGTCGCCCCTGGCAGGAAGGTGACAACCGGGAACGAGCGGCGGCTGGGGCCGACCTGACGGCGTCCTCGGGCCGTCCGGTGCACCCCTCACGTCCAGCCTTGGGCGGTTCAGCCCCGCTGGGCAAGCGGTAGCCGGGGCCGCCAAACCGAGCACGACGAAGCTGCCGTAGTTCACGGTGCGGTGGGTCGCTCGGTCCGAAGGGCCCCGTCCGCTCAGGCGATGTGGACCCGTCTGCCCCTGCGGACGGGGGCCGTCAGGGGCAGGCTGGAAGGACGAGGTCACTCCGTTCGAAGGCGGCCGCCGTGGCGTCCCGCCATCAACGACGCCCATGGTTACCACGGGCAGCGGGTGTCCGCGTGTGCGGGCCCCGGTCGCTGTTGTGCCCCGCGACCAGCACCCGGAAGGTGCAGGAAGGGATCGTCATGAAAGCACTCGTGTTCCACGGCTCCGGCGAGTCCGCCTGGGAGGAGACCGAGGATCCCGGCCTCCAGGAGGCCACCGACGCGATCGTCCGGGTCGACGCCGTGACCATCTGCGGGACCGACTTGCACATCCTCAAGGGCGATGTGCCGGAGGTACGTCCCGGCACGGTGCTCGGGCATGAAGCCGTCGGCGAGATTGTCGAGGTGGGCAGTGACGTGCGCAGTGTCCGCCCCGGAGACCGCGTCCTGGTCTCGTGCATCACGGCGTGCGGCCGCTGCCGTTTCTGCCGGGAGGGGGCATACGGACAGTGCCGCGGCGGCGGAGGCTGGATCCTCGGCCATCTGATCAACGGCACCCAGGCCGAGTACGTCCGCGTGCCGCACGCCGATCTGTCCGTGTACCCGCTTCCCGGTGCGGTGGACAGCAAGGACGCCGTCCTGCTGGCCGACATCTTCCCCACCGCCTACGAGGTGGGTGTGCAGAACGGACATGTACGGCCCGGAGACACCGTCGCCGTGGTCGGAGCGGGACCCATCGGGCTCGCCGCGATTGCCACCGCCCGGCTGTACACGCCCGAGAAGATCATTGCCGTGGACCTCGCGCCGTCCCGGCTGGAGGCCGCGAAGCGCCTAGGCGCCGATGCCGTGGCCGCCGCGGGCGAAGAAGCCGAGCAGCTGGTCGCCGACCTCACCGAAGGACTCGGAGCCGACGTGGTCATCGAAGCGGTCGGGGTGCCGGAAAGTTTCGAGACGTGCACGCGCATGGTGCGGCCCGGCGGGCATGTGGCCAACATCGGCGTGCACGGCAAGCCCGCGACACTGCACCTCGAAGACCTGTGGATCAAGAACGTGACGATCACCACCGGCCTGGTCGACACGCACTCCACTCCCATGCTGCTGCGCATGCTGGCCGCCGGCCGTCTGACCGCGGCGTCCATGGTCACCCACACTTTCCCGCTGGACCGTATGGAAGAGGCGTACGACGTCTTCTCACGGGCCGGCGACACCGGTGCGCTCAAGGTCGTTCTCGGCGGGGAGCAGCACGATGTCCTGACGATCCGGGCGTCATGACAGGAGGAAGTGAGGGCCGGCCGTGCGCTGAGGCGGCACTGCATTCTGCGGCTGTGCGACGGCCTGCGGGGGCCGGTCTGGCGGCGGAGCAGAGCGAGCACGAGGGCGCGGTCCGGCGGCGGTGGGCCGCCGGGCACGTGCACAGCGATAGCCGCCGACATCCTCCGCACAGCCCCTCCTGCGTTTTGGGGAGCTGGGCGAGGCCACCCGCATGGTCGCCGAGCGTCCTACTCCACGGGCACAGAGTTCGTCCTGGACGGCGGCACGACCACCGGCCCTGCGGCTGTTCTGCCGTCCGTCAGTCGACGACAACGCCGGGCACGCCGACCCGGCTGCGTGGGGCGGCGGGCGAGCCCGTCCGAGGAAACAATGCAACGGGACAGGCTGCATGCAGGACTTTCGCTGCGGACGCAGCTTGCCGGCCCTGGCTCTCGTGCGGCTGCGATGACAGCGTGAACGGCGCGCCCGTCCAAGCGTCACCGGACGGGGCATGGCCGAGGGCATTACAGCGATGTCGTGCCCACTCGTTGCAGTGCGTTCCCCACGACGGCATGAGGCGGCAGGAGGAGCCATGAAGAACACCGTTGTACGCAACGAGGTGATTGTCGGGATCGACCCACGCGAGCAGTCCGTTCCGGCGCTCGCCTGGGCGGTCGACGAGGCTGTCCGCAGGCGATTGTCCCTCCGGCTGGTGCTGGCGGTACCGCCCCTGCCCGGCGGGCAGCACATCGACACACCCTGGCGTCGCACAATGCTCAGGGCCCAGGGCGAAGACGCGCTTTCTGAGGCGGTCGCCACGGTGCGGGCACTGCACGCGAAAGTGCCTCTTACGACGGAACTGCTCGACGGCATGCCGTCGGCGGTGCTCTGCCAGAAGGCGGCGCAGGCCCAGATGATCGTCGTTGGTTCCCGTCGGCTCACTCGACCGGAGGAGTTCTTCAGCGCGGGCTCGGTGGCCGTGCCGGTCAGTGCCCAGGCGGACTGCCCGGTTGTTGTGGTCAGGGAGCCGGAGCATGCGGGTGAGCGGCATCCCCATCTCGTCGTGGGTGTCGACGGCAGCGAATCCTCCAGGGCCGCCGTGGAGTTCGCTGTAGAAGAGGCAGCGCTGCACGGCGCTGACCTGCGGGCCGTGTGGGTGTGGCGGCGGCCCGTCGTGTCCTTCGGCGACGAAGCGGCGGGGCTTGAAGAACGGCGCCGGATCCTGTCCGAGACCGTGGCGGGATGGGCGGACAAGTATCCGGATGTGCAGATCACCCATGAAGTCCTGCGCGGCCACCCGGTGGAGCAATTGGCACTCGCTTCGGTCAGCGCCTTGGTGGTCGTCGTCGGCAGGCAGGGGCGCGGGGGGTACTCCGGCATGAGGCTGGGGTCGGTGGTTCATGGCCTGCTGCACCGAGCGGAGTGCCCGATGATCACCGTGCCCGAGTCCCGGCACGGCTGAGCCGGAACTCGGACCGTCGAGTGAACCGGAACTGGACGGGAGAAGCCGTGTCACCTCACCGGACCGACACCGCTCCGGCGTAGGACGCGGGTGACACCGGGCTCAGCCATGAGGAGGCGGCGCGTCGCCTGACTCGGAACGGTCCCAACGAAGTGACCGCCGAACGCGCCGTTCCCCTGTTACGCACGCGTGGCGGCGCAGCTCCGCGATCCGCTGATCATGGTGCTGCTCGCGGCCATCGCCCTGACCCTGGCGATCGGCGACCACGCGAACTCCGTTGTGATCGCCCTCGTCATCGTGGCGAATACGACCGTGGGCGTGGTGCAGCAGATCAGAGCCGATCAGGCGGTCGGCGCTGTCGGCACCGAGCGTGCGTGTGCTCCGGGACGGCGCCGCGACGGAGGTGCCATCCTCGGCGGTGGTGCCGGGTGACGTCCTGTTGCTCGGCGAGGGCGACATCGTGCCTGCCGACGCTCGGCTCACGGACGCGTCGTCGTTTCTGATCGACGAGTCCGTGCTGACCGGCGAGTCCGTGCCCGTCGACAAGGCTGTGCCGTCCCGCGGGCCGGATTCCTCCGGGCAACAGGAATTGGATGCCTCTGAGCCCCAGAAGGACACCAGGGCATTGCGCCCCGGCACGATCGTGGTCCGCGGCAGAGGTGTGGCACTGGCGACGGCCACCGGGAAGGCCAGCGCGCTGGGAAGAATCGCCGAACTGCTGGACACGCGTCCCCAAACCACACCGCTGCAACACCGGCTGGCCGCACTGGGGCGGGTCCTCGCACTGGTCACGCTCGCCCTGTGTCTGCTGGTCTTCGCCCTGGGGCTCGTCCGGGGCACGGCCCCGGGGACGATGGCCGTGACGGCCATCAGTCTGGCTGTGGCCGCCGTACCCGAGTCGCTGCCCGCCGTGGTCACCCTGGCTCTGGCCCCCGGCGCACGGCGCATGGCCGTCCGGCATGCGCTGGTGCGCCGCTTGCCGGCCGTGGAGACTTTGGGGTCGGTGAGCGTGCTGGCGACCGACAAGACCGGCACGCTCACCGAAGGCCGCATGGTGGTCGAGCGTGTGTGGACGCCTCAGGGTGAGGCGGACCTCACCGGCTCCGGATACGAACCGGTCGGTGGGGTGCGAGTCGACGGGCAACCGGCCGGCGGCCGCGAGCTCGCGGCCGTACGGGAACTGCTCACCGCTGCCGCCCTGTGCAACGACGCCGAGCTGCGGCCGCCGCATGGTGCGGAGAGCGGCTCGGCGGCACTCGGGGACGCCATGGAGGCTGTGCTCCTCACGGCCGCGGTCAAAGCCGGTTGCGAGGACCGCCGCACACTGCACCGGAGGTACCCGAGGACGGACGAGGAGCCCTTCGACAGCCCCCGCAAAAGGATGACCACGCTGCATCGCGCCCCGGACAGCGCCGTGTTCGTGTGCCTGAAAGGTGCCGCGGAATCAGTACTCGACCACGCCGTGCTGGACGAGCCGGAGCCGCTCGTCGAAGTCGCCCGGCGGAACGCCGCACAGCTGGCCGCCGAGGGTTTCCGCGTCCTAGCTGTGGCGTCAGGTCTGCGAGACGGCACGCCCGGCCGGGCACGGGACGCCGAGACGGGCCTACGGCTACTGGGCCTTGCAGCGCTCAGCGACCCGCCCAAGGAAGCCGCTGCCAGGACCCTCGCCGACTGCAGAGCCGCCGGCATCACCGCCGTACTGATCACAGGTGATCACCCCGCGACCGCGGAGGCGATCGCCGACCGGGTGGGGCTGCTCGATTCCGGTACGGCGCACGGCCGGGTGGTCACCGGCCAGGCACTGGCAGCCGATGACGTGCCGGATCCCACGGAGGTACGGATCTTCGCACGCACGGACCCCAAGCAGAAACTCGACATCGTCGAGGCGTGGCGGGCGCACGGGCATGTCACGGCGATGACGGGCGACGGCGTCAACGACGGCCCGGCCCTGCGGCACGCGGACATCGGCGTCGCGATGGGGCGCCGGGGGACCGAAGTGGCCCGGCAGGCCGCAGATCTCGTCCTGACGGACGACGAGCTGTCGACCGTGGTGGCCGCGGTCGAAGAGGGCCGACGCGTCTACGACAACATCCGCCGCTTCCTGCTGTACGCGCTGGCCGGCGGCACCGCGGAGATCCTGGTGATGCTGCTCGGCCCGCTGCTCGGCCTGTCTCTTCCTCTGCGCGCCGGACAGATCCTCTGGATCAACCTCCTGACGCATGGCCTGACCGGCGTCGCCATGGGCGCCGAGCCCGTGTCACCGGGAGCCATGCGCAGACCGCCACGTCCCCCTGGCCAGCATGTGCTGGGTGACGGACTGTGGCAGCGGATGCTGTTCCTCGCGGCGGTGGTGACTGCGGGGTCCCTCACAGCGGGGCTCGCGGCACGCGCCATGGACCTGCCCTGGCAGAGCGTGCTGTTCCTGTCCCTGCTCGCGGCACAGCTCGGAGTCGTGCTCGGCCTGCGGGACCGCCTACTGACCCGGGAAAACCTGTTCCTGCCGGCGGCGGTCGCCGTCTCGGCCGGGCTCGCGGCCGCTGCCCTGTATGTGCCCTTCCTCCGCGCGGTGCTCAGTACGGTCACCCTCGACTGGACAGAGATCGCCCTGGCGGCCGCAGCAGGCGGACTCGGCAATCTTGCCGCGCGTGTAGGCGGGCACGGGCAAAGGCGGTGGTCGTCGACGTGAGGGCGACTTGCCGTGAGGCGCCCCGAGCCAGCGGTGAGGGGATTGACGCCGACCGGATCCATGAGGTCGGCAGGTCAGCGTGCCGGACTCGCTCGGGACGGTTGGGGCGCCGACGGATGCGCGGCCGGTGGGCGCCGGGACCGGCACGTTCATGCCGGCCATGCCCACCCTGCTCCAGCTGGAAGTGGGGGCTGTGGTGGCGTCGTGGGCGAGGATCGCAGTGCCATTTCCCATGGGAGTCGGTTCCTGTCGCCCTCAGCGTACGAGCGGAGCAGTCCGCCTTGTAGCGATTGACTCCGGTTCGGGGTGCGGTTCCTGAAGCGGCGCCACGGTATTCGCTATGTCTCCTGGGCCTTGTTGACCTGCTGGTAGACCAACGTCTCCAGGTCGTCACGGAAAGCGTCGAAGTCGCCGATTGCCTCATTGGGGTCGTCATCGAGTTCGAAGCGGCGCCGCACCCGGCGGATTTCGCTCCTGAGGTCCTCTGCGTCTATGGAGTCATCCAGTACTGCGTCCACGTCTTCAAGGAGCAGCGTTGCGTCGGCGCGAGTCGCGCCGGCCGGGTGATCGAGGAGGAAGGACCGCTTCAGCCGCTTGATCTTGGCGCGCGTCTTCTCGCTGGTGATTTCCCGTGTGGCGCGTCGCTGTCTGCTGTTCAGTTCGCGGAAGAGCACACGGAAGTTGGTGTCCAAAGTGCTGAGCGCGTCATCGAGGCCTCCGTCCTGCCGGACAGTGTCCATGATGCTTCGCGCCAGCCCAACCTTGTCGATGTGCAGGCCGGGCACCTTGGACTGGGCGGCCCTGGCGAGGGCCTCATGCGTGCCGTTGGAGGCGGAGAAGTCCACATCGTTGACGTCTATGGCCTGTACGCGCTGGGCTTCGTCGGGCTCCAGGAAGTCATCTGCGTAGCGCTTGACCGCGGCGACGCAGATCTCCAGGGGGACGAGGTCTTCGATGGCGAGCACACCGCCGGGTGTTGTGCTGGTGAGCTTGTCTGCGGGAAGGTCACCCAATTGTAGGATCAGAGCGGGATCGATGAGTTTCTTGCCCTGAGGCCCGCGGTGGAGATCTTTACGTGCCTTGTCGCCCGCCTCGTCACTGTCGAGGAGGACGATGACAGCGGGCCGGTCAGCATCGCGTCCCCGGGCGAGGTAGACCATGTACGGAATGTGCGACGCCGAGCCTGCGGGAACGAGGGTCAGGCAGTTCAGGTCGATGTTGTCCAGAGTTGGTGCCTTGTGCTGCCGCAGCCGTGCGGACATGCCGGCGAGCAGGATCTGGTCGGACATGCCCTCGAGCATCAGGTTGCAGTTGCTGATGAAAGTCGTCTCACCGACGAAGCCGCCAAACGCTGAGCGCAGCGGCTCGTAGTGGTTGCGGGCTGCGTTGCGCACGACGCGGGTTCCCTCATCCCCCTCCCCCTTCTCCAGTACCCGGATGCGTTCTCCGTGGTTTTTGTCGATGAGGAACGGCGAGTGCGTGACGTTGACGACTTGGCAGGGCGCACGCCCTGGCGCCTGAGGGTGGGCGAAGTCCTCGAAGATGCGTAGCAGGTCCTGCTGGCCAGTGCTGGACAGATAGGCATCCGGTTCGTCCATCAGCAGGATCTCCGGTCTGCCCGAGCGCGGTGGCTCGTGGGAGAGATACTGCACGAAGTAGCTGAGGAAGTATTTGAGACCGCCGCTGCGTTCATCGGCGGAGTATTCTGTTCCGGTCCGGTCCCGGATCGTGAAGACAAGATCCTGGTCCCGCAAGGTCAGCAGCAGTTCGAACTGATGGTCTTGCGACCACCACCTGGGAAAGTTCAGAGACGCCGCGAGCTGTTGGTTCATCTGCTCGACGATGCCGTTTGCGTAGCCGTCCTTGCTGTCTTTGGCAGCGTCGAGCAATTCCTCGAACGCGCTCCTGTCGATGCCCGCGACCTTCACTAGAAGATCCTCGGCCAGGCGGAACTGGTCTGCATACCGGTTGCTGCCCGTGCTAGCGGATGCGAACGCGGAGACGACGTTCGGTGCGGCCGCGCTGATCTGCTCAGGAGTGCTGAACCATGAGGAAGCGTTCTCCATCAGCATGTTGATGAACGGCTGGCGTTGTCTGCGGGGGCTGGTGTGCAGTGAGGTAGTCCCGCCGCCGACCAGGTACTTCAAGGGAACGCTGTCTGGGAGAGCGACCGTGGCGTCGATCTCGAACCAGCTTGGCAGCAAGTCGGCGAGAGCTGTCCTTTCCTTAAGGGCGTGCGGGGCCCACTCCTCGCCCTGACGCAGGTAGATGACGGGGTCCTTGCCGCCGATGCGGAACAACAGGAAGCTGTCGAACCCGTCGTCAGGAACCCTTCCCTTGCATGCCTTGAGTAGCGCTTGACGATCACTGGCTGAGAGGTTCTTGAACTCCAGCCCGAAGTCTGGGTACGCCATCGCCTTGTCCACGGCGAAAAACTGCGAGTACCGGCAGAAGTCGCCCCGTTCGATGCCGTCTCCGCTCAGCGCGTGCTTGATGGCCGACAGTAGCTGGCTCTTGCCGGATTCGTTGGCACCCACGACGGTCGTCACGCTTGCCTCGAGTGGCACCTTCACGAACGGGTACTGCAGTTCGCTGGATTCCAGTAGATCCCAGGGGTCCGGGCTGAAGGATTTGTGTGCCTTGCGGAGGTAGTCGAAATTGAATGAGCGGAAAAAGCGGATGTAGACGGCCGCAATGAACATCGGTGTCCTCACTCCGGGCGCAGTGGCACAAGGTGCGGTCATGCTACCTACGGGGTGTGACAGCCTGGGCCCCGCGGACATCAAGCCGCCGTCGGCCGCCCGAGCGTGCTGATGCCGACACGTCTGGCAGGCCCTGCGCAGCATCGTGCAGACCGCGGCCATGCTGGTAGATGCGGAGTACACGGCGCTCGGCGTGATCAGTCCCGAGGGTAAGCGCCTTCCGCACTGCCGGCCTGTCCGAGAAGCAGATCGCCCGGATCGGCCCGCATCCGGAGGGCCACGGCATCCCCCTTGAGCAGTCTTCCGTGGCTGGCGACGAACCCGGTGTCGGATGCGCCACGCGGCCCCAGAGTGCGAAGGGTCTGGTGACCATGGATTGCCAGCGCTGAACCGTGCGGTGGTGACCGAGGGAATGGTGTCGACAACCGGAAGCGCCCCGGACGATTAGCTTCGCAGCGTCGAGAAACTGGACGTCATTCGACGAGATCCGCTTCGGCCGCGTGACCTTTGGTGATGCGTATTTCGTTGGGGACCATGGAGTCAGGGGCGACGGCGATGTCGGACTCGGCTGCGAAGGCTTGGTGGTCGGCTATCAGGGACGCCAGTGGGTACTGGCGTTGCAACTCACTCGGTCCGTCATCGAGCGCATGGGCGACGCCATCGGCGTATTTGTTTATGCGCTGAAGGAAGCGGAGTCTGGTGCCTCTACGGTTGCTGGGGGTCTGCAACTGTCCGATGGCGGAGACCAAGGCCTTGGTACTTCGCTGCGCTTCGCGGAGTGCCTCCACCGATGGGCTGTGCAGGTGGTCGCCCTGCGTCACGCGAGCCCACACGAGCGCGGTTGCCGCAGCCCGGGTCAAGGAGGACTCCGCGTTGACAAGGCGGACCAGGCCTACGGTGAGTGCAGCAAGGTCCTCGACGGGGATCTGCCAGGTACTCAGCGTTCGACGACGAGCTGCGAAGTCCACGTGCGGTGCGGCAGCGTCCAATTCCTGTGCGACGGTCTCGACCGCCATGTCGAGCAGCGGCCATAGGCCGCCGGGCAGCAGGCTTCGCTTGAGTACGGTCAGGCTACGTTGGGCGGTGACCCACGGTATTCCAAGGATCACGGCGCTTTGTGGCCAGGTTCCGCCGCCGGCCATTGCGACGAGCTTGAGGGAAACGACTCGGCGTAGATGGCGTGGCTTCCAGACATCCCCAGGGGCCCACAGGGACGTCAGATCGCCGAAGTGCGCACCGAGCCAAGTGTCCGGTACTAGAGCGGGAATGTGCTCGATCCCGAAATGGCAGTGACGTGAAGGAACGTGTCGTCTTGCGTGGTGATGGCCACCAGCACGGTTGAAGCCAAGGGACCGCTGGGCCAGAGCCCTTGACAGGTCTGGGGAGACGTCCAGGCGTCGGAAGGCGGCACCGGTGTTCGCCTCGTTACGCGTGAATGCGGCGGTCGCGAGCGGCTGGATCCGCTCGCGAAGGGCCGGACCGTCCTGTTCGCGGTCGCCGAGCAGGGTGTCAGCGGCCAGCAGCAGTGCTCCGCACTCGGCCGGGCCTTGGGGAGCAGCCCATGCATCACGGACGCGCCTACCCGGGCTGCGGATTTCGCGGAGGGCGGTCCAGGTGGCAACGTGGCGGGCAATCAGGTCGGCGACGCCGCTGGAGGGGGCGAAGCGTGCACTGTCAGGCCAGCTGAGCCGGACGAGTTGAGCGGCGGTGATCAGGTCGGCAAAGAAGTGCTGCCCTGGGTTTGAGTAGTTGTCGCTGGTCGCGGGCGAGTGTTTGGCGGGTATCAGATGCTGGTCGATGCGTTGTTGCAGGGCAAGCAACATGACAAGGTCGCTGTCCGGTTGCTCAGCTACACAAGCCGTCTCGTCGAGTCGCGCTGCACACAGCGGTGTCCGGACGCTGACACCGACAGGGCCGGGCGCGAGGTGATGGCGGCACTGTGCCGGGTGCAGTCCAGCGATCGTACGCTGTGTGATGAGCCCTTGCCGCTCGGTGTTCGAGGGCCGGTTCGGATGACCTCCACACTGAGGACATCCATGCCCCAGGAGGCGGCGGTGAGCGGTGCATGCGAAGGAGACCGGGACGTGCCAGCGCAGTCTCCACGGGCCGCCATACGCGTTCTGGATGCTGCTCCCGTCCCCGGCCAGGCAGTTGGGGCAGTAGCGGCTGGACAGGCTGAAGGCCCAGGTGCGTCGGGCGGAGGCCATGTTGCGACTGCCTCCCAGACGCAGGGTGGCCAGGGGCGGATAGGAGGCGGCCATGGCTGACAGGGTGAGCGCGTCGACTTCGCCCCCACGCAGCGATGCAGCTGCCTCGAGCGCCTCGGTGGACTCCGCAGGCAAGGTGATCAAGCACTCGGCGGGCAGGCGGTGTTGGTGACGGCTCAGACCGCACAGTGCAGCGATCCTGGCCGGCGAGCGATCCAGTCGGTAGGCCAGACGCAGGAGCAGACCTGGCAGGGACTCTTCCGGCAGCGGGGCTAGACTCCGTGCCAGTGGACGTGTCGTCAATGGACCGGACCCTGCTGTCGTACGCCGTCGGTGGGGGTGGTCCAGTTCGGTACTTCGATTCGCAGGTCGGTTCCTTCGTCGCAGGCTCGGGCGAGCCGTGCAGCGTAGGCTGCCAGCCGACGGCTCAGAGTCGCGTAGGACGGCCTGCGCTGAGTTCTGTTTGCGAATAGCTCTGCCTCTTTGGTCAGCCGGTGGGGAGAGTGCGAAGCGGAGCGTCGATGGAGCACCGTCGGGCTGTGAAGGTAGCTGGCCTGGTTGACCATGCACCAGATGACTGCCTCGCCGACTCGTGGGTCCCCAGTAGCCTGACGCTTCTCAAGGCCGGGTATCCCCTCGCACAAGGCCTTCCAATCTGCGAGCGAAAGACACCAGTCGGCTGTTGAACGGCGGCGGTGGGCATAGTCGACGCGAAGGTCCTGTCCATGCAATTGATGTGCGACCAGGTCGACCGCGTCCTCAAATACAGGCCAAAGGCCAGGCGTTGTCAGCTGCTTTCCCAGCACATTCATTGTCCGGCGAGCGCTATTCTGAGGAATCCCCAGAGTCTCCGCGCACGCTGGCCATGCCTGATCACAGACCAACTCGGCGAGTCTCAATGAGCCAGCCCAACGCAGATGGCGCTCCAAGAGAGTGGTCATCTTCGGCAGACGGTGCACGAGACGCTGGAAATACGCGTCGAACCATTCCCTTGGGAGGAGGGGAGGGATTTCGTCAGTGCGGAAACGATAGAAAATCGGGGCGACACGCAATGTGGAGCGCTTCTGGAATCCGTAGACGCGCTGTGCGGTGGCGCGCAGCAAGATAGCCGAGGCGTCGCTGTCCTTTAAGAGCTTGTCGCCGATGGAGGCCGACCGGCGGTACACCTCACGAGCGAGCGGCTCGATACGCTCACGCAGGGGGACAAGATCCCGATCGCCGAGCGCAGTCGCGGCTGCGAGCAGAAGGGCGGAGGTTTCGGCCGTTCCGCGGGGTGCGCTTCGCCGGATCTGAAGTCCGCGTTGAGATGGGTTGTGCAGATAGGGCGTGGCGTACTCGTCCACGAGGTCCGCCAGCGCTATCGACGGGAGGAACGAGGCACCCTTCGGCCAGCTCAGCGTGATCAGGCGTGCGGTCGTGATCAGGTCGGAAAAGTAGGTGTGCGGTGTCCGTCTGTCGGCAGTACGGACCAGTTGACCTGGATCCAGCCGCAGGTTCAGGTTGTGCTGGAGATCAAGGATGCGCTGCATGTCCAGTGGCGACAGCGTGGCGGCAACGTCTCGCGGGGCGTCCAGGCGTGCGCCGCACGGGACGGCGCTGGCCCGCGGTTTGGGCAGTGGTCCGGGAGCCCGGTTGCGGCACTGGCCCGGGTGTAGTCCGGAGACGTGGGGAATCTGGACAAGGCTGTATCGCCGGATAACGCGTCCGCTGAGCGGCTGAGTGCATTGGGGACAGGTGTTTTCGAGGAGGCACAAGTGCTGCGTGCAGGCGAACGTGACGGGCAAATGCCAGCGCAGTTGCCAGGCACCGCCGAAGGCTTGCTCCACGGGACTGCCGTTCCCTCGCAGGCAGTGGGGGCAGTAACGGCTGTCGGGATTCGTGGCCCAGTTGATGTGGGACTTGGATCCGATGTCTGTCTTGCCGGCACGAAGCTTGCCAAGCGGTGTGTAGGTTGCGGTGAGATCCTTCAAGGTCAGAGCCTGAACCTCGGACATGGTCAGGTGCGCGGCCCGGGCCAGTTGTTCGGCGGCTTCGGGGCGCAGTCCGCGAAGTTGCTCCTGGGGGATGCTGTCGCTGCGGCAGGTCAGGCCACACAGGGTTGCCACGCGGTGAGGGGTGGATCCCAATCGATAGGACAGGCGCAGGAGGAAACCGGCCAAAGACTCACCGGGCAGCGGATCGAGGCTGCGTGCGAGCGGCCGAAGAGTCGCTTGGATCACCCGGCGGACTCCGCTGCCGGTCCCGAGTCGTCGAACACAGTGTTCCTGCCCTTTGGCTTCTTCCTGGACCGAGACTCGACCGGCGGGATCAGCGGCTGCTCACCGGAATCGGCGTCCAGGTCGGGCAGATCTGTCGGGAGGACGGCACAGCGGTTGAGTAGCTCTTTGCTCAGCCGCTCGCTGCCGCCCTCGATTGCGACTCGGCAGCCTCGTTGCACCAGCTTTTCCAGGAGTCCGACGACCCCATTCGTTCGCTGGAACAGATACTCAGGCATGGATCCGGATGTGAGCATGCCTTCGGTGTCGTGCAGGAGCCGCAGACTCTTCTCGAGCGTCGCCAGGTGGTCGACCCAGGCCTTGATTTGCCCGGGAGCGTCGTAGCCAAACGGCTGCAAATTGACCATTTCGAAGCGTCGCTCATGCTGGGTCGCGGCGTCCGGATTTGGGCTGCGCCCGCGGTCTTTCACTGGAGGAATGACCCACTGTTTGGCAACCGGATCGAAGCTGCCGCGGCGCAATAGTCCGGAAGTGGGGATACCGACACCCACCAGAATGAGGGTGACGGACATGCTCATCACTTCCAAGAGAAGGTCCAAGACGTCCTGGTCGCTTTCGCGATGTAGTTTGAGTCGGGTGATGTCGTCGATCACGAGTGCCTTGGTGGCGTGCGCGGAAATGGCGGCGTTCACCGTCCGGATCAGGTCTTCCTGGCGCATGTTCTTGTAATCCTCGCCGTAGAAGTCGAGGATGCGCTGGCAGGTGGAGACGGGGGTTGCCTTGACCGGGCAGCGCACATACGCAACAGGAGCGAGGAGATCCCTGGTGCCGGCCATGGCCTCCGGATTCATGTACTCGTTCACCTCCAGCCATTCTTCCTCGAACGCCGCGATTGCCGCGCAGACCGTCTCGGTCTTTCCCTGGGCGCCACCGCCGTTGACCATGACCCCGGTCCGGATTCCGGCCTTGTGGCTGTAGGCGCCGTCCTCGATCCGTGCTTTCACCAGCCACGCCACGGCATCGCCCATTGGGGTGGACTGCACCGGCAGGCTGCTGTGGGTGGCCAGACGGTGCAGGTCGTGAATTCGCCGTCGGCGCGGCGTCAACTGCAGATATTGCTCCGCGCTCAGTACCGGCGCCGGCACGAAGAGCTCGCGGGTTCGGACCCACCGTTGCCAGCCCTCCACCCGGGTTCGGTCGATCGGCGGCCCGGGCAGGAAGGAAGCGACCGGGCGGGTGGGCGGCTTGTTGGTTTCGCTCACGGCTGGTCTCCCGGCTCCGCGGCGGATTCGTTCTCATCGTCGAGCAGGTCCATCAGGCTGCGCCTCCGCAACCGCTGGCCAAGGGTGGACGTCGCGGCCGGTTCCTCGGAGGCTGCCTCCCGTCGGCGTCGGCGCTCGCCGTCGATCGCAGCCTGGCCCTGCTCGGCCCGCTCACGCCATCGCAAGGCGACGACATTGTCGACCTCACCGCCCTGGCGGGGTACGAAGGGTGCCACCTCGTCGGCGCAGGCAGGGGCAGGGGAGGGCTTCGGTCGGTCGGCTGCCGCTGCCGCGGCCTGGGCTTCTTCGCGGGCGTGCTCGGTTCGCTGAGCCTTCGTCAGACGGGTAGGCCATTGGTCCACGGGGACATTGCCCCCGATCAAGTCCAGCATCAGGGGTAGCAAATCTTTGTCGGACTTCGGCTTCAGCCCCTGATTGCGTAGCTCTCTCATTACCTGCCGTACACGGGCGTCACTGAACGCGGGCATTCGGTCCTCGTCCGGAAGGCCCACCCAACGCAACTGATGCCATTCATGGGTGAGCGGATCTTGGAAGAAAGTGAAACATGGATCACGTGGATCCCGGTGGAACACGTACTTGTTCTTCGCCGCTCCACCCCGGCCCGACGGACGGAAACGCCACTCGTCCAGTGCTTCCCCGTCGTACCAGAGATTTCTAATTTTCACGCCGCGGCGGCCGTGAATCATCACCCGATGAGTAGGAAGCAGCTGGTAGTACAACTCCGCCGGCGGGATCTGCAGTGCAAAGCCGCCCTGGGCCATGGATGCCGCGAACAGGGTGTTCGGACTGTGATCACCCGCTGGATCCCAACTGGGGGCGTAGGAACCGAATCTGCGGTTCTGCCAGATCTTGACGACCCAGGTGGCAATCAAGTGCTCCATCTCCGCCACGGAGATGCATGCGTCGCCTTCCGGGTCGATGCCGCGATCTGAGATGTCGATGCCCTGGTAGCCCGGAAGAATCCGGAACAGCAGGGACTGGATCGCGCCGAAGGCCCGCTCCACCGCCTGCTTGTCGGTCGGCCGAAGCACCCGACTCGGCCGGATCGTGGCGCCGATCACCCTCTGAACCTCGATCAGGTGGTGATTCTTGTATACCGAACCATGGTCGGTGGTCACGGTCTCCGGGGCGAAGAACGGCAGCCCGGCGACCTTGCCATCAGTGAACTCCGCGATCACGCTGCCGGGGACCCCGGGGTAGGCCCACTCCATTTCCTCGCCCCAGTCCGGTCTCATGGGCAGTGGCATCATGACGTCCCGCAAGATCATGGCGACGTCTACTGAGGTGTCCGAGACCAACGTGAGCCGGAAAGCGACAATCGAGTGCGTGTATACGTCCAGAGCCAGCGTCAGATGCACCGACACCGGGTCGCCAAAGACCTGCTCACGGACCTTGACTGGGAGCACCGTGGTGTCGAGCGCCACCACCTGGCCGGGTCGGCTGACCACCACGTGCCGACCTGTAGCCACCGCTTGAGCCCGTGCAGCTGAAACGGCGTAGCGCTGACGTGCTCCGGTCGATCCGAACCACTCCTTCCACACGACCCGGAGCGTTTCGTAGCTGGGTACTGGCTCGTCGTTCCCGAACTCCTCGCGTACGTACTGATGGATCAGTCGTTCACGGTCTTTCGCTGTCAGCTTGGATCGGTGCAGGGTTTCGTGGCGTACAGCAAAGATCGCCTCACGTACCGCCGCTGAGATCTGACGGCCGGTCGCCTCTCGCAGCCACCGATCGTCCGCACAGCCCACCGGCCCAAAGCGGCGGCGGTCCAGATCCCAGCGGATCAAAGTGCGGTAGCTGACCTTGTCCAAGCAGTGGGCGGCGGCCAGATCCGGGTTGTGTACCGTGTCCTGCCTCAGCTCCCGCACCTTGGCATGACGTCGCTCGGTCAGCGTGGTGGAGTTCGGATCGTATTGCGGCTTTGGCTCTCCCGGGAGCGCGTTCAGAGGATCACCGCTGCGAAATCCGGTCTCCACCTCCCGCAAGTGGTCCACCCGCAACATCATGAGGGGCCGCTTACTCGGCGGCAGATCGAGAACGCCCTTTGGCTGTCGCCCGCGGCTGGCGGCCGGCAGGTCCTTCCTCGTTCGTGTCGACGGCCGGATGTTCGGATGGTGCATCAACTGCCGTACCGACGTCTTCCATGCCTCATGCTCGGGCCGGACCAGCACGACCTTTCCGACTTGGGGCTGAAACGCCTCCACGGTCCACGGCACGCCGTTCACGACGAACTCGTTTCCCGGCGAGAGGTCCCAGGCAACTGCAGCGGTCACTCTCACCAACTCCCGCTCGCCGGACGGCGACAGGGGGATAGGCGGATTACGCTCGCGTCAGTCAGAGGGCCAGAGCCTTGCATGCCCAATCGGCGGTGCCACAGCAGATGGATTGCATGAGCCCGGGCAACGGCCTCCAGGCTGCAGCGCTCCACCAAGCTCCCGAACGGCTGTGGGCCGTCTTCTGCTGCAAGAAGCAGCTGATCCTGTTGCCGCAACGGATCGGTCAAGTGCCTTCGTCCGGCCGACAAGGTGTCGATCAGGCCCACTACTTGGTCGTGCCAACCAGCAACCACCGCATAGTTCCACCCGGTAACCAGGGCGACCTCGGCAGCAGCGGCGAACTTGACCTCGTCCTCAGGCTCGATCCGCGCTGAAGGCCGCACGTCGATGAGCCATGGCGTGTCGTCGGTCAGCAGCAGATAGTCCGGGGTGTGCTCGACACTCCCGTTGACGCTTCGGAAGCGCAGACGGAAGGGCTGTGCCAGAGCCTCCACTAGCGATCCTGAGAAGTCCGCTGCCAGAAGGAGGAGTTCCTCCTCGAAGCTCTCGAAGCCATGGTGGCGATCGGTACTGACCAGATATCCCAGGCCGGGACGATGCCACTGATCGGTACGCCAACTGAAGCGCCGTACAGGAACACTCGAGAGCACGTCAACCTCGCCCAGGTCCCTAACGGCATAGCCGACCAACGTCCGCCCGAAGCGCCACGCCGTAGTCCACCGGTCATTCCAGTCCGACGGCATGACCAGTTGCCTGACCGCGTCAGCCGAGATGACATGCATTCGGGCGAGATCATGCAATGTTGATGTGTCCGACCAGGGGACAGTAGCGCTCGATGAGCCAACTGGCGCGTGATCGAACAGCGGGGGCTGGGGAGCCACGTCTCCGCCTTACATGCCAAGAGTGCGATGGAAATTAGAAGATCATCTTAAGGGTCTTCGGATCTCCGTAACGCCGCCTCATCGCACCGGGATGCCAGTGGGGCGGCCTGTCGTCAGCACCGCGGCACCCTTGCCCGGCGGTCTGAGAGAGACGTCCCGACGAGCTGAGCCTACCGATCAGCAAGGGCTGACTGCCCAACTGGAGCCGCGTCGTCGGTAAGCAGGAGGCCGCGGCCCCGTTTCAGAGGGGTGCTCCAGTGGCGTTCTGGGAAGGATGGTGACGGGACGTCGCGGTTGGGGATATGCCGCTGGAGGCAGTCGGAGGAGGGAGGGGTGTCGTTTGCGGTTCAGGACAGAAAGGCCTTCGAATCTGTACCGATGTGCCAAGAATCCTCGGCAGACTGCTCCCCGTACTGCTGAAGCTGGTTGGCAAAAGCGCAGGTCAACGTGATGCTCCGGAGACACCTATCGGCTGTGGTCACACCGGTCGGTTGCTGCGCCCGCATCTCGTACGCCGCGAAATCCCGACCGCCTGACGGGCTGTCGTCCCGTGTCCTGGCCCGAGGGCCGTAGGGCTCCGCCGTTCAGGGAGTCGCCGTGGCCGACGGCCGGGCGGAGTGTCCGGTGAGGTCTTCGGGCCGCAGGATCGTGTCCAGTCGATCGGCGGTGAGCATGCCGGCCTCGGCCGCGAGGTCCTTGACCGTGCGGCCGGTGGCCAGCGCCCGGCGGGCGAGTGCGGTGCCGGCGGCATAGCCGATGTGCGGGGCGAGTGCGGTGACCAGGCCGACGGAGCGGTGGACCGTGTCGCGGAGGTGTTCGCGGTTGGCGGTGATCCCGGGGACGCAGCGGGTCGCCAGGGTGTCGCAGGCCGCGCCCAGATGGCTCAGGGAGCGCAACAGGCTGTAGGCGATGACGGGTTCGAAGGCATTGAGCTGGAGCTGTCCGGCCTCGGCGGCCATGGTGACGGTCAGATCGTTGCCGATGACCTCGAAGGCGACCTGGTTGACGAGTTCGGGGATCACCGGGTTGACCTTGCCGGGCATGATCGACGAACCCGCCTGCACCGGCGGCAGATTGATCTCACCGAGTCCGGTGCTGGGACCGGAGGAGGTCAGGCGCAGGTCGTTGCAGGTCTTGGAGAGTTTCACGGCCACACGCTTGAGGACGCCGGAGAGCTGGACGAAGGCGCCGCAGTCCTGGGTGGCCTCGATGAAGTCGCCCGCGGGGCGGACGGGCTCGCCGCTGATCTCGGCGAGATACGCACAGGCGAGTCCGGCGTAGCGGGGGTGGCCGTTGATGCCGGTGCCGATGGCCGTGCCGCCGAGGTTGGACTCCAGGAGCAGGGGGGCCGTCTCGGCCAGGCGTCGGCGGTCCTCCTCGATCATGACGGCGTAGGTGGTGAACTCCTGGCCCAGCGTCATGGGCACGGCGTCCTGGAGTTGCGTCCGCCCCATCTTCAGCACGTCGCCGAACTCCGCCGCCTTCTCGGCGAACGCCGTGGCCAGGCCGCCCAGCGAATCGCCGAGCCGGCGCAGTGAGGTGACCAGGGCCAGGCGGACGGCGGTGGGGTAGACGTCGTTGGTGCTCTGGCCGAGGTTGACGTGGTCGAGGGGATGGATCACGTCGTAGAGCCCGCGGGGGTGACCCAGGCGCTCCAGGGCCCGGTTGGCGATGACCTCGTTGGCGTTCATGTTCGTGGAGGTGCCGGCCCCTCCCTGGATCGGATCGACGACGAACTGCTCGTGCAGCCGTCCGGCGCGGATCTCCTGGCACGCGCCCATGATCGCGTCGGCGATGTCCGACGGCAGCAGGCCCAGGTCGCGGTTGGCTCGTGCGGCCGCCTGCTTGACCGCGGCCAGAGCGGCGATCAGATCGGGGAACCGGGCGATGGTCGCTCCGGTGATCGCGAAGTTCTCCACGGCCCGGACGGTGTGCACGCCGTAGTAGGCGTCCGCGGGCACCTCCTTGTCTCCGACCAGGTCGTGCTCGATGCGTGGTGCCTGCGCCATCCGATGCTCCTCGTCGCTGCCGCCGGACGTACGCCCGGGATGCCTGGCGCGGGCCCCCTTGACAGGTCGCCGCATCCGGGCTCAGTCTTACCGACCAACACGCAGAACGCAATATATTGCATATGGCAGGAGCCTTCATGGTCACCGCACCCATCCCTCCCACCAGCGCGGACAGCTCACTGACCCGGCCCCCGGGCTTCGCGCGGCGATGTCTGAAGATGCCGATCGGCATCCAGTCGATCATCGCCGTCGGTCTGGGAGCCCTCATCGGATCCCTCGCCCCGTCGGCGGGCGAGCAGATGAAGATCCTCGGGGACGTGTTCCTGAACCTGGTGCAGGTCGTCGTCCTGCCCCTGGTCTTCCCGCTCATCGTGCTGGGCATCGCCCGCATGGAGTCGGTCAAGAAGGTGGGCCGGATCGCCGGCAAGGCCATCCTCTACTTCGAGCTCGTCACCACCGTCATCCTGCTGATCGCGGTGGGCCTGGCCAAGTTCACCGGTATCGGCAAGGGCGCCCCAGTCCACGGCGCCGACGCCAAGGACCTGGACGGACTGAGCCAGGGCGTCGACTTCCACGAGCTCGTCCTGCACGCCTTCCCGAAGAACGTCTTCGCCGCGTTCGGCGAGGGCAACCTGCTCGGCGCCATCGTCTTCGCCCTCCTCGTCGGCGTCGCCATGGCCGCGGTCGGAGAGAAGTCCGAGCCCTTCGCCTCCCTGCTGGAGTCCGTCGCAGCGGTGATGTTCAAGGTCGTCGGCTACGTCATCCGGATCGCGCCGCTGGGCGTGCTGGGCTTCATCTCCTACGACGTCGCGTACTACGGCTTCGGCAACCTGCGCAGCCTGCTGGGCTTCATCGCCGTCGTCTACGCGGGACTGGTCATCGTCATCGGCGTGCTCTTCCCGCTCATCGCCGCGATCTATCGCATCCGGTACGTCGAACTGCTGAAGTCGATCGCCGGGCTGGCCGGGATCGCCTTCGTCACCCGCAGCTCCGAGTCGGTGCTGGCCCCCCTCATGGGCAGGTTGGAGGCGTTCGGCGTCAGCCGGTCGACGACCTCGTTCGTCGTCCCCCTCGGCTACTCCTTCAACACCGACGGCTCCGTCCTCTACCAGGCCGCCGCGCTGGTCTTCCTCGCCAACGCCTACGGCGCCGACACCTCCCTGCCCGCCCTGCTGCTCATGGTCGGCGTGCTGGTGATCCTCTCCAAGGGCATGGCCGGGGTCGCCTCCGCGTCCATCGTCGTCCTCATCGCCGCCGGCGACTCCGTCGGACTGCCCGCCGAAGGCATCGCGCTGCTCCTCGGCGTGGACTTCATCGTCGACATGGCGCGGACCGGCGTGAACGTCATCGGCAACTCGCTGGCGGCCGCGGTCGTCGACAGCTCCGAGAAGCGGGGTGAAGCCAGGCGCGGCAGCCGCGACACCGTCCGCACGCCCGCCGTGCCCGAGGCCACGGCCCCGGAGAAGGAACCCGCGCGGTGAGCAGTCCGGCACGTTCGAACGAGGTCATCGGCATCCTGGGCGGCATGGGCCCGGCAGCCACCGCCGACTTCTACGCCAAGCTCGTCGCGACCACCCCGGGCTCCAGCGACCAGGACCACCTGCGCACGGTCATCTGGTCCGACCCCACCATCCCCGACCGCACCGAGGCCCTGCTGGGCGACGGCCCCGACCCCACCCCCTGGCTCCTCGACGGCAGCCGCGTCCTGCGCGAGGCCGGCGCCACCGTCATCGCCATCCCCTGCAACACCGCGCATGCCTTCGTCCCGCGCATCGAGGACCATGTCGGCCTGCCCATCGTTCACATGATCGGCGAAGTCGCCCGGCATCTGAGCACCATGAGCCCACGCATCCACACCGCCGGACTGCTCGCCACCGCCGGCACCGTCCGCGCCGGCCTGTACGAGGAGTGGCTCGACCGCTTCGGGATCCGTCTGGCCCTGCCCGAGGAGGTCAGCCAGGAGCAGGAGGTCATGGCCGCCATCCGAGCGGTGAAAGCCGGGGCCCGCGACGACGCGACGACGACCGCACCGCTGGCCCACGCCGCACGGCGTCTGACCGAGCAGGGCGCGCAGGCCGTGATAGCCGGCTGCACCGAGATCCCGCTCGGGCTTCCCGCAGCGGCGGTGGACGTTCCCCTCGTCGACCCGGCGCTCGTACTGGCCCATGCCCTTGTCCGCCGGGCCACAACCGTGGGCCTGGCCGGACGCTCCGAGAACGGATGAGGCGAGGAGCGGCGATGTACTGTACGCAATATGTCACTCGACAGCCCCGTCTCCCGCCGTCTTCTCAGCGACGAGGTCTTCCACCGTCTGCGCGACTCCATCGTGCGCGGCGAACTCGTCCCCGGCGAAAAGGTCAAGGACGGTGAGCTCGCCGAGCGCCTCGGCCTCAGCCGCACCCCGGTGCGGGAGGCGCTCGCCCGGCTCGCCGACATCGGCCTGGTCGAGTCCAAGCCGGGCGTCTATACGCGCATCACCACACTCAACCGCCGTGACGTCGAGAAGACCCTCGCGGTCCTGCGCTCTCTCGATCAGTTGGCCGTGGAGACGGCCGTGCCGGTCATGACGGAGCAGGACTTCCAGGTCATGCGCGAGGCCAACCGCGCCTTCGAACTGGCCGTCGCCGCCAATGACACCGCCGCCGCGCTCGCGGCCGACGACCGCTTCCACGCCGTGCCGATCGCGGCCGCGGACAACCCCGTGCTGAGCCGGATCGTCGAGCAGCTCCACCCGCAGATCCACCGCATCCTCCACCGGAAGTTCTCCACACTCCTCGGCGGCCGCAACACCATCGAGCACCACGACCAGCTCGTGGAGGTCTGCGCCACCGGTGACGCCCGTTCCGCCGCCGAGCTGTCCGGACGGCACTGGTCCGAACTCGGCGGACAGATCAACGACCTGTTCGACGCCAACCAGTTCGCCGAGGCGGCCGCGGAGTAGGCGTCCGTTCTCTGCGGGATCCTCGCCTCTCACCTCACCTCACCTCACCTCGCCGTGGCACGGCGAGGCGGCTGCCGCGTTCATGGCGGGGCCGTCACCGCCGAGGATGTCCGGCCCCGTGACGACGGCACACACCTCATGACCCGGCGTCGGCGCAGGTCGTCGACGTGACCTGGTGCCGGACGGCGAGACCGGTCACACTTCCGCTATGACGGCCGACCCGGGGCTGTTCGGCCCGACGAGCGTGACCTGGCAGACGCACGGCGACCCGATGATGTGGGTCGCCGGGATCCGGGCGCTCTACCTCCAGGCGCTGCACCCGCGAGCGGTGCGCGGCGTCATGCAGAACTCCGACTTCCGGCGGGACGCGTGGGGCCGGCTGATGCGCACCGCCGACTTCGTCGGCACCACCACCTACGGCACCGCCGAGGCCGCCGAGAAGGCGGGCGCCCGCGTCCGCCGGATCCACCGCCTGCTGGGCGCGACCGACCCGGACACCGGGGAGCGCTACGGAGTCGACGAACCCGCACTGCTGCTGTGGGTGCACTGCGCCGAGATCGACTCCTATCTGCACGTCCTGGGCCGTTCCGGCTACCCGCTCTCCGACGCGGCCGCCGACCGCTACATCGGCGAACACCGCGTCAGCGCCCGCCTGGTGGGGCTCGACCCGGACACCGTGCCCGGCGACCGGGCCGCCATGGAGGCGTACTTCGAGAAGGTGCGCCCCGAACTCGCCGCCGGAGCCGAGGCGCGCGCGGTGGACGACTTCCTGCTCCGGCCGCCGACCCACCCGTTGCTCGTCCCGGCGCGCGCCCTGCTGTGGCGGCGGGTGGCGCAGCTGGCGTACGCCTCGCTGCCGCCGTACGCCCACGAGCTGTACGGCAGGCGCGCCCCCGAACCCGCCGCCGTCACGCGGCGGTTGCGTGCCGCCGGCGCCGTGCTGCGCTGTGTTCCCGCAGGCATTCGCTGGCAGCTCCCGCCCAAGCACATCCTGCGGGCCATGGACAGACTCGGCCCCGAAGCCCGTCCGGCACCGTACAAGGCCCGGCCGTAGGCCTCCCCGCGCGGACCCGCGCGGCTCACGGCGCCATCGCCGGCCGGGCGGGGGGCGCGGCGTCGAAGAGGCACCTCCTCCGGCCGCGTGCCGCGCACCGGCCCCTCTCGGCGTGGGCGCCCGGGCGCTGCACGGCCGGGCCCGCCAGGGCGGTCCGGCTCAGGGGGCCGTGAGCGACCGCCTCTGGCCGACCTTGATCGGCTCGTGTTACGAAGAACCATGCCTGCACACGAGGGACACCACGGACAGGACCGCGCGTACGACGTCGTCGTCGTGGGCGGCGGCCACAACGGTCTGGTCGCGGCCGCCTATCTGGCCAGGGCCGGGCGGTCGGTGCTGGTGCTGGAACGGCTGGACCACACCGGCGGCGCGGCCGTCTCCACCCGCCCCTTCACCGGCGTCGACGCCCGGCTGTCCCGGTACTCGTACCTGGTCAGCCTGCTTCCGTCGAAGATCGTGCGGGATCTGGGGCTGCGCTTCCACGTCCGCAGCCGCACGATCTCCTCGTACACGCCCGTGGAGCGCGCCGGGCGGTCCACCGGGCTCCTGGTGGGAGGGGGCGAGGAACGCACCCGCGAGGCGTTCGCGCGCCTCACGGGCGGCGAGCGCGAGTACGCGGCCTGGGAGCGGTTCTACGGCATGACCGGGCGCGTCGCCCAGCGGGTCTTCCCCACGCTCACCGAGCCGCTGCCCACCCGCGAGGAACTGCGCCGCACGGTCGACGACGAGGAGGCCTGGCGGACCCTGTTCGAGGAGCCGATCGGCGCGGCCGTCGAGGAGCGCTTCGCCGACGACCTCGTGCGGGGCGTGGTCCTCACCGACGCCCTCATCGGCACCTTCGCCGACGCCCACGATCCCTCCCTCCGGCAGAACCGCTGCTTCCTCTACCACGTCATCGGCGGCGGCACGGGAGCGTGGGACGTCCCCGTCGGCGGGATGGGCGCCCTCACCGACGCCCTGGCCGCCGCCGCCCGGGACGCGGGCGCGGTGCTCGCCACCGGACACGAGGCCGTACGGATCGACACGGACGGCCGTACCGCCGAGGTCGCCTACCGCAGCGCCGACGGCGTGGGCCTCGTCGCCGCCCGGCACGTCCTGGTGAACGCCTCACCGCAGGCGCTGGCGGCCCTCACCGGCGACGAGCCGCCCGCCCCCGCGGAGGGCGCCCAGCTCAAGGTGAACATGCTGCTCAAGCGGTTGCCGAGGCTGCGCGACAGCTCCGTCGACCCGCGCGAGGCCTTCGCCGGGACCTTCCACATCGCGGAAGGGTACGAGCAGCTCGCGGCCGCCCACGCCCAGGCCGCCGCCGGCGGGCTGCCGGCCGCCCCGCCCTCCGAGATCTACTGCCACTCGCTGACCGACCCGTCGATCCTCGGCGCGGACCTCGCCGCGGCGGGATACCAGACGCTGACGCTGTTCGGGCTGCACACGCCGGCCCGGCTCTTCCGCGCGGACAACGACGGCGTGCGCGAGCAACTGCTGCGGTCGACGCTGGCCCAGCTCGACGCGCAGCTGGCCGAACCCCTCGCCGACTGTCTGGCCCTCGACGCCGACGGCCGTCCCTGCATCGAGGCGAGGACGCCGCTGGACCTGGAGCGCGACCTCGGACTGCCGGGCGGCAACATCTTCCACCGCGAACTGTCCTGGCCGTACGCGGCCGACGGCGCGGGCCGCTGGGGCGTGGAGACCCGGCACGGCAACGTGCTGCTGTGCGGGGCCGGCGCGGTGCGCGGGGGAGGGGTGAGCGGAGTCCCGGGGCACAACGCGGCGATGGCCGTGCTGGAGCGGGGGACGGCGGGCGAGCGGTCCCGGGAGCGGGGGCCGCGGTCCCGGCCGTAGCCCCGTAGCCCCGTAGCCCCGTAGCCCCGTGGCGTCCGTGACGCCTGTTGTGCCCGTGGCGTACGGGGCGTGGTCGCTGAGCCGGAACGGGTCGCGGCGCATGTCTCGCGCAAGAATCTGACGGTGTATCAGAAAAGGTCTTCCGTCGTCCGCGCCGCTGCGGCATCCTGCGCCCATGCAGACGGAGCTGAGCACACAACTGGGAGTCGAGCACGCCGTCTTCGGCTTCACGCCGTTCCCCGCCGTCGCCGCGGCCATCAGCCGCGCGGGCGGCTTCGGCGTGCTCGGCGCGGTCCGGTACACCGCCCCCGACGACCTCAAACGCGACCTCGACTGGATCGAGGCCCACGTCGACGGCAAGCCGTACGGACTCGACGTCGTCATGCCCGCCAAGAAGGTCGAGGGCGTGAGCGAGGCGGACGTCGAGGCGATGATCCCCGAAGGTCACCGGCACTTCGTGCGGGACACCCTCGCCAAGTACGGCGTCCCCGAGCTGGCCGAGGGCGAGGCCTCCGGGTGGCGGATCACCGGCTGGATGGAACAGGTCGCCCGCAGTCAGCTCGACGTGGCGTTCGACTATCCGATCCGGCTGCTGGCCAACGCCCTCGGCTCGCCGCCCGCCGACGTCGTCGCCCGCGCCCACGAGCAGGACGTCCTCGTCGCCGCGCTCGCCGGGAGCGCCCGGCACGCCCGCAAGCACCAGCAGGCCGGCATCGACGTCGTGGTCGCCCAGGGATACGAGGCGGGCGGTCACACCGGCGAGATCGCCTCCATGGTGCTCACCCCGGAGGTCGTCGAGGCCGTGGACCCGCTGCCCGTGCTCGCCGCCGGCGGCATCGGCAGCGGCCGGCAGGCGGCCGCCGCCCTCGCGCTCGGCGCCCAGGGCGTATGGCTCGGGTCCGTCTGGCTGACCACCTCCGAGGCCGACCTGCACTCGCCCGCCCTCACCCGCAAGCTCCTCGCGGCCGGCTCCGGCGACACGGTCCGCTCCCGCGCGCTGACCGGTAAACCCGCCCGCCAGCTGCGCACCGAGTGGACCGACGCCTGGGACGACCCCGACGGACCCGGCGCCCTCCCGATGCCCCTGCAGGGCCTGCTCGTCGCCGACGCCGTCTCCCGGATCCAGAAGCACGAGGTCGACCCCCTGCTCGGGACGCCCGTCGGCCAGATCGTCGGCCGGATGAACGACGTCCGCAGCGTCCAGGCGGTCTTCGACGACCTCACCCGCGGCTTCGAACAGGCCGTGGACCGCGTCAACCGCATCGCCGGAAGGAGCGGCCAGTGACCAGCACACCCCCCGCGGGCTTCTGGGCCCAGGCGGCCCAGGACCCCGAACGCACCGTCCTGATCTCGCCCGACGGCCAGGAGTGGACCGCCGGCCGGCTCCACGCCGCCGCCAACCGGCTCGTGCACGGCCTGCGCGCCGCCGGCCTGGAACGCGGCGACGCCTTCGCCGTCGTCCTGCCCAACTCGGCCGAGTTCTTCACCGCCCATCTGGCCGCCACCCAGGCCGGGTTCTACCTCGTGCCCGTCAACCACCACCTCGTCGGCCCCGAGATCGCCTGGATCGTCTCCGACTCGGGGGCCAAGGTGCTCGTCGCCCACGAGCGGTTCGCCGACCAGGCGCGCCGGGCGGCCGACGAGGCCGGCCTGCCCGCCACCCACCGCTACGCCGTCGGCGACGTCGCCGGCTTCCGGCCGTACGCCGAACTCCTCGACGGACAACCGGAGTCGGCGCCGGCCGACCGCACGCTCGGCTGGGTCATGAACTACACCTCGGGCACCACGGGCCGCCCGCGCGGCATCCGGCGCCCGCTGCCCGGAAAGCTGCCCGAGGAGTCCTACCTCGGCGGTTTCCTCGGCATCTTCGGCATCAGGCCCTTCGACGACAACGTGCATCTGGTCTGTTCGCCGCTCTACCACACAGCGGTGCTGCAGTTCGCGGCAGCGTCCCTTCATCTGGGCCACCGGCTGGTGGTGATGGACAAGTGGACGCCCGAGGAGATGCTCCGCCTCATCGACGCCCACCGCTGCACCCACACCCACATGGTCCCCACCCAGTTCCACCGCCTGCTGGCCCTCCCGCAGGACGCACGGGCGCGCTACGACGTGACGTCCATGCGGCACGCCATCCACGGGGCGGCGCCCTGCCCCGACCATGTGAAGCGGGCGATGATCGACTGGTGGGGCGCGTGCGTGGAGGAGTACTACGCGGCCAGCGAGGGCGGCGGCGCGTTCGCCACGGCCGAGGACTGGCTGAAGAGGCCCGGCACGGTCGGAAAGGCCTGGCCCATCAGCGAGTTGGCGATCTTCGACGACGACGGCCACCGCCTGCCCCCCGGCGAACTCGGCACGGTGTACATGAAGATGACCACCGGCGGCTTCGCCTACCACAAGGACGAGGACAAGACGAGGAAGAACCGCATCGGCGACTTCTTCACCGTCGGCGACCTCGGAGTGCTCGACGAGGACGGCTACCTGTTCCTGCGGGACCGCAAGATCGACCTGATCATCTCCGGCGGAGTCAACATCTACCCCGCCGAGATCGAGTCCGTGCTGCTGGCGCACCCCGCGGTCGCCGACGCCGCCGCCTTCGGCATCCCGCACGACGACTGGGGCGAGCAGGTGAAGGCCGTGATCGAGCCCGCCCCCGGCCGCGAGCCCGGCCCGGACCTCGCCGACGAGCTCCTCGCCCACTGCGAAGAGCGGCTGGCGGGCTACAAGCGGCCCAAGTCCGTCGACTTCATCGCCGAGATGCCCCGGGACCCCAACGGCAAGCTGTACAAGCGGCGGTTGCGCGAACCGTACTGGGAAGGGCGGACCCGCCCGGTGTGAGCGGCCCCGCCCCGGACGCCGACCGTGCGGGCGCGTCCGGCGCGGCGGCCTCCCGGCGCCCCGCGACGGCGACGACTTGACCAGCTCCGGTCGCCGTCCCAGGATCATGAGCCATGACGCCCGGACATGGCAGCACGGTCGACGGGGTGCTGCGGCGCAGCGCCCGCCGCACCCCGGCACGCGTGGCGGTCGAGTACCGCGACCGCACCTGGACCTACGAGGAACTCGACGAGGCGGTCTCGCGCGCGGCGAGCGTCCTGCTCGCCGAGGGCCTCGCCCCCGGCGACCGGGTCGGGGCCTACGGCCACAACTCCGACGCCTACCTCATCGCGTTCCTGGCCTGCGCCCGCGCCGGGCTGGTCCACGTCCCCGTCAACCAGAACCTCACCGGCGACGACCTGGCGTACATCGTCGACCAGTCGGGCAGCTCGCTGGTCCTCGCCGATCCCGGCCTCGCCGAGCGGCTCCCCGCAGGCGTGCGCACGGCGGCCCTGCGCGACGCCGACGACTCGCTCCTGGCCCGGCTGGCCGCCGCCCCCGTCCACGACGGCCCCGAGCCGCGCACCGACGACCTGGTGCAGCTGCTCTACACCTCAGGCACCACGGCCCTGCCCAAGGGCGCGATGATGACGCACCGTGCCCTGGTGCACGAGTACCTCAGCGCGATCACCGCCCTCGACCTGAGCGCCGGCGACCGTCCCGCGCACTCCCTCCCGCTGTACCACTCGGCACAGATGCACGTGTTCCTGCTGCCCTACCTCGCGGTCGGCGCCACGAACATCGTCCTGGACGCACCCGACGGCGACCGGCTCCTCGACCTGATCGAGGCCGGCCGCGTCGACAGCCTCTTCGCGCCGCCGACCGTGTGGATCGGTCTGGCGAACCGGCCCGACTTCACGACCCGTGACCTGAGCGGCCTGCGCAAGGCCTACTACGGGGCGTCGATCATGCCGGTTCCGGTCCTGGAACGGCTGCGCGAACAGCTGCCCCGCCTCGCTCTGTACAACTGCTTCGGGCAGAGCGAGATCGGCCCGCTCGCCACCGTCCTCGCCCCCGACGAGCACAAGGGGCGCATGGACTCCTGCGGCCGCACCGTCCTGTTCGTGGACGCCCGCGTGGTCGACGAGGACGGCGCGGACGTCCCCGACGGCGCCCCCGGCGAGATCGTCTACCGCTCCCCGCAACTGTGCGAGGGCTACTGGGAGAAGCCCGAGGAGACCGCCGACGCGTTCCGGGACGGCTGGTTCCACTCGGGTGACCTGGCCGTGCGCGACGCCGACGGCTACTTCACGATCGTCGACCGGGTGAAGGACGTCATCAACTCCGGCGGCGTGCTGGTCGCCTCCCGGCAGGTGGAGGACGTCCTCTACACCCACGAGGCCGTCGCCGAGGCCGCCGTGATCGGTCTGCCGGACGAGAAGTGGATCGAGGCGATCACGGCGGTCGTCGTGGCCCGGGGCGAGGTGTCCGAGGAGGAGCTCATCGCTCTCGCGCGCGAGAGGCTGGCCCCCTTCAAGGCGCCCAAGCGGGTGCTCTTCGTCGACGAGCTGCCCCGCAACGCCAGCGGGAAAATCCTCAAACGGGAGCTCAGGGACCGCTTCGGCTCATGACCTCCGGGCTGTCATGACGTGCGCGGACGCTCGTCGACGATCCGCCTGATCTTCCCCACCGACCGCTCCAGCGACTCCGGGTCGACGATCTCGACGGCGACCGACACCCCGATGTCGTCCTTCACGGCCGCCGCGACGGCGCGCGCGGCCGTGTCGCGGTCCGCGGGCGTGGCGTCGGGGCGGGCCTCGGCGCGGACCGTGAGGGCGTCGAGACGGCCCTCACGGGTGAGGCGGAGCTGGAAGTGGGGGGCCACGCCCGGGGTGCGGAGCACGATCTCCTCGATCTGGGTGGGGAAGAGGTTCACCCCGCGCAGGATGACCATGTCGTCGCTGCGTCCGGTCACCTTCCGCATCCGCCGGAAGACGCGGGCCGTGCCCGGCAGCAGGCGGGTGAGATCGCGGGTGCGGTACCGCACGATCGGCATGGCCTCCTTGGTCAGCGAGGTGAAGACCAGCTCGCCCTCCTCGCCCTGCGGCAGGACCTCGCCGGTGATCGGGTCGACCACCTCGGGGTAGAAGTGGTCCTCCCAGACGTGCAGCCCGTCCTTGGTCTCGACGCACTCCTGCGCCACGCCCGGCCCGATCACCTCCGACAGCCCGTAGACGTCGACGGCGTCGATCGCGAAGCGCTCCTCGATCTCCTGGCGCATGCGCTCCGTCCAGGGCTCCGCGCCGAACACCCCGACGCGCAGGGAGGTGGAGCGCGGGTCCACGCCCTGGCGTTCGAACTCGTCGAGCAGCGTGAGCATGTAGGACGGGGTCACCATGATGACGCGCGGTTCGAGGTCCAGGATCAGCCGGACCTGACGGGAGGTCATGCCGCCGGACGCGGGGATCACCGTGCAGCCCAGGCGCTCGGCCCCGTAGTGCGCGCCCAGGCCGCCCGTGAACAGGCCGTACCCGTAGGCCACATGGACGGCGTCGCCGGGGCGTGCGCCCGCGGCGCGGAGCGAACGGGCCATCATGTCCGACCACATGGACAGGTCGGCGTCCGTGTACCCGACGACCGTCGGCCGGCCGGTCGTGCCGCTGGAGGCGTGGATGCGGCGGACGCGGTCCCGGGGGACGGCGAACATCCCGTACGGGTAGTGCGCGCGCAGGTCGGCCTTGGCGGTGAAGGGGAAGCGGGCCAGGTCGGCGAGGTCGCGGCAGTCGTCGGGGTGGACTCCGGCCTTGTCGAAGGCCTCGCGGTAGAAGGGCACCCGGGAGTAGGCGCGACGCAGCGAGGTCCGCAGTCGCTCCAGCTGCAGGGCGCGCAGGGCTGCCTCGTCGAGGCGCTCGCCCTCGTCCAGCGGGTTGCGTGCATCCGTCATGGGACTTCTCCCTCACCGACCTGTCCCGACACCGAACGACCCCGGCGTCGAGCCGATCCGGCGCCGCACGGTCCCCGGCGCCGGGCGATTCCGACGTCGAACCATCTCAATCCGGGCGACCGATCATTCGGTCGCTCTTCTCGTGGATCAGTAATCCAGGCCCGCGGGCGTCAGGCAAGAGGCCGGTGGTGATTTTCCGCCCGGAGAACCCCGTTGCGCGCGGCCCCCGCCGCTGCCGAGAATCGGCGCATGCCGATCTTCACCGCGCCGGACGGGACCGAGCTCGCCTACCGGGTGTCGGGCGAAGGCGAGCCGCTCGTCGTCCTGCCCGGCGGCCCCCTGCGGGCCTCCGCCTACCTCGGCGACCTCGGCGGTCTCGCCGACCGCCGCCGCCTGGTCCTGCTCGACCTGCGGGGAACGGGCGACTCCGCGCGCCCCGCGGATCCGGCGACCTACCGCTGCGACCGCCAGGTGGACGACGTCGAGGCGCTGCGCGTGCGTCTGGGGCTGGAGCGGATCGACGTGCTGGCCCATTCGGCGGGCGGCAGCCTCGCCCTGCTGTACGCGGCGCGGTATCCGCACCGGGTGTCCGGACTCGCGCTGATCACCGTCAATCCGTGGGCGCTGGGCAGCCCTGCCACGGCCCGGGACCGGCTGGCGGCCGCGCGGCTGCGTCGCGGTGAACCCTGGTTCGACGACGCGTTCCCGGCGTTCGAGGCGTGGCTCGGGGGCGGGGGCGACCCCGATCCGGCGGTCGTCGGCGCCTTCTTCCACGGACGGTGGGACGATGCCGCCCGCGCCCATGAGGCCGCCGGGGACGAGCAGACCTGTGCCGAGGGCGAGGACCGCTTCCTCGACCCGGCCGCCTTCGACCCGCCGGCCCTGCGGAGCGCGCTGGCGGAGGTGACCGCCCCGGTGCTCGTCCTCGCCGGCGAGCTGGACGGCGGGCCGCCGCCGGAGCGCGCGCGGCTGGTGGCCGACGCCTTCCCGAACGCCGAGTTCGCCGTGCAGCCCGGGGCCGGCCACTACCCGTGGCTGGACGACCCCGGCTGGTTCGCCGGACGGGTGGGCGACTTCCTGGCACGGGCCGGCCGCGCACGCGCGGCCCACCGCGACTGAACACGCCCCTGCCGGGCTCGCGCGGGCAAGCGCCGCGGGGGCCCGGTCAGCCGCTCTCCGCCACCGCGACCTCGCGTGCCCACCGGTAGTCCGCCTTGCCGCTCGGCGAGCGGCGGATGGCCTCGGCGAGCACCAGCTGACGCGGGATCTTGTAGCCGGCGAGCCGGGTGCGACAGTGGCTCTGGATGTCCTGCAGGGAGGGCGGCGGGGCGCCGTGGCGCACCTGGACCACCGCCGCCACATGGTTGCCCCACGTCGGGTCCGGCACCCCGGCCACCAGGGCGTCGTACACGTCCGGATGCGCCTTGAGGGCCTGTTCGACCTCCTCGGGGTACACCTTCTCGCCGCCGGTGTTGATGCACTGCGAGCCACGCCCGAGGACGACGACCACGCCGTCCTCGTCGACGGTCGCCATGTCGCCGAGCAGCACCCAGCGCTCGCCGTCCCTCTCGAAGAAGGTCTCGGCGGTCTTCACCGGGTCGTTGTAGTAGCCGAGGGGGACGTGACCGCGCTGGGCGACACGGCCGATCTCGCCCGCGGCCACCGGCTCACGGGTGGCCGGATCGACCACCCGGGTGCGGGAGTTGACCCGGACGCGGAAGCCGCGCTCGGGCCCGGAGTCCTCTGTCGCCGTGCCGTTGAAGCCGGACTCGGAGGAGCCGAAGTTGTTCAGCAGCGTCGCGTTGGGCATCAGCGCCCGGAACTGACGGCGGACCGTGTCCGACATGATCGCCCCGGACGAGGAGACGCTGAACACCGACGAGCAGTCCGTGCCCTTCATGGGTCCTTCGAGTGCGTCGATCAACGGCCGCAGCATCGCGTCGCCCACCAGGGAGATGCTGGTGACCTTCTCCTTCTCGACGGTCCGCAGGACTTCCTCGGGCACGAACTTGCGGTGGATCACCACGCGTTGGCCGAAGTTGAAGCCGATGAAGGCGGTGAGCGTGGAAGTGCCGTGCATCAGCGGGGGAGTCGGGAAGAAGGTGATCCCCGTGCCGCCGGCCGCGACCCGCTCGGCGATCTCCTGCGGCTTCTTCACCGGCTCGCCCGTGGGCGAGCCGCCGCCCAGCCCCGAGAAGAACAGGTCCTCCTGACGCCACATCACCCCCTTGGGCATGCCGGTCGTGCCGCCGGTGTAGATGATGAACTGGTCGTCGCCGGAACGGGCCGGGAACCCGCGCCCGGGCGAGCCGGCCGCCTCGGCGTCGGCGAACGAGGTGAAGCCCTCGACCGGCGGGCCGACCCGGATCAGGTGCCGCAGGGCCGGCGTCTGCGGCACCGCGGCCGTCACCCGGTCGGTGAACTCCGCGTCGAAGGCGAGCGCGACCAGATCCGCGTCCCGGTAGAGGTAGACCAACTCCTCCTCCACATAGCGGTAGTTCACGTTGACGGGCACGATGCGCGCCTTCAGGCAGCCCAGCACCGTCTGCAAATACTCCACGCCGTTGTACAGATGCAGCCCGAGGTGCTCGCCCGGGCGCAGGCCGCTGTCGAGGAGGTGATGGCCGATGCGGTTCGCGGCCGTGTCGAGCTGCGCGTACGTCAGCCGGCGTTCCGCGCCCGTGCCGGGATGGTCGACGTACACGAGCGCCTCGCGGTCCGCCGCCACGTCGACGACCGACTCGAACAGGTCGGCAAGGTTGTACTCCACCGTTCCTCCTGACCGGGGCCCTGGTTCCCAGACGGTTCGCCGGTCATCAGAGCAAAGGCCGCGGTAAGTGGGAAGGGCCCGCGCCAAGAAATCTGACTGTCTGTCAGAAAACCCTTGAACTGCCATCACGCCTACTGCAACCTGTTCTCGTTCTTTCCGAGGGGAGATGTGCGATGGGCGGTACCGAACACCTCACCGTGCGGCGCGAGGGCGCCACGCTCGTGCTCACGCTCAACAGGCCGGAGGCCAAGAACGCCCTCTCGCTCGCCATGCTGGTCGGCCTGTACGACGGCTGGCTGGAGGCGGACGAGGACGACTCGGTGCGCTCGGTCGTCCTCACCGGTGCGGGCGGCTCCTTCTGCGCCGGCATGGACCTCAAGGCGCTGGCGGGCAAGGGCATGGAGGGCGAGCAGTACCGCCACCGGCTCAAGGCCGACCCCGACCTGCACTGGAAGGCGATGCTCCGCCACCACCGCCCGCGCAAACCGGTGATCGCCGCCGTCGAGGGCCACTGCGTCGCGGGCGGCACCGAGATGCTCCAGGGCACCGACATCCGCGTCGCCGGCGACTCCGCGACCTTCGGCCTCTTCGAGGTCAGGCGCGGTCTGTTCCCGATCGGCGGCTCCACCGTCCGGCTGCAGCGCCAGATCCCGCGCACCCACGCCCTGGAGATGCTGCTCACCGGACGTCCGTACAGCGCCCGGGAGGCCGCGGACATCGGCCTGGTCGGTCATGTCGTGCCGGAGGGCACGGCCCTGGAGAAGGCCCTGGAGATCGCCGAGCGCGTCAACTCCTGCGGCCCGCTGGCGGTCGAGGCCGTCAAGGCGTCGGTGTACGAGACCGCCGAACTCACCGAGACCGACGGTCTCGCCGCCGAACTCGCCCGGGGCTGGCCGGTCTTCGACACCGCCGACGCCAAGGAAGGCGCCCGCGCCTTCGCGGAGAAGCGGCCGCCCCGCTACAGACGCGCATGACGCTCCGCCGGGCGAGCCGGCGGCGCCGGCCGTGCGCGGCCCGCCGGGCCGTCGTGGCCGCTCGCCGCCGCGGCCGCACGGCGGAGCCGCACGAGTGATCGCTCCGCGCCCTTCACCGGGCGCTCCCCTTGACGTCGGCTTCCCGAGGAGGCAGCACCGATGCCCGAAGTGCTGAAAGCACCCCTTGTCGTCGAGTTCCCCTTCACCCGGTCCCTCGGTCCCGTGCAGAGCGCCTTCCTGACCGGTCTGCGCGAGCGCGTCGTCCTCGGCGTGCGCACCGCCGACGGCCGTACCCTCGTCCCGCCCGTCGAGTACGACCCGGTGACGGCCGAGGAGATCCACGACCTCGTCCCGGTCGCGTCCACCGGCACCGTCACCACCTGGGCCTGGAACCACGCCCCCCGGCGCGGGCAACCCCTCGCCACCCCGTTCGCCTGGGTCCTGGTCCGCCTCGACGGCGCCGACACGGCCCTTCTGCACGCCCTCGACGCCCCCGGCCCCGAAGCCGTGCGCACCGGGATGCGCGTCCGGATCCGCTGGGCCGCGGAACGCACCGGCGCCATCACCGACATCGCCTGCTTCGAACCCCACACCGGCGGACCCGCACCCGCCGACGGCGATCCCGACGCGCTCGCGGACGACCGGGTCACCGGCATCGTCGCCCCCGCCCGCCTCGACTACACCTACTCGCCCGGCCGCGCCCAGTCCGCCTACATCGCCGCGCTCTCCACCCGGCGCACGGTCGGCGAACGCTGCCCGTCCTGCCGCAAGGTGTACGTCCCGCCCCGCGGAGCCTGTCCCACCTGCGGCGTTCCCACCGCCGAGCAGGTCGAGGTCGGACCGCGCGGGACGGTCACCACGTTCTGCATCGTCAACATCAAGGCGAAGAACCTCGACATCGAGGTGCCCTACGTCTACGCCCACATCGCCCTCGACGGCGCCGACCTCGCCCTGCACGGACGCATCGGCGGCATCCCCTACGACCAGGTCCGCATGGGCCTGCGCGTCGAACCCGTCTGGACGGAAGGCGCCCGCTACCCCGACCACTACCGGCCCACCGGCGAACCGGACGCGGACTACGACGTCTACAAGGAGCTGCTGTGACCCGCGAGGAACCCTCGGACAGCCGCGACATCGCGGTGGTGGCCTTCGCCCAGACCGACGTCCTGCGCACCACCGACGAGCTCTCCGAGGTCGAGATGCTCATGCCGGTCCTGCACAGCGTCCTCGACCGGACCGGCCTGAAGACCGCCGACATCGACTTCACCTGCTCCGGCTCCAGCGACTACCTCGCCGGCCGGGCCTTCTCCTTCACCCTCGCCCTCGACGGCGTCGGCGCCTGGCCGCCCGTCGCCGAGTCCCACGTCGAGATGGACGGCGCCTGGGCGCTGTACGAGGCGTGGACCAAACTGCTCACCGGCGACGCCGACACCGCCCTCGTCTACTCCTACGGCAAGTCCTCGCCCGGCTCCCTGCGCGACGTCCTCACCCGTCAGCTCGACCCCTACTACGTCGCCCCCCTGTGGCCCGACTCCGTCGCCCTGGCCGCACTCCAGGCGCAGGCGCTGATCGACGCCGGCGACACCGACGAGCCGGCCCTCGCGGCGATCGGCGCCCGCAGCCGACGCACCGCCACCCTCAACTCCCATGCCCAGCTGCGCGGTTCGGTCCCAGCGGGCGACTACGCGGTACGGCCGCTGCGCACCGGCGACTGCCCGCCCGTCGGCGACGGGGCCGCCGCCGTCGTCCTCGCGGCGGGCGAACGGGCCCGTGAGCTGTGCTCGCGCCCCGCCTGGATCCGGGGCATCGACCACCGCATCGAGGCCCACTCGCTCGGCGTGCGCGACCTGACCGACTCGCCCTCCACCCGCCTCGCCGCCGAGCGGGCCGGCGCGTTCGACCGGCCCGTCGACACCGCCGAACTGCACGCGCCGTTCACCTCGCAGGAGGTCGTCCTGCGCAAGGCGCTGCGGCTGGACGACAGCGTCCGGGTGAACCTGTCCGGCGGCGCGCTCGCCGCCAACCCCATGATGGCCGCCGGCCTGATCCGCATCGGCGAGGCCGCCGCCCGCATCCACCGGGGCGAGTCCGACCGCGCCCTCGCCCACGCCACCTCCGGCCCGTGTCTCCAGCAGAACCTGGTCGCCGTACTCGAAGGGGAACCGCGATGAGCAAGGAACCCGTGGCCGTCGTCGGGATCGGCCAGACCAAGCACGTCGCCGCCCGCCGCGACGTCTCCATCGCCGGACTGGTCCGCGAGGCCGCCCGGCGCGCCCTCGACGACGCCGAGCTGACCTGGGCGGACGTCGACGCCGTCGTCATCGGCAAGGCCCCCGACTTCTTCGAGGGCGTCATGATGCCCGAGCTGTACCTCGCCGACGCGCTCGGCGCGGTGGGCAAGCCGATGCTGCGCGTGCACACCGCCGGCTCGGTCGGCGGTTCCACCGCGCTGGTCGCCGCGAACCTGGTGGCGGCCCGTGTCCACGGCACCGTCCTGACCCTGGCCTTCGAGAAGCAGTCCGAGTCCAACGCCATGTGGGGACTGTCCCTGCCCATCCCCTTCCAGCAGCCCCTGCTCGCCGGCGCCGGCGGCTTCTTCGCCCCGCACGTGCGCGCCTACATGCGGCGCAGCGGCGCCCCCGACACCGTCGGCTCGCTCGTGGCGTACAAGGACCGGCGCAACGCGCTGAAGAACCCCTACGCCCACCTCCACGAGCACGACATCACGCTGGAGAAGGTCCAGGCCTCGCCCATGCTCTGGGACCCGATCCGCTACTCCGAGACCTGTCCCTCCTCCGACGGGGCCTGCGCCATGGTGCTCACCGACCGGGCCGGCGCCGCCCGCGCGCCCCGACCGCCCGCCTGGGTGCTCGGCGGCGCGATGCGCAGCGAGCCGACCCTCTTCGCCGGCAAGGACGCCGTCTCGCCGCAGGCCGGCAAGGACTGCGCCGCCGACGTCTACCGGCAGGCCGGCGTCACCGACCCGCGCCGGGACATCGACGCCGTCGAGATGTACGTTCCCTTCTCCTGGTACGAGCCGATGTGGCTGGAGAACCTCGGCTTCGCCGACGAGGGCGAAGGCTGGAAGCTCACCGAGGCAGGCGTCACCGAGCTCGACGGCGACCTGCCCGTCAACATGTCGGGCGGAGTCCTGTCCACCAACCCGATCGGCGCCTCCGGCATGATCCGCTTCGCGGAGGCCGCGCTCCAGGTGCGCGGCCAGGCCGGGGAACACCAGGTGGAGCGGGCCGGGAAGGTCCTGGGCCACGCCTACGGGGGCGGCTCGCAGTTCTTCTCCATGTGGCTCGTGGGGGCGCGGCCGCCGATGTCCTGAAAGGTCCCCCTCGCGTGCTCTGTCGGCGTCCGGGGCCGATCGCTAGGCTGGCCCGCGGACGACGAACCGGGAGGAGCACGGACGTGGCCGAGAGCACCATCCAGCAGCAGCCGCTCACGGGCTGGGACAAGCCGGAGCTGGACCTCAGCAACGCCGAGTGGCAGTCCAGCAGCCGGGGGCGGGGCGATGTCCAGATCGCCTTCGTCGAGGGCTTCATCGCGATGCGCAACAGCGGCAGCCCACAGAGCGCTTCCCTGATCTTCACACCCGCCGAATGGGGTGCGTTCGTGTCGGAGGCGCGGGCGGGAGAGTTCGACCTGACCTGACCACGGCCCGCCCCACGCACGACGGCCGCGCTCCGGGGGAGCGGACCGGGCCCGGCCGCCGGTCGTGAGCACCCTCGGCCGACGGCGACGAGGACGGCCGGCGTGCCCTCGGCCGAGGGCGTCCACGGCCGGCCAGGGAGCCGGGCCGACGCCGGACACCGGACGTCGTGCCGGCGCCGCGACGCGCGCGCGGTGCAGGCATCGAGGGCGGAGGGGACGGCGTGAGCGGTGCCGCGCGGAGCGGCTCGCGCGCGGCGGGCCGCGTCCCGCCCACGCGCCACCGAAGGGCGTCGGCCACGTACCATGGCCGCATGTCGTTCCTCCGCCGCCGCAGCGCCACGCCCGCCGGGCCCGACTTCGACGTCCTGGCCATGGACCCGGGCGACTGGCCCGGCAACCTGGGCGCCGGTCTCCTGCCCGCGCCCGACGGCAGCTGCCAGGGCGTCTTCCTGCGCTACGACCTCTTCGGCGGCCGCGGCCCGGCGATGATCATCGGCAATCTGCCCGAGGGATCCCCGGCCCGTGAGGTCGAGGAGGGCGAGGTCCCCTTCGAGGTGGCCCAGCTCCTGCTCGCGCTGGAGAACGACGAGGAGGTGACCGTCGTCGGCACCGAGGACATGCCGGTGATGCAGGGCGACAACCTCCTGATCGTGCGCCGGCTGAAGCTCTCCGAAGGCCGGGTCTCCTGTGTGCAGTTCGACCGCAGCGACAACGTCCTGGTGACCATCGCCGCCTGGGACCGCCCCATCACCGACGACCTGTACGCCCTGCTGAAGCCGCTCCCGGCGGAGCTGTTCCAGCAGGGCTGAGGCCGGCCGCGCCGTCGACGCCCCCCCCCGCGTGGACCGTGTTCGCTACGTCGCCGGGGTCGCCTTCACGTCCGCGGCGCGCACGAACGCCACCCGGTGGCCGTACTGGATCTCGTAGTACTGGTCGTCGCCGACGACCAGCCGGTGCGCGTCGCCGGCGAAGGTGACGGCGTAGTAGTACTCACCCGGAACCTTGTCCCCGACCACGTACTTCTGCCCCTTGGGCAGCGTGTACGGCAGCGGCGCGAGCGCCTGGGCCGGGATGCCCGCCGGGTAGGCGCCGGCCTCGGGATAGGCCCGGCCGTACAGGGGGACGCTGTCGCGGCCGTCCTTCGGGGTGACCACCTGGCCCGTCGTGGGCACGGCGGTCGGCCGGGCATCGGGGTTCTTGAACCAGGCCTTCCGGCCGAGGTACCAGATCGCGGTCCAGTCGCCCCACCGGTCGGCGACCGCGTACTGCTGGCCGGTCGACGCCCGTGAGGCGACGTCGTTCACGCCCGTGGTGGGGGCCGAGCCGTCGCCGACGTCCTTGACCAGGGCGGACTTCTCGTCATGGTCGGTGTACAGCCGCACGTCGCCGGAACCGTGGACCGCGCACGCCAGGCCCTGGCCGCCGCAGTCCGTGTACGCCGGCCGGTTGTCGGCGTAGTCCGGCCGGATCGTCACCACGGCGCCGCTGCCGCCCGCCGTCGCCTCGAACGGCCGGCCCAGCAGCTCGAAGTAGTGCCGCCAGTCCCAGAAGGGGCCGGGGTCGGTGTGCATCCCGGAGATGCTCGCGGAGGTCGGGCCGGGCACGTTGTCGTGGCCCAGGATGTGCTGCCGGTCCAGCGGGATGCCGTACTCGGCGGCCAGATGGGCGACCAGGCGCGCCGAGGCCCGGTACATCGCCTCCGTGAACCAGGCGTCGGGCCGGGCGAGGAAGCCCTCGTGCTCCAGGCCGATCGACTTGGAGTTGACGTACCAGTTGCCCGCGTGCCACGCCACGTCCTTGGCCTTGACGTGCTGGGCGATGTGGCCGTCGGTGGAGCGCAGCGAGTAGTTCCAGGACACGTAGGTCGGGTCCTGGACCATGGACAGCACCCCTTCCCAGCCGCCCTCGGTGTCGTGCACGACGATGTACCTGATGTCCGGCGAGGCGGGCCGGTCGGCGACGTCGTGGTTGCCGTAGTCGTTGTCGCCGAACTGCTCGTGCGGCGCCGGGATCCACTCGCAGGACACCGTCGTCGGGCACTCGGCGCCCGCCGCGGAGAGCGTGCGCAGACCGGCCCTGTGCAGCGCGGCCGTCCGCGGGACCAGGCCCGGCTGCGCGGCCAGGGCGACCGTCTGTCCGGCGTCCGTGGTGCGTTCCTCGCCGCTGCGGAGCACCTTGTAGACGTCGTCGGCGTACGCGGCGGCCGTCGCGGTGTCGTCCGCGCCGGAGAACCGCGCCACCGCCCCGTACCAGTCCGCCGGATCGGCGCTGAGGGGCTCGCCCAGGGTGCGCTGTGCGGCGGCGAGGAGCGCCGCGCCGCCCGCGACGTTGGCCGCGGGGTCCGTGCGCAGGGCCGCGGCGCTCAGTCCCGTCAGCCGCGCCGCCTTCGGCAGCGTCCTCAGCCGGGCCGGCAGCTCGGCGTTCGACGGAAGCCGCACGTCCGGGACCTGCGCCGGCCGCGGCGCCGGGCGCACCGAGTCGCCCCGGAGGTCCTGGGCGTCCCGGCGGCGGTGCGAGGCGGCGGTGAGCGCCGTGCGGGCGTCGGTGAGGTGCATGGGGCCGTAGCCGCCGGTCACGCTCGGCGCTCCGGCGTGCGCGTCCCAGCGGGACTGGAGGTAGGAGACGCCCAGCAGCACGCTCTGCGGCACGTGGTACTCGGCGGCGGCCGCGGCGAAGGCCCGCTGCAGGCCGGTCGCCGATGCGGGCCGGGGATCCGCGGCGTCGGCGGGGGACGCCGCCGCGCACAGCGGGAGCAGCAGAGCCGCCGACGCCATGGCGCCTGCGGCTCTACGGGATCGTCTGCGGGGTCCGGGGGGAGTGACGGGTTTTCGCACTGCGGTCTCCTGGGGACGAGCGGACGGCGGCGCACCGGCCCCACGGGGCCCGGTGGTCTCGCTTTGCCGACAACCCGTCAATCATGACCGCAAATCGGTCATTTACCCCGGCAAGACACCGCTCGCGCGCTGAGAGGTCCGTGGCGCGCCGCCGGAGCGGCGCGTCAAGGACCTCTCGGTCGCCTCAGCGAGTGCCGACCGCCGCGCGCACGGCCCTGCGGGCCAGCTGGCAGTCGTCGTGCAGCCGCCGCAGCAGGAGGCGCTGTTCCTCGCCGGACGGCGCGGCCCCCGGGTGACCCGTGGCCGGGGCCGTGCCGTGCATCGAACGCTGCACGGCCGTCTCGTAGGTGCGGATCTCCCGGGTCAGCACCAGCATCAGGTTCACCAGGAAGGCGTCCCGTGCGGCGGGGCCCGCCGACTGGGCGATCTGGCTGATCTGACGGCGCGCCACCGGCGCGTCGGCCAGCGCCGACCAGAGCGTCGCCAGGTCGTACCCCGGCAGATACCAGCCCGCGTGCTCCCAGTCCACCAGCACTGGACCGGCCGGTGACAGAAGGATGTTCGACAGCAGGGCGTCGCCGTGGCAGAACTGGCCCATGCCCTGCCGGCCGGCGCCCGCGGCGATGCCGTGCAGCAGCTTCTGCAGGTCGCCCATGTCGCGGTCGGTGAGCAGGCCCAGCTCGTGGTAGCGGGAGATGCGGGCCGCGTAGTCGAGCGGCGCGTCGAAGGTGCCCGCCGGCGGCCGCCAGGCGTTGAGCCGGCAGACCGCGCCGAGCGCCGCTCGGACGTCGGCCCGCGGCGGGGCCTCGGTGGGGTGCCGTTGCAGCGCCGCCACGCGCCCGGGCATCCGCTCGATCACCAGGGTGCAGTTGTCCGGGTCCGCCGCGATCAGTCTCGGCGCCCGCACGGGGGGGCGGTGCCGGACGAACGTGCGGTACGCGGCTATTTCGTGCCGGATGCGCTCCGCCCACACGGGGGAGTGGTCCAGTAAGCACTTGGCGACGGCCGTGCTGCGTCCCGTCGTGCCGACCAGGAGCACCGAGCGTCCGCTGCGGCGCAGCACCTGGACCGGAGCGAACTCCGGGCAGATCCGGTGCACCGAGGCGATCGCCGTGCGCAGCTGGGCCCCCTGGGGGCCGGACAGGTCGAGTCTCCCGCTGAGCGGTTGCGTGCCGAGCCCCGCGGGGCGCCGGACCGGACCCGCGCCGAGGGCGGGGCCCGCCGACCGTGCGGGGTCCAGATAGGGGCCGCCGCCGCCCGGGCGGGTGTGCAGCGACCGGGGCGGGGCGGACACGGAGGACGATGCTGCGTACATGGGAGAAACAGATCCCTTCGTGTGCCGGACGTCAGTGCGCTGCCCCGACCGGCCCTTGCGGGTACACCCTGGGGAATGTCCCTCGGCGACCGGGTCGGGGTGGCGCTTTCCTACCTGACACCCGTCGCCCAGTGGCACACCATCTGGCGAACCCTGGCGAACCCTGGCGAATAGTCGCCCGGCAACTTTCACGGGTCTACTGTCAACTCAGCCGAGAACCTGGGGGCTTGACGTGAGCGGACAACCCAACACCCGCCTGGCGGACCTGTTCGGCCTGGCCGGCTGGTCCAAGGGTGAACTCGCGAGGCTGGTCAACCGGCAGGCGGCGGCCATGGGCCACCCCCAGCTGTCGACCGACACCTCCCGGGTGCGGCGATGGATCGACACGGGAGAGATTCCCCGCGATCCGGTGCCGCGGGTGCTGGCGGCTCTGTTCACCGAGCGTCTCGGCCGTGTCGTGACCATCGAGGACCTCGGTCTGGTCCGGCACGGGCGTACAGGGAAGCGGCCGGGCGGCGGGAGTGCTGGACATCCCGACGGCGTGCCGTGGGCGCCCGAACGGACTGCCGCGGTCCTCACCGAATTCACGGGAATGGACCTCATGCTCAACCGACGCGGCTTGGTGGGCGCGGGTGCCGCGCTCGCCGCGGGATCAGCACTCAGCAGTGCCATGTACGAGTGGCTGCACACCGACCCCACCCTCTCCGCCGACGCTCCTGTCATCGACCATCCCCTCCTCCACCAGGCCGACCCGGCCGGGTTCGACCGCTACGAGGCCGCTCCCATCGGAGCGGAGGAGGTCGACGAACTGGAGCTCTCGGTCGAGGTGTTCCGGGCCTGGGACGCGGCCCGCGGTGGCGGGTTGCAGCGCAAGGCTGTCGTGGGACAGCTCAACGAAGTGGGCGGCATCCTCGCCTACCGTCACCCTGCCCATCTCCAGCGACGCCTGTGGGGCGTCGCGGCCAACCTCGCGGTCCTCGCGGGCTGGATGTCGCACGACGTCGGCCTGGAGCCGACGGCCCAGAAGTACTTCCTCATCGCCGCCCACGCCGCGCGTGAGGGCGGTGACCGGCCGCGGGCCGGCGAGGCGCTGTCCCGGGCGGCCCGTCAGATGGTCCACCTCGGACGGCCCGGCGACGCCCTCGACCTGATGAAACTGGCCCAGTCCGGCTCCGGCGACGACGTGCTGCCGCGCACCCGGGCGATGTTCCACACCATCGAGGCCTGGGCACAGGCGGCGATGGGCAAGGGCCAGGCCATGCGCCGCACCCTCGGCCGGGCGGAGGACCTCTTCGTCTCCGACCACGGCGACGTGACGCCGCCGTCCTGGATGCAGACCTTCAAGGACGAGGATCTGTATGGCATGCAGGCCCTGGCGTACCGCACGCTGGCCGAGTTCGAGCCGCAGGCGGCCGCGCACGCCCAGTACTACGCGGAGAAGGCCCTCGCGCTGCGCGTCGACGGCAGGGAGCGGTCGAAGATCTTCGACCATCTCTCCATGGCGTCCGCCTGCTTCATCGCGAACGACCCCGAACAGGCGGACCGGTTCGCGCGGTTGGCCCTGATGTCGATGGGGTCGAACTCCTCCCGGCGCACCTGGGACCGGCTGAGCCAGATGTACCGGCTCACCGCGCAGTACGCCGACTCCCCCCGGATCAGCGAGCTGCGCGAGGAGATCATGCTCGCGCTGCCGAAGCAGAAGGGGGTGCGGCCCGGCAACGGCGTCCAGGCGTGAGCGGGACGGAGCCCGTCGTGTCCTCGTGTCCTCGTGACCCGATGCCGCGGGCCGTCAGCGGGTGACGCGGGCGACGAGCAGGCAGGCGTCGTGGTCCCGCCCGGCCTCGCCGCACTCCTCCACGACCGTCCGTACGCAGTCCTGTGCGGTGCGCGCCCCGTCCAGGCGGGGGGCCAGGCCGAGGAGGCGGTCGGCGGGCGCCAGCCCCTCGGTGTGCAGTACCAGCACGTCGCCCACTTCGAGGGTCTCCTCGGCCTGCCCGTAGGCGGCGCGTGAGGCGGCTCCGAGGAGTACGCCCTCCGGCGTGTCCAGTCGGCGTCCCGTCCCCGCCCGGAACAGCAGGGGGGCGGGGTGTCCGGCCTGCGCCCATGTCAGGGTGCGGGTGTCCGGCCGGTAGCGGCAGCACAGGGCGCTGCCCAGGGCGGGCTGGACCGTGGCGTCCAGCAACTGGTTGAGCCAGGCGAGGAGCTGGCCCGGCTCGGTGCCCGCCATGGCCATGCCCCGCAGGGCGCCCAGCAGCATCGCCGTGTGGGAGGTGACGGCCGGTCCCTGGCCGGTGAGATCGCCGACGCCGAGCAGCGTCCGGCCGTCGGGGAGTTCGACGGCGTCGTACCAGTCGCCGCCGATCAACGAGGCCGTCGCGGCGGGCAGGTGGCGGGCGGCGAGGTCGAGGGAGCCGGCGCCCCGGCCCGGCAGGCTCAGGGGGCCGCGCCACGACGGCAGGACCGCCTCCCGCAGTTCGACCGCGAGCCGGTGTTCGGTCTGCGCGCGCTGTCGCTGCCGCTGGAGCGAGTCCCGGCTCTCGCGCACCGCCCGCTGGCTGCGGCGCAGTTCGCTGACGTCCCGCAGCACGGCCCACATCGAGGCGGTGCCGCCCTCGGCGTCGAGCACGGGCTCGCCCATCATGTGCACGGTGCGGGGCCGGCCGTCCGGGCGGACGACGCGGAACTCCCCGTCGATGGGCCGCGCGTCGACCAGGCAGTCGGTGACCATCGAGGTCAGCTTCGGCCGGTCCTCCTCCAGGACGACGCAGGGCAGTTCGTCGAGGGTGAGGGCAGGGGTGGCGGGGTCGCGGCCGAGGATGCCGTAGAGCTCGTCGGACCAGACGGCCTCGTCCGTGAGCAGGTTCCATTCGGCGCTGCCGACCCGGCTGAGCAGGGACTCGCGCCGGTCGGCCGACGGCGCGGCGGGCGCGGTGCGGAGGGCCGGCGCGGGCGGCGGCCCGTCCCGTAACTGGGCCAGGTGCGCGTCGAGGTCGTCGAGTTGGTGCCGTGCGAGGTCGTAGAGCGCCCGCTGCCAGCGGCCCTGCGGGTCGCCCTGGTCGCCCTGTGCTCCCAGCCGGACGGCGTCCATGTCGCCCTTGAGCCGTCGCGTCTGCGTGATCAGCGCGTCCACCGGGCCGCGTCCTGGCGGCTGGGCGGCTGAGCGGTCCGCGGAGACATGGGGCGGCATGACGCACTCCGATACGGGACGGTTCGACGAAGGCTGACGCAAGGGCCGTCACGACTGTTGCACAGCGCGCGACGACGTGTAAGGGCTTTGGCAACACCCGATTCGGTGGTGCTTCTGGCATATGCCACTGTCTCCCGGATGGGGTCGCGGGGTGCGCTCCCGATGGGGTGGCGGAGGGTCAAGTCGTATGAGGCGTACGTTACTTGAGGGACTCGTGGGGAGGGCGGGAAGGTCGTCAGTCATGCGTTCGACGGCCTTCTGTTCCCTTGTTCCATGGCTGTGATGCAGGTCACAGTAATTGGACCGCGCTTTCCCGTAATGCGAAAGGCCCCTGCGAGGTCGTACATGCATGGACATCACTCTGGAACAAGCCGTCCGCGCCCGTCTGATCACCGCGGAGGACCAGGAGCTGCCCGTGCCCGCCACGCTCCGCTACGACTCCGCCGATCCCTTCGCCGTGCACGTCGACTTCCCCGCCGAGGTCTCCCTGGAGGGCGAGGCGGTCACGTGGACGTTCGGCCGCGGCCTGCTGGAGCAGGGGGTGAGCGGCCCGGCCGGAAGCGGCGACGTGCACATCTGGCCCTGCGGACGGAGCCTCACGGTGGTGGAGTTCCACTCCCCGCTCGGAATGGCCCTGCTCCAGTTCGACACGGACGCCCTGCGTCGCTTCCTGCTGCGCAGCTACGCGGTCGTCGCGGCGGGGCGGGAGGACGTCGCAGCCGCGGTCGACCGGGGGCTGCAGGCCCTCCTGGGCAACGTGTGACCGCTCGGTGTCAGCGGCCGGCCCCGGCGTACAGGCCCGGACGCGGGGCGAGTTCGACCGTGGTGCGCAGGCCGCTCTGCAACGCCGTGACCCCGGCCTCGGCGACGACGGAGGCCGCATAGCCGTCCCAGACGGTCGGGCCGGCGATCTCGCCCCGCCGGGTCGCGTCGACCCACGCCTGCACCTCGCGGTCGTAGGCGTCCGCGAACCGGACCAGGTAGTCCTGGGGCACGTCCGCCCGGACGGCGCCCCGCGCGGCGACGAGCATCCCGTGGTCGTCGCCGATGCGTGCGGCGCCCGACTCGCACACGGCCTCGCAGCGCACCTGATACCCGAAACCGCAGTTGACGAAGACCTCCACGTCCACCAGGACGCCGCCCTCGGTCTCGAAGAGCACGAACTGCGGGTCCTGCAGGCCTTGCGGGGCGCCCGAGGAGACGCGCGGGCGCAGCACGGTGACGGCGGTCAGCTCCTGGCCGAGCAGCCAGCGAGCCGCGTCGATCTCGTGCGACACCGAACTGTCGATCAGCATCGCGCTGGTGAAGTCCGGCGGCGAGGAGACGTTGCGGTGCACGCAGTGCAGCATCAGCGGCCGCCCGAGGCCCCCGTCGTCCAGCAGCGCCTTGAGCCTGCGGTACTCGGCGTCGTAGCGCCGCATGAACCCGATCTGCGCCAGCCGGCGTCCGCGCCGGGCCTCCGCCTCCATCACCCGCAGCGCCCCGGCCGAGTCCGGCGCCATGGGCTTCTCGCACAGCACCGGAAGGCCCCGGGCGAAGGCCGCGAGCAGGGCTTCCTCGTGCGCGGGACCGGGCGAGGCGATCAGCACGGCCTCGACGCCGGGCGCGTCCAGCGCGGCCTCCGCTTCCGGGTGGACCGTCGCCGCCTCGATCCCGGCGACGGCCTCCTTCGCGCGTGCGACGTCCGGATCCGCCACCGCGGCGACCCTGGCTCCGCTCACCACGCGATCGAGACGGCGTATGTGGTCGGCGCCCATGTGTCCGGCGCCCAGCACGGCGACGCCCAGCAGATCGGCCACGCGTGATCTCCTCCCCGGTCGACGATCACGCCGAAGCGTACGCCGCCGGGGGAGACGACCGAAGGGGCCTCGATCAGTAGCGCAGCACCCCGGCGAGCCCGTCCGCCGCGCCCAGGGCGCCGTCCGGGAGGAAGCGCACCTCGGCGCCGGTCTCCAGGCACTGCTCGACGAGTTCGTCCACGATGTCCTCGCGTGCGTCGAGGTCGCCGCTCGCTGCGGCGACGAGGTGGTCGCCGTCGTCGCGGACCGTGACGCGGTAGTTCTCCTCGACGGCGAGCAGCCGCACCCGGCCCTCCCGTGCGCTCCGCCAGAGCTCGTCGACGCCGGCCGCGAACGTCCTGTGGCCCCGGGCGGAGTCGAGTTCCCGCGCGACGGCCTCGGCGTCGCGGCGGGACTGCTCGTCGAGCACGGGACGCACCGCCTGCCACACCGCCTCGGGCGTGCCGTGGGAGAGACCGCCGTGCGGGATGTGCACGGCGTCCCGGGCGGCCGGCCCCTGCTCGTCGAGGAGCGCCAGCGCCGCCGGCTCGCCGGTGACGTACAGCGGCAGCGGGGCCTCGCGCTGCAGCCTGGCCACGGCGGCCTCGGCGGCCCGCAGGAAGTGCCGGGTGTCCTCGTCGCGGAAGGTGCTGGGCTGATCGCCGATCCGCTGCCGGCGTTCGGCGTCGAAGTTCTCCCGGCTCCTGGTCAGCGGGAAGACGCCGTCCTGCGTCTCGGTGACGCGATCGGCGCCGCCGTGCCACAGCGTGACGCGGTCGGCGGAGACCGACAGCACCCGGAACGGGCGTCCGGAGGCCTGCGCGGAGACCAGGTTGCGGGTCAGGAACGTGTCGGAGAAGACGACGCGTTCGGGCACGGTCCGGGCCAGGGACCACACCTGGTGCTCGCCGGGGGCCGCGTAGATGACCAGGCCCTCCTCGCTGTGCGCCAGGTCCACCTCGGCCAGCGCCCGGTCCAGCTGTCCGGCGACGTCGGCGCGCCGCTCGCGGGTGACCGCCGGGTCGTGCTCCAGCTGCTTCTTCGCCTCGGCCACGACATTGCGCAACCGGACGCGGTCCTGGGAGTTCTCGGGTTCGCGTCGATGGGTCGGCGTCAGCACGGACACCGCCGGGTAGGGACGCGGGCGGCGCAGTTCGGAGAGGGTCGCGGGGCTCAGTGCGTGCTCCATACGAGCACGATAGGACCGATTCGCGTGTCGGGCATTCGGGGCAAGATCGTCATATGCGTGCCGTCCGCCGCCGTCGACGCGAAATCGTCGGGGGCGGCCGGTGACGGCGACCCCGGCCGCCGGTTACCGTACGCGTCAGTAACCCGGGACCGCATCGCAGGAGGCATCCATGCCGCAGCTCGAAGTCGACGGCGCAGCCCTGACGTACGACGACGAGGGCCCGCGCGACGGCGACGGCGTGCCCCTGGTGTTCGTGCACGGCTGGACGGCGAACCGGCACCGCTGGGACCACCAGCTGGCGCACTTCGCCGGACGGCGCCGGGTGATCCGGCTCGACCTGCGCGGACACGGGGAGAGCGGCGGCGCGGGCGTGAAGACGGTCGCGGAACTGGCGGCGGACCTCCTCGCGCTCCTCGACCACCTCGACGTGCGCCGGTGCGTCCTCGTGGGCCACTCCATGGGCGGCATGATCGCGCAGACCGTAGCCCTCTCCCACCCGGAGCGGGTGGAGCGCATGGTGCTGGTGAACTCCATCGGCCGGATGACCTACAGCTGGGGCAGGGGCCTGCTGATGGGCGCCTCCACGCTCGTCCCCTTCAAGATGTTCGTCGCCGCCAACATCCAGCGCGCCTTCGCGCCGGGCTACCCCAAGGACGAGATCCGCGCCTACGTCGAGGCGTCCGCCGGCACTTCGCGCGAGGTGGTCATGACGCTGTACGGCGCCATGCGCGCCTTCGACGTCCTCGACCGGGCCGGGGAGATCCAGGCCCCCACCCTGATGATCCACGGCTACCACGACATCCAGCTCCCGGTGCGGCAGATGCTGCGGATGGCCATGGCCTACCCGGACGCCGTCGTCCGCATCATCGACGCCGGGCACGAGCTCCCCGTCGAGAAGCCGGCCGAGCTGACCGCCGCGATCGACGCCTTCGTGACCGACAAGGCCGCGTAGCCGGGCGCGCGGGCGGCCTCAGCCGAAGCTGTCCGGGTCCGCCGCCTTCCAGTCCGCCTCCCAGGACTGCGGCGGCCCCGCGAGCAGTTCTCCCGGCGCCAGCCACTCGTACAGGTCCGCGTACGAGCGCTCCGCCCCCGGAGCGAGCCGCCGGACCAGATGGGCGGGGGTGAGCCCGCCGGGCTCGCGCACGCCCATCGACGCCATGATCCGCATGGCGTCGCGCACCGTCTCCCGCTGGTAGCGCTCGACCTGCCGGGCCTTGTCGGCCACGTGCAGGCCACGGGTGCGCAGCGGGTCCTGCGTCGCCACACCGGCCGGGCAACCGCCGGTGTGACAGCGCCCGGCCCGCACACAGCCGACGGCGAGCATCATCGCGCGGGCCGCGTTGGTGTAGTCGGCGCCCTGGACGAGACGCGTGACGACGTCCCGGCCCGTGGCCACCCGGCCGCTCGCGCCGATCCGGACCCGGTCCCGCAGCCCGACGCCCACCAGCGCGTTGTGCACGGTGACGAGCCCCTGGGTGAGCGGCATGCCGAGCCGCCCCGCCCACGACGACGGCGCGGCTCCCGTGCCGCCCTCCGCGCCGTCGACCACCACGAAGTCGGGCGCCACTCCCTCCGCCAGCATCGCCCTGCACACCGCCAGGAACTCCCGGCGCGCTCCCACGCACAGCTTGAGCCCGACCGGCTTGCCGCCCGCGGCCTCCCGCAACAGGGCCACGAACAGCACCAGTTCGCGCGGAGTGGAGAACATCCGGTGCGAGGGCGGCGACACCACGTCGACGCCCTCCGGGACCCGCCGCTCGCGTGCGATCTCGGCGCTCACCTTCACCCCCGGCAGCACGGCACCCCTCCCGGGCGCCGCCCCCTGCGACAGCTTCAGCGACACGCACTTCACCTCGGGCAGCGCCGCCTTGTCCGCGAACTCCCGCCGATCGAGGCCGCCGTCGTCGGCACGGCAGCCGAAGTACCCCGTCCCGATCTCCCAGACGAGGTCCCCGCCGCCTCGCAGATGGTGTTCCGACAGCCCGCCCTCCCCGGTGTCCTGTGCGAAACGACCCAGCGCCGCGCCTCTGTTGAGGGCGAGGACCGCGCGCGCCGACAGCGCCCCGAAGCTCATCGCCGAGACGTTCAGCAACGCCATGTCGTAGGGCTGCGAGCAGTCGGGTCCGCCCACCCGCACCAGCGGCGGTTCCGCGGCCGCCTCGACCGGCCGCAGCGACGGCACCAGGAACTCCGGCTCGTCCCACGCGTCGGCCTGCGGCTCCCGCACCACGCCCCCTCGCGGGCGCGGCCCTCCGGCGGGGCGCCTCAGCCGGGCGACCAGCGGGTGATTGCGCCGCACGGCGTCACGCCGCTGCACCAGGTCCGCACCGCCCACGCAGGTCAGGGCCAGTGCCGGCGCGGCCGCCCACCACCATCGGCCGGAGACCGCGAAGGCCGCGGGCGTCGACACGGCTGCGGTCAGGGCGACGAGCAGCAGCGGCCAGAACCGGCCCACTCAGTCGGCGTCCTCGTCGGGGCCGCACGAACTGCCGCTGGGCGGCAGGGAGCCGTACAGCAGGAAGTCGTCGACCTTGCGGTGCACGCACTTGGACGATCCGTACCCGGTGTGCCCCTCGCCCCTGTTGTCCAGCACCACGGCCGACGATCCGAGCCGCTTCGCCGTCTCCACGGTCCAGCGGTACGGCGTCGCCGGGTCGCCGCGCGTGCCGACCAGGAGCATCTTCGGCGTGCTCAGGTCCTTCACCCGGTCGCGGATGAAGTCGGTTCCCTTCGGGCGGCCGTAGCACATCAGGACCTCCGCCAGCCGGTACCGGCCGAACACCGGCGACGCCTTGTCGTAGGCGGCCCGCAGCCGTTCGAGGTCCGCGGCGATCTGCTCGGCGGTCGGGCGGTCGGGGTCGTCCGCGCAGTTGATCGCCATCAGCGCGGCGGGCAGGTTGTCCGGGGGGACGTCCTCGGCGTCGACGAGCGCGCCGGGCGAGGGCCCGCCGCCCGGCGACCGGAGCGGAAAGGGGAGCGGGAGCGCGAAGCCGCCGCCGGAGAAGCCCAGGACGCCGCCGGCGTCGCCGTTCTCGGTCAACTGGGCCAACGCCCGCTCCAGCAACGGCCACAGCTCCTTGCTGTACAGCCCCTGCCCGAGCGCGCCGACCAGGTCCTGACCGGTGAAGTCCGCGCCGAAGTCCGTCGGCAGCGGGTTCTCGTCGAGCGAGCGGACCAGCCGGACGACCGCCTCGCGGGCCACCCGCGGATCCTGCCCGAAGGGGCAGGCGATGTCCTTCACGCACCAGCCGACGAAGTCGTCCAGCGCCACCTGCTGTCCCCGCGCGCCCGCGACGCCCTGCTCGGCGAGCGGCTCGGTCAGCGTGTCGACGCCGTCGAGGACCATGCGGCCCACCTTGTCGGGGTACTGGGCGGCGTAGACCGCGCCGAGCCGGCTGCCGTAGGAGAAGCCCAGGTAGTTGAGTTTCTTGTCGCCGAGTGCCCGGCGCATCACGTCCAGGTCCCGTGCCGCGTCGACCGTGCCGATGTGCGGCAGGACCGGCCCCGAGTGCTCGGCGCAGACGGCGGCGGCCTTCTTCAGCCGGGGCAGCAGGGTCTGCGGATCGGCCAGGGCCGTGTCGTCGTCGAGCGAGGTGAGTCCGTTCTCCTGCCCGTTCCCGCAGCTGACGGGGGAGGAGCGGCCGACGCCCCGGGGATCGAAGGCGACCACGTCGTAGCCGTCCGTGAGATCCATGAACTCCTTGCCGCTGTGGGCGAGTTCGGGGACCCCCGCGCCGCCGGGGCCGCCGAAGTCGAGCACCACGGAGCCGCGTTTGCGGCCGGTGGCGCGGTAGCGGGCGATCGCGAGGTCGAGCGTGGCCTTCCCGGGGTGGGCGTAGTCGAGCGGGACGGTCACCTTGGCGCACTGCAGGTCCTTGGGCATGCCGTCGCCCCTGCACGCCGACCACGCGACCTTCTGACCGTCGAACCGGGACAGGTCGGGTCGGTCGTCCGCGGTCGCGTTCCGGCTCGCGGTGATCGTCGGCAGGCCCGCGCCTATCAGGGTCAGTGCGGCGGTGGCGGCGAGCGCGCAGCGTCGCAACCCGGGCCGCGTCGACAGCTTGGCCAGCATCAATGCCTCCAGGGACGCCCGCAGCGGTCCGGGGACGGCGTCCTCGCTCACGATAAGCGGCCGTCCTGCGACCCGCCTCCGGGCGGAAGCGCCCTGCCCCGGGCGCCGCTGCGGCGACCGGCGCGCGGACGGCCCGTGCGGGCCGTGCGGCTCACGCGATCTGCGGGCTTCGGGCCCCGGCGCGGCGGGTTCGACACCAGTTCGAGTGGAGCGGCGTCCGACCGGGTGAAAGGCCGCTCAGGCATAACCCGGACGGGCCGCGGGCGTTCTACCCGGTGCGGGCGAGTGCCCGCGACTCATGTCTGGAAGGCAGGGACCCCATGAGACGGGTTACCCGAACCGGTGTGATGGCCGTCGCCGCAGTCTCCGGCGCGATGGCTGTGACACTGCCCGCACACGCCGACTCCGCGGCGAACGGCTCCGCCGCGGGCTCGCCCGGGCTGATCTCCGGCAACGGGGTGCAGCTGCCGGTGCACCTCCCGGTGAACCTGTGCGGGAACACGGTGAACGTGGTGGGCTTGCTGAACCCCGCCGCGGGCAACACCTGCGCCGACGCGGGCTCGGCCGCCGCACACGGCGCCCACCGCGCCCCGTCCGGCGGCGGCGCCACCGCCCGGGGCGACGCGAAGGGCTCCCCGGGCGTCGTCTCCGGCAACGGGGTCCAGCTGCCGGTGCATCTTCCGGTGAACGTCAGCGGCAACAGCGTGAACGTCGTCGGCATCGCCGACCCGGCCTTCGGCGACGAGTCCGTCAACGCCCCCGGCGAGGAGCCCGTACAGCCCTCCGGGCCCGCGGCGCAGCCGCCGGTCCGGCACGACCCGCCGTCGCAGTCGCAGCACCCGGGCCCGCGGGCCGAGCCCCCGGCCCCCGTCCTGGCCCCGCAGGCCGTGGCGCCCGTCGCCGCGCTCGCCCGCACGGGAGCCGACGCCACCCTGCCGGCCCTCGCCGGCAGCACCGCTCTGATGCTCGGCGGAGCGTTGCTCTACCGCCGGTTCCGCCCGCACGCCGAGCGCTGAGAGGCGCGGCCGGGCACGCGGGCCCCGTCGGGCACGAGGGCCCGTGTGCGCGCTCGGCGGCCGCGCAGGCGCCGCCGACCCGCCCGGGCGCGCGCCCCGAGTCGACCGGCCGCCCGCCGCGGTGCGGAGACGGGTGCCGCTCCCGTGGCGAGGCCGCCCCACGGGGCGTCCGGCAGCTCGCGGGCGGCTCGGCCGGTCCCGGGTCTTCGAGGTCTGCGGCGACCGCCCGGCCCGCACGGGGAGACCCGGCACGTGCCGACGCGCCAATTGCGTTGTGCGGGGCGTGCACGGGTGCTGGAGTGGGGCCTATGGATCATGCCGAGGTACTCGCCCTGTACGACCGGGAGATGCGCGAAGGCGCGCGCCCCGAGAGCTCCGACGCCCGGGTCGAGAAGGCCGGGGGAGTGGTCCGGCACATCGGCGGCGACGGCGGCTGGAGCGGCGTGCTGTGGTCCGACCTGGACGAGGCCGGCGCCGACGCGGCCATCGCCGAGCAGATCGCCCGCTTCGGCCGGCTCGGCCACGAGTTCGAGTGGAAGCTGTACCGGCACGACCGTCCGGCCGACCTCGGGCAGCGGCTGACGGCCGCCGGGTTCGTGCCCGATCAGGAGGAGACCCTCATGATCGGCGAGACGAGCGGCCAACTCCTCGACCTCGCACCGCCCGAAGGCGTGCGCATCGTCCCGGTCACCGATCGTGCGGGCGTCGAGCTCATGGTCGAGGCGAACGAGAAGGCCTTCGGCCGTGACGGCTCCTGGCTGCGCGACCTCCTGCGCGCACGCCTCGCCTCCGACCCCGACGAACTCGTCGCCCTGGTGGCGCTGGCGGGGGACGTGCCGGTGAGCTCGGCGCGCATGGAACTCCTCCCGGGCACCCGGTTCGCCGGTCTGTGGGGCGGCGGCACCGTCGACGGCTGGCGCGGCCGAGGTCTCTACCGTGCGCTGATCGCCCACCGCGCCCGCATCGCCGCCGAGCGCGGCTACCGGTACCTCCAGGTCGACGCCTCCGACCAGAGCCGCCCCATCCTCGAACGCCTCGGCTTCGCCGCGCTGAGCACGACGACTCCGTACGTCTACGCGCACTGACGTCGTGCTCGGCGCCGGGCGTGAGCTTCGTGCCGTCGGGCGTCGGCGTCGTGGGTCAGCGTCGCGACTTCGCCCGGTCCAGTGCCGCGACGCCCACCGCGGCCAGCCCGATCTGGATGAGCCACTCGATCCAGTCGACGCCCTTCGTGTCGGCGACCCCGAGGCCCGCGGCGAGCAGCGAGCCGATCAGCGCCGCCACGATGCCGACCCCGATCGTCCACAGCACGCCGATGCGCTGGCGCCCCGGGACGACGAGCCGCCCGAGCACACCGATGACGATGCCGATGAAGATGGCACTGATGATGCCGTCGATCTCCATCCTCGCCCCTCCGCTTCTCCGTGAGAGCACGCTGACCCGTTGACTGATGTGTGCCCACGGGGCGGTGGGACAGTCCGTTCCGCTTGGCGGCGCCCGTCCCGGTCGGGACG